>JAWSVC010000017.1:0-118343 GCA_033852075.1 Gammaproteobacteria bacterium | reverse complement strand
GCTTAAATAGACTAAAATTTTTCAAGATTCCTGAGCGTAGCCGAAGGGTCAAGAAAAAGTAATATAATCAATGCGACTTCGGCCTTGGTTTATCCTGAGCGTAGCCGAAGGGCTCAGCCATCTTGATTCTATTAAATTACTTTCCCCGGACACTAATGGGCGAAGGTCGGCATACAGAAAAAATACAAAAGAAAAACTAAATCAAAAATCCGCGCGCAGCGATAATAGAGAGCATCAGGCAGGATGCAAGGCGCAGAATATTCCACATCTTGGTTATTGATGAAATGAGATATTCAAGCATGTAGAAGAATAGAATCAGGCGCAGCCCCAGTACCGCGTATGATCCAGGAATCAGTGGTGTTGTGTTAAGCATAATCACAGCAAATATCACTAGAAAATCTAGGGTAGTTACTTCGAATCTATTATCACGGCTGAAGCGAAATCCGATAACAACGATTATGGCTAATATAACGAAGAAGGCATTTATCAGGTGATTAACCTCGCCAATTACCGGAGGGAGATCGTTAGTGATATAAACGATTAACGCAGCTAGCATATATAAACCAATACGCTCAAAAAGCTTAAAGTGTTCGTTCCAGTTAATAATGGCAACTAATAACATTGTGGCAGCAATAACCATTGAGCTAACAGCTATCGAAAATGATTCCTTGGGGTCGAGGCTGGAGCTCATAACAACCATGGTAAAAATAAACGCAGCTGGAATTGTTAATAGGGAAAGGTAGAAGGCAGTATCTGCTAATACCCCTTTCTTAACTAGCGACTGAATATAACTGCCGAGGCGATTGCTGCTATTTTGGCTAATATCCTGATCGATATCTGATGTCGTAGCGGTGATGCGAAACCTATCCTTATTTCTATTGGTCCAGCGGATAAAAATAATCGCCATAATATTGATTAATATATATATAGATATAACGTAAAAATCAGCAAAGTTACGTAGGCTGAAGGCTATGGTGGCTAAGATTGCCTGAACCAGGTAGATAACGAATACCACTTCATAATGATCCAGTCCCAGCGAAAGTAGGCGGTGGTGGATATGGTTTTTATCAGCAACAAATGGTGACTTACCCTGATAGATTCTGATAAACATCACCATCAAGGTGTCAAAAATCGGCCAGCAGAGAAGAATAAGGGGAATGCCGGGGTTGTATGGCAGATCATCCTGTTGAGTAATCATTATTGCTAGTACACCAATGACAAATCCTAAAAACTGGCTTCCGGTATCACCCATAAAAATGCGGGCAGGGTGGGTATTAAAGCGCAAAAAGCCTAATGTGCTACCCATAATTGAAATTGCTATGAGTGCTATATGTGGGTTTCCTGAACCTGTCGATTCAGTGGATATATAACTGAGTAGGCCTATGGCACCAAAGCCGATTAGGGTTGTTCCACCAGCCAGGCCATCTAGGCCATCAACCAGATTCATAGCATTGGTTATACCAAGCAGGGTAAAGATGGTAAGTGGAATCGAGATCCATTGAGGTACTGGTTCTAAACCCATAAACGGAATGTATCTAATCTGCACGTCACCAACAATTACAACCAGAACAACGGCCAGAATCTGGCCGAAGAACTTAATTTTGTAGTTGAGATCACTGCGGTCATCCCATACACCAAAAAAGTAGATTATTGCCACTGAGACCAGGAAGGTTACAAACTCTTGGCTTTTGGGAAGCCACAACAACATTGGAACTAATGCTGCAATGACCATGGCGACCCCTCCAACGCGAGGGATGGCGTTAACATGAACTTTGCGTTCATCAGGAATATCAACCAGCCCAATTCTTGGCGCAAACCTAATTAAAGGCGGTATCAGCAACATGCTGATAAACATGGCCAGAATAAAGCTGGGGAATAATAACATCTAAGAGCTCTCCTAATCAGGAATGTATTCGCTTAGAGTGCCTGATATATCCTTGGCAAATTCAGTTAGCACCTTATCAGCTTCTTCTGGAGTTGAACCAGGAGGCACCATGGTTGTTAGTCGTACTAATGAACCATCCGATCTATTCTTGGTTAACGCATCCCAGAATAGCCACCATTTCACCATATACTCATTAGTAATTGAGCGACCACGCTGCTGGAACCAGTAGTAAATTAGAGAGGTTTTATCCCCCTCTTTAATTATGGCTCGATTAACTTTAAGTTGTTTGCCAGAGATGTTTACTCCGGGCACATCATATTGTTTTAGGCTCTCGATACGCAAGCCACTACCAGGGATACATGAACGGGGCGAATGCACTGATTCTCCTTTGCGCTGTGAATCATAGTAAGCCACATAAAAGTTTACGAGATCATTGTTACGATTTTTATAATCAGCAATGATGTAGTCTTCGAACTTGAGTGTATCGATATACATCTGTTCCAGGCTACCGCGATTTCCTTTCCAGTCAGAAAGAGTGGTTGGATATTCATTAAAATATTTGCGCTCAGGAATTTCCTCTTCCCTTTCTGTAATAATGGAAGACCCAACAACCATAAATACTACCAGCGCGATTGATGCAATAAATGGTGTATTGACACTGCGCTTGATTATAGTAGCACCTCGCGGAGTTGGCTCAGGGAATTCAAGACCAAACACCTCGCGGAAGGGACGCTTATCTTTACTAAGCTTTACCAATACCCACATCTCGGAAAATAAAAGAGCTGCACAGATCATAAATACGATCCAACCCTCAAAATCGTGCAGGAACCCTTCAGCCATCTCTTGTCCCCAGTACTCTACGGTAACACCAATAATTCCGATACGGATGCTGTTCATGATCACGGTAAGAGGAATAGTGGTAATAAATACCAGCACTCTTTTCCAGAGAGCAGTTTTGTAGAAATAGGCCATAATGAAACCAAGAGCCATAAGTGGGAATAGATAACGCAGCCCGTTACAAGCCTCGACTACCTGAAGCTGATAACTACCCAGGTCGATTACGTTACCTTCAAGAAATACTGTAATATCAAACAGGCGGATAAATCCAACACCAATCTGCGATGAAATTAGCTGTAGTTTGCTGGAAAGGTTGTTGTAAAGGAAATTTGGTAAAGGGATCATTAAAAACAGAATCAGCAACGGTATGGCAATATGCTTAAAGGCCCTCCACCCCATAACGGTGTAAAATAGGCTAATTACGACAACAACGAATGAATACTCAATAACCACATATAATGAAGAAAGCTCTCCAATAGCATATAAAAAGATACCGCCAATTAGGGTCATAACCCCTAAGATCGATCCAGTAAAGGGTAATTGTTCCAGCTGATCCTTTTTTTGCCAAATGAGAAATGTAGCTATTAATGGGATTAGTGGAGCATGGCTATATTCTTCCTTTACCATCCAGCGACCGTACATGTATTCTAGGCCTTCATAGAATGGAATGAAAAGAGCCGCAAATAATGCTGCCCATGCTGCCCAAAGCCAGGTTGGTTCTTTCCAGATAGATATTTGTATATGATTGTTACTCATTAAAGGACCTCAAAATTAACTAAAGCGCGTCAAAAACATCGACGTAATTATTGGCGAGAACTTTGCGATCAAAGTAGTTTTCAACATAACGTCTTCCGTTATCGCCTTTGTTTTTATGTAGCTCTGCATCATCAGCTAGCTTTGTTAGAGCATCTGCGAGCTGTTGTGCATTTTCTGGTTCAATGCAAATTCCGCATTCAGCATTTTCGATAATCTCTTTTACTTCACCTTCGACACCTAAAACTATAGGCTTGCGCATTGCCATACTTTCAAAAATTTTGGAAGGTATTACAGTCTTAAACAGATCTGATTTTTTTAATAAAACTAAGCTAGCATCAGAAAGATCCCACACTTCGGGCATGCGTGCCTTGGGCATTTGACCTAGCATTAAGACATTATTTAATTGCATCTCTTCTTTAAGGGATAATAGTCTGTTACGTTCAGCCCCATCACCAACCAATATAAAAATAATGTCATCACGGTCGCGTAATAGGTTTGCAGCCTCAAGAACTGTTTCCAGGTGGTGTGCCATTCCATGCGTACCGACGTATGAGGCAACAAACTTATCCGTTAATTTGTGCTCTTTTGCGAGCTCATTTTCGCCAGAAAATTCAGAAAAAAGTTGGAGATCAACCCCGTTTTTAATCACTTCAATTTTATCAGGGGCAATCCCTTTACCTGAGATGTATTTTTTGAAGGCATCAGTTACGCACACTATTTTATTACACCTGCGATATGCAAACCTTTCTACCCATTCCAGGGCTTTTATAATTTTTTTATTGGTTATAGCACCTACAGCTATAATTGATTCAGGCCATAGATCCCTAATTTCAAGAACCCAGCGTGTGCGCTTGAAAAAGCTATAGAAAAAACCTGCCAGTCCACAAAAGAACTGTGGTGATGTGGATACAACGATATTGGCTTTTGGTAAAAAAGGCAGAGCCATAATAACCGCAATCATATAAAGAACATAGTTGAGAGTACGCTTTAAAAAGCCCTCGTTTGCGGTGATATAGGTCCACAATCTGATAACCTCAATTCCATCCACAATCTCTTTTTGATATAAGCGATTTTTGAAGCCAGGATAAATTTTACCTTGGGGGTGATTTGGTACGCAGGTAACTACCGTTACTTTATGCCCTGCTTCCACCCAATGGCGACAGTGTTCGTATGTTCTTGTTGCTGGTGCATTAACTTCCGGTGGAAAATAATGGCTTAAAAATAATATATGCATATTGTGTCACTACTTGCATTATTCGGTTGTAACAGCGCATAAGGCATTATCTTATGCTGGGGAGCTGAATATACATTGGCACTGTTACAGGAATAATACAGGTGTAATCTGTTACGATTACACTTAGTATTCGCTATGCATACGTAGTTGACTTTAAGGGTTATTTGGAGCTGGCTAGTAAAGAAAAGATCAATAGTCCCTGGGCTGTAGCATGAAAATCCGATGCAGGGGTTCTTATTCCAAGAGACCTTTTGGTAAACCCTATTTGGTTGCCATTTCCCGTATTAATCAAACCGTCGAAATCACTCCAACCACCATCTTCTAACTGAGCATCAAGTATGCGTTTAATCCAAATTGGCTGTATATCATCTCTAGCATTTGTTAGCAGTAGCATCAATACGCGCTGTAAATAAACATCAACCAGTCTGGGGTCATATTCGAGCTGAGTAATGACGATGTTCTTAAGAGATGACATCAGCTGATCTGCCTCATATCTAGGTAAGCAGTTATTTTCCTGAGCAAAAAAGATTCCCATCATTTGATGGGTTGTGCATGCCGGACTTATTGGGTGATAAGTATCGCAGAAGTTAACTTGGTTTTGTGCAGCTATGATATCAAATTCAGCGAGATCTCTATTACACGTAAGACCATAGATAATATGTTGGTTATAGTCCGGGTATTGCAAAACTTCATCAAGATTTACCCTGAAATATCTGTTTTGATCTATGAGCGTATTCCAGGCGCTGGTTGGAAATTTATTCTGGAAGTTTGTTGCATAGGTCTGATATAGCTTTTCCAAATCTTCATCTTTTGAATTTATGATGCTTTGCTTAATCATCCACCACAGCATGGGATTATGGTCGGATAATATCTCTTCTTGGTTTGTAATAATCCATGACTTTGCAGCATCGCGACTTTGAATATATTCAGTATTAGGTGGGAGTGATGCTAATTTGTTGTTTGCATGGTATAGATGCCCGTAAACAATTCCAATTGAGATTAATAGCAACAGAAAAAGAAAAAATATGCGCTTAATAGTCGTTTTCATTCAAAGTCATCAAATTTAAAGTTAGCAGAGGCGGATTCGTATAATAAGTGCATAACCTCTGAAAGAAGCTAAGCATTAACCCTGTTATTTAAACAAGACTCAGGGTTACAATGCAAGGCTTCGAAACCAACAAGCAGAGGCTACTATGAGCTACAAACACCTGAGTCTTGAAGAAAGACATTATATAGAAATTTCATTGGAATGTGGTAAATCAAAAGCAGAAATTGCCAATAATCTTGGAAGGAGTCAAAGCACAATATCCAGAGAGATTAATCGCAACAAAGGCAAGAAGGGCTATAGGCATAAACAGGCTAATAACAAGGCGCAAGAGCGTCATGCTACAGTTAGGAAAGGTTGGGTCTGGATTATGAAAAACTTTAATAAACTCAATCGGAATATTCGCTTTTGTTAGCCGAGCCTCGATTTCATCAATCACATGGCCTGCTGCACCATTTCCAGAGTTAACAACGATTTTCATTGGTTGTAATTCTTTAATATCTATATAAGTGAGCAGGTGATCAACGTATTCATTTAATATTGATTGCTTAGTTAACTGGCCTTTTATTTTAATAGCTGAAAATATGTTTTCTTCTGCCAGTTTTTGAATTTCTTTTAGACCAGTATCGCCACTTATAGGTTTTGATTCTTCACGTACAAATTTCATCCCATTATAGTCAATAGGATTATGGCTTGCGGTAACCTCAATACCCCCGTCAGCTTTGAGGTGTTTAGTCGCAAAATATATCTCTTCAGTACCAACCATTCCAATATCAATTGCGTTAACACCTGAATCCATCAAACCTTCAGCAAGAGCTAACTTTAATTCTTCACTTGTTGCTCTTACATCTCCGCCAACAACAACAGCCTTAGGCTTTAGATACTCCGCAAATGCTCGGCCAATGCGGTAAGCTATACTTGAATCAAGCTCTTCTCCGAGTTTGCCTCTTATATCGTATGATTTAAAACAGGTTAACTTTTTCATCACACCTACATAAATAAGTTTTTCCAAAGTTATCAATTTGCATTTAATATCATTTAAGGTTACGCATGATAAAATAGGAGCTAAATATATGTCAGCTTTTGCTGTCAGTCGATATTATCCTTAATTTTAGCCTAATTCCATTATCAGTTCTTTCTTTTACTGCAAAGTATATAAGGAAAGTAATTAGTCGGTTATCTCATATGTAATTAAAGGTTTTTCAGATTCTCCAGGAGAGTTAGATAATTCTGTTATACATATGACAATTGAATTTTCGATTTTGTTAGAATTTGAAACAAAATGAACACGATTGTTATGCCCGCAATATTCAAAAACTCTTATCCAGCTTTGGCCATTATCTCTTGAAACCATAACTAAACTTTTAGAATTGGTAATAGTTGAATTATGAAGGTTCGCCCAAATTTCAATCCCATTTTGAGAGCGCCTTTTTTTCAATGCATATACTGGGCATCTACGATAAGGATCAGGAATAACTAATTTATTAAATGTGATATAGCTATTTGTAGTAACTATGAAATTAGTTCCACCATTATAGTCAGTACCAAAGATAGCCTTGTTATTGTGCTCAAGAAAAGATGTAAATCCTCCAAGGCGTATGTGTTTTTTATTAAACATTTTAATTTCAGGCTCTTTTGTATGCCCAATCAAATCATCTTGATGGCAGCACCACATTTTTTTTCGATTATCGCCATCTGTTAGAATTAGCTGATTTATTATGTCGCTATATTTAACTAAATGAATGTGTTTATTAACCCCCTGTTTAATTAAATGATTAGTAAATTTCCATGAGTTGCCATTATCTATGCTGAAGTAAATATTGGCGACTGAAGAAAAACGCCCTTTTTTTTGGAGGTTACCATATTCTCCAATAATTATAATGCCATCTGGAGTTTCAGTTATGCCAAACTCAAATCTGAAATAACAGTCTTCATGCGTTAGCGTCAATGTATTTAAAAATGAATTACCGTTGTCTTCGCTGCAGAAAATTTGACCATTTGCGAGGCAGACTATAACTGTTCCAATGCTATTTACATGAAGGGATAATAGTTCGTGCGAAAATTTTTTACTCCATACAATTTCATCAGTGTTGTCTATACAAACTAATTGGCAAGGATTTGAGTGTAAACAGCCGATGTTTTTATTACCATTACATTGAAACCTCATTTTCCACTGTAAGTCAGAAATACGGATTCTGAAACTCTCATTTTCAAGCAGCAATATGCGATTTTTATCACCAAATGAGTTTATTAGAACTGGTGGGGTATTAGTGAACGTAATTTTCTCAAATAAACCAAGCCAGTAACATATTTCCCAATATATAAAGGATAATAACTCACAGGTTTTTTTATTTTTAATGATTTGTTTTATTGCGTAGGGAAATTTCAATAAACGAAATAATACACGTTTTTCAGAAAAGAAATTTCTGGTTATTGGAATGGCTGTTGAAGATATTTTTGTAATTTGCCTAAACATCTTGCTTCTTTTTTTCACAATATATTGAACAGAACCAAGCTAAGCTTTTAGTGATTGGCACATTTTGAAGAATAAAACGATCTGCTGATTTAAGAAAGTTATCAAATTTAATTATTGCTAGATTAGTTTGAAAAGCGCGAGATAGATATATAGATAGCATACGAAAAAGATGAAATTCTTTTTTTGTACTATGTTCAAAGCGACTCATGTAGTCGTCAATTTCTTTATGAGTGATATAACCATTGATTGAATTGATATAGTTTTTTTGCTCAATAGAAAAGCTAGTAATAGATCTTATTACCCTAAATATTTTTATAATGGGGTTATGCGGCAGATTCTCAATAAGCGCAATTTTGCCATCTGGTTTTAGAACCCTGAAGTATTCATTAAGCGCTTTATCTCTATTCATGTATTGAATTGTACTTCTTGAATATATTATATCGACGGACGAATCATCTAAAGGAAGTTGTTCGCCAAGGCCTTTAATAAACTGAGTCTGATTATCTAACCTGTATTTTGCTAGAAGATTTGTCGCTTTCTTTAAGGCTGATGATCTCTTATCAATGCCAATAATATTTGCTCCCTGCATAGCAAAAAAAAGACTCAATTGTCCATCTCCGCAGCCAATGTCTAAAATTGTTTTGTTAGTTATTGGATTTAAGAAAATTGAAACATCTTTAATTGATTCTCCATAAAGTGGAGCATTAATTATTTCTTCAATAAATTGATTCATTTTTTAAACAGCACATATTTGTGCTGCCCCATTTTTTAAATATGTTGTTAGGAATTCACTCTATTATTGCTGTCTTAATATATCAATTATTAATTACAAACAGATTAATAGGGAAGTACAGCAATACAGTAATTGGAAAAATGATTTGTTCAGTTTAAAAAAAATGTAAATATCGCAGGATAGTATCTGATTGTTATGGTCGAAGGCATAATGCCACGGATTTGTATTGGGGGATCTATGTGGTGTTGTCTCTAAGAAACGCATCAAAGTTGCTGTAGAGTTATGTTAGTGTATAGAAAATATTATGAAAATTGTTTTAATAAAGCCTCATAGTGACGGTTTTAACTGGGCTTCATCTCATATGGTCGGATTGACATATCTGGCAGGGTATCTAAGAGAAAAAGGGCATGAAGTTAATATCTTAGATGCAGCGTTTCTCTCAATGGATTTTAGTGCCATTGTTAGCTGGATGGGAACATGTAATGCACAGGTGTTTGGCATAACAGCCATGACTCATGAAATTCCGAATGCGAGGAAAATTATCGAGTGGTTAAAAAAATCTCAGCGGAATATCTGGACGATCTTAGGTGGGCCGCACGCTACTGCGATGCCAAAAGAGATACTACAAGAAATTGATGATTTAGATTTTGCGATATCAGGGGAAGGAGAATTACCATTAACAAAGCTTGTTAACTATTTAGAGGTTGGAAATAAAAACTATTCTGATATTGATGGGCTAACTTATAGGTCTGGTAACAATATTGTGAATAATACACCACAAGCAGGGTATCTTGATTTAAGTAAAACACCTCAGCCAGCAGTTGATCTATACTATAATCGGGATTTTTTTTTGCAAAATCACCAAAAGACATACTACTTAACAACTTGTAGAGGATGTCCATATAATTGTGCATATTGTTCAAAAGCATTGGGGCGACATGTGCGATGGAGATCAACAGAGTCAATTCTTGAAGAGTGGAATAAAGCTATAAATATTTATGGAGCTAATAAAGTCCAAATAATTGATGAAATCTTTCTTTATAATAATAAACAAGTAAATGAAATTCTTGATTACCTAATCGAAAATGATTTTGCAAAAAAGGCAAGTTTTACTGCAGCGGTACATCCTAATATAGTTGATAGATCTATTATTAAAAAAGCAAAAAAGGCTGGGTGTATACTGATACAAATAGGCATTGAATCAGGTAATGATGCCATTTTACAAAAAATTGGGCGCCCTTATACAATTGAAAAAGCATATAATGCAGTTCAAATAATCAAAGAAGAGGGAATAAAAACACATTGCTATTATATTATCGGGCATCCAGGCGAGACTCATAGAACTATTATCGATACTATTAAGTCAGCAATTAAAATTAATCCTTTTGAAATAGGCTTGGGCATTATGGTCCCTTACCCTGGAACACAAGTATATGAAATGGCAAAGACAGGTAGCGAAGGATATAAATTATGTGATGTTGATTGGGATTCCTATGATCGTTATGGCGGTAATTCTATTAAAATTGACGGGATAAAGGCATGGCATATTTCTTTCTATCAAATATCAGGATATATACTTTTTTATTTTATTAATTATAGATTTAAAGATATGTATAATTATTTCAGGCCTCGAATTAGAACGGTATTATTCTTATTCAAAAAAACCATTACAAGAAAATTGTTTTGTTAATTTTTTCTTACAAACTATTGAATTTAGTCTTATTCACTATCACTAAAATGGAACAGAGTTTACTGTCAAAAGGTAATTCCAATCGCATTACTTTAGGAAAAATATATCGTTATTTTAATACTTGATAGATAGCGCGTTTTGAATTTTTTCAAGGGCATTTTTATAAGATAGTATATATTGTTATTAACTTTAATGCTCGGTTCCATTAGGCAAGTTTTTTAAACTTAGATCATTTTATGGAGACATTATGAAAAAGCCAATTATGTGGTTGCTATTGGTGTGTTGTGTGATATCGGCAGCTGGTGCTGAAATTCCTCCGCTCAATAGACACGTTGATGATCTCTGGGGATTTGAAAGAGGCGGTGATAGTTGCGTTATTCATCCTGATTGTAAGCCAGACAAAAATACTAAATGCTTAGCTAAAGATTGCGCTTTTCAGCGGTGGATTTTAGGTCCTGATATAATAGATGATAGCAACCCCTTTACTATTCACTACATTGGGCCCTCGGATGAAAGAGGAGCTTCAGATTCATATTCCTTCAAAGTGGATTTGACACTACCCGAAGCAAGCCTAATTGAGAGTAAAAACTTTACTTATTATTACTTGCAACTGCCAATCCTGAAGGCGTATCCAAATATTGGGAATCTTAACGTTTCAGCAAAATTATGGGTCGATCAGCTCCCAGAAGGAGGTTATATTGGGCTTTGTACAAATACTAACTTCAGACCAGGTTATGAAGGATCAGGAACAGGGTGTTTGAGAACTCAAGATGGTGGTAGTAGGCAGTGGCTTGATTATAAGTTAGATTTAACAAAATCTGCGAATGAAACTGAAGAGAGGGTATTGGGTTCAAATACAAAGTTTTTGTACGCTGATATCAAAGGAAGTGATGTGGTATCAAAAACGGATATGTTTGGGTTAATAATACGTGCGAACAAGGGAGGACGTTTTACTTTTTATATAGATGATATTCATTTTGTTGGTGATGTTCCCAAGACTGCATTATTCAATTCATATGCATACCAACTCAAAAGTAAATATATTCGACGTATTCGTCAATACATGACAGAAGGTCTAGCAGATTTAAATGCAAAAATGGCATCAGTTAATACTTCTGATATAAGCAAAGCTGGACATAATGAAGAAATAGGACAATTTATATCGTCCTTGAGGAAAAAATTGGCAAGTCATGAGGCCATATTTACAGTAGATGAATATAAAAAAATGGCTTTTTACCGAGATGGTTTGAAATTTGCAGCGACAGCCTCTAACTATTTGGTACATAACCCTGGAAAAAGGACTGTTATAATGCCAAGTGATATAACAGGCGGTGAGAAAGAATTTTTAGGCGTTGTTGCGCAAGGAGAGACCGAGTCGCTTTCATTTGTGCTTAGATCGCTTCAAGATCAGGTAGTGAGTATCCAATCTGGCTCTTTTTCTCATGCAGTAACAGGGGAAATATTGCCTCAAAATAGTATCGATATCCGTGTTGTAAAGGCATGGTATCAGTCTAACGACACAAGTGTAAATATGGTTCCTGGCAAAAAAGCGCTAGTATCTGAGTTGTTGCTAAAAAATGATGCTCTTGTCAAAGTTGAAATGGGTGATACCTTCGAAACAAAGCGCAATTGGCTTGAAATTGATATCCCTGATATTGGCAAAACGTATCATGATATATCTAGCTATAATTCTTTGATGCCATTAAACGCAAATTTAAGAGATTCTGATGAATTGCTGCCGTTTGTAATGGATGCAAATACAAATAAAGAAATTTGGATAAATATTAATATTACAAAAAAACAGCGTCCTGGAAGGTATCACGGTGCAATCAATCTTGTATATGAAAATGGGGGGCGTGATAGTTTTCCGCTTGAGGTTATTGTTCTACCGATAACATTGGCCCCTTCACCTGTCGATTATGGAATTTATTACCATGGTTTTGTAATGGTGGATAATGGATTAGTCGCCAAGGAAGGTTTAACTCATGGTTGGAAAACGGCGGAGCAATATCGAGTAGAGATGGAAAACATTCGTGATCATGGTGTACTGTATCCAAATCTTCAATATGTTGGGGGTAATGATTTTGATCATATTACACAAGCATTGAAATTAAGAGAACAGTCAAATCTACCTTGTGACAAGATATTTACATCAGGAGGTAATATGGCTCCGCTTTTATCAAAAAATTATGAAGATGTAGCTGATATTGATAGCCTGAAATTAGACCATCTGATCTTTGATAAAGATAAAAAGATTTATGATAAAAAGAAAATTGAATGGATGCTCGAAAAACTTAAAAGATGGAAGAAGGCAATTGCCAAAGCAAAGATTAGTTGTGCAAAACCTGAAATTTATATTTATGGAGTTGATGAGAAGGGCGATGATAGAGGCAAGGCTTTAGGCTATAAAGAAATGCTTAAACGTGCAAGGATTCCTCTTAAGTTTCTTAGGGAAAAAGGAGTTAAAACTTATGCAGCTGTTTTTGAAGGAGCTGCAGATATCATCGCTCCCTATGTAGATTTAGTTAATTTTAATGGTATTCCTACTGAGTTAGAAGAAAAAAAATGGAGGAGCTATGGACGGGAAGTTTATACTTACGGTAATCCACAAGCAGGAATAGAAAGTTTCAGTCTTTATAGAAAGAATTTTGGTTTCCTGCTATTGCGATCCGGTTTTGATGGAGAGATGGATTATGCATATCAACGCCGTATGTCTGATTATATTAGCGTACAAAATAAGCCAGAAAATTTAGTTAAAATAAACCCAAAAGCAGTTACTGCATCTCAATGTGGTGCTAGCATTTGTTATAAGACTACGGGCGATGAATATAATCTCATAACAGGAAGGCAATATAAATTATATATCTCCTTAGATGGGAAAGGTTATTTGGATTATCCTTCAATATGGAACGATTTTGATTCATCTTTGAAAGGAAAGAGGTTCAGAGATCATGTATTTGCCTATCCAACATCAAATGGAGTAATAGATACTATTCAGTGGGAAGGGTTCCGCGAAGGTGTGGACGATGTGCGTTATTTTCAGACTTTGAAAAAACTTATAGAGCAAATGCCTGAAACTGAAAAGGCACGCAATGCCCAAGCTTATCTTGATAGTATCCTTAGCCTGCAAACACCCATCGATGATGTTAATAGAATTAGACTTAATATTATTGATCATATTCTTCGCTTGCGAAGTAAGTTTGATGAAAAGATAGATACTGATAGTGATGGTTTGTTCGATGTGAATGAATTCATGATAGGAACAGCGCCTTTGAGAAATGATACAGATAATGATGGCATGGAAGATGGGTGGGAAATTAAATATAATCTGAATCCGTTGAGCAACGAAGATGCCAACAAAGACATTGATAATGATGGATTGAATAATTTACAGGAATTTAGAATGAATACAGATCCTTTAACTGCTAACGCAGATAAGACTGCTAAAGAGAAGGGGTGATTTTTTTATTGGTGCTTTCGGATGGTATACTCCATTTCGAATGGTAATTGCGTTTGTGATGAGAAAACGATTACAGAGTTTGTTATTCGTTTTCCAAATTCAGGGAACCATTCGCTATTTTTAATGCTAACTTCCACCTGTCCGTTATAGATAATTTCTGCGCAGATTTTATTTTCAGGATTACGTAATATAATTTTGTTCTCAGATATTGCCGTAGTAATATCAGAATGGAGGTGAATAAAGTTTTCAACCTGACAATTACCGCCACCTTCAATGCGGTCTTTAATACTCCATGAATCATTTCCAACCTCTATTGAGCGCCTGTGAATTCTTCCTTTCTGTTGACGTTCATAGCCGTCATGCCCACCCGTTATACTTATGATGCTGCTTTTTTCATGAATTGACGGCTTAATAGGTCGTGCCCTTCGAGCTAATCTGAAGACACCCCAAATTTCTGATTGTTCTTCACTATTCAGTTGAATGGTATTATGTCCTTTTGTAGAACGACAATACTTTCGTTCTGGATTTGCCTGGTAGTCATAAACACCAGAGTCAACAACTATTCGCAGTCCGTCAATAGCAAGTTCGTAACTAAGTAGATCACAATGTCCATGCCCTGGTTGATAGTCAGGGGCAATTTCACCATAATCTGCGATTATCATATCTTGATTGTTTTTTATTCCGTAATATCCAGATTGAGGCAGATTTATTATCTCTTTTGTATCCGATTTAGGTGGTAATTGATACCCAGTTAGTTGCGAGCCATAAATAAATAAAGATTTTGGATTTGGAGCGATTTTGAAGGCTGAATCATTAAATAGAGGTATATCGCCATCTGGCATTAAAATCATTGCTAGAAAATCTAGTGCCTTATGGCATTTATTCTGAATAAATAGTCTAACTTGTTTCGAATTGAAAGATTCGTTTGATTCGAGAAGGTTAAACACATCGAGATAATCTTCAGTCACAATGCTGTGGTACATCGGGCTGCGTTCGTAATGTCCGCCATCTTCTAAAAGCTGCTCATTGGCTTCTTCCAGAATTATTTTCATCCCTTTTTTACGCCAGCGATTAGCTTCATCTCCTACAAAAAAAATACCAGCAAATAATAGGGCAACTCCGTTTTTTAGATAGTGATTGGCAAGAATATGATATTCGATTTGCTGTTCTAGAAATTGAGCTTGTTGATGGAGACTAACTAACCAACGGTGCGGAATTTCATGCGGGTAAATTGAAGCAAAGTACTTAATCCAATTAACTATTCGCAGTGATAATGTATAAGGTTCCCAGGCGTCTTCCATGCCAGGATGGTTGTTGTCAATCCAGCTATCGATAAACTGCCGATCAGATTCAATATGTAATTCTGGATCAAGCAGATAATCAAAGTAATGTAGGTTATAGCGCCATAGTTTTGGATGTGAAGCACAACCCCAGTCAATATGGTTATCATCGATTTCTATTGCTGTATTTAAAAAAGTTAATGTATTGCCATTTAGTAGATTTTGCTTTGAGCGGATTGATCCAGAAAGCCTGAATCCAGTTTTGGTTTGTGGATTAATATTCTCAGAAATTTTTGGCTGAATATTTATTATTCTGCGCAAGATCATATACGCTATCTGCATAGGACGCAGATAGCGAAATGTCCATAAATACAGAGATAGTTTATTGATTAATTCTCTCATAAGTTAAAGCTCATCAAGTGGAGCTAAATATTCTCAAGCATTTGCTCAACGATCCCTTTCAACCTAGGATGCATGATAAAATACTGTTTGCCATCTTCTGGTTTTTGGGGGATTCGTTGTATTTCTCCGGCTAAAAACTCTAAACATACACGGAGCATCTGCCTGCACATAATTGGCTCGTATCTTTCGCGCAGCTGCGAAATTGTTTCGCCTCTATTCGGTATGATTTGTTCAATGTCTAAAATATCACCTGTGTCTACTCCTTTATCCATAAAGTGCAAAGTAGTTCCCAGTTGGTTGTTATTTTTTTCTAATATTGGCCATTCAACAACATCCATCCCTCTGTATGGGGGGAGTACTCCCATATGGCAATTTAATACCCCCGCTCCTGAATTTTCCAGTATCCCTTCTCTGATCAAGCCACCGCCAGTGAATACCACTATGTCAGGGTTTGCGTCCTTAAGGGTATGGATAACTGTTGCTTCGTTTAGGTTATTACAATACACAATTGGCACGCCGTATTTTTTGTTAATATCAATAACGCTGGCATGGTTAATTTTTTCATTTTTCATCAAATCAATGATGGTTTCATAATCTGATTCTTTATATGCTTTTTTACGCAAGAAAAGTTTTTTCCATATTTTTTTTAATAATCTGCTACCATCTCTGCCAAATTCTGAGATAAAGCGTTTGGGATTAATTAGCTTTAAGGTGACTATGGCTTTGATTTCAACATTATTTCTTAATAATAGCTCTGCTATACATAACGTATATAAACTATATTTGCTCGGAGAAAGTATTACGACTTTTTTAGACAATTGAATTCTCCTGCTGATATCTTCTTAAAAATAGCTCAGTAGTTAGAAGCACTCTGAATTGAAATAGTGCAGTCTGTAAATCTGTAGAGTTTGCAGATATTAGCTGTTGATGAATATGTTCAATATCTATTGCCCATTTCAGATCCATTATTTTTAATACCGTATTTATAAAACGGACATCATCTCGTTTGAAGCCCTGATCCATTAATAAAACAGCAATATGCATTATATGCAGTTTAGCTGCTTCATGGCTCTTGCATTTGTCAAAGCATCTGTTTTTTAAATGCCTATATCTCACTTCACAAAAGCGTAAGATCTTTTCTGCCCAGATATCGGTGGATTGCGCATCTTCCGAAGCTGAAATTTTTATACGGAGTGAATAGAGAATATCATCATTGAGATTTTGAAAACTCGGTTCAATATCGGAAAAATCAATTTCTGGTTTATTTTCAGATGGAATATGCAGGTGCTGTAAAGGATATAAGCCTAAATACTTTTCAATGTCCCTGAGAGGTTGGTATTTTGTATTAAGAGTAGTATGTTCTTTCTTTGCTATTGCTTGCCAGCAGTTGTTAATAATTGAGTCTGTTTTTTCTAAGTTAATCATTTGATTATCCATCAATAATTTTGCATTTGGCAATCTTTCCGTCAAGATTTTTTATAGCCTCTGTGAAAAAATAAAAAGAAGTACTGTCTTGATCTCCGTCTGCAAAACTGACGATTCCGTTTTTGAAATATCGTTTTGGCAAACCATCGTGCTGAAATCTATAAATTTCTTGCCACTCGATTAAGTCTTTCGATGCGTATAGATGAGCATATTCATCCTTTACACCAGCACCTGTTTCCTGAGCTGTTGCTGCAAGATAATATCCGTCGGTCAATCTTTTTATGTACCAAACTGGGCCAGCAAAAACAGTTCGTTTGTGAATCTCCCTGGTTTTTCTATCCATTTCAATGTGGTAACTGTCTTGCAGTTGTGAATCCATTACCCAATGAATAGAGTCTTTTTCGAAGAATAAATTGCAAGCCCTGAATACCTGGTCTCCATCACCTACCCATTCTACATCTGCAAAATCTTTATCTGAACAGAGCATGTAACACTGTCCTTTAAAATCACCTGTTAATGTCCATATTTTTTTTTCGTACGGATCATAATAACAGCCATGGATATGTTTTATCTTCCCTGGAGGGAATTGATATATCTTGTCCCAGCTTTCTCCCCCATCCAAGCTTCTGTAAACGGTAACAGCGACCTTTTGATCGGAGTTATTGCCATACTCCCCAAAAAAAATTTCATTGCCATTAACTACAGCGATTGATTGATGTAAAACATTTCGGCAATTATTTATTGTTAATACATGCTTTAGTTCTTTTGTTGCGAAATAGTAGCGGTAAACCTTGCTCATTCTTATGGCGATAAATCCATCATCTAATAATGCGACATTACATTTATCCAGTCTTAGTAATCTTCTCAAGTATCTGGAAAAGCCGAAATAATCTTTCCACCCTTGTCTGGGCAAAGAGACTTGGAATTCCAAATCACTTTTGCTGATATAAATCCTGTTGTGTTTGCTGGAAATGAAAGTGTTTTTGGATGCATAGTGGCATATCTCTTTTTCTATTGCCTCAAGAAAAGATAATTCCACAATTTTCTCCAATTAATTGTTGCTTTAGTAACGCTGTTTGAGCATGCAATTCTTTACAGTGATTAATTTTTTGCAAGATCATCCATAACATCAAAGCATGCTTCTGCTACTTCGACTATCTCATCAAATGATATTGGAGGTTCTCCGCCATTCTTGATGGCATCAACAAATGCCTGGGAGCAAATAGATTGCCCCTTATCTTGCTGGAACTTTTTGATTTTGTTAAAACCACCCCAGCCAAAGCCCGTTAGTTTGCGAAAGTTATCTAACTGCAATATTCTGCCTTCACTGAATATTTCGAGCCGCTCCTTTGGAAAGGATTTGCTGCCATTAGCAAGATAATGTACTGTCCCAAAAGAGCCGTCAGCAAAGCTGATTGTTATACTGACTTTGTCATCTCTAATTATCACACCATCTGCAGCGCCCATCATGGTGGATTTTATCCCAGTAATTTTGCTATCAGTCAAAAAACGCAGAAGATCGATAAAGTGGCAACCTTCACTTACAATTCTTCCTCCGCCAACTTCCTTATCATGATGCCAGTGGTCGAATGGTAGGTCGCCTGCATTAACAGTCATTATAAAGCTCTTTGGGATACGGCTTGTTGAAAGCAGATCTTTTGCTTTGGTGATAAATGGCGAAAATCTTCTGTTAAAACCAACCATTAAAATTCGAGGACCAAATTTTTCCGAGCTCTTAGCATATACCTCTTTAATATTATTCAGTTCCTCTCTATTAATACATATAGGCTTTTCAACAAATACATGTTTACCAGCTTCAAGCGCTGAACAAATGAAGCGAGCATGGGTATCGTGTTGAGTGGTAATTATCAATGCATTAATTTCATTATCACTGTAAAGAGCTTCAGTGTTAGTTGTGGTTTCTTTAAATCCAAACTTTTTGGCGGCATGGGTACTACTAATACCACCACTAGATGCAACACTTTTTAGAATCGCTCCAGTTGATGCAAAAGCTGGTATCAAAGTAGAAGTTGCATAATTCCCAGATCCAATAACCCCAAGAACGACCTTGCCTTCTCCGGGAACACTGCTATTTACTGCGATGGTTTGCTTGCGTAAAGAGTCTTGTTTTTCATCTGCATTTGAATATTCCATCAAAACCCCAAGAGAAGGGTCTTTGCCGGTAACCAGATTATATGCTCCTTGAAAATCATCTATTGGAAAACGATGAGATATCAAAGATTCGACTTCCATCCTATCATCAGACAGCATATCAAGCACAGCTTCAAAGTTTCTCTGCTCTGTCCATCTCACAAAGCCAAGCGGATAATCCTGTCCACCCTCTTCATATAGAGGATCATAACGCCCCGGACCATATGAGCATGAAACCTGAAAAGAGATCTCTTTTTCAAAGAAATCCGCACGTGAAAGCTCTAATCCAACAACACCTACAAGTACAATACGACCACGCTTGCGACACATTGTAGCGGCCTGGTGCATTGGCTCATTACTTTTGGTTGCTGCTGTAATTAATACAGCATCAACGCCTCGCCCGCGGGAAAAAGCATTGGCTATTGCAATAGGATCATCTCCTTGAGAAAGATCAACCACTTCTGCTCCAAAACTCTTGGCCATTTCGCATTTTTCTGAGTCCATATCTATGCCCAGGACTCTACACCCGTGTGATCTGAGCATTTGAATAGCGAGTTGACCTAATAAGCCTAGGCCTGTAACTACGACAGCTTCACCAAGAGTCGGTTGTGCCAGCCTTATTCCCTGAAGGGCTATAGCACTGATTACTGTAAATGCAGCTTCCTCATCGGATACGTTATCAGGAATTTTTGCGCAAAGGTTTTTTGGAACGCAAACTACTTCGGCATGATTGCCATTAGATGCAACCCTGTCACCAATTGCAAAGCCTTCTACTCCTCTACCTACTTCAATAACGGTACCGACATTGCAATAACCAAGCGGGATAGGTTGATCAAGTTTGTTCTTGACAGAGTTGATAGTTGGCATCAAACCATCGGTTTTTATCTTGTCAATTACCATTTTAACCTTGTCGGGTTGTTGGCGTGCCTTATCAATCATATTAGCTTTGCCAAAATCTATAAGCATTTTTTCAGTGCCAGCCGATATTAGGGTATTACTGGTGCGTATTAAAAGGTGTCCTGCCTTGACTCTTGGGCAGGGTATTTCTTCAAGAATGGTTTCACCATTGGAAAGGTTTTGGAGTATTTGTTTCATGTTTTACTATGCACTTACGACAAAAGTACGAATATTATGTGCTTCGTGTTACATTTGTATTATAAAGCTGAAAAACTACTAACGTAGATGTTGATTACTTTAAGCTGATGAAAATATTCTTGTAATGAAACATCATTAGTATCTAATGCGGTAATAAAATTTAAAGATTGAAAATGAAAAAAAATGTCTTATTTATAGACGCAACTACAGTTCGTGAGGGTGGTTGTTTTACTCTATTGCAATACTTAGCTCAGTATCTTAACGATAATAATCATAAGTTTGTTGTTTTCGGAAACACTGAACTCAAGGAAAACCTAAAGAATCAAAATGTCGAAGTTAAAGTAGCCAATATATTTGATGTGTTAAGGCTGTATGTTCTGGGAAAAAATAAGACTCTATATTTTTGTAATAGAGGACCGTTATTAGCATGTAGAGATTCTGCAATTTATTTGCAGACAGAATATGCGACTTTAAAATTGATTGATGTATATAAGCTGAATATAAAGTCAACAAGAAAAGTGGCCCACACAATAAATTACATAATGAATAAATTATCTTCCTTGATTGGAAATAACAGGTATTTTGTGCAAACTCCGCATATGCAACGTCAATTAAAAGATAATTTAGGAATTGATTCTGCTATTCTCCCTTTTTTCCCGAATTTAAAAGTCACTGCGTCTGAATTTAAAAAATATGACTTTTGCTATATATCATACCCTTGGCCTCATAAACAACATAATCTGCTGTTAGATTTTTTACTTACCTCATCGAATGATATTCCTGGTATTTCGTGCGCATTAACAATTCCTGATGACGGAAGGTTTGCCTCGTTGATTAATAAAATCAATGAAATTAATAGTGAAGGCATTCACAGAATTAAGAATTTAGGTTCAGTTCCGAAAGAAGATATTCTAAGTGTTTATGCGCAGTCAAAGGCATTATTGATGTTATCTTTAAAAGAAAGCTTTGGATTACCATTAATTGAAGCCTGCCAGGCTGGAGTACCAATTATTGCTCCAAACCTTGAATATGTGAGTTCTATTTTGGATAATTACCATCCAATCAATGTTTTTGATAGTAAGATATTTGCTGAAGATATGAGAAAATATCTTCGGTTATTGAAAGCAAATTCTCTTGGATGTTCAAATTTGGTTATTTCAGATGGGGTATCTGATCTTGTATTAGCTTTAGAAGGTAAAAGATGAATATCTGAATGGAGAGCTATTTAGACAAGCGTTTTTTTATTTTGGCAGGGTTGCCCGCAACCAAAGTATTATCAGGTATATCTTCAATGACAACACTTCCTGCCGCGATGATTACGCCTTTTCCTATTGATACTCCCGGTAAAATTACAGAGCAACCACCTATCCATGTTCCATCGCCTATTGAAATTAGGCTGCCTTTGCCGTGACCCGCACGCTGATTATAATCGCCAATATCATGGGTGCCAGCAAGAATGGCAACCCTTGGGGCAATATCACAGTTTTTTCCTATTTTGATGATTGAATCTAAACTTCCTGCTGCAAAAAAGTCATGACCAATAAAAGTATTATCTGAGATTGAAAATTGTTTTATCTTAAATTTGGCGCTACTGATTACTCGAACATTTTCGCCGATATTAAATCCTCTTTTACGCAATAAGAAAGACTTGAATTTGTACAGTCTTGAGTCGGGTAAGGTTTTAAATAGTAATTGAATAAAGAAATCAGCGATCATATTATAATTCTCCATCGCATTTGCATTTTTGTATTGGCGCTCTCCATGGTGGAATTGTTGGGGATTTTTGATGTAATTGTTCAATAAAGTAGTTTGCAACAAAATCAGCTTGTATGCACTTACTCCATTCGATAATTTTTAATCTTGTTGAAGCTGTGGTCTTTCCTTTTTGAAGGCTTGTTGATATTACTTGAATTAGATTGCTTAAATTGTCAGTTTTGAACAAATATCCGTTAAAACCTTCGTGGATTAAGTCAGCAGATCCTGGGTATTGGCTACAGATTACAGGTGTTCCTGCAAGCATGCTTTCGTTAACTACAGCACCCCACCCATCTGCATTACTTGCGAATAGTGTATAGTCAAAATTTGCCATTAAAGCTTTAACTTCATGGTTAGGGAGTATCCCATAAAACTTGATCTGTTTTTCGATTTGATGTTTTTTTGCTAATAATTCTAATTTTTGCCTTTCTGAACCATCACCAATAATACTCAGCTCCCAGTTGTTATTGGATATGCTTGCAAATGCCTGTATTAAAATGTCAACTCGTTTAAGAGGAATCAGTCGACCAATGACACCAAATGAAATTTTGTCATTATTGTTATCTTTAGTTATTGATTTGGTAGATCGAAGAGGTGGATTAATAACATAACAAAAAGAGCGTATTTTGTCCTTATTGACCCCAAGTTTAGAATAATAATGAACAGCTAATTGTCCAATAGCAAAGATAAGATCAATTTTATTGAGAAACCTTTTTTCAAACCAATATCCTTGCAGGAGTCTTATTTTTCCCTTAATGCCTTTTAGTTCTCTTCCTTCATTAAGCAGTATTCTCGTGACAGGCTGTTTTAGCATTTTCATAAAAATACTTCTCATTTTTTTATGATAAATAACGCCTGAAAATACATGGATTGAATTATGGCTAAACTGCTGAATTATTGAGCTTATTTGAGCATCGTTTGGCTCATAAATATCCATTGAAGATGTTGTTCTGTCTTCTGACCATCCTTGCTGTTTTCGAGCTTCATCAAGCTGATCAATATAAACTACATATACTTGATTATTATTTTGTATTTGTCTCATAGAATTGAATAGCACATCCAAATGAGGGCTGGGTGATATGCGCCAAAAAATTATATTACTCATTAGTTAATCAGCTCCAGTATGTAATTTGTAGTAGACTCATAAATGCTTCTATTTCTATCAAACAAGAAATATTTTTCAAAATAATTACAGAATCTCAAGCAAAAAAAATTGGTTGTGGGGCTAGTGTTATAAGTGTGGAAATACAGCGCGCAATAATAACTTAATAATAAAGTTCGAGGAAACTTGTATTTGTTTGCACTTGATGAACCAATATTATGTGTTGCTGCTTTAATAATATTATATTGCACTTTGAAGCCCCCTACAGGGCAGAAGCATTTTTATTAGTTAAGTTGAGTTTTAAATCCTTATAAATAATTAAAGCTGAAGGAATTATAAGGATGAGGAAAAAAGCGATGGTTCCAGCAAGTACAAATGCCTCAAGCGACACTTTCTTTAAAATAAAAGCTTTAAGAGGGAAAGCAATTATAAAGTAGACGGCAAAAACCTTTATCTGAAATAAAAGTCTATCAGTTGCATTCAAGTAGGAAGATAATAAATTTGAAATAGCTCCAACAGTTGTCCATGCAGCCATTGAATATAATAGGCTAAAGTTTATGGTCGTTTTTTGCCCTAACCATAGGGAAAGTAAGGTTTCGCCAAAATTTTGGAAAGCCATAAGAAAACAAAACATTGTTATTAATATGAAATATATAGCTTGAGTCATAGTTTTCTTAACCCATTTGTATTCATTTTTATGTATGGATTCTGCAAATGCAGACCACATTATCGCTGAAAGCATCATTACTAATAATAGAGGAATATCAAAAAGTCTAGCCAGGATCTGATAGTCAGTTACTTGCTCAAGAGATCCGAAACTACCGATAACAAAGTTGTCAGTAGTTCTACCGAGGGCATAAAATATGCTCATAACAAAAAAAAGCCCACCTTTTCGTGCAACAGATAAAACTTGTGAATTATGTATCATTAGTGATTGCTTGCTAATTTTCCAAACACGTAGTTTTTTGTAGGTTAATATGTTGAAAATATTGGCAATGATGATAGGCAAAAAGAAACAAGCCAATAAAAATGGAATTGATAACTTAAGGTTGATAGCGCTGAAAATCATAATAATAGCTAATATTTTTGAAAAAACTTCCCAAGAATATACTTTGTGGTGGTCCATATATGCAAACTGGACTTTTTGAATTATCCCAATTGGAACAT
This sequence comes from Gammaproteobacteria bacterium, assembly GCA_033852075.1. Taxonomy (GTDB): domain Bacteria; phylum Pseudomonadota; class Gammaproteobacteria; order QZLD01; family QZLD01; genus QZLE01. Next base: position 93,850 of record JAWSVC010000017.1, on the reverse strand, counting down.
TTAAGAAAAAAAGCAATGATATGGTCACTATAGAAGCTAATAAAGTAGATTGGAGCTGAGAATTTTTTATGTTTAAGATACTGATCCAGTCAAAAAGAAAGATGGGGCCAGATGTTAAAACGAGAATGGTTAATGCTATACAGACTAATAATAGAAACGTTCTTTGAATTAGTAAAATATTGTTTGCTTCATTTTCAGTATGGCGTGCTTTTAAAAGGGTATTGTGTAGTCCGTTGCTAAGACCAAAATCACTGAAAGCCGCGAAGCTGAAAAATTGAATGAATATACTCCATAAGCCGAATCCATCTTTTCCTAGATAATTAAGTAATATAGGTGTTGTGGTGAATGTGAATAGAAATCCAGATCCCCTTGCAAGAGCAGATACTATATAAGATAAGCTGATTTTTTTTAAGCGAGTATTATGTTTTAATGCATGTGCAACACTGTTCATAAGAAGTTCTCAATGGTTTTTATTTTTTTCGATTTTTAATGCCAAAACGGTTTTTTGCACAGCAAAAATTTTATCAGTCCTAAACTGCCGGGGAAAAAAATTATTGAAATGAATAAGTAGAAGTTTCATATGATCTTTTTGATTACAGGCATTTTGCGAATTATCAAGCATGTTGATAGAGAAACAGCAAATACGGTTATGGTTATAATAGGCAATGATATTATTGGGTTAAATGTGTCCGGGCCAATTTTAAAAAATCTAATGATATCAATAATAACTGGGTGAACTAGATATATTCCTAAGCTGAGTAAGGATAGCTTTGCTATCTTTTTTTCTAAAAATACAGATAATTTCCATTCTTTTAATATATAAAAAAAACTTAAAGACATAGCTAGAACTGAGACACTTAAATAATCATAGAAATATAAACTAATTAAACGGTTATCGTTTATACTTCCGTAATAATAGCCGAGTGACGTTACAATTATTGAGGCCAAAAAAACAATCCAGAGCACTTGTTTAGGAGGAGTTTCAGTGCTTCTTTTTATGTTGTATCCAATAAGGAAATATGGAATAAATCTAAGAAATTTTGTTAAAAAAATGGAAGAACTATGGTCAGAGAATGCATCATCAATGTTGTATAGAATTGAGACTATGAAAGAAAAAGCTATTAGCAGGTTTAGTTCTTGCTTTGAAGATTTCAGAATAACTTTTTGCAGAAATGGAGTTAGAATATATAGCGGTAAAATCATATATATAAACCACATATGATAATATGGAGTCCCAGTGATAAGCCTGCTTAATATGTTGTAATTAGATATGTTTCCTTCTTTAATATTAAGTTTTAATAATGACCAAACGATAAAAAATATTGACCAGAATATAAGGGGGACCATAATTTTTTTCAAACGGTTTTTATAAAAAGCTGTAATTTTCGCGGCTTTATTATCTTCCAATAACAAAGCACCGCTTATCATTATAAATACTGGTACACACCATCTAACAGAGGAATTGATTAGGTTGCCTGCCCACCATTCAAGGGATGCTGTGTTTTTTTCGCTGAGCAATATGGCTGAAACATGTAGCGTCACTACAGCAAATATTGCTAATGCTCTTGATGAATTTAACCAGGCTATTTGTTTCATGACATTAGCTGTATGTTGATTTTACCGATCAAAGTATTAAAAGGCTCCATTCCCACTGAGATGTTTCTTTTATAATTATCTATCTGATAGCAGATTTCGTAGATTATATTAATAATATTACTTATTGATGAAGGCATCTTCTTGCTTGTTTTTTTCTGTTTGATAAATCATTTTTGGGCCAAGTAAACATCCAAGGGATACCCACCAGATGCATGAATTTTGAAAGGTTCCTAACAGAGTATTGGGTTCAAAAAGAGATGCTAATATTCCAGACCAAATTATGAGTTGTAATATGAATCTATCATATTCTAATTGGCGACCGGCAATATCATTTTTTTGGACAGAAAAGCGTGAGCTTTTAAGAGCTTTATATATAAATAAAAAGAAAAGTAAGGGTAAAAATAGCCCACCTTCAGCCAGCATTCTCAACCATAAGTTATGTATGTCAATTCCATGTATTTGAACATTACCAAAACCATGTCCAGTTAATGGAGATTCAAAAAATTTTTCAAAAGCAAATATATAGGTTCCGATTCTTCCAGCTGAAAAATGGTTTAATGCATCTGTCTGGTTTGAACTGGAGGAAATGCGATCAAATCTTAAATGTTCTGCCAAGTAGTCAATATGTGTTGAAACGAATAGAAAAAAAACTAACCCAATAATAAGTAAAATGGATTTAGGCATATATTTCCAGAAATATACAGAAATAATCGCAAGCGACATTACCAACCCAGAGCGACCACCAACAGCTACTTGTGAGCCAACTATTTGGAAAAAACATAATACAACCAATATAGTTAATACCCAACGGAAATTTCTATTTGGCGGAATTATAAAAAACAAGGCTGATAAATATAAACCTGTTCCGATCGACCAACCTGTTCTTAAACCGGAGAAGCCTGATATTGCCAGATCTACACTGCCAAATGCAGAAGGGGATGTAAAACTTGGTACTCCAAGAGCGGCACTTGCGGTGACTAATGAGCACAATACAGAGATAAAAAGTGCTGAGAAAAACAGTGGTTTATTAAATGATATCTTTGCAGCTGATAGTGCAAAAGCAGCAAAAAATGTGGAATAACCTAAGAAATAGTCTTGGATTCTTTTGAGTGCTAAAGCTGAATCAGTTTGCATTAAGGCTGGCATTGATACAAATATAATTAAGATAAAGCCTCCGAGTCCGATTATTCCTCTCGGGAAAGTAAGTTTGCCAATAGTTAACAAATATATAAATGATAAAGAAACTGCCGAAGCAATAAGAATAAACTTAAATGCGTATAATATATTAATACTAATTCCTGGAAGCCAGTATACTGGAGCAAGGCACAAATATCCGGTCCACAATATGAGCAATATACGTTTCATATGACTATTTTGTTCTTTTCAATATGTTAGCTGACTTGAGATAATGTGTTGGATATACCGTAAATTGATCTTTCGCGAGCTATAGAGGCAACGATTTCCGAGGTTATTTTATGCTTATTTTCAGCATACCCATAAACCAAGGCCATATCTGCCAGAGAATTAACCAGCCTGGGTACACCACCGCTGGAGTTTGATATTGCTTCAATAGCGCATTCACTAAATATTTCAGGGTTACCACCGGCAACTTTTATGCGATGTTGGATATATTTTTTTACTTCATCTGGATTAAGTTTTTCAATGTGATAATCAACCACAACCCTTTGTGCAAACTGCCTTAATTCTTTACGTTGAAGAACATCGCGTAGCTCAGGTTGGCCAACGATCACTATTTGCAATACTTGGTATTTATCCGCATTAATGTTGGAAAAAACCCTTAATTCTTCAAGTACATCTGGCTCCATATTTTGTGCTTCATCAACTATGATTACTACGCGCTTGCCTTGGGCGTATTTTTGGATCATGAAATCAACCAGATCTTGATACAGTTCGGCATCACCTTTATCTTTGAAGTCTAAATCAAAGGCATAAGCGATCCATTGCAGTAAATTACCTAGTGATTTATGTGTGTTGGTAATTAGGCCAACAGTAAGTTCGTGAGGCATATGATTTAGAAGGTGCCTTATCAGGGTGGTTTTGCCACAGCCAACTTCTCCGGTTATAACAGTAAATCCAGCTTCACTTTCGAGGCCGTATTCGAGCATCGAATATGCCATGGAGTGTTTTTTCCCCATGTACAGATAATTAGGATCTGGTAGCAGGGAGAATGGCTTTTCGTTTAGTTGGTAGAAGTTCCTATACATCATTATTACCTGAAAGTTTGCTTTGCTACGCAGTTTTGATCTCTTTTGATTTATTAAGAACGGTACCGATCACTTCAACATCTTTAAGCAGTCTTAGTGAATTTTCCAGCTCTGTCTTTTTGGTCTTTCCTTCTTCGAGAATAAGCAAGAAGGCATCGGCGTAAGGAGAAAAGGCCAGCGCGTCATCCGATGTAAGGATTGGTGGCAGATCAAATAGAACTATACGTGATGGGTAACGATTCTTGAGCTCTTCCACCAGCTGTACAAGTTTTGGTGATGACAGGGTTTCAGATGAGTTAAGTAGAGGCTGATTGCCTGGGAGCATTACAACTCCTTCATACCCTGGATTTACCAAGATCTCTTCCAGTGAAGTGTTATGTAAAAGATAATCTGAAAGCCCGTATTTTGGCTCGAAACCGAATAATTTATGCAATCCCGGTTTGCGTAGGTTGAAGTCAACCAACAGTACAGTGTGCCTAACCTCCATTGCTAGGTTTATGGCTAGATTAATAGATGTAAGGCTGCATCCAGCTCCGGATGATGGGCTGGTTAGTGCTAGTGCATTCCACTGGTTTTCATTCATCTTTTGTAGTAACTGTGTACGTAATAATTTATAAGCAGCTACTATTTCTGAGTTTTCTGTTCCATTAAAAATGCGGTTAGTGCTGAGAACATCTTGAGATGCAGTGAACTTTTGTGTTTGCGTATAGGTGATCTGATCTTCTCTGGCGATTTGTGCAGTTGGAACTTTTTTACCAACAGCCAGAGGTTTGCCAAGATTTTTGTCACGTTCTTTTTTGGCCTTTTCAAGGGCCTTTTTGATCTTTTCCATTTTTACACCAAGTAAATAGTTTTTATGATTGGCTAGATAAACATTAATTCCGCTTTGCGCATAATGATGTACCACAGCACATCAAGAGGCTTGTAAAAAGCATGGGTTCCATATAGTGCCAAGGTGATTATGATTACCAGTATCAACAGCCCACCTAAACGTAATATCCACTTCTGACGGCGATCGCCTGAAGTTTCAATAAATGGGATAGCTACCAGTGGCGTACTACCAGATATGGTTTTTACTTCGGTATATCCCCAAATTCTAACGTCGATTTGGTCTAGTGCAATGCCCATTCCTAAAGCTACACCAATCGATAGAATTAATCCTAGAGCTAGTATTACCTTGCGGTTTGGCTTTAATGGCTTTTCTGGTAGCAATGGTGGTTCAATAAGTTCGAATCTCTCTCCCTTGCGCCCCTCCTCCAGTGATTGTCCGAGTTTGGCTTCCATCTGCCTTGCTTTAATATCGCTGTGCTTGGTAACAGCTTGTTCATAGTCACGTATTAGAGCTCTGTAGTCTCTCTCAACAATCGGTGTTTCAATTATGCGTTGTTCATACTCTTGATATTTTTCCGTTAGGCGTTCCCGTTTTTGTTTTAATGATTCTATTTCTACAAGTGTTGCTTCAAGTTGTGCTTTCAATTGTACATAGGCCGGATTATCTGGTTTGCTAAATCCGCTTTTAGATTGTGCTTTGTTCTGCTGTTTGTCACGAATTGCATTCAGTTGTGTGTTTGTTGCTTCGATTTCGCGTTTTACTTTTTTTACATCAGGATGGCTTTCTGAATAACGGCTGTTAAGATCACTAAGTTGTGATTTTAAGGCTTCCAGTTGTTTTGCCAGATTCTCTGCTTCATCAACCCAGCCAATTTCGCTCTGAAGTTTTTCAATCTCATTTTTCATTCTAATCAGGTCGGGATGGTCTTCTGCATACTTTGATGATTCAGTCAGATATTTGGTTTGCAGCATCTTAAGCCTGTCTTCTGGGCTTAGGATTCTTTCTCCTGTAGATGAAAACAGAGTTGAGTACGGATTGAGTTGAGCCAGTTCAGAATCAAGATAAATTTTGCGCTCTTGCAGATTGCGTAGCTGGTTTTCTACCTCATCAATTTGGCTGTCAATACGATTCATCAGGGATAGATTCATGTCGATAAGTTCAGGTAGCTTGCCTCTGTTTTCTTGTTTGAACTTGGCAAGTTCTTCTTCAAGCAGAGATATTTTGTTCTCTAGCTTTTCCGCTTCTTCAGTCAGGAAAATGGAGGTCTCCGATGCCTTCTGCTTCCGGTTTTTTATATTTTCTTTCAGATAAAGAGAAGTAAGATCATTGGCAACCTTCTGCGCCATTGCCGGAGACTCATTGTCATAGGAAAGAGAAAATGCAATAGTGGCATTGGTTGGTCTGCCGGTACGTGGATCCACTACTTCTGCACTGATAATATTTTGCGCTACATCCTCACGCATCTCTTCAATTACTACTTCTCTAGGGTAGTTTTCCCTTTTCTTTTTATACAGGTCGTATTTCTCGATTATTTTCCACAGATTATCAGTACGCATTGCCCGCTGGGTGATCATCTGAATACGCTGGTCGGCATAGCTGGTAACCGTGGAGCGCACAAGATCTTCAGGGATCTCCTGTTGTTCAATTAGGATAGTGGCCGAGGACCGATAAACGGCAGGAAGTCCGAACGCCAGTGCCATAGTAATAAGCAGTAATACAAAAAAGGTAATGGCAACTTTCCCTTTGCGCCTTTTAATCCCCGCTATATATTCTTGTATTGATTTTGTCTGTATATCTTGCACGATTGTATTTCCAGTTAAATTAATTCAAATATTAAAACTCAGTATTGCGATGGTAATTTTTTACAGGTGTCTTTGGCCCTGCGTAACTTACATTGAACATAATTACGTTATCTTTGCCTGGTATTCCCTCTTCAGAATGGTTTTTGCGGTGTTGAATATGAAGTGAGATGTTCCAGTTAGGTTCAAAGTTGTAGATAAGGCCAAGATCAGCATTGCCGTAATATCTATTTAGGTCACCACTCTCGGTTTCGCGAATGTTCTTAAGAGCGATTGCATCTACTCGTGCGGTTAGTTGTGGGCTGAGTGGGTATCTATAGCCAAGACTTACCTGGTTCTTTAAAACCATGTAGCCACCACCACTAGGTGTTACCTCGCGTGACGCTGAAACAGAAAGATTGGAGTGGCTAAATGCCTTGCCTGCTGATAAATCCATTACCCAGCCATTATCTGAACTGTTGTAATTTGCATAGCCGATGTTGGTGTCATATTTGCGCAGCCCGGCATAAACATTTGCGGAAATGGTTGCTGATAATTGTTTGCTGAAGCCTGCCTGGATAATTTTGGTGTCGTATTTGCTGTTAAGCTGGTCGATTTCTTGTGTAACATCTGCAAGGGTAAGGCTTATTGTGCCCAGTGTTTTGGTGATTCTAGAATAAGATATGCTGGTGTTGGAATATTGATAGTCAAATAATCCTGCGTTGATTCCATTGGCATAATCTACATCGGTAAAGGAATGGCTTAGCGAAATGGTGCTAAGTTCATCCAGGAAAAAAGTTACAGCTGGTGAGTGCATATCTGATTTGCGATTAACTTTTTTATCAATATAACCGGTAGTTGTAAGTTCACTGTCAAAAGATGTATCGCGCTGCGCGTCAAGATTAAGGGAAAATCTTGCATTCTCTGTTACATAGTTTGCTGAGATATTCAGGCCGCGGTCGATATTGTTGCGCGTGCTATCGCTATATCGGTTTGTTGCTAGGGTTGGTTTTGCGCTGATATTTGCAACTGGTGTCGAATATTCCAGGCCGCCAGAAAGCATAACGCTCATAAGGTTTTCTGCTCCCCTTGGGTTTTTAGATAGGCTGATGTTCTCATAATGAGTGCCGCCAATTTTTGAGTTAAATTGCCACGTCATTTCGCTACCTGATACAGAAAAAGGAGTGCAGAGGATAATAACGATTAACCCGCTTCTCACAGTGTTCCCCTGATATAATATTTAAGGAACAACAACTACATCACCGCTTTTTAGGATGATGTTTTGTTCCAGTTTTTTCCCTCTCTCTACTTCCAGGTAGTCGAAGGGGATTGCACGCTGAGTTCCATTTTCACGACGAAGAATAATGATGTCATCTAGTTCTGCAAAAGTTGCAGTTCCGCCAGCCAAACTTAGTGCCTGGATGATATCTAACGGTTTAATAAGGGCAAATTCACCCGGGCGGTTTACCTTGCCAATTACATAGATTTTATTGCCATTGATTTGTCTTAGAGATACTGAAACATCTGGTTGAGGAATGAATTTTTCCAGCTTTGCAGTGATCTCTTCTTTGATTTGAGCAACACCTTTTTCTTTGGTTTTAATTTCACCAATAAGAGGGAATGAAAAGGCGCTGTCAGGACGGATTAGAACATCTCTTTGCAGATCTTCCTCTTTCCATACTGAAACTGAGATGATATCTCCTGGTTGCACTTTATAGGTATAGCTTTTTGAATCTTCATTGCTGGTTGCATAAGAAGTAATGGCGATATGCGATAAAAAAAGCAACAGGAAAATATTGCGAACTACGTTTTTCATTTAACCTCCACCCCATTTAGGATGTCTTACATTTGTTTCAATTTTGTAATGAGCGGCAACTATAAGGGATGAATATGACAGTTTAATGAAAATTTGCACGCTGCCATCAAAATGTATGACAAGCGTAAACATTTTAATTTTCATATAGATGTAAGTGATGAATATTTAATATGATAATTTTAATTAGTTAGTAAATAGCTTGTAATAAAACTTTTTTGGGTTGAATAAAGTCTTGAAAGTTGGTCGAGCCCTTAGGATTAGCCCAGAATTAGCCAAGGTTGAAGCTATAGGAGAAAGTTAATATAAATGTCTTCATCCTTGGTTTGTTCTGAGCTAATCCAAAAGACTCTGCTAAGTAGCATTCTATGATTTACGATATCCGGTGATTAATAAAATTGCTGTAAAGAATAGATAACCGATAGGAGGTAAAAATGGAATCTCCTCTTCTTCGGGAATAGGGGAATATTCCCAATTGATAGCATAGTTTCCAGTTATCCCATCTTTGCCATCTACAGCTATCATGAATGACTGTCCTGCTGTTATCTGAACGGTTATTTTACAATTGGTCTCTGGTGATTCGGAATCATCACAAGATGCAATTTCGACCAGAGATCCTAGATCAGAACCAGTATAGATTGCCAGCAATGTATCAAAATCGCTTCCATAAGTGTTAAATGTATAAACCCCAGTAGTTGGCGCTTTCCACTCAAACCATACTGAACTTCCGCCAGAGTTACCGGCATGATCCGGTTCTGAATCTTGTTTGGTTGCAAACTGATTATTACCGGATAAGGTACCGCTGTTTGCAGATGCTAATGAAATTGGGGTTTCGAAAGCACTTCCTACGGTAGGGAATAAATCACCAAGATCCAGGCGGGGAGTTTGAATGCCGTTTCTAGAGTCAGTAATTAGAGGCCCATTGTTAACTAGCATGGCTTCAATATCGTCAGTCGTATATTCTGCATTGGTGTAATATGATCGTGCAACCGCAATGGCTCCGGCAACATGAGGAGCGGCCATGGATGTTCCTGCCAAGGTATACCCCCCAGCGGTGATTAATGCTCCTGGAGCTAGAATATCCAATATCGAGCCACTATTAGAAAAGCAAGTGATTTGATCAGCAGTAGAGCTACTATCAGTGCAGACTCCATAAGAGAGTCCACCGACATTAGCATCGTAAACAGCTCCAACGGAAATTACATTACTATTACAAGCCGGGCTACTTATGCCATCGGTATGTGCATCATTACCGGATGAAACTGCAGCAAGGATGCCAACATCACGAGCATATTGAAAATAGGTCTTATAATAATTTTCGCAGTGGGTTGAGCGTTGTGTACCATCACCAAGACTAAGATTCATTGCAACAATATTGTATGTATCTTGGTTGGATACCGCCCAGTTAATTGCCGATATAACATCGAAACTACTAGCTGAACTGCCATTAAATACATCCAATACAATTATTTTGGTTTCCGGAGCGGTGCCGATAACAATACCACTTACATTCGTTCCATGACCATTATCGTCTAAAGATCCATCATCTGTTGCGATATCGTCGGAATATATAACCGAACAGGTGTCTGCAGGAACTCCTGGAGAAGTGCATGATCCAAAATAACTGCGAGTATAGTCAACTCCGGTATCCAGGATTACTACAGATGTATCAGCGCCACCAGCACCTCGATCATATACAAATGTTTGGGATATAAGCGGTAAGCTTTGGGTTAAAGTGGGTTGAAAAAACTCCTCTTCATAAATTGCCTTAGCTTGCGAATTCAATATTAGTGAATTAAGGGAGTCAATAGAGTTTATTTGTACAGCGATTGCTGGAAAATGGCTGAAGTCTTTGATTATATTTTCTTCTGTAAAGGCTTTAAAACCAGATTGAAACGATCCCCAAAATGACTGTTTAATAGCCTTTGTATGATTTTTGAAATTATTGATGCGTTGTGAAAATTCGTTTATTGGAAATGTGTTATTAATATTTTTACTGAATTGTGTAGTAGTTTCTTCATCTTCTAATTGAACCAAAAATCGGCGTGGCTTTTTTTGCAATAGATCAGAATGAAGTTTTGGGATGTTAAATACATTTTTGAGTTTATTGATAAACTGGTTATTACTGACAATAAACTGATCCCCGGCAAAAGCGGATAAGTTGCAAGTAACCAGTAATATAAAAACCAGTGTCGATAAAACGCGCATATTTAATTCCAGTAAAATCAAATTGGTAAGTAAAGGTAATTAATGAATATGTCAGTCTTATGACTTTATTGTTAAAGTTTTGTTTGGCTGATATTAGAAAATATCAATAAATGCAAGTGCTTATGTAATGATGCTGCTTGAAATTTTCAAAAATAGAATTGGGGTGACCGTTAGATATTGAATTTGGTGATTATATTTTGGATTGTGTTTATAGAGATATGAATAGCTATATCAACCCGGTTCCTCCGGGTTGATATATGCCAATAATTGAATTATCTACGGTCAATTGGATTACGAGGATCGTAGTCTGATTCAAATGAAATATCACCTAAACCGGCAGCTACATCTTCCCATTTAACCCATTTGAAGTTGGTTTCAGTATCATCTGGATCTGGAGTTGTATCCATGCCGTCCTGAACAATCAAGGCTCCATGCGGAAACTGGGTGCCAATAGGACAGTTAGTAACATCAAGGCTGTCAGTTTCCTGAACCCCGTCAATACCGTTCATATCATCTGCAATAATGAATGTAGATACATACCCATTTGTCACTCCATTAGGTGTGCGATTGAATACACCGAAGCTGTAGTTGCCCTGGCTGGAAATCATTACATATCCTTCGCCGTTATCTTTATAGTAGATAGTCATCCCTTCGATATCTTCTACGATATTGTAATCACCCTCTTCAAGCAAAAGATCGTCTTCAGTAAGCACTGTGTCTGCAGCAGCTTCAGCATCGGTGATATATACGCCAACTTCTTCCTGTCCGATATATAGTTTGCCGTATTCCTGGTCAACAACCATCCCTTCTGCATGTTTGTCATCATCGTCAGCAGCCAGGGTTATGGTTCTAACCTTTTCCCAACCAATCTTGTCGCCCATAGCTTTAAGCTCGAATTGAGCGGCTAGGTTGTAACCATTTTGGGTGGCATATGCATAGAATTTGCCATCAACAACACTTTTGTAAACAGCCAGACCATAAGCAGTATCTTCACCAGCTTCTTCAGCGGCAAACAGTTCTTCTGTCTGGCCATAGTCAGTTACTTCAGTAAGATATGGGCTTTCCGTGCTGATAGTGTAGATTGCAAACTTATTGGTACCGCGATCGGTAAATATAGCCAAGTCAACCAACTCACCGTTTAACTCAAAGCCATACATAACATCAACATTGTTAAAGCGAATGCCTTCTGGTTTAACATCAATCAGAGTGTTGCCTTCAACGTCGTATACTGAATATCCGGCAATCTTCTGAGTAGCAATTACCATGCTGCCGTTGGTTGGATCATTTGAATTTATCCAGAATGCCATATCATCAGCATCAAAGTTTGGTTGAGTTGTTCTTTGAGTTTCAAGAACAGGCTTAACAATCATTGTGGCAACTTCTGCAATATTGGTATTTGCAGGTGTGCGGTGCTGCTCTTCAAAAGACCAAGCACTCATAGTTACCATCTTGTTATCTTTATAACGAATCGCTGTAGTTGCTGAATCTGCACTAACGATGTCAGAATAAACTGAACCGCCCCAACCGATATTATCCAAAACGATAGCCCCTTCCGGCAGATCAGTAATGCTGTCACCGGCAGCAATCGCGCTTTCTGGTGAGTAAACCAATACGATAGATATTACTTCTTTTTTCAGAGAGCTAAGATCTGCTTCAACTTGAGTGATAGCTGTGCCAACGCTAATTGCAGCAGAAGTATCGGTTATGATAGTGATACCAGTTTCTTTAGCAATGATACCGTCCATAGCTGTCGAATTAGCTACAGTACCGTCTGCTTCATTGCTTACTAGCAGGTAAACGTTATCAAAACTCTGAGCTGAATTTGAAAGAAGTTCAACGTATTTATCTCCGGTCGCTGCAATCTCATTTAAAAGGATAAACGGAGCCTGGTTAAAGTTGTGATTACCCGGGGTAAGCGCTGCCTTTGGAGGAAGGTTTGAACTTGCTTGTAGTGTGTCGTAAAGCAATTCATCCGGTAGTTCCTCATCTTCTTTATTTGGATCTTCATAGATATCACCATTAGCCCAGGCAGTAAGGGAGTTTGGAGTCATGTCATCATAAAATCTTGTTGCCGCATCAGGATCACTGGCTGACTGAGTAAGAACAACATCGCTGTAAACAAAACCGTCACCGCCATCAAGGCTACCTAAAGAATCAATAATTACTGCGCCTTCCGGAAGGTCAAGAACACCGTCATTATCTAAGTCCAAGTCGTCGCCTCTTTTCAGATCTGCGTCGGTTTTGATTAGTAGATAGGTAACAGCATCATGCTCTAAAACGCCATCTTCATATTCATCCCCATCAACGTCCGGGTCATAGGTGCGAATTGCAGGATCATTGATCACAGTGGTATCGGGAGAAATTATGTCGTTATATTCATTCTCATTTTTGATGATAATAAGACCGTTGCTGCTAATGGCAATTCCGTCAAGGTTATAGGCATAGTCGATCTTACCTTCTTCATCTTCGTCACCATCTATGACAACAAGATAGGTTTTTTCAATTTGAGAAAGAGGTGTCCCCCTTAGCTCAATATATTGTTTTGAATGAACATCTTCAGGAATATTTGCCTTATATTCATTAATAACCAAACTTTCGGTTTTGCAACCGGTAAGCATTGCTGAAACAGCTAACACACCACCAACACCTAATAGTAGTCGCTTCATTATAGTTCTCCTGATATCGAAAAGCGGCTACGTTAGCTTTAAATTATTACGTGCACGTTACATAAACACATCAATAAAGCATTTTGAATTTGTCTCACTTGGATTCATTTTTAGACCTATTTGCTAACTAATGAAAAACCTAAAATTTTATAAGTACCAATCGAACAAATTGCTGCAGTAATAGAAATGGCAAGGCGCCCTCCTCCATTTAAAAAGTCCATAATTATTATCATTGGTGAATTTGAAATTAATTGAGTATTGAAATTTGAATATATCAAATCATATCCGCTGCCAAGTAAAACAACAGGGATATCGATAAACTCAATAAAGATCAGAAAAGGGGTCGAGGTAAGTAATAGCAAAGGCTTTTTTTTATCAATAACAGGAGGATAGCTGAATAAAATTGAATAGATAACGATAAAGTGTTGTAAGGCGTGCCCTTGTAATGTCACAAGTTGTATTGGAACACCAATAGGTATAGTTGCAGTACTGAAATACAAGGGGAACGGATTACTGACCACGACCATTATCTGTTTGGTTGTGCCTGATAAACCAAGGCTGATTGATTTTACCTGCAGTTCGGTAGAAATGGTATCGATAGCAAAGGCATAGAAAGGTAATAATAGTTTGAGAAAGTATTCACCAAAAAAAACCATCAACAATGTAAGCAGGCAATAACTTACAATAGCTCCTATGCCAAATTTAACTGCATTAATATGGCTGATCATGTTCTGGATTGCAGGTTTCTGCCTGCCCTGGAAGCCCAAATTAAAAAGAACAAGCAGGCAATTAATATTATCAGGGTAGGGCCAATTTGGCTGTGGATTGGGTCGAACCATTCTTTGCGGTAGCGAAAACAGTAATATAAGGTAATGATTCGTATCTGATTTAGAAAGTATATGATGCTCATTCCAGCCGCTAAGCCAATGATCTTGTTTTTTAATGGAGCTTTAAAAGCAATAATAGCTGCAAATAGCAAAAACATGCTTTCAAAACCTTCGCAGCCATTCAGAATAGTAATGGAACCAAATGGCGAAACCAGTTTTTCTCCTTTGGCGATAATTTGTTCTTCAGGAGAAAATGTATTAATCAACCAAACGCTGGGGATAACGGTTATTATGTCGATTGCTAAAGTTTCCAACTTTGTACCACGGGTGGAACTATAGCTAAAATGAAGGGCGCTAAATATCACCAGAAACAGAAGTGCAAACCTGATCTCATTTTTGGAAGTGAATAAATCAATCATATTTTTTGGGGCATTAGAAGTTTGATCTAATAAACCCTACTAGGGAAATATGACATGGTTGTTGCAGTATAAGCAATCAAAATAGTTCTAACAAAGCTACAGAAGCAACATTAGCTTAGTTAGAAATAAAATCGTAATCTTACCAACCTATGATCGGCCTTGTAATTTTATCAATAAGTTTCATTTATAAGGATGCGATCATATGAAAAATCTATCTCTATTTTGTGGTGCAATTATTTTGGCTTCGTCATCAAGTTTGTTTGCTTATACTCAGGTTAATGATGAAGTGTCGTTAAAAGAAGCAATAGCAGCAGCTAATTCTGACCCAAGTATCAGTAGCATAATATTTGAAAGAAATGCAGATATTATCTTAACAGCGCCGGTTATTTTTAACGGCACTCAGAAAATCAGATTGATCGGTAATGGGGCTATTATTGATGGTTCCCTGGCTGGAAGTTTTATCCTAGATGATGATCTAACTGCTGTAACAAATGATGGTACCTTAGTTTTTAATACTCAAAATGGAGTTGAGATTAATAACCTAACTATAGCAAATAGCGCAACCAGAGGTATCGTTATTAATGTTCCTGAAGATGCATATGGTGATGATATTACGGTAAGGCTTCAAGGCGTAAATGTTGTAGATTCAGCCCTTTTTGGTGTGCATATTGATGATAATGCCGATGAATTTGATGATGGAGAATCAGGTTCGAATATTGGCGTTAATCTTTATATAAATAATTCCATCTTTGTTGGTAATGGAACTGGCGCTATTGATTTTGATGGCGTTAGGGTTGATGAACGTGGTGAAGGTGGTATTAAAGCCCTTGTTGTTAATACTAAAATTGATAATAACGGCGGTGACGGTATGGAGCTTGATGAGGCTGGAGCCGGTGATATACAGGCAACTTTTATTAATGCAACACTATCAGCAAATGGTTTTTACAATGAAGAAGATTTAGATGATGGCCTTGATATAGATGAAGCTGATGATGGCGATATCAAATTAACTATGATCAATGCTGAGATTAATGAAAATATGGATGAAGGGCTTGATATTGATGAAGCTGGTAATGGCGAAGTTAACCTTAATCTAGTCAGAGTTGAAACGCTGAATAATACTGACGAAGGTGTTAAGGTTGATGAAGAGGACGCTGGTGATATTAATGCCAAAATGACAATGGTAAATATTGCAGATTGTGGTGACGACGGTGCTCAAATAACAGAACTTGGAGAAGGTGTCATCAATGCAAAATTGACAAATGTTACAGCTGAAAATAATAAAAAATATGGCATTAGAATCGATCAATGGGTGGAAGAAGATGAAGATGTTATTGTTGAAGCACCTGGTTCACTAAAAGCCAGAAATATAGTTCTATCTGGTAACGGGAAAGGTGATGAAATTAAGCTAACTAATATAATCAATAAATAATTATCTATATGGAAAAACTTGGCGCAAAAATATAGCTTTGCCTAAGTAGACTGTAATTTTTAATGCCCTTGACTTAGGCCAAGGGCATTTTTTGTTTCCTTCATTATCTTTATGAACTTTGTCATTACACGACTTGATCGGGTAGTCATTATTTAAATGAATTGAAAAAAGCTCTCTGGATTGCCTGGTCAAGCCGAGCAATGAGATACTAATAGATTATATTAAGATCTCTTACGACGAGAGATTCCAATAAAGCCAGCCAAAGCAGAACCAAATAGCCATACAGCGGCTGGAACTGGAACAGGATAAGGGTCCCAGTCAAAGCCAAAACCGTTGCTATTTAAAACCCAGTTTCCCATACTATGATATTCAAGCTCTCTATGGCGACCGTAATCTTTGGTTGTTAGGTGCCAAAGTTGCAATTTTTCACCATATGAAGCAGCTGTATTATCAATATTTCCGGCCCAGGATCCCCAAACTGAGGAATTACCGGCATAATCATCACCAGAACGGAAATAGCTTCTGTTCGCAGTGTAATCTTCGCTACCTTGATTAAGAATTTGGGTGTATTGCTCGAAATTGGTTTGGAGGGTATTTAGTATCCCATAACTGAGTGAGGTTATAGAGTCAGAACTACCAAGAGTTGATGTAATCATTACCCCATTATCAACCTCTTGTCCAATAGGGGTAACGCCATAAGGACGTTGATCTCTTTTTGATGCTGACATATCCCATTTAATGTTAGCTGTGCTAGAAACACTGTTCATAAAAAGTCGCCAATTTTCGTCTTCTGATAGGCTAAACCAAGCTGCATGAGTTTCTTGATAATAAGATGATGAACCAAGGTCAAGAGTATAAGAAACCCGCGATGTAGTATCCCAAACGGTTAAAACCAAATCACTATTCTCACTGATGGGCTGATAATATGGATAGCTTGATCCCGGGTGAATTGCTGCATTAGCATGGAAAGAAAAAGCAAACAGCAAAGGAATCAATAGTCTTTGTAACTTCATCTGAATATCTCCTCATATAATTAGATTTATTGAAAAATTTGTATGTAAGAATTAAAAACGGACGTTGCAAAAAAATAAGGAGCTGATGATTGATTGATAACAGCGCATACATAATAAAATGTAGTGACTGAAGTCCCCATAATTGCAACGTCCAAGGAAGATGCTAGAACAGGAATATTACAAACTTATGTAGTTGCACCTTAAATAAAAAAATCCCCCGATTATTATCGGGGGATTTAAAGGTGTCGTAATATATTATTGTTATTCCTGCCAAGGCAGGATTATTTATTAATTATGATCTTTTACGACGAGATACACCAACTAGGCCAGCAAGGGCAGAACCAAATAGCCATACCGCAGCAGGTACTGGAACTGGAGCAGCTGCAGTGTAGATTAATTGATCACCAGAAAGAGTCCATGTACCAGCTAGTTTTTCGTGAATTGCGTATGGGCTACGACCTGTACCACCGGTTGTAAGCGACCAGAACTCCAGACTTTCACCTTCCTCTCCTTTAGCCCAGTCAACGTTACCTGCGAAAGAACCCCAAGTTCCAGTATCACCAGCATATTCACCACCAGAAAGGAAATAGCTTTCATTTGTTGCCCAGTCAGTATTTGTTGTGCCATCAAGAATTTGCTGATAACCCTCAATATTAGTTTGTAGAGTATTAAAAGCACCGTGTTGTAGCCCCTCTACAGATGTGTCTGTACCGACACCTGCTGTAGTCATAATTCCATTGGTAGATGGTTTAGCTACATCACGATCAGCACCAACCACATCCCAAGTAATAGATTCAGCTCCAGCTGAAAATGTTAACCAGTTTTCATCATTTGATAGATCGTAAGTATATGTACCTGCTGAGTCAAATTCACGTGTCATAACACCAAGATCAAGGGTGTAAGAAGTACTGGAAGCATCATCCCATACAGATAGAATTAGCTCACCACCCTCAGAACTATCAGAACCTGGGTTGATAGCGGCATTAGCAACTGAGGCAAGAGCAAGACAAGATGCAGCAGCGATTAGTTTAAGTTTCATTGTTAAATCTCCTGATATAAATTAATTGATAAAGAATAAATAAATGAATGGAACAACGGTTATGATTCGTGCCTCTTTCTACGAGAATAACCAGCAAGAGGTATAAGAGCGGAACCAAGGAATACCAATGCTGGAGGAAGAGGTACGGTTACAACTGGATCAAGCATCATTGTCGTGAGTTTGACCCCATAAAAGCCGATATCTGCATCATATGGATTGCCTACATCAGCCCAAAGAGTTAGAAAGTAATCTCCGCTATCTTCAACTGAAAAACTCCAGCTATCAGAAAATATGCCGTTATCACTCTCATATTGTTCAGTGTTTTCGTAATCGATATAGAATAATTCACCTTGATTACTTAAGATGGTTTCAGTACCGGAAGTTATGGTGATCATTAAACTGTCAAATTGCGAACCAAAATTAAAGTCAGTCAACGTTAGTTCATATTCACCGGAACTAGAAAGCTCTATTTGTTCTGTAGTAAAGCGTGAACCTTGAACAAAGTTCATATCTTCATATACTAGTTCTTCAACAACAGCAGCACTAGTAGTTTGAGACAGCAATAACAGGCAGCTAGAGCTCAAACCGAGTAAGAACTTGTTAATCATAGTATTCTCCTGTTTTTATCTTCTTTGTTAGAAGTTGTTAACTAAATTAATATGAATTCGCGAGCATGTTGTGTTTTGCAATTTTGTCCTCTGCTGCAAATTCACTTACTGATTTTCTACCACCGCGAGATTCTTCAATATATTTGCGATATAGATAGCGCTTAAGCAAAGAGTGATTTTCTTGCTCATTGGCATTAGTATTATTAAATTCCTGATTAAGGTAATTAAGGCGGATATACAGATGGTTTTCTCTTATCCCTGACATGGCGATAAGATTTAAGTCATCATAATCAACATGATTATCACTTTCATTACTAATGCCATCATTGATAATCTCATCAAGGCGCATAGTATCCAGTTCAAAATAATTAGTTAATTCGTGTCCAAACTCAATAAATAAGGGTATTAGATCTTTCCCCTTAAAGTTTTTATCATATAAAGGTAGTAACTTTGTTATTGCACTTTTTACTGCAAATCTAAATAGATCAGATTCTCGTACATGTAGCCTTTGAGCAATATCTTTCATCTTATTATGATCCGATGCCGACATTCGCACCGACACAGTCTGTTTCTTATCATCAATCATACAAAATCCTCTAAATATACGTGCACGCAGTGAGCTGTTTTTGACAGCTCATGCATGAACATATTGTGAACTTCATCACGTAGCTGTTAATCAATCGCAAGCAAATGTAAATCTTTTGTATGACAGATTTTGGACAAAAGCGTTAAATTTCGGTGACAAATTTATTACAAAACAAATAACAGATGCGGATGGAATTGAAGCAAAACATAATTATCGTCTAATTATTCATGAGTATTCAGTTAAGATCTAAAGCGTGACAAATTGTTTATTATATAAATAAATACTAAAGAATACGCCTTTAATAATCTGTTAGCCGGTTACAAAAAGTGGTGTAAAAATAAAATCAAAATGCAGATAAATGGTACTGATAATAATAAACAAAAAATTACACGGAAGTATACGTTTTGTAAGCAATGCATAATGCAGACTGATTGCAATTAAGAAACTGAAAAAAAAGAAAAAAAGCTGGAATTAGAGTGTCATTATTTTTTAATTTAACCGTCATATTTTTTTAATAAATCCCACGTATAACTATCGGCGTCGAAGCAAGGAATGTTTCGATTGATGGATGAAAATTCATCATTCATGAAAGCAGGCAGACTTCAATTTTGTTGAACATTAATAAATAACGTTCAAAAGAAAATGAGATTAAAAAGTCAGCCGTAAGGAAGTGTTTTCGTGAAAATAACTTTCTTCTAGTTATCAATAAGAGTCGGAGTAGCTGCCGGCTCTTAATTAAAGCGAGCTACGTTAATCAATTAAAAATGGAGAGTTTTCAAATGAAATTAAAAATTATTGCAGCAGCTGCTGCTCTTGCAATTGCCGGTACCGCAAATGCTGCTATAAATCCAGGTTCTGATAGTGCTGAAGGTGGTGAGCTAATTCTATCTGTATGGGATGATGCTTCCAGCACCTCTTACACCCTTGACCTTGGTGTTATGACACGCGAATTTAACTCTGAAACAGGTTACTACGAGTATAATCTTTCAAATGATGCCAACTGGGTAGAGTTTGTTTCAGGCGCAGAGTCAATGACTTGGGATGTAGTTGGTTCTGATCGTGATGTAGCTAAGCCATCTACCAATGGAATTATGACTACAGCTCGTATTGGTACAGATGCTTCTGTAGAAGGTCTACAATACGCTGCTTTTAATACTCTACAAACTAATATCGAGCAATATGTACAAATTCTTGATGGATTAAATGGTGATTACGCCATCGACGAAAGTTATTTCTTAGCAGGTGGTAGCTATGCTGGTGATACTGGTACTTGGGGCTCTTTCGCAGGTAACGTTACCTTTGCTACTGCTTCTTATGGAGATAGCGTTGAATTTTGGGAGCTTACAACTGGCGGAACTGGTCGTAGCCCATACGCAATTCACGAAAAACTAGCTGGCACCTGGACTCTTGCAGATAACAAGCTTGTTTATACAGCGGTTCCTGTTCCTGCTGCTGTATGGCTTCTAGGATCCAGTCTTATTGGTCTAGTTGGCGTATCTCGTCGTCGTAAATAATTTTTGGAACCTTTGGGTTCCTCAGAGAGGGAGGCCTGGCAGTTTTCAGGCCTCATTAAACAAAAAAATAGATCTACTTAAACTTAATGTATATTAGGAGTATTCATATGAAACTTAAATTAATTGCAGCTGCAGCAGCTTTAGCCGCTTCTCAAGCATACGCTGTTGCACCTGGTACACCTGCTGATATCGAATTTTTTATCTCTGGTGCTTCTGCTCAAGACAACAACATTGGTAACTACATTGAAGAAAATCTTTGTGCAAGTGACTTTGATATCTTCAAAGATTCTGCAAAAGTTGGTGGTGTATGGGATGGATCTGCTGGTAAAAAATACCGCGCTTGGAGCTGTGTTGTAGACCATACAAAAGTAACCAATGCAACTGCAGGTGATGTACTTCTGGTTCACAAGCGTTCAACTGGTGGTTCTGGTTATGGTGTTGTTCCTGTAGCACAACAAGCTGCCATCACAAGAATGGATCTTGACAATGCAAATTGTGAAGAGGTTGAAACCGATTCTTGGAAGTGCGAGCAAACAACTATCACTGATATCCCACTAGTTGGTGTTTCAGATGTTGAGCCTAAAGTTTTCAAGGGTCTAAACGTTGTTGCTGAATTTGGTGATGTAACAAGTGCAGATCTTGCTGCTCTTACCGTAACCGCTCAATCTCAGTTGGTATTCGGTATTCCTGTAACAACAGAACTACGTAATGTACTACAGGTTGCTCAAGGCCTGACTGAAGGTGCAGAAGATGAAGCAAATATGCCAACTCTTTCTTCTAACATAATACGTTCACTATTCACTGGTCAAGTTAACTCTTGGTATGACGTTGTTGATGCAAACGGTACAGACCTTATGACTCTAGCTGGTGCTAATGCTCCTGCTCAAGATTCTGTAGCACTTTGTATTCGTACTTCTGGTTCAGGTACACGCGCTCAATTTATGATCAACTTCCTAAGAACTTCATGTCTTGATTCTTCTGTATCTCCATATTTAGTAGAAGGTGGAGAGTGGCCAATGCTTCAAGCGAACGCAGGTTCTGGTGACATGGGTGACTGTGTTGGTGATTTCGGTGCTGACGGTTCTCTACAATGGGCTATCGGTTATCAATCTACAGAAAAGAATATGGATCTAGCTGACAACTATCGTTTCGTTAAGGTTGACGGTGCTGCTCCAACTCTATCTAATGTTGCTAACGATAAATACACTGATTGGGTTGAGCAATCACTTCAATACAACACTGCTGCATATACTGCTGCTGATGCGGTAACTCAAGAAGTAATCGACCTTATCGCTACAGAAGCTGGTAAACCTTCAATTGTGGCTAACTTGAATACTAAATATGTACACCCATGGGGTCAAGGTGGATACATGGCTAAACCAACAGATAGATTTGGTATTCAGCCTCCAGCATTTCCATTCGATGCTTCATACCCAGTTAACAGCACTACTCGTTCTCCAGTAGGATTAGGCCCAGATAGCTGCCGTCCTCCAGTACATATTAATGGTGCATGGCCTGGTGCTGTTGGCTTCTAATTTAAATTTAATAATAGTAATTAACAACAATAAGCCTGGAAGGGCAAAATAAACAGCAAGCCTTTAAACCCCTTGATTAATCAAGGGGTTTTTTTATGGTCAAAATTTTACTAACGAGAAAGCCAATTAGAATATTAGATTGTTATTAACCTGCCGCAAAACCGTAACAATGCTGTAAACAAACTGGCGTAAAGTTCGCGCAATAAGTGTAGGTGTTATAGATCTACAATTTGGTATTTTTTAGCAAAGGTTATTTCAATTGATGGCTACCATTGGCACTACTCTCAATATATTAAAAAACAAAAAAACAGCAGGATTATTAACAATAATAGTTTTGGGATTGACAGCTGTTTTCCCATCAGTTGTATTAGCTCAGGAAGAAGCAGCATCTACACAGAAACCCACTGCAGAAACAGAAAAGCAAACGTTTGATTTGTGGGAATTTCGGGTTACCGGCAATAGTTTGCTGGAAAATAGAGATATTGAATTGGTGCTCTATCCATATCTTGGTAGAGGTAAAAATACTGAAACCGTAGATATGGCAAAAAAGGCATTGCAGGATAGATATGCCCAGGCAGGATATCATACTGTAATAGTGGATACGCCACCTCAGGACTTGGATGGTGGAATCCTTAAACTCAAGGTGATCGAAGGTAAGATTGGACGTATTCGGGTAGTTGATTCCGACTACTTCTTGCTTTCACGCATAAAAAATGAGGTTCCTGCCCTTAAAGAAGGCAAGGTACCGCATATGCCAACGGTACAAAAACAGCTTTCTCAATTAAACGGAAAAACCCCGGATCGCAGAGTTTCTCCATATATGAAACCTGGACGTAAACCGGGAACAGTTGATATTGACTTAAAGGTAAAGGACGAGTTTCCACTACACGGAGACATGGAACTTAATGACCAATACAGCAATAACACTGAAAAATTAAGGCTCAGCACTTCCCTGCGCTATACCAACCTATGGCAAAAGGAGCACTCAGCATCAATACAATATATGACATCACCGGAAGATCTGGGGCAGATAAATATCTTTTCGGGCACCTATATGTTCAAACCGGATCTTAGTGATAACTATCATGTTTTTTATGCAGTCGACTCACAAAGCGGTGTGGCAACACTAGGTGATTTTGGACAGAACCTGTCGGTGAATGGTGATGGGCAGATTTTTGGGTATAGACGTATTACCCCATATCTGCCAGTTGATGGATTATCACATAGTTTAACTCTGGGGTTGGATTACAAGGATTTTATAGAACGTATTACCAGTACCGTTAATACGGGAAGTGGAAGTTCAGAAAGCGTATTGGAAACCCCTATAGATTACCTGATGTTCAGTGTGAATTATTCGGCAACCCAGCGTAGAGATAATAGCAGCACTACATTTAATGCCGGAACTAACTTTGGCATACGTGGTTTATTAAATGAACAAGAAGAGTTTGAAGAAAAAAGGTTTAAAGGACAACCAAACTTTTTGTTATTTAAAGGAGGGATTACTCACAAGCATCAACTGTTCTGGGGGCTTGAGTCTGAAGCAGGATTTACTCTACAGATTGCAGACTCGCCGCTTGTAAGCAATGAGCGTCAAAGTGCAGGTGGTGCCAATACTGTTCGCGGCTACACAGAATCACAGATATCAGGTGACGATGCTGTGTTGTATAAGCTTGCCTTAAATAAATCCCTTAAAAGCTACATCGATTGGCATGTATTAAATGAATGGCGATTTGGCCTATTTACTGAGGGGGCAAAAACCCGCGAGCGCAAGCCGCTACCTGCAGAAGGTGAAGTTATTACCGAATCAGAAATTCATAGTGTTGGAATAAATATGCAGATAGCTTTGTGGCAACATCTGTTTCTAACCCTGGATTGGGCTAATCCCCTTAAGGATAACGGAGATATAAAGCAGGGGCAATCACGTACTCACTTTAGACTTCGTTATCAATTCTAACCTCCTTGATCAAAAAAACAGATCAAGGACGGAGGTAAAAAATGAATAAGATCTTATCAATTATCAAATCAAAAAGATTAAACCAAACCTATAACGGGGTATTGGTATTTGGTGCAATTATTGGTACGGCAATTCCAGCTTTTCCGGCGTATTCTGGTGAATCAACCGGAGCATTACCACAACTGTGTAGCAGTGATTGCCAAGGGGTTACCCAAAATGTTACCGGGATTTCCGGTATTGTATCAGACGGCGTTAACATGGAAATTTATCAGGATCAGGCAACTGCAAACCTTAACTGGTCATCCTTTAATATTGGAGAAAGTAATACAGTTCAATTTTACCAACCTGGTGCCGAAGCAATTGCAATCAACAAAATCTTTGATAATGATCCAAGCAAGATCTACGGTAACCTTATTGCCAATGGAAATGTATATCTGATCAATGCAAATGGAATGCTGTTTGGCGAAAACTCCAGGGTTAATGTACGCTCACTAATTGCCTCTACTCTGGATATTCAGCGCGATGAAAATGGAGATCCGATCGCAATCGGCATGGCATATCAGGATGGTCAAGCCGCCTTTGAGCACGATGGTAATATCCCAATGGGGATGATCCGCATTGAAGATGGTGCCATTCTGACAACTCAGGGCACTGATGCAGATGGAAACCCGTTTGAAACGGGTGGACGCATAATGATCTTTGCGCCACAAATTGAAAATTCCGGTGAAATAAACACCCCGGAAGGACAGACCATCCTGGCAGCAAGTCAGGATAAAGTTTATTTAAATGCAATCGATGGCGATGAGGATATCCGTGGATTTTATGTTGAAGTAGCTACCGGTGGCGATGTAAAAAATCTGGGAAAGATCATTGCTGAAAAGGGTGGCAATATCACCCTTTTGGGCATAGCAGTTAATCAAAACGGGTTGGTACAATCAACCACTACCGTATCAGAAAATGGTTCAATTCGAATAATTGCCAAAGATTCGATAAATGAAAGCTCCACCTATATAGGCAATGATAAATATTGGAAGGATGGAACAAGTCTTGGTGGCAACACCGGCACGGTTGTTTTTGGTGAAAACAGCATTACTCAGGTAATTCCGGATAAATCGGATAACACCAAGGTAGTTGATGATCTTGCACAACTAGAATCGTGGATTGAGACGGTTGCCGGAAAAATCTCGGTTGAAAAAAATGTACAGATACGCGCTACCGGCGGCAGGATTGATTTTACCGCAACCAATAATCTAATTAATAATATTAATAGTAAAACTGAAAACAGAATCTATCTGGCAGAAGGAAGTGTTCTGGATGTATCCGGATCCAAAGATGCGCTAGAAGATATGGAACGTAATGTAGTTGCAGTAGAATTACGTTCCAATGAATTAAAGGATTCCCCTATTCAAAGAGATGGCGTTCTTCGCGGTGAAACCATTTACGTCGATATACGAGAAGGAACAGATCTTGCCGATATCAGTGGTGCCGTTGGAGGGATCGAACGTGGAGTTGATGAAAGGCTTGCCGAGGGTGGTACGATCAACCTGAATTCAGATGGTGATGTGCTGGTTGAACATGGAGTTACTCTGGATATCTCTGGTGGACAGATTGAGTATCAGGACGGCTATATTTCAACCACACAATTGCTAAAAGACGGCGAATTAGTTGATATAGCTGATGCGGATCCCAATGTCAGTTATGATGGTCTGGCAGGTAGTTATTCTAAAACCGATGAAAAATGGGGGGTAACCGAAACCTGGCAGGTTAATGGTGCCGATACTACATCCAGTTTTGAAGAAGGATATATTGAAGGTAAAAATGCCGGCAACCTGAATATCAATAGCAATGGTATTGTAATGGAGGGTTCGATAGATGCCAATGTCACCTCAGGCACCTATCAAAGAGATGGTAATTCCAGTGATTATACTGCAATACCAACAGGTGGCAGCATCTCCATAAATATAAAAAATGCTAATGGTGCCGTGCAGGATGTAAGTTTTTCCGAGATTATTAATCCAATACTGAAAAGCTATGTAACCACGCCTCCTGCAGATGAATATTATCCGGGACTGCAGTTATCAACGCAAATGCTTAAGAATAGCGGGGCATCTGAATTAAAGGTTGCAACATATGGTGACATAGATATTGATAATGAAGTCGAGGTTGGTCTGGCATCCGGTGGTAATCTAGATCTGTTGGCAGGCAGAATAAATCTGGATGGTAATATCATAATTACCGGGGGTGATGTTTCACTTACGGCAGAGTATGCTGCCGGAAAAACAGCCGATACCACTTCTGTTACTGTAGGTAATAATGCACTGATAGATGTCAGAGGGAACTGGGTAAATGACACCCCGGAATTAAATCCGGAAGGGACATCTGCCCCAGTCAATATTCACGGTGGCAGTGTCACTCTGGAATCTATCTCTGAATCAGCAAATAATGTCTTTATCAACCTTAAACAAGACAGTGTAATAAATGCCAGCGGCGGTGCCTGGCTGCAGTCATCTGGAAACCTGCAAGCCGGAGATGGCGGCGATATAGCTATTAACGTTGAAAATAAGATTGGGCAAAATAACGGCATAGCTCTTGATGGGGAGTTGATAGCTACCGGTATCAATCATGGTGGCAGTCTATCCATTGATGCCGATACCATAAGAATTTCTGATAGCGAAACCGACGCTATAGCTGATAATGAACTGTTATTAAATACTGACTTTTTTAACGGGGGTGGTTTCAGTTCCTATTCATTAACAGCACACCGGGATGGACTGGTAGTAGATTCCGATACCGTTATCAATCTGGTAGCACAAAATATGCAGCTCAATAATGGTTATGCACAACTGCAAAGCACCGACAATCTGCAAGGCATGTTCTCACTGGTAACTAAACCGGAATGGGAACGTGAGGCGGTTGATCTCAAGCTTGGGCTAACCAAGGATACTGGAGTCTCAAATTCTCTTAAGTGGTTATGGATCGGCGATGGTGCGCAGATAAATACAGAAACTGGTGGTAATATCAGCCTGAGTTCTAATCATAATCTCTATCTTGGTGGTTCTATCCAGGCTCATGGAGGAGATGTTTCTTTATCCACTAGTAAGCGGCGCTCTACCGAAAATGATATGGATCTAGGATATATTGCCAGTCAAGGGATCTGGTTGGGAGAACAGGCACAGATTGATGTTTCGGCTAGCACGATAATGACTCCTAATGACCTTGGTCTGCGCACTGGACAAATATTTAACTCTGGCACCATAACTATTGATGCTCAGCAGGGGTATGTAATTACCCAACAGGGTTCACATCTGGATGTTTCCGGTACTGCTACGGCATTTGATGCCAATGATGTCAGAGCAGATGGAACCATCGGTATAACCGAACAGCAGATTGCAGCAGATGCCGGTACCATCACTATCAGGTCCGCGGAAGGAATGTTCCTCAACGGAACCATGGATGCTCATGCTGCAGATGTTGTAGGTGCTCGCGGTGGTAGTCTGACCATAATAAATAATGCTGTAGTTAAAACAGATGTATTACAAGAAAACGTAAGTCGTACTAATAAGCAGGTAGATCATCCGCTGAATCCGGGAATTATTCACCTGCATGATAATGATTTTGTCGCGGTCTATGCAACCGGCACCGATATTAATGATGAGATGAACGGGGTTGCCCATATTAATTCATCCATGATTGAAGAAGGTGGTTTTGATTCATTAAATTTGATCACAACAAATCTTTATAGTACTGAAACAAATATATTTTCCGAAACAGGCAAGGTAATTATTGATGGTGGTGTAAACTTGAATTTGCATAATAATCTGCAAATCAATACGGCAGAATTGGTTGTTAACGGAGATGTGAATTTAGATAGTTCATATGTCGCAATTGGGCGTTATTCATCTACAGAAAACACGATTGATCAATATCAGTTGGCAGATAGTGGACTATATACAGGTAATGGAAGCCTGAATATTTCATCTGATCATATTGATCTTTACGGTTCATTCCACATCAATGGGGCTGAACAGATTAATCTAAACAGTTCTGGTGATATTCGCCTTAATGGCTTAACTTATGTTGAAGGTGATTTTGAAGGATTTCAGGGAGAGCTGGCTACTACCGCTGATCTTAATCTGGATGCACATCAGGTTTATGCAACAACCCTAACAGACTACAAGCTTACCATTGCCGATAATGCAGAAGGTAAAGTAACCATCAGCAGGCCGGATGAAGTTAGCGCAGAAAATGGTGGCGCAGCGATCATGTCGGTTGGCAGCAATATTACGGTGACTGCTCCGCAGATTATACAAAACGGCGTTATAAAAGCTCCGGGGGGAGAGATTACTCTGCAAAGCGGATATCTGGATTCTGATACCGATAAAGTCGTTCTTCTTGCGGATTCCGATAACGATTCGGCCAGTAAGATTGTACTTGGCAATGGCAGCGTAACCTCAGTCGCGCTGGAGAATAGCTACAACCTGTTTGGTTATGTCAGCGATGGTCTGGATTGGAAATACCAAAATCCATATGATGGTGAAAATAAATCCATTAATGATTACCTGATTGAAGATTTACCGGAAAAAAAGATAGCTATTGATGCAATAGATGTAGAGCTGTCTGATGGATCTGTTGTGGATATATCCAGCTCCGGTGACCTGTATGCCTATGAGTTTGTACCGGGAATTGGCGGCTCCACTGATGTTCTAACCAACGATAGCGGCAGTTTTGCGATAATCCCAACCGCAAATAATCCATATGGTTTTAATGATGCTGGTATCTACGAAGGTTTTACCTATGAAATAGGATCACAAGTATATCTGAGCGGCATGGATGGTCTTGCTGCCGGAAATTATACAATCCTGCCGGCACGCTATGCCCTACTTCCTGGTGCTTATCTGGTAACCCCAACGAATGATTCAAGCAATATATTACCGGGACAAACCCAGTACCGAACTGATAATGCCCCTATTATTGCCGGTAAATATACAACTGCCGGTACAGATCTGGCAGACAGTCTATGGTCTGGTTTTGTAGTGGAATCAGGATCAATTGCACGTACTCGTTCTGAATATTTTGATTATCTGGCAAGCCCGTTCTTTACCGCTAAGGCACTGTCATTAGGTGAGGCGGCTGGCCGTATGCCAATTGATGCCGGGCATCTGGCACTGAGTGCGATTAATTCTTTAATTATTGAAAATACTCTAAATGCCAATCCGGCTGCTGGTGGTAACGGCGCCTGGATTGATATCGATACTCCAAATATCAAGATCTATTCTGATCAACAGCAACTTCCGGAAGGCTATGTATCACAGGGATTGACGGCAACAGTTGATGGCGCAATCTATATATCTGCAAATGGTCTCAATAACCTTGGGGCAGATAGTATTTTACTTGGTGGTACCCGTACCTCTGCTGCAAACGGAACCGTACTTGACGTTGGTGCAGAAAACGTAGAAATAATGAGCGAAACCGAGCTAAACTCATACGAAATTTTGCTTGCAGCCAAAGATAAGGTTGTAGTAGCAGAAAATACATCCATAATTGCATCTGGAGATAAGATTGAACGTAATGAAACCATAAATATTGTTGGGGATGGCGCTTTATTACGGGTTTCGGCTGCTGATCAGATTGATCTGGTGCGTACCGGAGTCAGTGCTACAGAAGGTGAATTGCTTATTGAAGAAGGAGCTATGGTTTCAGCCTCGGGATCCATGCTTCTGCAAGGCACCAGAGATACAATATTGAACGGTGGCATACAAGTTGGTACCGAACAGCAGGCTGGATCACTTTATCTTGGTGCTTCCCAGATCAGCCTGAGCAATGATAGCAATATAGAAGCCGAAGGCCTAATTCTGCCAACATCAATGCTGGAACAGTTTAATCTGGATGAGCTGGTATTAAGTAGTTACGGTGCATTGAATATCTACAACGGTGTTGATCTGCAATTAAACAGTTTAAAGCTTGAGGCGGCAGCAATCAACGGTATTGATAATGATGGTGCGATAGCCAACATCACTGTGGTGGATACCCTGACCTTTGCCAATCCGCATCAGTCAGATATTAATTTTGCAGGCGAAGTATTTAACGAGAATGGCACACTTAACTTTACTGCCGGACAGGTAGTTTTCGGTTCGGAAGCTATTGATAGCAACGAAGAATACATTAGTCAAAACCTGTTAATAAACGGCTTTAATAATATAACCATGACCGCATCAAATGGCATGATCAGTCAGGGAGATATGCAGCTTGGCTTTGGTAATTCAGGCGGTAACTCCGGCACTAATGCCAATGTAACTCTGGCAACACCAATGTTGACCGTTGCTTCCGGAGGTAGTCTGAGTCTAAATACATCCAACGCGATATTGAATCTGAATAACTATAGTTCCGATACCATAATTCCTGCTTATATCGGTGGAAAACTAACCCTTGATGCTGATACCGTTAACATAGCCACACGTATAGATATGAGTGGTGGTCTGGTTGCTATTAATGCCATACATGACATTAATATTGATGGCACTATAGATGTATCGGGGCAGGAAAAACTGTTCTATGACAAAACCGAATATATTCCCGCAGGAACAGTTTCTCTAAATTCAGAAACTGGTGATGTAAATATAAATTCGGTAGCAGAAGGAGTAGCTACCATCGATATCTCATCCGCTAGTGAAAATGGGGGCAAGGCTGGAAACTTGGCAATAAGTGCTGCAAATGGAGCCTTGAATCTCAATGGAGAAATTGCCGGATCAGGTATTGAAACAGGCGGCAGCTTCCTGCTGGATGTTAAAAGTTATGAAGACTTTGATGGTCTGTTTGCCACCCTGAATCAAAGCGGATTTAACGATCAAATAAGTATGCGACTGCGTAATGGTGATATGAATCTTGGTCAGATATCTACCCTGCTATATGGTCATGATATTACCCTGGCTGCAGATAATGGCAACATAAATCTTGATCAAATTACCATTGATGCATCTGGCAACCTCTCTTCTACTGGTAAGGGTGGAGAGATTGCAATTTGGGCCTATAACGAACTTAACGTTGGAGCAAATACCAGAATTACCACTGCCGCGACTACTACTGATAGTGACGGCGGCGATATTCTGCTGGCATCTCAAACAGGAACAGTTGCGATAGATAATGCTGCTCGTCTTGACCTTTCTGGCTCAAAAGGTGGTGATCTGCAGATCCGTGCGGGACGAACAGAGAGCAATGATGATGTGAAGGTAACTATGTTTGATGCAGAGAATCTTGTAGATGGTGCCGATACAATTCGCATTGAAGCATTTAAAGAAACATCTGTTGATTCCACATTGGATAACTTAGATATTGCCACAATAAAAACCGATACAATTACATTTATGAACAATTGCAGTAACAACGGGTTGTGCAAGCAATGGTCTGATAACGGTGTAACCATAATGCCTGGAGTGGATATTGTTACCGACGGCGATCTTACCATTGCCAATAAAATTGATCTTGCAGACTGGCGTTATGTTGATGCAAATGGAGAAAATACCATTCCCGGCCAGCTGACCATTCGTACCGGCGGTTCAATTTACCTAAATCAAAATCTTACTGACGGAGTTGAGACGCTTACTCAAAAGGTTGGTCGTACCACAATTGAAAAAGATATTACCTTGTCTGGAGAGTCGTGGGCCTATCGTATTAATGCCGGAGCTGATATTACAGCAGCAAACCAGCTACAAACCTTAAACTATCAACAAAATACAGGTAATTTGGTGATAGCCTCTGATACAAAACTGCGCACCGGTAGTGGAGATCTTGATATTGCAATTTCAGGTGATTTGAAACTTACGGATCAAACCTCGGTTATCTATACCTTTGGTCAGGCACAAAGCAATGGTGCCTTAGATGATCTTACCGCATCGGGAGTACCGGTGAGCTCATATTTTTCAGGTCAGTATCTGGATAATGGTGGTGATATAAATATTGACGTGAGAGGCGATATTACCGGTGCAGTAAGTGATCAACTCCAGACTGCATGGCAGCATCGGGTATGGACAGGATATCTTGGTGGTGAATCAACAGATGGTATCCCTACAGTATGGGGTGTGGATATCGGTGAGTTTGAGCAAGGAATAGCTGCCTTAGGTGGTGGCAATATCGATATCAGATCCGGTGGAGATATTTCCGACCTTAATGTCACGATAGCCAGTACCCGCAGATTTGATGGAGAAATGGAATATATTGGTGGTCGTGTTGGTTACTTTAACTATTTCGGAAGTGACACTACCCTATTTGGAGGGGGGGATTTGAGTGTTTCTGCAACAGGCAATATTAATGGCGGGGTATTCTCTAACGATTACGGCCATGCAGATATTAATGCAATGGCAAGTATTAATAGTGGATCAAACAATCTTGGCCTGATAGCCATGATGATGGATTCAGACTTTTCAATAAATGCCGGCAATAATTTAAACCTGCAAGGTGTTATAAATACAACCTGGATGTATCATGATAATGATCAGCCATATATTCAAACAGCTGGAAAGGCCAACAATGTCTTTTTCTACAGTTATTCACAAGATAGCGCTATTGATCTTCAGGCTTTGAATGGCGATATTCAAATAATTAATGACTCTACTCAGATAGAAGGTGCCTATAATATTTCTGGTAGTGATTCAGAATATAATTATAGTAAAAATGATGGAATTGGGGGGGCATGGGATGTTTATCCTGCATTAACAGATGCAGTAGCATTTAATGGATCAGTTTTACTTAGCGGCAATCTGATCCTTTATCCAACTTCTAATAGCACATTAAATCTATTGGCAAGCAGTAATGTGAATACTATCGGTGGCCAGAAAATTATTATCCCTGATGTAAACCAAGGCTTAATGCCATCATCAAACAATCCGGTAAGAAGATACAGTGAAAGTAATTCGATTGGTACGATTGATTACCTAATGCTGCCTTCTAATGAAAATAAAGAGATAACATTCAGTAATGTCCCTACCCATATCAATGATTACGTTCCGAATCGAATTGTTGCCCTGAACGGTTCTTTTGGATCTTTAAATCAGACACAAGCACTAGAATTCTTTTCTGCAAAACCGGCATTAATAACGGCTGGAAATGATATAAATTCAGTAAAACTGTATATCCAGAATCTAAGGGATTCAGATACATCAATTATCCAGGCTGGAGGTGATATCTCTTTCATAGAACTTGAAGTTGATGGAACAACATCCGAAACTAGTCGCAATGAAATCAAGGTTTCCGGCCCTGGGCGCCTGGATGTAATCGCAGGTGGTGATATTGACCTGGCTTCTTCCAACGGAATCTACACCATCGGAAATAAAGAAAATAATGCCCTGGCTGAAACCGGAGCTGATATCACCGTTATGGCAGGTGTGGGTGATTCCATAAATCGCACTAATTACACTGATTTTATTAATCGCTATCTGGATCAGGAATCATATGCAGAATTGCAGCTTCTGATTACTGATCTGATGCAAGGATATAGCGGTAATAATGGTTTGAGCTATGAAGAATCGATAGAGTTGTTGCAGGTATTACCAACCGAGATTTCTGAATTACTTATTGACTCTGGAATTGGAGATTCATTACCTCTTGGTATTAATAGCAAAAACTTACTGAGTTATATGCAATCACTGCAGAGCTACCAGAATTGGCTAACCGATTATCTAACCTCACAGGGTATTTCTGCAACCAGCGACTTTTCCACAATGGTACAAGCCTTTGAACAACTGCCGGTTTACAAGCAACGAGAGTTAGTAATGCAGATCTTCTTCAATGAACTAAAAGAAGGCGGCAAGGATGGAGCAACGAATGGATCGGCAGCATATGATAGAGGTTATGCTGCAATTTATGAACTATATCAGGATTATGCAACCGAAGGTTATGATGTCAGCAATCAAGATAATTTGCGCCACTTCCTGAGCCAAGGCACCAGCTTTGATGGCGAACTGAGCATGTATCGCAGTCGGGTACAAACCGAAGATGGTGGAGATATCAATATTCTGGTTCCAGGCGGGCGTGTATTTGGCGGTTTAGCAGCAGCTAATGATAGCGATAGTGCCAAGGCAAAAGAGAATGCGAACAAAGTTGGAGTTGTTGCCAAACGTACCGGTGATGTGAATACATTTACCCGTGATGACTTTCTGGTAAATCAATCGCGTGTATTTGCAATGGATGGTGGTGATATCCTGATGTGGTCATCGGAAACCAATCTTGATGCCGGGCGTGGAGCCAAAACCGCACGCGGAATATCAGTGGCTGAGTATAGTTATGACGAATGGGGAAATGTGATTATTTTGCCACCAACCAGTTTAAGCGGCAGTGGTATCAGAAACAGTTCTGTCACACCAGGAACTGAACCGGGAAGTGTTTATCTGTTTGCCCCTATCGGTGTTGTAGATGCAGGTGATGCAGGTATCGGTACTGCCGGGAATCTGTTCGTTGGAGCAGTGGAAGTAAAAGGTGCGGATAACTTCGATATTGGTGGTGTTGCAGTAGGTGTACAAGTATCCACCCAAGGTGATGTTTCCGGTATGGCAAGCGCGGGAGATGTAACTTCAAGTGCAACCAGCAGTGCACTTGATCAAGTTGAGAGCATAGCAGAGGATAAATCGGTAGCAGATGAGCAGTTATCATGGCTAGAAGTATTCGTCGAAGGCCTTGGCGATGACAATTCTCTCAAAGTAGAGGCAGAGGAAGAGGATGACAAAAAGAAGAACAAGAAGCCTAGAAAAAAGCAAAAAGGTGATAAGTTAGCTAGTGTTGATAACAGTCGCAGGCAACAGAAAACCAATATCACACCATTGTAATGAAACGGTTGTAATATCATCCATGTGCAGAGCTGGTAAAACCAGTTCTGTCAGCGTGGTAAACAAGTAACAAATAGGTAACAAGATGAAGTATATAGCAACACTAATCGGATCAATTTTTCTAATAATTAGCTCAGCTAATGCGACAACATACATTGGTGATGTAACTAGTTGTCCGGCAAAACAAGTTAAGCAGATGATAGTAGATTTTACGGCGGGTGATCTAGAAAAAGCACAAAAGTATATCGTTGAGCCAAGTGATGATAAGAAAAAGTCTATTGTTGATAAATATAACGCTAAAATCAGTACTAAGCTGTCTAATGGAGAATTTAGCTACAAGGTTATTGATTCCAAGATAAGTGGCAAGTGGGCTGTGGTAGCCGTTGGTGTTGATAGAAATCTGGATAATAGCGGCGAAACTATAAAAAGCGGATGGTTGCGCAATGAAATACTATATAAGGATGGAGATCAGTGGGTAATTATCCCACAGGCGATTCGCTATAAAGATCCAAAGGTAGATGGTTGGAAAAATGATGATTTTGAAAAAGCCATGGATTGGTGGCGTTACGAAATTCGCAAAACTATAAGTGAATTTAATCCACAAAAGCAAAAGGCACTTGCGCAGTTGAAAAAACAGCAAGAAAAGAAGGCAAACAAATAAAAAGGGAGTATTAAAAATGCTGTGTAAACTTTGTCTTTTGTTCTTCCAGTTTGCTCCTGTTTCTGCAAACTGAGCAGCGATAAAATTCGTGGCTCAGGTTCTATAAATTTACATGGGATCATTTAATCCGATAGCTTGTGCTTCTGCCTCCGCCCGGGTTTTGTATGAATATAGATTTGGCCTTAAGGTCTTGGATATCCCTTAATGCGGTATCGTTTGAACATTTTGCCAGTTTTGCGTATTTTGAGGTATTCATAAACCCCTTGAAATCGTCTTCAAGCATGCGGTTGATTATATGACGCTGCCGTTCGTTTATTGAGGTTAAATTAATCTTATCCCAAAGTTTGGCTTTAAATAATACATTGCCAAGAGTTTCTTCTGCATTGGTAATTGCGCGCCCAAGGCAGTCTAAAAACCAATCAAGCCAGCTGGTTATATCCGGGCCGGCGCGTTGTTGTTTTTCAAGTTGGATATAATAATCTTTACGCTCGGATTCAATTTGAGTAGACAGGCTGTAAAAACGATAAGGTATGCCATCTGCGCGAGCTAATGCCATATCTCCGATAGCTCTGGCAATACGACCATTTCCATCTTCAAAAGGATGGATAGTAACAAACCAAAGGTGAGCAATACCTGCGAATAAAATTGGGTCTATGGATCTATTATTTTGAAACCAATAAAGAAAATCGGTCATTTCCTGTGCAATCCGGTTTGCACTTGGTGCTTCAAAATGAACTTTTTCGTGGCCGAATGCGCCGGATATTACTTGCATCGGATCGGTTTCAATCGTCCTCCAATTGCCAGTGGTGATGTGATGTATTCCGCTACGTCCGGTCGGAAACAGGGCTGCATGCCAGTTGAATAGGCGATCTTCGGTTAAAATGTCAGAAGAATTCTGAGTGGCATCAAGCATCAAATCAACCACACCATCAACATTTCTGGTTTCATGAACGGGACTGTGTATATCAATCCCCAATCGGCGGGCAATAGAAGATCTAACCTCATCGATTTTAAGGTGTTCGCCTTCAATCGCAGAAGATTTAACGATATCACAGGTTAAGATGTTTAAATGTGCTTCCTGTTTAAGCTCAAATCCCAAGGTTTCCATTTTTCCAAGTAATAAACCTTGGCTAAAACGTATATTAGCAAGTTTGGATGTTAATTTATCAGCATTCCAGGAAAAGCTGGTCCAGTTTTTATGTTCGTGTATCCACATATTATTCACCGCAATAATTGCATTGATTATAGTGGGCGTTTGCGGTGAATGCAAGAGTAAACGCCGCAAAACATACGGCGAATAAGTTTGCCGTTCACCGCATGAGTTTTAACGTTTACACTGTTAGTTAAAATTTATCTTGCTAGGATTCTCTGATTTCACCGCCAACCTGCAAGTTTGATTTAGTATTATTTCTGAGGGGGATATTAATTTTGAAGATTACAAATTTATTATTAATCGCATGCTCAATCTATAAGCATTGACACATTATTTGTACTCAAATATAAATTTCGTATTACAAAATACACATCAGTGCAATAAAACTGCAATATACCTTCTATATTCTCACCGCCAAGTAATAGACGCTTTTTTAAGCAAGATTTTTATATTCAGGTGGTACTCATGTCAATTCGCGCAGCAGCCGTATTTATCCTTTGTGTTTTATTTCCTGCAATTTCCCAGGCCTGGTGGAATGAGGAATGGAATTATCGTAAAGCCATGAAAGTGGTTCCGCAGGGCTTTGATGCAGCCCAGCTAAATGCTCTTCCTGCTGCAGGCGGTGAGCCAGCTATTCCTGAAATTCCTGTTCTTATTCGTCTACATAGCGGAAACTTTGGCACCTATTTTATGGACGCGCAGCAAAACGGTAATGATGTGCGCTTTATTGCTGGTGATGACAAGACAGCTTTGAAATACCACATTGAAAAGTGGGATGCGCTGAATAATATGGCGCTAATCTGGGTAAAGGTTCCTATTGAAAATACAGCTGGTGGCCCTAACGGCGGTGAAAAAATCTGGATGTACTACGGTAACCAGAACGCGGTAAAGGGTGACGATATCGGCGGCAGTTATGATGCTGAAACCGCCCTGCTTTACCATTTTGAAAACGAGGCTGGTGGTGTAGCACAGGATCGTACTGCTTATGCTCTAAATCCTGACCCAGCTAGCTATAGTGCTGAGGCTAACCTGGCTTCTCTTATTGGTGTTGGCGCTAAGTTTAATGGCAACTCATCAGTAAAGGTTCCTGCAGCACTGCATGCCAAGATCGATCCGGCAGTCGGCTGGACATTTTCAACCTGGATTAAGACACCGGCAGCAGAAGTAGCAGATGCAACTGCTCCAGCTCAGCCTGCAAATGATACTGAGATGACTGTGCTTAATGTTCAGGATGGCGCTAATAACATCACGCTAAATATCCAGGGATCATCTGCATGGGCTGCTCTTAGTCTTGCAGATGGGCAAGTATTTGAAACGCCTCGTACCGCTGTAGTAGCGCCAGGTTCCTGGAAAAACCTTGCTCTAGTAGTAGGTAATAACGCCCTAACCGTATATGTAGACGGTCGTTCACTGGCAACAGTGCAGGCTCCGTTAGTTGAAATGCAATCGACCATGGCAATTGGTTCAATGCTGGATGGTAGCAGGGGTTTGGTAGCCGAGATAGACGAAGTTCAGGTGAGCAAGGTAGCGCGTACACCAAACTGGTTAAAGGCAATGGTTGTTACTCAAGGTCCTGGCGCTGATGTGGTTGCCTACGGTGATGATGAGGTTTATGGCTCAGATGAGAGTATGGAGGCAGCATATCTGCTTACCATCCTTAAGAGCGTCGATACCATCGGCTGGACCGACATCGGCGTTCTGATGGTTATGGGACTGTTCTGCGTGATTGTGATTATCAGTAAGCAGATGTTCCTTTCCAAGGTTGCCAAGGGTAATGCCAAATTCCTTACGGCCTTCAGAGGATTGGAAACCTCTTTTGAAAAGAATGTCCATGCCGAACATGACGCCTCATTTCTTCTCGGTCTTCTGAGCGAAGGCAAAAAGTACAGATCTTCATGTCTGTACCGAATCTATGAAGATGGTGTCAACGAACTGCGCAACAAGCTTGGTTCAACTGTCGGTGCGCAGGCGGCAGATTTAAGACCGCAATCTATTGATTCTATCAAGGCGATGCTGGATGCATCCGTGATTCGTGAACTGCAGCGTCTGAACAGCCAAGTCGTAATATTAACCATCTCAATTTCCGGCGGCCCATTCCTTGGTCTTCTGGGAACCGTACTCGGGGTGATGATCACCTTCGCAGCAATTGCCGCGACCGGTGACGTAAATATTTCAGCTATTGCTCCTGGCGTATCGGCAGCGCTTATGACCACGGTGGCAGGTCTTTTTGTAGCGATTCCTGCCCTGTTTGCATACAACTGGCTTAACACCAAGATCCGTAATATCACAATTGATATGCGAGTATTTGCAGATGAGTTGATTAGCAAGATCGCAGAAAATCACAGTTAAGGCAAAGGCAGGAGAACAATATGTCAGCAGATCTTTTCGACAATAAGGCCTTTGATAACATCGACGTAACCCCGATGCTCGACGTGGCCTACGTACTATTGATTATCTTTATCATTCTGACCACAGCAACGGTACAAGGGATTATGGTAAACCTGCCCAAGGCAAGTAACACCCCAAGTCTGAATAAACCCAAGACCAAGGCAGTAACGATAACTCAGGACGGCACCATCTTCCTGGATACCTATCCGGTAACCTTACAAGAACTGGAATCGGTTATCGCACAACATAAGGCTGCCGATCCGGAACTGCCAGTTGTGGTAAAGGCGGATGCCACGGTGCAGTATCAGTCTGTGGTAGATGTGCTGGATATTATGGGACGGCTTGAAATACGACAGCTGGGGCTGGTGACGCAGAAACTGGTCAAATGACGCAATTGGAAGATAAAGATAAACACCTTATTGATACCGAGGAAGCTGAAACCAAAACTCATGCCTCCCAGGTTGATGAAGCTGATTTAGGTGATGAGGATCACGAAAACAGTGGCATGAACCGCAAGGTGCTTGTTATTGCCGGCGTGATATTTTTGGCTGTTGTTGTGGGAATGGTATTTGCCATTCAAAGCCTGATTGGTGAGGAGGCTAGTACACCAAAAAAGATGGTGCAGCAGATTACAGTTTTAGCCCCTCCCCCTCCTCCACCGCCTCCTCCAGAAGTTGAGGAGCCACCTCCGGAGGTTGAGGAAGAGGTAGACGTTCCGGATGAGCCGGAAGAAGCACCGGATGCCCCGGAAGAGATGGCAGATGAACCGCCAATGGGTGAAGACTTGGGGCTTGATGCCGATGGTGTTGCCGGTGCTGATGGATTTGGTTTGATGGGTAAAAAAGGTGGCCGCGGATTACTAGCTGGTGGTGGAGTTGATAAGCAACGTTTTGACTTTTACGCCAGCAGTGTACAGCAGGATCTATTTGAACATCTGTCGGAAAATAAAGAGATTCGCCGTAACCGCTACAGCGTAATTGTTCACTTATGGGTGAATTCTATGGGAAAGGTAAACAAGATCAAACTGATAAAGCCATCCGGGATTGCAGAGCTTGATACTACTTTGCGTGGTGTATTGGCACAGATTGATAAAGTGAATTCAGCGCCACCAGAAGGGATGCCGCAGCCAATCAGGTTACGCATCACTTCAAGAATTTAAACAGAGGAAAAAAGATGTACAGAAAATTGATAATTGCCTTATTGCCAATGTTTATGCTTACAACCACAGTGCAGGCAGGAGAAAAAGAAGAGCTTATTCAGTTGCGAAATACAACTGCCAAATTGCTGCAGCTACTGGTTAAAGAAGGAGTTATCAGTGCCGACAGAGCTAAAGAGCTGGTAAATGAAGCTCAAAAAGAGGCTGCGCATCAAGTTGCAGAGGAAAAGGCCGCAGAAATGGAAGATCCTAATGCTGCAGCAAAACCTGGAGAGGTTCGAGTTCAATATGTACCGCAGTTTGTTAAAGATCAAATCAGACAACAGGTGCGAGCAGAACTACGTGAAGATGTATCTAACGATGTTCTTAGCAAAGCCCAGCAAGAACGCTGGGGTGTTCCTGGGGTAACACCAGAGTGGACTAATCGCATCAAGATCAATGGAGATATAAGACTACGAGCACAGGTTGATAAGTTTGCAGATGGAAATGCAGATAATATCTATATCGACTATAACGAGGCCAATGAAAATGGCAGCTCATCTGGCGATGTATTGCATAATACTTCAATTGACAGGCACAGATTGCGAGCAAGAATCAGGCTTGGTCTGAAAGCCAAAATCACTAATGACTTCGATGCCAGCATAAGATTGGCAACAGGTTCTGGTACGGACCCGGTTTCTACCAATAAAACCATGGGATCATACGGTAATAAATACAGCATATTATTTGATCGAGCATATCTGAAATATACGCACCTGGATGTAAATGATTATCCTTGGCTTACTTTTTACGGTGGCAGAATGAAAAATCCGTTTCTTTCAACCGATCTGGTATGGGATAGTGATCTGGCATTCGACGGTATAGCCACAACATTTCGTTATAACCTAAGTGGTTCCGATAACTTATTTGATATGGATGATCGCAGAAAAACTCTATATCTAACAGCAGGCATTTTCCCTTTAGATGAAGTTGAACTTTCATCTGATGATAAATGGCTATTTGGTGCCCAATTGGGTGGTAAGTTTATCAGCGAAAATAGCAGATCGATTTATGAGTTTGGAGTTGCTTATTACGACTACCAGAATATTGTCGGGAAAAGAAATGCAGTAGGCAGTAGTCTATATGATTATACAGCTCCAGATTATATGCAAAAAGGAAATACTTTATTCCAAATTGCCAATACTGGCGATAGCAGTGACGCACCATTTGGTTTGGCATCAGACTATCAATTGTTAAATATCACAGGACGACTTACCTTCTCTCACTTTGCACCAACCAATATTATCGTTATGGCTGATTGGGTAAAAAATATTGGATTTGATAAACAAGAAATCATCAATCGTACCGGTGGAAGTGTTTTGGTTAATGGTGGTGGTGAGGCGAATGCCAGTGATATAACCGAAGAGGTAGAAGGCTATCAACTTAAGCTAGTAGTTGGTTGGCCACAGATCACTCAGCGATATTCATGGCGCATCTTTGGAGCTTATAAACATCTAGAGCGCGATGCAGTATTAGATGCATTTACAGATTCTGATTTTCATCTCGGTGGCACTAATGCCAAAGGTTTTGTATTAGGAGGCGAATATGGGGTATTAGATAATGTTTCTATCGCAGCAAGACTTTTATCAACAGACGAGATTCAAGGCGCTCCATTTGGAGTAGATGTATTTCAATTGGATCTGAATACCAAATTCTAGCTTTGTTACCAAATTGTAATAAAAGAGGTGTATAAGAGCCTTAAGAGATCTGGAGAATTAATATGAAATCAAACAAGGTAAAACTGATATTAGCAATAACAATATTTTTTGGTTCGCTTGTGCCTGTGTATGCAGCCAAACGTGAAGCTGGAACAGGGGGATCAAATCAAAATCAAATGGCCATGATGAAGGCACAACAAATGATCCAGCAGTATAAAGCAGAGGCCGATAAAGCCAATGCCGAGCTTACAAAAATGCGTAAGGAAAATGAAGACCTTGCCAAGCAAAATGAAAAGCTTGAGAAAAAACTAAAGAAGAAACAAAAAGAGCTAAACTTTACAGCTGGCAGCCTTGATAACTATAAAGATGGTTATGAAAAGCTGACAGAAAGATTGGTTGCAACTCAGGAAAAGATGCAGGAACTAATTGGTAAGTTTAGAGATACCATCAAAACTCTTAGACAAACCGAAGCTGAAAAAAATACTGCTCAGAACGATCTTAAAAATACTGAGGGGGAGTTGATGGTTTGCGCGAATCACAATTTAAAACTTTATGACACTAATCGCGAGCTGCTTTCTCAGTATGAGGAAAAAGGTGTATGGTCTGCACTAAAACAACAAGAACCTATCACTCAACTTAGCCAGGTCCAGATCGAGAATATGATTCAAAAGTATCGTGACATTATTGATGATTTACAAGTCGAAGTTGTTGCACAGTCAGGCATGTAAAAAATAATAATAACCATATTAAAAACGTAAATTTCTGTGTCGGCGGACTTTTGAATCCGCCCTTTTTTTATTATCCCCGATATATCGTTGTAATTGCTTATTTCCTCAATCATTTACATTCTAGTAAACTCAATCGCAAGTCATTATTACAGCCTCATCTTTGAACCATTACCCTTTGATAAATATTTAGCATAAGCCATACTTAACTTTAATATTACGTTAGATTCGTGCCTTTTCAGACACTTACCAGTCAAATAGTGATTGCTATTACAAAACAGATAGTTATAATACGGTTAATAAGCTTTTAATCGAATTATTATTTTCTTTCAAGCACAATGGAATGAATATGGGTTTCATTAAATACATAGTATCCGCTTTTCTTTTATGCGCAGCTACAACAGTTAGTGCAGTACCCCTATTGCAGATCTATATTGAGGGAGCCACCTATGATGACGTTAGCGAAACATGGGTAACCGACTCTAGTTCATTCACATTATGGGTAATTGCTAATACAAATGGTCCTGGTTCAAAAGGTGCGATCAATAATGTTAGACTCGTTGCAACTGCCGTTGATCAAAACATGTCAGCATTGGAAATAACCGGAACAACAACCGATATACTTGATGATCCGTCAATTGCAGCAAATCCGGTATTGCTCGACTCAGGCAGGGGTGAACATCCACTGCTAAATGATCACGGCATATTCGGCGAGGAAAGTAACTGGCACGAATATCTTCTTGGTGATATGGGACTTTCCGACTCACCAATCGGTGATGCTACTGAAGGCAACTACCCTGAATATCTTGCAAGTATAGATAAGAATGCTCAGATCAATGTTTACCATGTTGAAAAATCACCATATACAACAATCCACTTTGATGCGTATGGCTATTATGGCAATAACAATAAATACACATTTGTACCATTTTCGCACGATGGCGAATCAGTAGCCATCAACGAGCCAGAAAGCCTGGCAATACTTATATTCGGTTTTGTAGGACTTGGGCTTATAAAACGACGTAAAAAGACTATTAGCTAAACCAGTTTAGATTTTTTATGACTGAGTCACCTGAAGATCGTAAGTAATACGTAAAGCTCCCCAATGTTTACCAAAAATAAATATTGGAGCTGAAACATCTTTAATATTTCCAAATTCAGTTGCACTAACCGGAATACGATATGTTTGCAACAAAAAATCATGATTGTTTTTAGCTGCGGCAATTCCAACCGGATCATTATAAATCTGTTTCCACCTGGAACTTTGAATATTATAAACAGAATCACCCGGACGTTGCGGATTAGAACATCTATTCAAATGTCTAGGCATATATCCATTTACATCAACAGCCGTACAAGAAATTATCCTTTCTTCGTTATTAACCACTGGTTCCTGAATTTCGGGAAGATGTTTACAACAAAAGTCGGTAAATCTAGTTGTATATTGAACAGGATCTGTCCCATTTATAGGGGTATAATCATGATCGAATAAATCTGACTCTGTCATCTCTCCCAGATCAATTGCCTTTTCAAATAATGCACCAATTTCAGCTGCCTTTTGTTGCACTAACTTAATCATTGGCGTATCAACAGTTACAATGCCAGGCACAACGGTGTAGCGTACTAAATCTTCCCCCCATGAACGTAACGAACTTATTTTGTTTTTCGCCTTTACCAAGTTATCATTGGATCTATCAACCTGCTCGGAAACTGAATCAAGCCCCTCCACTGTGCTTTCGCAATGCTGTTTGATATCCTCAACAGCTATAACAATTTCGTTAGACTCCGTTTCAATCTCTATAATATTATCTTCCAGGGAATGTATTACTTCATTAATGCTCTCAGCACCACTGCGAACCGCATCGGCCTTATTTGCATCTTCATCGCTTTTATCTACTAAAGAAAGTATCTGATCCGCTAATGTTTTAAGGGTTAAGGATATATCTTGCGTGGCCTCACTGGTTTTTTTAGATAATTCTTTCACTTCCTGAGCAACAACGGCAAATCCTCTACCAGCCTCTCCCGCCCTTGATGCCTCTATAGTCGCATTCAGTGCCAATAGATTAGTCTGTTTGGAAATTGCACTAATGGTTTGAGCTATCTTCATTACATCTTTCAAGCTAGAATTAATTTGGTTTAACGAAGCTTGATTATCAGTAACCGATTCAGTCAAAAGCTTTATATCGTTTAAAGATACCTCAATATTTGCTCTTGATTCATTAACGTTATGAGATGCCTTAGTAACTACTTGTT
Organism: Gammaproteobacteria bacterium; assembly: GCA_033852075.1. Taxonomy (GTDB): domain Bacteria; phylum Pseudomonadota; class Gammaproteobacteria; order QZLD01; family QZLD01; genus QZLE01. Next base: position 48,958 of record JAWSVC010000017.1, on the reverse strand, counting down.
TGGTTTTTTGCACCGAATTATCAACAATATTGTTACTATTTAACAATAAAGACGATATTTCTTTTAAAGAATGGAAAGTCTTGGTTTCTTCTTCAACCTCTGCACTTAAGCTATCCACTCTTCCTGAGATATCAACAATCTCTACCGCAAGCTTGCCAACGCTATTTGCAGTTTTCTGAACGGCTGCTATTAATTGCTCAACATCAACATGGTCTTCTTGTTCTAAGTTGATGTCTTTGGTCTTACCAAAAAACCCAGCAATAAATCCAGTCTTTTTGGGAACTGTATCATTATTCAACAGTCTTTCTCCGACACCTTATTTATTTAATAATAATAGTTTAATTAACAAAAATTTCTGTAGAGCAGCCAATGTTTTAAGCCAAAACATGAACTAATAACACATTTTTTAGAAAATAGCAGAAAATGTTTTACCATCTGCAACAAATCCACATAACATAAACATCTATTTGTATGCAGTTAGTAAAAACAACGAGTAATCTCCTTGAGGCTTACGCAAAGTGCTTGCTGTCTGTATCTGCACATTTGCAAATGATGTTTGTGACATTACATCTAATAATTCTTCCCGATCGAACCCCAAATGATGCACTCCGGTATCTTCGCTATGAAAACTACCATCCTCTATATCAAGATCAGCTATTGCAATAAAGCCACCATCGTTAAGTAATGCATAAAACTTATCAAATATAGATTTTACATCCTCAACATGGTGCATAGTCATAGATGAGATTATTCCATCAAATTTTTTATCTAAATTTGATTTGGCAAGGTCCATCTCAATCATTTCCAACTTACATCCAATACTTTCTTTCTTCTTATGTAACTGCTCATTCATAGACTTAGATACATCAACCGCAGTGATCATATTGACATAAGGTGCAATTCTTTCCAGTAATAACCCTGTTCCTGAACCAAAATCCAGGATATTCATCTTAGAATCAAATTTTATTGTGTCGCAAATCAGATTAGCTATGTTATCGATATTATTGTGTTTATTACTATCTTGATCATAGCTATCCGCTTTATTTTTGAAATAATCTTTGCTCATTTTAAATCCTGATTTTGTAATGCAGGTTAGTATATTACTTGAAAATATTTAAAGCGAGGTTAGCGCCAGAATTGATTGCAGTACGGTGATGTAGAAAGTTTTTCTTGTAATTTTAAATAGCAATCGCGCCTATGCACGGCAAACCTTTGTTTGCTGGATCCCGGGTCAAGTCCGGGATAACGTCATTCTACTTAGAAAAGCTAATAATAAATCGTCATGCCGAAGCAGGACATTAATCAATGTGATTACCGACTCTTTTATAATAAAGAGTCGGTAATGCAGATAATACGCTTGAAAAGATCAATTCTGAGCCACTCTACCACCTTGAATATCAGTAGTAAATTTGAAGTTTATCTCTACACGACGCTCAAACTGATAGCCTTTAGTATCTTCCAACTTACACATTAGTTCACCTTCACCTCGTGATGATGCAGTTATTCTAGACTTATCAACCCCTGCATCTATTAATATCTGTTTAACCTGTTCTACCCTTTTTCTTGAAAGCTCAAGATTTGAAACCGTTTCTCCTCTCGGGTCTGTAAAACCGCTTAGTTCTATCTCCATATCACTCAAGATATTCAAAGATCCAGCCAGTTTTTTCAGCTGATTTTTGTAGTGCTGTTCTATCTCAAAACTTCCACTACGAAACTGCACAGCCATAGTAAAACCATTTGATACTGCCTGCATAGCTTCATTGTGCTCAACTTGCAGTTCTTCGTGATGCATAAGATCGTTTTGTAGCGAGGCTAATTTAATGCTATCTCTTTCTTCTTGCTGTTGTAATAACATCTTGGCATCTTTTAACTCTAATTTTGCTAATTCCATATCTGCTGTCATTTTTTGCAATTTATCATTTGCTGCAACATATTTTTGTTGATTTTCATCACTTTCGGCTAGAGCAACACCACCTACTCCACCAAAAAATGCACCTACCGGACCACCTATAGCTGCACCAATTAATGCACCAACACCAAACCCTGTAGCGGTTTTTGCTGGCGGGGCAGTTGATACTGGTAGTTGCTCCTCTGGCAGATCATACCCTAACTCTTTAATGTCAATCTCTGCTCGTACTGTTGTAGAGATAATTGAAGTTGCAATAAATCCAGCTAATAATGCTCTTTTACCAAATGCCTTATATGTATTAATTTCCATTACGTTCTCCTAATGTGTGTAGTTGTTCATTTTGTATATATTTATTAAACCAACTTGAGATGTTCAGGAGATTGAGAGATTATGTTGATGCAGCGATAAATTATGGCAATATTGTGGCATTAACTATTTTTCTGTTATAACAACATTTTATGGAAGATAAAGAAGTAATTTTATGGCGAAGACGATTGCAATAGTTGAAGATGAAAAGGCTATTAGTGATAACTACACAGATATGCTTACCAAACAGGGCTATGACGTAAGCTGTTATGAGTCACGCCCATTAGCATGGGAAAAGTTTCAAAACAAAATCCCAGATCTAATCTTATTAGATATTGGACTTGGAGATGAGATAGAAGGTGGCTTTGATCTGTGTCGGGATATTAGAGCTATTGATAAGACCGTTCCAATTATCTTTCTTACTGCTCGTGATAGCGATTTTGACTTAATATCCGGACTTCGCCTTGGTGCCGATGATTATCTTACTAAGGATATCAGCCTACCTCATCTATCCGCTCGTATTGCAGCAATATTCCGCCGTATTGAAGCCATGAAACAACCAGAGCAAAAAGAGCAGTTAATACAGCACGGAGACCTAACTATTGATAACAATCGTATGTTAATCACCTGGAAGGGCCATAGTATTGATTTGACTGTTACTGAATTCTGGATGGTAAATACCATCGCCAAACACCCCGGCCATGTTAAAAGTCGTGAGCAACTTATGACAGATGCCAATGTCTATGTTGATGACAATACTATTACTTCGCATATAAAACGCATTAGAAAAAAATTTGCGATAGCTGATAGTGATTTCGATATGGTTGAAACGGTTTACGGCATGGGATACAGATGGAAAGTAAAATAGCCTCTGAATCAGAATATTTCAAATTTCCATGGGTACGGTTATCTATCCGTGCCAAGCTATTTACATTGCTATTTATACCTTTTTTTATTCCTCTGATCGGCTATTCATTCATAAAGAACCAAGAGCAGGTATTACGCGAAAACGAACAGGCACTGCTTGCTGACTATGCCCGTGTTGCAGCATCCGCTCTAACCAGAAACAAAGATGAATTTATAAATGCTAATCTCAATTCAAATATTGATAACACTGATTCTGTATACGCATCTCCAATATCATACTCTCCATTATTAGACGGGTATTTTGATGACTGGCCACTCCATCTACAGCCTGTACTCTCCTATAATTTATCTGCCGGCACTTCAGAGGTTTTCCTGACTACAGATAATAAATCATACTATTTCTTTATTCGGGTTCTTGATAACGACATCCACTATTTCAACCCAGAAAATCCTGAGCATTTTGAACAGATATTACTTTCAAGTAATGGCAATAAATTTGCCATTTTCACTGCTGCTCCGGGTAACATACTGGCTAAAAAAATCGATATAAACAGGCAATTTATAAATGAGCCTAGAGTCAATGGATATTGGGAAGAAACTGACCTTGGGTATAATCTTGAATTAAAGATACCAAAGTCCTTTTTTGCAAATAATATATCCTTAGAATTAACTGATATTTCAGAAGATATTGATGGAAACAAAACAACATTAAAATATGGAACTGAAAAAAACCATCCAATATCATCCTCATCGCAAGAAGTTCAGGATTCACTATCCAGTTTTTCCCAGAAAGGGCTGCGATTTTGGGTGTCTGATTTGAATAGCAATGTCCTGGCCAGCACCGGTAGCATAAAAGAAGAAATAGTTCGTGAAGACGAATCCTTTATGACAACTATTCGTAAGGCTATTTACAGACTGATACTTAAGCAACCAACTTTAAATTTCACCGACACCAAATACGGAAGTATTAAACTGGAAAATATCAGTAATTTGAAAGCACTAGAAGGTACCCCATATCAACACCGATATGCCACCCCTGATGATCGCGCTGTAATTATGTCCGCAGCACACCCTGTATTTGCAGATAATCAGGTAATAGGAGCAGTTACCGTTGAAAAAAACAGCAATAAAATACTTTTATTGCACAATAAAGCCATGGAAAATATCATTGATATATCAATCATCGCATTTATTCTTACCCTGGCTTTTTTACTCTATCTCACGACACACATTTCTCGCAAAATCATCCGCCTAAGAAACTATACTCAGAGCTCAATCTCTTCCGATGGCAGAATCATTGGTATTATCCCCCAAACTAACGATACCAAAGATGAGATATCTGATCTTACCGATAGCTTTCACAGCATGATTAAACGGGTATCACAATATAATGACTACCTTGAAAATATGGCAGGAAGGCTCTCCCATGAGCTTAAAACGCCCCTCGCTATAGTAAGTTCATCTTTAGACAATATGTCTCTATGTGATATTCCTGAAGACCTTTTGGTTTATCATAAACGCGCAGTAGATGGGATTAACCGACTAAGGCATATCCTATCTGCCATGAGCGAAGCTACAAGACTGGAGCAATCTCTAGACTCAACATCTAGTGAACCAATAGATCTGACTGACATAATCAACTCATATTGCCAGGGATTTCAATCTTGTTTTGCAGATATTGATCTAAGCATCCAGGTTCCCCAAACACCTGTTAAGATAATCGGCAATAAGGATCTTATTGCACAAATGCTGGATAAATTACTGGCAAATGCAGTGGATTTCCATGAGGCCAATACTCCAATTACTGTTTCATTAATCCAAACAAGTGGTGTCGCAACTATTGCTGTTTCAAATAAGGGTAAGGTTATCCCTGATAATGAGATAAAACAGATATTTTCACCAATGATTTCTTTAAGGCCAAAATCTGCACAAAAAAACAATCTGGGTCTCGGGCTATATATTGCGCACTTGATATGTATATATCATAACGGACATATCTATGCAGAAAATTTACGTGATAATAGTGGAATAGCAATTTATGCCAGCATCCCTAATTCAGTGATATAAGCTGCTAAGAATAGTTTATATTTATCCAAGTCTATTAATTCACCAAATAATGTTCACAAATATTAAAAGTGTACGTATTATTGCCTTTGTCTGATATTGCTAAGTGGACCATAAAGGCTATATTTATTCTTATCACCTTTTAATAAAGTTAAATAATGTTTGCATCAAAATTACACCACGACATAGGGATTTTAACCATAAGAGTTGGAGTTGGTGCCACCTTTATGGTGCATGGCTTTCCTAAACTTGCAGGTGGTCCTGATACATGGATGCAAATTGGCAAGGCCATATCGCATGTTGGAATAGAACAGTTCTTTACCTTTTTCGGCTTTATGGCTGCCACTTCGGAGTTTATCGGTGGGCTATTCCTAATCATTGGTCTTATGATGCGACAGGCTAGCTTTTTAATGTGTTGTACGATGGTTGTAGCAACATTCATGCATCTTGGGCTTGGAGACCCTTTTAAGGTATATTCACACCCTTTAAAGATGGCCATTGTCTTTTTGGGGCTTATGTTAATAGGTCCGGGAAGAATATCTCTAGATAAAGTATTTCACCCATATGAGGTTGAAGATAAATCTGATAACAGCTAAAAATTATTAATAACTCACTTACTTTGAAGCAAAATACTCCATTTTATTATATATCTTATTTAATTGATCAAAATCCAAAACAATACCAAAGTATTTATCTAACAATAAAGATAGATGTCCCTTATCACCAACTTTAACATCCTCGTTTCTATCATTTAATCTAATCTCTAAGTTATTATTAATTAGCCTGATGCGCCCATTTTCAAAATATTTACCGACAATAATAATGTTAGTACAAATAGACTCAGGTGAATGCGAATTAAAGAAATTAGCTAATTTATAATCAATGTATTGATTTTCGCTTAGATCAAATGAATAACACGATTCCCATTTTCCTTCAGATTTAGATTGAAAAATAAATCCGCGCTCATTATCTTCAATTATCCTAAAATGAAAACCGAACTGTTCATGCTCAATATTTGGTTTTATTGGTATCGGCTCAATGATATTTAAACTGGTAAAGCCTACGTCTGCTAAATATTGTTCTCCATCCAAATCAATCATTAACATCATATGAGTTTTAGGCCTGATTGCCTCATACCCCAACATAGGACGTGAAACTAAATACTTAACTTTAAAACCTATTGCAGCAAGCAAGTCATACAAGCTACCGTTTAGCTCATAACAATATCCACCTCGCTTATTATCAACAATTTTATCGAGCACAATTGATTTTTGAATATCTACGCCATCGTTTAAAAAAACATCAAAATTTTCAAACGGTATATTAAAGGCATGACACCGATGAATTTCGGCAAGAGTATCTAAATCAACTTTTGGTTGCTTATCATAGCCAATCTTTTTTAGGTAGTTTTGTATATTATTCATGAGTAAACATTATATCCACTGTATATTGATTGGTTTGCGTTTTGGAATTCGACAATTCTTAAACTTAGGATATCCTATCATTGCTGCACCAACACATTTTTCTTCTTGGGATATTGATAAAAGCTTTTTAATCTCGCGACTGGAATTACTGGCAAAATAGAAATAACCAGCCCAACATGTCCCTAATCCAAAAGATGGCGCAGCAAGTTCTAAATAAGAAATGGCTGTTGCCCCATCCTCTACCCCTATTTGAGCATCTTTTGGCGCTACAGCAACTACTAAAGCAGGTGCATCACGCAATAGGTTATCATAACCTTTTTCCCAAGCATTGATTAAGCCTTGATAATATCCTGCAAAGTCTTTATCTATCTGAACTACCTTTCTCAACCATTCCACAACACAACCAGCCAACTCTCGTACTTTTTCTTTATCATTTACAATTCTCCAGGAGATTTCCTGTTCATTCCTGCCAGTTGGTGCATAATTAACGGTATCCATCAGCTCCTTTAGTACGTTTTGCTCTATTGGTTTATCTTTAAACTTTCGAATAGAACGACGAGATTGCAGTAACTGAACAACCATCTCTTTACTTGGAGTATTTTCTTCTGTAATTTTCGAACACTGCTCTGGAGCAACTCCATTTAAAGTTAGGGCACCCCTAGAACAAAAACTTAAACAATGACCACATTCAATGCAACTATCTTTTTTTGATTCGTCGAATATTGGAAATTTGCTCTCTTTATCTATATTTATTATTCTCTGAGGACAAACAGCAGCGCATACCCCATCTTTATTGCACCTAGTAAGGTCAAATATAATTTCACACATTAAACATGCCTCAAAACTTTATAACAATGCTTTTGATTATGTACCAAATATATCAGCAAGGTCTAGTTTTAGATTTTAGTCACTTGAATAAATCAATCAACCTGAGGCAATTCTATTTTATAGGTAATACCTTGATTTTCTTTGTTTATATAAGATATTTTGCCCCTCATTTTTATAGTAATAAGATTGTATATAATTGCCAATCCTAAACCTATACATTCAGTCCCACGCTTTGTGGTAAAAAATGGCGTAAATATTTTCTTTTGTTTTTCTGCTGGAATCCCCTTGCCATTATCACTATATGTTATAAGCAATGAATCTCGCTGCAATCCTATATCAATGTGAATAACTCCATCTTTTTTACCATCAAATCCATGAAGTAACGAGTTTGAAATTAAATTGCCAATTATTTGGTCAAAAGATTTTAAATTAAGCGTAACTTCAAGTTTTTCAGGGCAGTTTATATCAACATTACAATTTTTAGACTTTATTTCTGAAGCCATCGTTTCAAGCAATAACCCAACTCTTTCCTTAACATAAAAACACGAAATTTCATCTTTATCATAATCAACTGCAATTTCCTTAAACTGTGAAATTATTTCTGCAGTTCTGTTAATATTTTTAAGAATTATATCTCCAAAACCATTAGCAGTTGTTAAATATGTTTCAAAATCTCTTTGCTTCATTTGATTATTTGTAAATAATGTCTGCAGTTGCTGTGTTTTTTCATTCAATGCAGATACAGATGTTATTGCAGCTCCAACCGGGGTATTTATTTCGTGAGCTACTCCAATTACAATATCTCCTAATGCAGTCATTTTTTCTCTTTCATATTTAGTCTTGATTCTCTCAAGTTTTATGGCTTCAGTTACATCATCTATTCTTAACACCCCTCCAACTATCTCGTCATCTACAAACAAAGGATAAGACTTAATATTTACGAATTTTTCCGTTCCATCTTTTTTGATTAATACTTTATCATTTGAATAAATCGCCCCCTCTTTCAATGAAGCAAAGATTTCATCAAAATAATTTATGTAGTCTGGAAAAATTTCTCGTACATTTTTACGAATAACATCACCTGATAATAACGATGCTATCCGGTTAGCCTCCTGGTTTAAATTTATTATGCCCCCATTTAGTTCAAGTCCAATAATGCTTGATGGCATAGAATCAATAACATTTGCAAGATATGACTGAGTTTGCTGTAACTCCTTGGTTCGCATATTTACCAGTTGTTCCAAATTCTTATTAACGTACCTTAGCTCTTTTTGTAATGAATCTATCTTTAAATGGGCATTTACTCTAGCCAATAATTCCTTAGACTCAATTGGTTTTGTTATGTAATCAACTGCCCCTAATTTGAAGGCCTTAACCTTATCTAACGTTTCAGTTATGGCACTCAAAAATATTATTGGTATATCACTTGTATCGGGATTCGATTTTATCTTTTTACAAACTTCATACCCATCCATCTCGGGCATCATTATATCAAGCAATATCAGGTCAGGTTTTGATTTATTAATCGCATCAAGAGCCATTTTCCCGCTACTGGCAATGCTTATTAAATATTCTTGTTCACGTAATATAGTTCCGATTACCTGAATATTTTTTGCAGTATCATCTACTACAAGAATCCGCTGCTGAGATACTTCTTGACCTTCCATAACTACCCCTTAGGTTTCTCTAACTGACGCTGCATGTCAGTTAACAACCCTTGAATGCTCTCTATATCAAATTTATAAGCCGCATTATTTAATTTATTAGCCCAATTTATTAACGGTTCGCAGCTATTATCCGTACCAATTATCTCTATATCTTTTGCTAATACCTCAACCTTATCAATTGCTATCTCTTCTAATAGCTCGTCGATATCATCAGTTTTTTCAAGCACAAGCCTAACCAAATCAGGAAAATCCGACAAAGATTCGATATTGTCTTCAACTTTTTCTCGATCAGTTTTTTCGGTTCCATTTTCATTTTCTTCAACGGTGTGCGGCAAAAATTGTGCTAATGTTTTGGTTAAGAATGCCTTACTTATTGGTTTTTTCAAGTATGCGTCAAAGTGTTGTTCTAAATTTTCAATGTCTTCTTTCATAACCGATGCGGTTACAGCTATTATTGGAATTTTTTGATATTTATTATCACCCCTAATTATTGTTGCCGCTTCATAACCACTCATACCAGGCATTCTAATATCCATCAAAATAATATCAGGATTTTCGTCTTCTAAGATTTTTAGTACTTCTTCACCACTACGAGCTTCGAAAAACTCAAAACTATATTTTTCCAAAAATCCCCTGATTAATTCACGATTATAATCAATATCATCCGCAACTATGATTTTAGCTTTTTCAAATATTATCTTTGATATCTCCGTACATATATCACTATTCAAATCTGTATAATCTGCAGCTGCAATTTCAATGGCATGAAAATTCAGATTGAATGTTGAACCGACTCCTTGTTCACTTTCTAATGTAATATCTCCCCCCATTATTCTCATTAACTTAGCTGAAATTGCCAATCCTAATCCTGTCCCTCCAAACTTAGAATACTTTTGTCCATCAATTTGTGAAAAGGCGCTAAATATTGATATCTGATCTTCTTTGGGAATTCCCATTCCACTATCTTTAACACTAATTGAAAAATCTATGACACTTTTACCACCCTGAATTGTATCATTATAGGTAACATATAATTGAATATTACCAGTCTCAGTAAATTTAATGGCGTTTCCTATTAAGTTGATAATAACCTGACGAACTCTGGTTTCATCAATAAGTATTACCTTAGGGAAATCATCAGGAATATAGATAGAAAATTCTAATCCTTTTTCTACCATCTTCTGCCCAAAAATCGTTTTAATTTCAGCAAATAAATCTCTTAAAGATGATGCAGAATATTCCAGAGCCATCTTTCCTGATTCAACCTTTGATAAATCAAGAATGTCGTTGATAAGACTTAGAAGCGATTTTCCACTTGAACTAATTGAATCTACATAATGCAGCAATTTTTCGTCTGATATTTTTTCCTGAATTATTTCTGAAAAGCCTAATATCGCATTCATTGGTGTTCGAATTTCATGCGACATATTTGCAAGAAAGTGACTTTTAGCTTTATTAGCTGCTTCGGCTTCATCCTTTGCCTCTTTTAGCTCTATAGTTCTTTCTTCAACCTTATGTTCAAGTTCCGTTTTAAAGCTATCTAACTTTCTATATGAATCACACAACCTATCTCGCATAGAATTTATGGAAAACTCAAGTTGCTCAAGAGAATCATGTTTCCTATTTCCTGTTCTTTTTCGATCTAGCTTTAACTCATTTGAATCCAATTCTTCCATATTAATACTACTAAGGTATTGTGAAATGCTGGCAATATGTCTAATTATCAATCTATTTAGAAAATAAATACTCAGACCACAAACAATAAAAATTTTTATTGCATAATCTAAAAAATTTACAAAAAACTTATTTACCATTTTGTCATATATTTCATCAATCCCAGCAACAACAATAAGACTTCCAAGATTTACATTCTCTTTAACCAGTTTGAATTCATGACTTATAAAATCTTTTGATTTAGTTACGCCAGAAGTTGTAATTCCTCCAGATTCTTCTACCACCATTGCCATTTCAATAAACGGAAACTGCAAAAAACTATCAAGCTGCAACCGGGTCTGCTCTTCATTAACAAACCATATATTATTAGTTAATGGGACAATACTACTACTTTCTATTTGCGCAAATGCATCTTCAATTTTTTTGATATCAGCCTTGTAGTCAAAAGTAAGCTGAATTAATGAGAAAATTATTGTTATTACAAAGCTAATAGTAATTAATAATAAAACTAACTTTCTTACGACATAGTCCTTAAAGAAAAAATTACTAAATATACTATTAGTTTGTATCGCCATAATTTTTACTCAATATTCTTACGTATTCTCGTTTTGCATTCTCACTTAACCAGTCCATATATAGTTGTTTAGATTTAAGATGCAATTCATTAGTTATAATTACTTTATTAAACTCTTCAACTATTATTCTTCCCCAATCATTTTTAGTACATGAAATACCAACCATATTCAGGTTCTTATCAGACATCTCTGCAATTGGTATATATAGATATTCAGATTCCATATTCAGTTTTTTAAGCAAATATTTAAATGATTCGTCATAGGCAATCATATAATCGATTCGCTTGAGTTGGAGCATTTTAAGTAGTCCTTCACTCAAATCTTTACCTTTTCTTATAACAACATTTTTATTATTGATATGTTCACGAATTATTCTGTCAAATTCTTTCCCATAAGAAACACCTTGTTTCGCACCTAGAATAAGCGATTGATCTTCAATAACCTCAGAGAATAAGATCTTTCCGTTACTATCAGTGTAATTCAAAAATCTATCTGCATCTTCAATTCTAATGAACAATGCATTTTGCAAAACATAAACATATGGTTCAGAAAAATATAACTCCTTTGCACGATCTTCGGTTTTCATCACACTAAATGCACAAACATTATGTCCAGACTCCACCCTTTTAAAAAAACCTGAGTTATTAGTTATAAAAAAACTATGGGTATAATTTGGAAGACTTTCGACAAGATAAGGATAAAAAAGATCTAAAATACCTTGGCCTTTTTCAGGATCATTAATTATAAAATATGGAGGAAAATCATGCTTATACCAGCTAATTTCTTTCAAATCCGGTTTGTTCTTAGACTGCTGATTATCTGATTTCGCATAATCCGAAGCAAAAACTAAACTACTTGATAAGGTAAATAATATAAAGATTAACTGCTTTTTCATTTAATCTGACCTTTCACAACCTTATTAAATAGTTGATAAAATATGGCCTTATCATTTTCATCCAGCCAATAGCTATAATATTCTGCTGTTTTATCTATTAGGTCAGTTTCTTCTATCATTTCATCAATTTTTTTAATTATATCTGCACCTAAGTTATTTTTTGTACAGGCGACATGTGCCTGCAATAAATAATTCTCTGGCATTTCTGCAATAGAGATATACCTTAATTTTGACTTAATATTTAATTTTTTTATTAGAAAACTACGCATATCTGGATAGGTCAGCATATAATCTATCCGTTTTCGATCTAGCATTTGCAATAAGCCTTCGGTTAAATTTTTCCCTAATCTCTCAACAACATGAGGTTTACCTCTATTTTCAGAAATAATTGCATCTATACCTTTGCCATATGCTGACTTTCCGGAAATACCAAACTTAAGATCATGATTTTTTATTAATGTCGCTAAAGATATTTCTCCTTGATCATTTAGGTAATCATCAAACTTAAATTTATCCTCTTCTCTGACTATCACTCCATTTGGCAATATAAAGATATAAGGTTTTGAATAGTAGAAATACTGTTCTCTTTCTGCAGTCTGGATAAAATTGATTAAGCAAATATTCTCATGCCTTTTCGCTCTTTCTAAAGATTGAGCTGTATTAGCAGTAAATCTGCCATGACTGTATTCAGGAAGAGATTCGATTAAAATTGGTAATACTTTATCACCAAACCCCATACCTTTATATGGCCCATCAAGAATAAAATGTGGGGCAAAGTCAATTTCATTCCACATAATATATTCCTGAAAGTCTTTTGTTTTTTCTGGCTCTACAGCCACTTCAGACTTGACTACCAAATCTTCTTGCTTACTTGATTCCGGAATTTTCTCGCATGCAAAACAACAAATGGATAATAATGCAACTAACAGCAATTCTTTTTTAAAAACTCTAGTAGCCATTTTCCCCTCCATTCCAATAGAATTAATAATATTATCCATAATATAAATAAAGTTTTTATTGGCTATAAAGTCAAGGAAATATCTAGATTTTTACCCCATACTGTGAACAAAATTTCACTTTAAAAACAAATAATTAAAATAACCCTTAATTATCTAATTATCCATTAAATATATTTGTAAAAATACAACACTTCATTTGGTAATTTAAAGTCCTATGTATCCAGAAATAATTTTATCAAGATCTCCAGATTCCCTCATTTCTTCTAACTCTTTATTGAATTGAGGAATTATTCTTTCAAATTTCTTAGCAAACATTATCCTATAATCATAGTTTGTTATATCCAAACCAGAGATCTTAAACTTATTTTGCCATTTATTTTCTTTAATCAACCACATACCAACATGCTCATTAACTATTGCAAAATCACCTCTTTCATATAAAAGCATTTTCAGCATAGATTTTTCACCAATTGCATCAACTCTATTTATAGATCCATTATTAAAAAAAGGAGTTAATGGTGGATAAATAAAACCCAAATTAGTAATTGCTTTCTTATTAAATAAATCTTCAATTTTAGAAAATTCGACTGGATGTTTTACGTTAGAAAATATTAAATTGCGTATCTTTAGAATTGGATCACTAAACACATAATCTTCCGGATTTTTAACCCATTCTTTTGCCATTGCATGAGCATCTAACTTACCAGACAAGAAAAAATCATTCTCTCTTTTTTTAGGAACATGGATTGTTTCTACAGAAAACCCTAATCTACTCATTATAGTGGTAAAAACATCATACATAATGCCACAAGAAATCTCTCTATCTTTATTGCAAATCATATATGGAGGATAACCATCGTAAGTCATGTTAAATACGATAGTCTTACGAGACTCTATATTTTCATTAGCAACAGCAAAATTCTCTTGTGCAGTAGAATTTATTTCCTGAGCAATAGCAGAAGAAGCCACAAAAGCCCCAATTGCAGCAAAAATCATCAACTTTCTTTGCATAATAGCGCCGTAAAAATTAAGTTATGAGATCATCTAAATTATAGTATATAGATAGCAAATATTCGCAGTTTCAAATATCAAAATTCAAAATAAATTGCCCGGACAAGCCGGGCAATAAATAAAAACAACCTGTATCGGTATAATTAAGAAGAAATAACTAACTATTAATCAGTTAATTTCTCAATTAGATCTGTAATCTTATTAACAATCACTTCACTTGGAGCACAATAAATATACCCACCATCAATCGCTCTCCACTTAACATCTTTTACCTTTCCAGCCTTTTTATGATGATAAATAACCCGATACTCTATCGTATCGTTGTCGCTATCGTTATATATGGTTTTGGATACAATTGGCTCACCAACTCCTGGAGATAAAGCGAATCCCTTTGTATCTTCATACTCCTTACCAAATCTTTTATAGCGCAATTCTATAGTTGCTCTGGCAATACCAAGCTCTTCTAATTCATCCAGATCTGCTTCAGCTTCTATGGTTTGTGGCTCTACAGGGGCCGCAAGGGTAACTGCCATCAGTTCCCCTTTTTTCCACTTTGGTGTCTTCGGATAAATATGGCCTCCACGCAGACTCCACTGTGAAGCATATTCGAAATTCTGCGCATCATCTCCCATTCTCGCATAAGAAAGCATTGCAGTTTGCCCACTATTCTCTAAATACTTTTTATCAATGGTTACTTCATCCAAAAATGGCCTTTGCCCTTTACGATTAACCCTAATTTTCACAGTTGCATAGTTAACCATTTCACTAAAAATATCATAGGCCTCATTATCTATGACAAAACGAACTTCTCTTCTTTGAAAAAATGGGTCATCAAGATTAACTTCACTAAACAGCTTTGGATTATTTTTATATTTGTTATACCAGGTACCAATATTACCAACCATCTGATGCGGCTCATATCTGGCAATAACCTTTTTCAATGACAATACCTGCTTAGATTTTCTGGTAATGGTCTTTTGTTTTGCCTGAGTATATTTGTAATGATTCACTTTAGCTGCAGCTTTTGCACGCTCTTCCTGACGTTTCTTTTCTTCTTCACTTAGCTCTTCATCACCTTCATCTTCCGGAGGTGTTCCTAAGCGTTCTTGCATATCGAAAAATGATTCCATTACTAACTTGTGCAATCCACTCTCAACAATCTCTTTATCAGCATCAGGTACATGCTGAATATAATCAAATTTAACTACACCTGTTTCCTGCAAGAAATCTACAATTTCGGTTTTTTCAGTTTCAGTTAATGAAGATGTCTTTTTGGTAGTACGATGGAAGATATTCCAAATTTTTGGAGTCCAGTAACTACTTTTCTTGGAAGTCTTATCACGAGTCTGCTCTGATTCTGAGGAAATCACATGAAACTGATCATAATTGATAGTCACGTTTACATCATATGCAGGTAGTTTAACAACGTATTGCAGATCAAATACTACAGAAATATCAGTAGTTGGATTTTCCATACTCTTTGCAAGTAAGGTAGCACCGTATTGATCAAGTCTGGCAGCAACTGCCACCTTCTGGCCTTCCATTACTGGAGCTTTACCACTGGTAATCAGAGTTGAACTAAAACCTTTATCGTTTAAAGTTGCTGAAACCACCTGAAACGAACTACCTTCAGCACCCTGCTCAAGAGGAACTGCACCTTTAAGTTTTGCTCCCTTCATTTCTTTTTTAAGAAGCTTTTCTGTTTCTTTCTTTTGTTTATTAGTAAGCCCATATTCAACCATAAAGTGTAATATCGCGCCTTCAACCCCTCCTTGCTCTTTGGTTTTATCGGTTACAAATCGAACCATAGAAAACTTCGGAGTTCCATCTTTATCTTGAGATATACGAGGATTAGTAGGCAGGTAATACCAATTTTTTGATAATTTTTCAGGATTTTTAGTTGCAGCAGGAAAACACCTAACTGTTGTGCCATCTTTTAGTTTGATATCAACATGTTTACCATATTGAATACCTCCCACCTCTTTCACAGCATCTGTTGAAGGTATGGTTCGCATTGGCATAAATTTATTCGCCTGCGTCAATGCTGACGACGGCTGTGCCCTTAAAGTATGAGAACTCAAAAATAAGACTAAAGAAAAAACTGTTAAAAAAGCTGAAAATAACAACTTGTATAAATTGTTAAGCATGCCCATTCTCCCTGTTGAATTTGGTTTCCATTAAAAAACATATGGAACAACTTGTTTGCAAATAATAAACGAAAACAGACTAAACAAACAGGGGTTATACGGTAAAAATCAATAGTAATACCCTATTTCAAATTAAATGTAGCTTAGATAAGCTAATTTTTACTATTTAGTTCACTTGATAAATGTGTTTTTAATTCATCATTTTTGTGCGGATACACATAAGTTGTTAACAACGCAGGTAAAAACGTGAACCAGTTTAAAAAAAATGTAACAATATCAATAGCCGCCACATATCTCATTGTTTTTATTGGTATTTATTTTATGGTTACTTTTTAACCAATTTGATTTGGTTCACGTTTTTATTACCTTTTTTCTAGTTATTTGTTCTTTGTCCACAAAGTTATCCACAGGTTCTGTGGATAATAATCAATTTCAACATGTATACTTTACCGACCAAGTAGTTATATATTTTTTTTAATATCTAATGTATAAAAATATCTTATCCATATGTTTTATATTACTTTTTAATTCTCCAATATAATATTAACGTTAACCACACCACTTCAAAACCTGCCTTTTTAAAAAGATAACCTTATTTTTCAGCAAGATAAAAATATATCGGCAATAGCTATTAATCTAATCTGCATATAATGTTATTATCGCTACGCTTATGAAAAGCAAGGGATGCACTCAAATAGCTTCTGGTATATGTGGCCTTGAAATAACCACAACAGGAAAAATTGTGAAGAAGTAATGGACCATACAAAACTGTAAAAATTCCATAAAAAAATCTTTTTTTCATCATCCCTCTTATACCCCTTGACACTTAATGTTATGTGCCTTATCAATAGGGGCGAATTCGAATAAACAGACATAGGACTAACAGATGATTAGTTTGAAAAATGTTACCAAAATGTTTGGCAATTTTACTGCTGTAAATAACCTGTCATTTACAGTTGAATCTGGAGAGATTCTTGGCTTCCTAGGACCAAATGGAGCAGGTAAATCAACCACTATGAAGATGATAACCGGCTTTCTTACCCCAAACGATGGTCAGATTACTATTGGTGATTACGACATTATCGAAGCCCCGGTTCAGGCAAAATCGATCATTGGTTACCTACCAGAAGGCGCTCCGGCATATGGAGATATGACTCCTGAAGAATTTTTAAAATTCATTGCTAAAGTGCGAGGGTTAACAGGAGAAAAAGTCCAAGAAAGAATCAATGCTGTAATTAAACAAACGCATATTCAGGATGTATTATTCAAACCGATAGATACTCTTTCTAAAGGTTATAAACGCCGTGTAGGTCTAGCACAGGCAATTCTACACGACCCAAAGATTTTGATTCTGGACGAGCCAACTGATGGTCTTGATCCAAACCAGAAGCATGAAGTACGTAAACTTATTAAAACAATGGCTCACGATAAAACAATTATCGTTTCTACTCATATATTAGAAGAAGTTAGTGCTGTTTGTTCCAGAGCTATCATTATTGACAAAGGTTCAATTGTTGCTTTTGGAAAGCCTCACGAACTTGAAGAAAGATCACAATACTTTGGTTCAGTCACCATAAGTTTTGCAGAAGATGCTGACTGCAGTAAAGTTATCGACAAGCTTGAACAAATTGACGGGATTGGCACAGTTGAATTTGATGATATTACCGAGCGTTTTACAGCTTTTCCTGCTGACAAATACAAAGGAATTGACCTATTCAAAAAGGTTTCAGCATTAATCGAATATGAAAACTGGGATGTTAAAGAGATTCACTTGGAACGCGGACGTTTTGATAACTTTTTCCGTTCTGTTACCGCAGGGGATCTTGATTCAGAAGAATTAAATAATAACAAAACTCCTAAAGTGGCAGAAACTGAAACCGCAGATAAAGGAGAAGAACTATGAATATGACTTCGATTATTTTTTCGCGCGAATTTAAAAGCTACTTCACCACACCGGTAGCCTACGTATTCATTTTTATATTTCTCGTTTTAACGGGTGTATGCACCTTTTATTTTGGGCAGTTTTATGAGAATGAAGTAGCGAGTTTACAAGCTCTATTTGCTTATTTGCCTTGGCTATTTTTACTGCTTATACCAGCTATAACCATGCGCCTGTGGTCGGAAGAGCGCAAAACCGGCACCATTGAACTTCTACTGACTTTACCAATTTCCATGCAACAGGCAGTTTTAGGGAAATTTCTTGCAGCATGGGCCTTCACCACTGTAGCAATCATCCTGACATTTCCTATCTGGATTATCGTTAATATTCTAGGGAATCCAGATAATGGAGTTATTATCTGCGGTTATTTTGGCAGTATCCTTTCAGCAGGAGGTTTAATTGCCGTGGGATCATGCATTTCTGCTGCTACTAAAAATCAAGTAATCGCCTTCATTATAGCCTTTGCAATCAACTTTCTTTTACTGCTTGCTGGTTATCCAATGGTATTAGATGCCTTCTCCGGCTGGGCACCTGAATTATTAGTTGATGCTATTTCATCATTAAGCTTTCTAGCCCACTTTGATTCTATGTCCAAAGGGGTAATCGATCTGCGCGATATTATCTATTTCGTTTCCATGATCATCATTTGGCTTTATGCCAGCGCGATTATCATCGATTCTAAAAAGGCATCATAGGGGAACGTTATGAATAAGAAACTATTATCTGGAACTGCATTATTAGTTATTGCCATCCTGTACTTGGCTTTTATCCTTACCGTAAACTTAAGCGTTACCGGTGTTAAGGCTGATCTAACCGAAAATAAGTTATACACGATGTCATCAGGAACCAAATCCATCCTGAAACAGATTGACGAGCCAATTAACATCTACTTTTATTATTCACAAAAACTAACTAAAGATATTCCTCATATCCGTAACTATGCAAAACGAGTACAGGAGATACTTGAAGAATATGAACTTTATGCCAATGGAAAGATTAACCTGAAAGTAATTGACCCAGAACCTTATTCAGAAGAGGAAGACAAAGCTGCCGAATTTGGTCTACAGGCAATACCATTGACTCAGGAAACCAACATTTATCTTGGAATTGCTGCAACTAATTCTATTGACGATCTTGAAACTATTAGCTTTTTACAACCAGAAAATGAACGCTTCTTAGAATATGAGCTAAGCAAACTAATATATACCCTTGCACACCCAGAAAAGCCTGTAGTCGGTTTAATATCTTCACTACCGATACAAGGCCGCATTGACCCCAGAACTGGCAAAAACGTTGACAGTTGGGGAGTTTATCAACTATTACAGCAACTATTTGAAATTCGTTTAATTGATAGCGGATTTACTGAAATAGACGACGACATTGATACTTTAATGATTGTCCATCCTAAAAACATGTCGGAAGAATCACAATACGCGATCGACCAGTTCGTATTAAAAGGCGGGCGTGTACTGCTATTCGTTGATGCCCATTCCGATGTTGAAGTTGCAGTAGCAGGCAATCAGATGCAGGATAGATTAAGTGACAAAAGTTCAACTCTTGAAAAGCTTATGACTACTTGGGGTATAAAACAAGAAAAGGAAATGGTACTTGCAGATAAAACCTATGCCCTACCTGTTTCTGTTAGCTATCAAAACCGTCCTAAAGCACACATAACGGTTCTTGGGTTTGAGGGTGAAGCGCTAAATAGCGAAGAAGTTATCACCAGAGAACTAAATAATATAAACATGGCTCACTGTGCTGTGCTTTCACCAATCAAAGATGCAACCACAACCTTGACTCCACTAATTACCAGTAGCACAGCTAGCGGCATGCTGCCAACACAGCAAGTAAAATTTACTGTAGATCCAGCTCAACTTTTAGATGCATTTAAACCTTCAGATAAACAATATGTTGCTGCATATCGTATATCAGGCAATGCCGTGTCGGCTTTTGACAAACCGATAAATAATCATGAAAGCACACCTGAACATATTACTAAGTCGCTAAAACCGATCAATGTAATAGTAGTTGGCGATAGTGATATGCTTCATGATCGTATGTGGGCAAGAATGCAACAAATGTTTGGCGAAACCCAGTTTATCCCTATTGCTCATAATGCCAGCTTTGTAATCAATGCCGTTGAACAACTTTCCGGCAGCAGTGATCTTATAAGCATCCGCAGCCGAGGTACTTATGCACGCCCATTTGACCTGGTACAAGAGCTGCGCTTTAAGGCTGAAGAAAGATTCAGGCAGAAAGAACAAGAATTAGTTAATAAACTTGATGCAGCTAAGAAAAAAATCGAAGAACTGCAGGCAACACGAGACCAATCATCTTCAATGCTGTTTACCCCTGAGCAGGAACAGGCAATTAAACAATATCGTGAAGAAAGAGCTGAAACCAGAAAAGAGCTTCGTGTAGTCCGGCATCAACTGGATAAAGATATTGAAAATTTAGGGACTTTGTTAAGATGGATTACAATTCTATTAGTACCAGCCTTGGTTGCTACTTTTGGAATTATTGTGGCACTGATCCGTTCCAACAGACGCTATAAAAAATATAGAGGTTAATATATGAACCGAAAAAATCTGATAATCATATGCATAGTAGCAATAATCTGCATCGCTATAGCACTGTTGACAAGCTCCAAAAATCAACCGGAAACCAGCCTGGAAACAGGGCAATTATTCCTACCGAAATTAAAATCAAACTTAAATCAGGTAGACAAGGTTATAGTTCAACACTCTGGTAACGAATCAATAACCTTTACCAAATCTGGTGATAAATGGGTAGTAACTGAAAAATCAGGGTACAAGGCCAATTTTCAGGCACTAAGAGAGATGTTAACCGAACTGGCAGAGGCAAAACTGTTTGAAGCCAAAACCAAGAAGGAAAAAAACTATATTCAACTTGGTGTTGAAGAGGTAACCAAAGAAAAAGGCTCTGGTTCCCGCGTAACTATATTCGCAAAAGAAAAAATGCTTGAAGATGTAATTATCGGACGCTATAAAATCAATAAAGGCACCTACCTACGTAAGACCAATGATCAACAATCATGGTTGACGCAAACAAAACTAATTATCAAAAGCAACCCAATTGAATGGATCGATAGAGATATTATTGACATCTCCGTAGATAATATTAAATCCATTAAATACGTTCCTAGTGAAGGCATTGAATACGAAACAACCCGCCCTGCAAATAAGGAAGGTTATGTTGTAAATTATAGCGATAATACATCTGCCCCCAAAAACCAAAGATTTGCTGATAATCTGGCAGGCTTAATCAACGAAATAAAACCAATTGATGTTGCTCCAAGGGCAGGTGGAATTATTAAAGATCAAATATTCAGCAGCCGTATTTACAAAACTTTTGATGAAATGACTATTGTAGTAATCTGCTCCAAGCAAAAGGACAACAAAACCGCTCAAATTACTTTTGATTTTATCGTCCCGGAATCAGCAAATTCATCAGACTCTGCACAACTGGCACAGCAATATAAAACAGAGATCACTCCTTGGGTGTATACTGTTGATGACAGCATATTTACCAAATTTAATAAACAGCTTGAAGATATTATTGATATTCCTAAAGAGGAAAATGCTAAATAAATATTTTTGTTGGGTTAGCCGTTTCGCTAACTCAACAAATTATTATTAGATATGCTTAAATAATTCGCGAGCCCTACTAAAATCAAAATTAGAGATCGCTTCAATCACCTGCTTCATCGTTTTGATCTTATGTTGATCTTTACTGGTTTTGATTATTGATTCTAATACATCACGAGCAAGTTGATTGTTTTCTTCAAGATATTCAGAAACTTTTAATAAGGCATTATTTTCATTTTCAATTTTGCAATTTTGACTTTGTTTTGCGGTATTTCTTTGTTCTTTTTGAATTATTACTTTTGCCGATTCAATAAACTGTTGAAACAGTTCATTATATCTACGTAGCAATGTCCGTAAGTTTTGGGTTCTATTATTATCAAGTTCATTTTGAATAATGACGCAAATTTTATGCAATGAATCGCATCCAAAACTACCAGATAATCCTTTAATATTATGTACTCTCATTCTTGCTTGTTCAAAATCATCACAAGAAAGTAGTTTAGATATCTCTTTATACGAATCCTGTTCTTTATCTATAAAATCAGCAAGTAATTTCAATAACAATTCCACCTTCCCATTCATATTAGCCAGGGCTTTCTTTTCATCAAGAATTGCTACCGTTGTTTTGGAAAAAACAGGATCGGAAAAATCAACTTCTATTTGATCCGTATTCGAAAGTAATGTTACCTCTGCAGCACGAGTCATTGCCTCTTTAACTTCTATTTCATCTTTTTTTAGCTGATCTTTTATTGAATCAATACTACCAATATTAGCTCCTTCGCCACTGTCAGTATTCAACCAAAACGTTATTTTATTCATAAATGCCGGAACATCTACCGGCTTGGTCATAAAGTCGTTCATTCCAGCTTGCAAGCATTTATCTTTAACCCCTTTTAAGGCATTAGCTGTAATCGCAATAATTGGCATTTCATGCCCTAGTTCGCGAATTTTTCGTGCTGATTCATAGCCATTCATCACTGGCATCTGAATATCCATTAACACTATGCTGAATGATTGTTGTTTGACCGCATCAACTGCCTCTAAACCATTTCCTGCCACAAAAATACTTACGTTAAAGTCTAAAAGTAATTCTTTTAACACTTCCTGGTTCATTAAATTATCTTCAACAATCAATACACTTTGAATCATAGAAGTATCTGTATCCACACGATCTTGTTTTTGTTCTACTACCTCTAAGGTATCTTGATTGGTCACTGGTAATGTTTTATTTTTAAAAGAAGCTGTAAATGTAAAACAAGAACCTTTTCCTTGTTCACTCTCAACAAATATCTTTCCACGCATCAAACTAACCAGATGAGAACAAATAGAAAGACCAAGACCTGTACCTCCATACTTTCTACTAACTGAATCTTCCAACTGATTAAATGGGGTAAACATATTTGGAAGAAACTCTTCCTTAATACCAACACCGGTGTCAATTACTTCAAATTTTAAACTCACATATTCGTTGGAGGTAAAACTATGTGAAATATCAACAACTACCGATCCAGCATCAGTAAACTTAATCGCATTACTAACCAGATTAATTAATATCTGATTTAACCTTACCGGATCTCCAATTAATTTATTAGGGGTATCTTCAGCTACATTAACTTCAAATTTAAGACCTTTCTTTTCCGCCTGATCAGTAAACAACTCTCGTAAATTAGTAGCTACCGACAAAATATCAAAATTGATCTTTTCAAGCTTTAATTTCCCGGATTCAATTTTCGAAAGGTCAAGGATGTCATTAATAATTCTTAGAAGACTTTGTGATGAGAGTTTAATCTTGCTCAGATAATCCCTCATTTTTTCAGATTGCTCAGGAAGTCTTTGTGCTAATTCTACAAAGCTTAATACCGAATTCATTGGCGTACGGATTTCATGACTCATATTTGCCAGGAATATCCCTTTGGCTTCGGCATTGGCCTTTACCTCTTCCATTTTCTTTTCGGTAAGATCTTTTTCTTTTTTTGCAGTTATATCTAATACAGAGCCTTCATAATAAAGAGGAATATTATCTTCATCGCGAACAAGATTAGTCGAACACGATATCCAGCCTTTTTCTTTCTGTCCGTACTTATTATATTCAGCCTCAAATGCAACCACCTTATCGTTTTGCCTTAAGATTCTTATAAATCTTTTCACTGCATCTGAGTTGGTAAAATAATAACGTAACGGATTATATGGACAATTAATTATCTCTTCCTTACTGGAACACCCTAATATTTTTACTAATGAATTATTTATATTTGTAAATTTACCGTTTAATGAAAGTCTAAAAAGTCCTTCCTCTGCATTTTCAAAAACGGACACATAGTCATGAAGGTATTCCAAAGACTCTTTTTGAATACGCTCTCTTTCCTGACGCTCAAAATTAATCCTATCTGCAAGAGCCAAAGAAAATATCAATAGTTCAATTATTGCCGCAATCAATATCCCATTTTCAGTCCAAAAATTATTAGGGACAATTCCCTTTGCCATCAATACATAAACCAGAATTCCACACCATAAAACACCACACCCTGTCACATAATATTTAGCAGACCTAATCTTGTAATATATCCCCACCATACCTGTTGTTATTAATACGGCAGCCAAAATACCACTTAACATTGAAAGCAGCCTTAGGGTAATCCCATAATCAATAATAAAACTTAATACTATGTTTATTGCAGCCAATACAGTTAATATTTTTAAAAACTTATCCACTCTTGGTAGATTAATATTTGTTTGCAGCAAGCTCCTTGTAAACAAAAGAGACATAAATACAAAGATTGCCCCCCATATACTCACAGCATAATTAGCTAACCAAACATTTGATGGCCACAAAAATTCAAAGGCATATCCGGTCAAACTGAGCTGAGATATCAAAAATGATAATGAATAGAAAACATAGTTAAGGTAGGCACTTTCTCGTAACGAAAAGAACAAAAAAAGATTATAAACGACCATCATTATCAATGTTCCAAATCCAATACCATATAACAGCTCTACATATCCTATATGCTCTAGCAAATGATCATCACTCAGTATTCGCAATGAGATCCGCATTGAACCTTGCGTTTGAAGTTTTAGATAAATAGTATTAGATTCATTCGGAATTGCATCAAACCTTATTATATGATTACGATACACTGGAGAACGATAATAAAACGGTTGGCTATCACCTCTACGGGAAACCTGATACTTTCCAAATCTATCCTTTTGATATACCTCAACAACATCTAAAAGCGGATAAAAAACCTCTATTGCATACCTTTTCTTATCCAGTAAAAGATCTGATTTATATGAATAATCTATCTTTATCCAATAAGATGCATCGGTATACCCAAAGTTAGGAACGCTATCATGGCTTTCAATAAACTCACTTTCTTTTTGCAGAATATCTTCAATTGTTAATTCATGTTTTTTATCAACCAAATATTTAACATGCTTACCAATCTCATATCTATCAACATTATCAGTTAATACAATCTGCTGCTGAGCACTAACATTACTGCCGGCAAACAGTCCTGCAATAAACAAAAAAATATGTACGATATAAGTTCTAGTTATTTTCACCAATATTTCCATAAAATTTGGATAATTAAATGCCATTTAGCTATTTATAAATAATAGTCCATTTACTTAAATACCAATGTATTAAACATCAAAAAATCCTATATTTTGCCAAAGAGTTCTAAGTTTGATCACAAAAAATATACCAATTGGTATAAAAGGGAAACAGATCACACCGAACATAAACATTTTATAAGAGAATGAACTGAGGAAGCATGAAGGTAACAAGGTCGTTACCGTTTAAAGTGTGTGTGTCATGAAGATCATAATAATTTTAAAACAAATAATTAAATCAATAAGCTATACGTCAGCAATAATTCTTTCCATTATCGGATTTACAACATGGGCTGTTGCAGCAGAACATAACAGCGCTACGAATCTTATAAGTGAAACAAATATCGCTATATATCTGATTATTTTTGCTACAGTCATGCTCTCATCGACTATTGCAATAATAATAGCTAGTTCAACATTTAAAAAAAGATTGAACGATTTATATAAACTGTTAGCTACAGATGAATCAGCCCAAAAAGTAGCTACTAAATCTGGTCTTAATAAATCAGTAGATTTAATCGAACAGCTTGGATATCTATTTACCGATATCTCAACACAAAAGCATGCTTTACAACTTTCCACTTATACATCTAACGATGGTTTCTGGAGCTATAACCCTACAAACAAAACAGCACAATTCACCCACCGTTGGTACGCAATAATGGGTATACAAATCACACCGGAACAAAAAAAATCGAGGGCTGATTTAAGCCTATGGATTGAAAATATTTTTGGTGATGAAAGAAATGAATTTGAAAAACTGTTAAATAAAATCAGTAAGGGAAATATTGATTCATTTGAACATATCCATAGAGTAAAACACCTAGATGCCGGATATATTTGGGTTTTAGCCAAAGCCATCTCTGTAGAAGTCCACGATCAAAAGTCAGCACCTTATATAAGCGGTTCAATAACCGATATAACTTCAATAAAAGAATCTGAAGACGAAATAAACGAAGAAAGACAAAAAAATCTCCTAACCCTTAATGCCTTAAATGATGCAGTAATAATTACTGACTGTAATGGCAATATTTACCATATGAACCCCAAAGCAGAAAAATTAACCGGATGGAAAATTGAAGAAGTACTTGGAACACATGTATCAAATATATACCAAATAATAAGCGAACTAACTAAAGAAAAAGTTGAATCTCCAATAACCAAAGCCATAAATCTAGGACAAAATATCGGCTTGCAAAACCATATCTTATTACCAAAGATTGGAGAAGAAATATCAATAGAAGACTCGGTTACCCCAATAATTAACAATGATGGCAAACCCACCGGAGCTGTACTGGTTTTTCGCGACATAAGTGGAGCAAGACAACTGACACGCCAGATTAGTTATCAGTCATCGCACGATGAGCTTACAGGTCTCGTAAATCGTAGAGAATTTGAACGCTATCTAAAAATTTCAATAGATTCTGCAAAAAAGAAAAATGCCATACACGCCATGGTTTATATTGATATAGATCTATTTAAGGTCATAAATGATACTTGCGGACATATTGCGGGAGATCAATTATTAAGAGAGATTGCTCCTATTGTAGAAGAAGAAACGCCCAACGGGGATATTGTTGGCCGACTTGGAGGAGACGAGTTCGGAATATTACTACATAGCTGCACTGCTGAGCAGGCTTTAATAACCTGCAATCGAATCCGTAATATCATTGAACAACAAGGCTTTTCATGGCGAGGTCAAAATTTCATCATCTCGCTGAGCATGGGTATTGTTCTTATCAATAATGAAACAGAAAACGTATCTGAGGTTCTTCGCAAGGCAGATAGTGCTTGTTTTGTTGCTAAGGATTCAGGCAGAAATAAGCTCCATCTTTACCGTGAAGATGATATTGAAATGGCAAATCGCCACGGTGAAATGCAATGGGTTTCTAAACTTAAGGATGCTTTGGATAATGACAGATTCATCCTCTACTACCAGACAATAGCACCTCTTAACAGTAATGAAGCCGCAGGAAAACATTATGAGATTCTTTTACGCTTAACTGATGAGGAAGGTAATCTTGTTCCACCATTCATTTTCCTTGGAGCAGCTGAACGCTACAACATGATTACTAAAATTGACTATTGGGTAATCAAGAACACCTTTGAATGGTTACATTCTCATCCCGATCATTTAGATGAATTAAGCCTGTGTTCAATTAATCTTTCAGGAAACTCTCTTAGTGATAGCGGTCTACTAAGTCATATTGAGATGCAATTTGAAAAATATAATATTCCTCCCGAAAAAATCTGCTTTGAGGTTACCGAAACCATGGCCGTAGCCAACACGGATGTCGCCAAAGAATTGATTCAATCTCTCAGAGAATACGGATGCAAATTCGCGTTAGATGACTTTGGAACCGGAATGGCATCATTTGAGTATTTGAAAAACTTCCCGGTTGATTACCTGAAAATTGACGGTAGTTTTGTAAAAGATATGATAGATGACCCAATTGATTCAGCTATGGTCAAGTCAATCAATGACATAGGACATGTCATGGGCAAAAAGACAATTGCAGAATTTGTGGAAAATGATGATATTGGAGCTAAACTACGTGAAATTGGTGTAGACTTTGCACAAGGATATGGAATTCAAAAACCTACTCCACTAAAGGATATTGCTGCTTAGGTATTCTAATTTATAGCGCTAATATCCTTGCATAGAGGTGAATTCATAAAATACACTTAAGTCTTTTAGAATTATTCTTCCTACGAACTGATTCGCATCCTTGTACAAATTAATGAATTAATTTCTAAAAGATTATTTGGGAAATGGACAAAACCAATGAAAAAGATTGGACTGCTTTTTTTAACATTAATTTTATTATCTGGCTGTAGCTCTGATAATCACCGCCCAGCCCCTGTAACAGAACCAACACAAAAAGCTAATTCGACAACCCAAACAAATACTATAACAGTTAAACCCAAACAAACCTCAATAAAACAAGCTCTGCTTAATCATTATCAAGAATGGAAAGGAGTTACTTATAAATACGGAGGCCTTAGTAAAAACGGTATAGACTGTTCTGGATTTGTATATTTAACCTATAAAAAACTTTTCGGTATTAAGCTCCCAAGATCTACCAAACTCTTGTCATCAATTGGGAAACGCATTAACCAAACCCAACTTAAACCTGGCGATTTGGTTTTGTATAAAACCTCACGTACCGTGCGTCATGCTGGAATTTATATTGGTGATAACAAATTCCTTCATGCATCAAAAAGCAAAGGAGTAATGATATCTGACATGAATCTTGATTATTGGAATGATAGATTCTGGCAGGCACGAAGGATTTTGTGATGCATGAATTCCATCGTGTAACGATGAAACTAAAAACATAAAACAAATAATGCCAATTGTTGGAAAGCACTACCAGTCAATGTTATTAAGGCTATTTAGTCACTTAAAACTTAAAAGCCCCGTTCATCCTGAGCGTGAGGTACGAACAATCGAAGGGTGCTAAAAAACCTTTGAAGATTAATGCCGTTTCATACTTCGACTGCTTCGCGCTCAGCACGAACGGTATTAATTCCACGGACAGAACTCAGCCTTTAAAAGTATGACAACTATTACTACTACTTAACTTCCCGTTGTGCCACCTTGGCATTAGCAATGTCTGTTAATTCAATCAGATCAGCCATAACCTTTGTTGCCTCATCTAGCAGAGGATCCGATTCATTTTCTTCTTTTTCTTCCTCTACTAGAGGATCAATCTCTTGCGGTTCGTCATCAATTTCATCATCTTCAAGTTTGGTTAACAGTTCCTGTCCAAGACTTTTACGCTTTTTGTTTTCAATTTCCAAACGACTTTTCTTCAGGTCTTCCCGCTCTTTTTTACGAATATCTCTGTTTATAGAAATTTGTTTTTTCTCGCGAGCCTCTTCAACCAATCCAAGCTGCTCAGTCAAAAAAACAAGTTCCGGATCAGACTCCATTCTCAGATTATGCCTTTTAATAAGCTCTGGAATATAACTTTCAAACCCTTTAAAAAGACTATAACGCGCTGCTGGAATCGAATCCCAAGGCATTGCATGCTCTAATGAACTTTCACCAATCTCTGAAACATCGTAAAGAGCTGGGAATGATATATCAGGAACAACTCCTTGATGCTGAGTACTTTCGCCAGAGATTCTATAAAACTTGGCTTGTGTATATTTTAACTGCCCTCTACCAAGCTGAGCCAGGTGCTGTACCGTACCCTTTCCAAAGGTCTGTACCCCAACAACTAGACCCCTCCTATAATCTTGTATTGCTCCTGCAAAGATCTCTGACGCAGATGCACTTAACCTATTTACCAAAACTGTAAGCGGGCCGTCATAGGTAATATCTCCATCATAATCACCATACTTGGTAACCTCTTCTCTGGCGTCTTTAACCTGAACTACCGGACCAGATTTAATAAACAACCCTGTAAGTGTATAGGCTTCTGTCAAAGAACCTCCGCCATTATCACGAAGATCAATAACCAAACCATCTATACCTTCCTGCTTAAGCTGGTTTACAAGTTTTTTAACGTCACGAGTAGTACTTTTGTAGTTTGGATCACCGGCATAATAAGCATTAAAATCAACATAAAATGTAGGTAGATCAATGACACCTATCTTTAATTTACGTCCACCTTGAGTTACTTCAATGATCTTTTTCTTTGCAGCCTTATCCTCTAACTTAACTGTATCACGAACAATTCTAACCTCTTTCGCGCTTCCAAGATCCTCTGTATTTCCAGAAATAACATTTAACCTAACTGTTGTTCCCTTTTCTCCTCTAATAAGGTTCACTACATCATCCAAGCGCCAGCCGATTATATCAACCATTTCACCATTATCCTGAGCAACACCAACCACCTTATCACCAGCTTTTAATTGTTTAGATTTATCAGCAGGACCAGAAGGAATCAAGCGTACTATTTCGGTGTATTCATCATCTTTTTTAAGTAATGCTCCAATACCTTCTAATGAAAGTTTCATCCGAATATTAAAGTTCTCGGAATTAATTGGAGAGAAATATTGTGTATGAGGATCAAATAGCGATGCATAAGAGTTTATCGCCATTTCGAATACGTCACCAGCCTTAACCTGGCTAACCTGATTTAAGCTATTCATATATCTCTTGCGCAGTAATGAATGTATTTTTTCATCCTCCTTACCCGCAAGTTTTAATGAAAGCCAACCGTTTTTAAGCCTTTTTCTCCATAATCCATCAAGTTCCACTTCAGTTGTTGCCCACGCCTCTTCACTTCTATCTATTTGGACAAACTCATCTTTACTGAAATCAAAATCTAACCCTTTGTCCAATTCCTGAATAACATTTATATATCTTTTTACTGCTTTGGATGCATACAAATTATATATTTCAAAAAAGACGGAAGTATCACCTTTGCGTAAATAATCATCTATCTCCTTGCTATATTTTTGCAGGCCTTTTATATCACTTTGAACAAAAAACATGCGCATAGGATCCAGGTCATCGAAAAATTTATCGTAAACCTGTTGGGAGAATCTATCATTTAGGGTGATCTCGTTATAATGCCCCACACCAAGTCTGGCAACAACCTCTAACGCCGTAGCTCTATATTCTTTTTCAGGAGAGAGTTTTTGATAATAACTGGTGTATGATTTTAGTTCGTCACTTTCATGCGCTTTAGCAAAACTTTGCCCAGAAAAGCCAATAGTAAAAATCAGGATTAATAAGGCAAAAAAGCCCATATTTTGTTTATTTTTTGATGTTTTATACATTAAGTTCTTCCACTTAACAATTTTGCCACTTCCATTTTGACCAAGCATTAGTCTATAAGTGCAATCTTTATTTAAAATTCTATGGTTATCTACCTTCCACATAATATATGGTTCCATTTGATAATTCCAAACTTAGATAACAAAAAACCTTAAAAAAGTCCTATTTTTAGATCACTACCCCATTTATCATCCCTATTAAGCTATACTTATCTCTAATAAATAATTAATACGCTGCATAAGGGTTAATAAATATGCTTTTAAAGGAACTTATAGAAAAACTTGAAACAACGGACCGCGGGGGATGGATGCTTAATGTAGCTATCCATAAAGCACAAGCTAATGAAGCTTATAATAATGTCAGTTCCGCTTATGAAAGCAATATTTTTGTTGATGATAATGAAGAAGGTTTTTATTTTGGCCCTTCTTATTCACAAAACCTTGATGCCGCAATGTCACTCGTCCCTTCTGGCTGGAATAATATAAATATCACCCAACAAAACGGAATATATTCTATAGAGATAGATTTTGAGAGTATTGATGACTTCTCTGGTAGAGCTCATTCAGTACCAATGGCAATTTGTGTTGCCGCAATGAAATTCATTGCAAAAGAAAGATCAACGTAGTTTTATAATGGGCAAGCCCACTACTCCTTACTGAATATAATCAAACAGATTCAACCCTTGAAGCTTGGCAAAACTTTGTTGTGCCGCCTCAAGACTTACTATCTGCATCTCATATCTGGTTATCGCTTCCGCCATATCTAAATCCTGCACCGCAGATAAATTCTCTTTTAATGCCAGAATAGCTCCATCATTAGCATCATATTGAGTTTCAATTGCCTTCATTCTGGCACCAATTTCTGCCTGTACCCTATTATTATTGCTCAAGGCAAGATCCAATTCTTCCATCACCTTACCAATTGCGGAAGTAAATAGTGAACGTTCTGCTGGATTATCCTGAGGCATCTTAAGAGCATCTACCAATGCATTAAATGTTTCAAACATGGACTGATTAGTGCTTTCATCCACAGTAAATGAATCACCATCTGCCGGTTCCCCGGTTATTTCAAATTCGATCCCATTAAAAGATATGGTATCACCATCAGTAAACGGTGTATTTGCAACCCCAATTACGTTTGCAGCAGAATCTGTAATGGTATAAGTAGGATTCCCATCTGCATCATCGGCAAAGGTTACTGTATAGGCATCCGGAACCCATTGAGTGCTATCGGTTACAGTACCAACAGTTATCTGCCCAGTTCCTGCATTTGATGAGGACGGAACCGTAGTAAAGGTTCCGTTTCCGCTTTTTATATCCATGAATACTTCGTAACCAGAATCAGTTTCGGCTATCTGACGCCCGGGTCCAACCTCAGTCATTCTTGTTCCCTGATCACCATTATATGTGTAAACAGAACTCGTCTCGGTAAATGGTATGGTTTTACTTTTGTACCCAGCAAACAGATATTCATTGCCATCACTAGTATTTGCCAGTTGCAATAAGGTATCTGAATTCTCTTCTACCTCTGCAAGAATACCTTTTAATGATTCAGCAGACTGGGTTGAGTTAGCACCCTGTATTGCCAATTCTTTCATGCGAATTATCAGGTCAGTTACACCATCTAAAACCGATTCTTCCAATGCAAGACGGCTTTCTATATCATCTATATTGCCCTGATAACGATCAATCACCCCAATTGCCTGATTCAAATCAAGTATTTTGGCCGCTCCAGCAGGATCATCTGCTGGTGTGAGTATCCTTTTTCCGCTAGCAATTTGCATCTGAGTTTTCAGCGCTTTGGTTTGCTGGGTCAATAACGATTCAGTACCTTTTTGGTATTGTAACGAAGTTGATACTCTCATATTTAATTACCTCTTTACTGGCCCTTGCGCCAAAGTCCAACGCATTTATGCGCTGCGTTATTCTTTAAACTTACCCTAACATTCCAAGTATTGTTTGAAACAATGTATCTGCTGTTTGTATAACTCGTGCAGATGCTTGGTAGGCCTGTTCATACTTTAATAAGTTTGCCGCTTCTTCATCCAGATTAACACCTGATAGTCGATCTTTTACCTCTAAGGCGTTATCACGCATGGCTATCTGCGCCTCGAGATTAACATTTGTTCTTTGGGTAACTGCACCAACATCAGATACTAACTGGCTATATGCATCCTGTAGTGATTCTTGTCCCATTATAAAATTAGAGGTTTCAACCTCTCCCAAAAGCAAAGCATTACGATTATCACCAACCCCGTCAATATTTGGCTCAATGGTAAATACATCTCCGGCTACGGGGGTTCCGGCAAGGTTAATTTCAAAACCAGGATCAAAATTACCTGGTTGAGGCGGATTGGTTATCGGAAGTTGCTGTCCTTCTGTGTATGTAACGCCAACCACTGTATTGGTACCATCTGTAATATCGTAGGTATTTGGCCCCGTAAAAGTAATAGTTACTGTTGCTGCAAAGTTAGAAGTATATTCCGCAGCTGTATCAAACCCGTCAGGAATTGGCTCTAACTCTATTACACCTGTACCCGTATTAGTATTTGAAGCATTAGCTACTAACGGAGCTGATGCCGCAATATCTTTAGGCTGAGTAATAAGCATATCAAATAGTTTGGCTCCATCAGCAGTTGGGCGAATAATAGTTGTTTCGCCTGGTACCGTTGCACCAGTAGTAGGCGCGCTAATAGTAAGGCCATCAACAACAAAGTCTCCGGTTGCATTAGTAGCCAAAACCTGATTATCTTCCATTCTGGTTATTGAATAATTAGTACCATCAAAATCAATCCGGTAATCAGATCCTGTTAATTGGGATGTATCTGAAATCGCAACATCAGTTGCATCATAAAACATAGTTGTGTTTGCACTTGAATTATTTACCTGAGGAGAGGCAACTGTAAACATGTCAACACCAAGGGTATTATCCATATCATACCCTTTGTTGTGCTGCTGATTCATCTGGTCTGCCAATACTACGGCAACTCTACCAAGTTCATTACATGCCTCATCCAGCACTTCAGATCTAAACTCTAATAAACCACCAATTCTGCCCCCTTCAATGGCTTCACTAATCTGAATAGAAGCACCTCCGTATCCTGTGGTAATTGATAGCTCTTTTCTTGAATTATCATATGGATTAGGCTCAGTACTAAGAGTATTTGCGGTTGCACCATAAACCAAAACTTGACCGGTTCCGATAAATACATTCACTGAGCCATCTTCCTGCAACGCTGTAGTAACATCAAATTTTTCTGATAGCTCTGAAATAGCAAGATCACGTTTGTCCAGAAGATCATTTGGATAACTACCGGGAATATTACCAACAACAACGATCTGGTGATTAAGATCAGCAACAGTCTGGGCAAGCTCATTAGCTTCACTTACTTCTGCCGCTAGATCTCTATCGATATCCTGATACATATCATCCATCTGCTCATCGATAAATTGCAGGGTGCCAGCAAGAGATTCACCAGTACTCAAAACCACCTGACGAGCTGATATTGAAGATGGGTCGTTGGCGAGATCTTGCACGCTGTCAAAAAACTGCAGCATTGCCGGACTAAGACCGGCTGCTTCGTCTGCCAATATACCGTCAAGCCTAGAAGTCATCTCTGAATAAGCATTGAGCTTTTCATATTCAGAGGTAGTATCACGCACGCTGTTTATCAGGGAATCACTGTAATAACGATTAATCTCAGAAGTAACTACACCAGTACCAACATAATTATCACCTAATTTAACTGGGTTTCTAGCTTCCTGCTCTACCCTCTGACGGTTATAACCTTCCGTATTTGCATTAGTGATATTGTGCGATGTTGTTGTCAAATTTTGCTGAGCAACATACAAACCTGATACTGCAATTCCGAATAAGTTTGCCATCTGACCCTTCTCCAAATTCACTCCGAAATAATCCGGAGCATATGTGACAAATTTTCCAATCTGCCATCTAACAATATAGCGGCAGAAACTATGTTTTCTTTAGGTTTAAACCTTGTATTTACAAGCTCTAAACCGATATATTCCTTAACTGTTCGCTGTTATACACTCGCATGATTTTTTCTGCATAATCAGGGTCGGTTGCATAACCAGCATCCTGCAACCCTGAGGTAAATTTATGCGGATCATTGGTATTTTGCAGGGCTTCGCTATAACGTGGATTTGACTTAAGAAAATCGATGTAATCACTAAATCCTTGCTCTGCCGATTCGTAAACCCTAAAGCTTTCAACGTTCTTTTTTGCTATTCCACTTTCAAACTCTAATGTTGGAACCTTTACCGAGTTTCCATCCCAATCTCTATGGGACTTTATGCCGAAGAAGTTAAACCCTTTATCTCCGCCTTCCTGATGAATTACATGTTTACCCCAACCTGTTTCTAACGCTGCCTGTGCAACCAATAATTTTGGGTCAACTCCAATCTCTTCTGCAGCCTTCTTCGCCTCTGGTAATAGCGCCTGAACAAATTCATCAGGAGTCGCAAATAATTCTCTTTTCCCACCTTTTTCTATTTGATTTGGTTGTTGAGTTTTTAATTCGAAATATGAATTTTTACTGATAACCTTTGTGACCTGCTGCGACATTACCTGCTCACTATCACCCTTAGTTGCCGTATAACCCTTCGGAGAACCATAATATGTAATCGGCTCAAACTTTAACTTGGCATTTAGATCATTGTTTGACATACCCTGCTGCATAATCTGCTTTTCTATCATTGCAGCAATACCAAATCCCTTACCATTACTACTAATATCTATAGAAATTTGCTTATCAAATAGGTCCCGATATTGATCTTCTGCATTACTACCAAATAGATCATCACCCATTGATGCATCGCGCATACTTTTAAGCATCTGTTGTACAAACATACTTTCAAACTCACGAGCAATTTTTTTAACTGCTTCGTTTTGTCCATCAACTGCATCACGCTTAAGCTCCTTAAGCGCTCCATAGTCGAAGTAGTTTGATGATGTACTATTGATGCTCATTGTTTTTACCAAAAAATTTGCATTATCCAGTTAGATAATAATTAGCTCAGCACGAAGTGCTCCAGCTTGTTTAAGCGCTTCAAGAATTGCGATTAGATCCCCTGGAGCTGCTCCAACCTGATTAACCGCTTTAACAATTTGATTAAGCTCTACACCAGAATCAAATAAAAACATTGGGCCAGAGGTTTCTGTAATCTGAATCTCAGAATCTTGAACCACTTTAGTCTCGCCTTCTGATAGTGGATTTGGCTGACTAACGATAGGATCTGCGGTAATGGTTACAGTCAAACTACCGTGTGTTACTGCTGCTGGCATAACTTTGACGTGATCACCAATTACAATTGTTCCTGTACGTGCATTAACAATAATCTTTGCTGCGGCATCACCAGGTTGAAATTCAAGATTTTCTAAAAATGAAACAAAACTTACTCTTTGATTGGTATTCTTTGGTGCTAATACTTCGATCGATACGGCATCTACCGCCTTAGCAGAATCAGGTCCTAGAGTTGTATTAATCTTTTCCGCCATTCTTTTGGCAGTAGTAAAATCTGGCGAATGCAGATTAAGTGTAAGATGATCACCAATAGCAAATGGACTAGCGACTGAGCGTTCTACGATTGCTCCGTTCGGTATTCTTCCTGAGCTTGGAATATTAACTGTAATCTTTGACCCGTCAGAACCGGCAGCACCAAAACCACCAACAACAAGATTACCCTGAGCTATTGCATAAATTTCTCCATCAATACCTTTTAGGGGTGTTATAAGAAGGCTTCCGCCACGAAGGCTTTTAGCGCTCCCAAGAGATGCCACCGTCACATCAATTTTTTGGCCATTCTTAGAAAACGCTGGCAAGTCAGCATGTACCATAACTGCCGCTACATTTTTAGATTTTGGAGTAATATTGTTTGGTAATGTTATTCCATATGCTGCAAGTAAGTTTTTCATACTCTGTGAAGTAAATGCCTCGCTATCACCAGTGCCATCTAAACCAATAACCAAACCATATCCAACTAAATGGTTATCACGAACACCGGCGATAGATGCTAAATCCTTTATTCTTTCAGCCTTAGCTGCACCAGCCCAAAAACCAATCATAACTAACAATGATATTAATATTGATCGAACTGTCATAATGCCAACCTCAATTCTGTTAAAATTAACCAATCTTAAAATGGCCAAAGTGGACTAAAGAAGAACTTTGAAAGCCAACCCATTACACTTGCATCGGCAACCTCTCCGCTACCGGTATAAGCAATATCAACATTAGCAATTCTGGTAGATGTAATTTCATTATCACCGTTAATATCATCCGGACGCACAATACCAGAAATGGTTACATACTCATCTCCACGATTGAGTACTATCTTCTTCTTACCTGCAATCATTAAATTACCGTTTGGCAACACATCTGTTACCATACAACTGATCTCGCCTGAAAGCTTATTACTTTGATCTGCCGTACCTTCACCATCAAAAGATTTTGCTCCACCAACCTCTGTCTTTAAGCCATCACCTAGCTGCAACTTACCAAATAGCATACCTGCCGAAATATCATGAGATGTATCTTTACTAGTACTGGAAGACGCAGACTTTGATGCCGATGTCTTCTCTTCAAGAATTACAGTTAATATATCGCCAACTTGTTTTGCGGTTCTGTTTTCAAAAACCAACATACTTCTTCCAGGCTGAAAGATAGAGCCGTTAAGTTGCGGTTTTGGCCAATTCACCTTTGGCTCTTCAACCTTTGGCTCAGGACGATAACTCTCACCTAAACACCCTGTTAGCCCGGTTACGATTAGCGCAATTAATATCTTTTTCATAACACTTACCTACTTATGTTTGGTTTATAGGTTGTTATTTGCGTACTGCATCATCTGATCAGTTGCGGCGATTGCTTTGGCATTGGTTTCATACGCTCTTTGGGTTTCAATCATATTCACCATCTCTTCTGCAATATTTACATTAGAACTTTCGAGCATACCTTGATTTAGATTACCGAAACCAGACAATCCCGGTGTTCCTGTTGTGGGAGACCCACTTCCAGTTGTTTCACGGAAAAGATTTTCACCCATTGGTTGCAAACCTGATGGATTAATAAAATCAGCTAGCTGAATTGTCCCCAGATTTGTTGGAGCTGCAGCAGAGCTGGTAACCGCTTCTACGGTTCCATCCTTACCGATTGTGACTGATATTGCTCCTTCCGGGATTGTAATATTTGGATCTAAAAGATAACCGCTGGATGTTACAACCTGCCCTGATTCATTAATCTGAAAACTACCATCTCTGGTATAAGCAATATCCCCATCAGGAGTTTGTATCTGGAAAAAACCACGACCAGAAATTGCAATATCCAGTGAATTACCGGTATGGGATATATTGCCCTGAGTATGCATTTTTTGGGTTGCGACAACTTTCACACCAGTACCAATATTGACACCAGATGGAACATTTGTAGATGCAGAACTTGATGCCCCTGCCTGACGATAATTCTGATAAATTAAATCCTCAAATACAGCTCTGTCTTTTTTAAATCCAGTTGTATTCGAGTTAGCCATATTATTAGCTACAACTGACATACGAGTCTGCTGCGCATCTAACCCTGTTTTTGCTACCCATAGTGCCGGATTCATAACTTTTCTCCTATTGCATTCAACCTATATTGCGCAATGAGCCTGTTTTTTGACGGTTTTTACCCAAGGCGGCAATATTTATTACTCTTATGATTTATTTAGCAATAGGTGTGCCAGTTGTTGTTTTTATTAAAAAATGGGCGCTACACAAGTAGCGCCCAACTCACACCTCGTTTTGACGAACGATATTATTATTCTTTAAATTCATTCATGAAAAAGTATGTCATATACTTTTCATTTATCACTGCAAAAACATTTAACGAAAAGGCGTAACTTTTTTTATGTTTTTTTTGCTCGCTTTGACTTAAGTCAAAGGACAGGAATCCTGCCCTGGATTCATATTAATTAGCTTTTATGTGCGCAGAAGCTTTGAACTAGCAGAATCATTATCTTCCGCCGCCTTCATAACCTTAATTTGCATCTCATAAGCACGAGCGTGATTAATCATCTTAACCATCGCTCCAACACTATTAACATTACTTGATTCAAGCACTCCTGTTTCAACAGACACCGTAGCATCTGCCTCTAGATCATTACCATCTTTTGCATAGAATAAACCATCAATCCCCTTTTCTATCTCATCATTTGTGGGGTTAACCAGTTTTAATCTATCAATAACTGCCAAAGTATTGGCATCTTGCCCTAGCGGAATTATAGAGATGGTTCCATCAACACCGACTTCTATTCTTTCAGCAGGAGGTATAGATACCGGACCACCATTACCCATTACCAACTTGCCGTCACCAGTTTCTAAAAAACCAAGATTTGAAACTCTAAAATCACCTCGCCGAGTATATCCTTCACCACCCTGATCATTCTGAACCGTAAACCAACCATCTCCATTAATAGCAACATCAAGTTCATTTCCAGTTGAAATCAAAGCTCCAGGATTCATATTTGATCCAACAGATTGCTCTACAGCGTATGTTCTATCCGCATACCCAGGACCTTGCACTTGGGTACTCATAAATGTATCCAGATCTTCACGAAAACCTGTTGTATTAGCATTAGCCAGGTTATTCGAATTATTCTGCTGCGCCATCATTATGTGCTTGGCGCCATTCATTGCAAGATAGAGCATACGATCCATAGTGGCTTTCCTCTCTTTACTCTCTATAACTATCTATTAACGGATGTTAATAATAGTTTGTGTTACCTGGTCAGATGTACTAATCATCTGCGCATTTGCCTGGAAGTTACGTTGCGCAGTAATCATTTTTACAAGCTGCTCTGTAAGATTTACGTTTGACTGCTCCAATGCGCCAGATTCAATACTTCCTGCACCAGATTCTCCTGGGATTTTTGCAATTGGCAAACCAGAAGCGAATGTCTCTGACCAACTGGTATCACCGACCTGTTTCAAGCTACCTGGACTTGGAAAGGTAACAACCGTAATCTTACCCAGAGTTTGAGCCTGACCATTAGTAAATCTAGCAAAGATGTTTCCTTCTGAATCTACGTCCAGATTTGTAAATTCACCAGTTGAAAATCCATCTTGCGATAATGCATTAACACTAAAATCACCGCCATACTGAGTCATCTCACTATAATCAACGATTATTTCTAAATCTTCTTTACCGGCAAGCGGAAACGCAGCAAAATCAAGCAAACCGTTACTGATAGTAGTGCCATTATCATCAACGGTATCCAAATTACCAAATTCATCAAAATTCAGCGTCATATAAGTTTGATTAGCAGGCGCTACACCAGTATAGTTTTCTGGAGGCATAACTGTATTATCCAGATATGTATAGGTATGCCATACATTTTGGCTTTCTTTACGATAATAGGTTGTCAGCTGATGCGACTCACCCTGCGAATCAAATACCGTTGTAGAGGTTGAGTGGTTATAACTGGACGGGTCTGTAACATCAAAGACAATTGCTCCGTTAATAGCTTCTTCCGAAGCATCAAGATTGGCATCAATCTCCACATCGGTTGTCGCCTGCGGATTGGACATCCCGAAACTAATCTGCAGATCTTGCGGGGTACTAGATGTAATCTCACCATCTTCATCTACAGGAAACCCTTGTAGAATCATTCCGGAAGAATTTACAATATAGCCATCACGGTTCATCTCAAAAGCGCCGGCCCGAGTATAGATATCTACCTGATCATCACTAAGCTGGAAAAAACCATCTCCGTTTACAGCCATATCCAAAGTACTACCGGTAAATTCGAACTGCCCCTGAGCAAATTCCTGACTAACATCAGCCAGGGCAACCCCCTGACCAATTGCATTAGAAGCTACACCAAGGTTGCTTGTTGCAAAAATATCAGCAAATTCACCACGAGATGATTTAAAACCAGTCGTGTTACTGTTAGCAATATTATTACCAACAATATCAAGATCAGCTGACGCTGCGTTTAATCCTGAGAGTGCGGTTTCAAAAGCCATGCCTGTTCTCCTATCTTACTTCTATTTGTTATTTGTAATGCAGGCTAACCTGCAAATTCTTGTATTAATTACCTAACCTCAGTAATTGAGGTTGAACTTATTGATCCGAGACCTTGTAGATTCAGCGTTGTAGTACCACTACTGGAATTCATGTTTACACTTTCTACCTTTGCCAATATATTAGTATCCAAAGCAGTAACTGTGCCAGCATAGGTAGTTTCTGCAGTAATTCTGTATTGACCTGGAGCCAGCTGATTTCCATCACTGTTAGTTCCATCCCAGGAAAAAGTCAAATCACCCGATGCTTGCGGCCCTAACTCCATTGAATCTACTAACGCTCCATTCGAAGAATAAATACTGACACTTAAGCTAGAGGAAGTTGCCGGAACATTAATACTAGCTGTCATTTCATTTGAACCATCGTAATAGCCAGTATTGCTATTAATCAAAACCTCTCTATCAATTAATGAGGAATACTGCAAAAGCTGGTTGTTATTGATTGACGCTGCAAAATCTGAAAAGGATTCCTGTAATTCACCTATACCAGAAGCCGTACTAAACGATGCCATCTGCGCAATAAAG
Organism: Gammaproteobacteria bacterium; assembly: GCA_033852075.1. Classification (GTDB taxonomy): domain Bacteria; phylum Pseudomonadota; class Gammaproteobacteria; order QZLD01; family QZLD01; genus QZLE01. The sequence goes on along the minus strand of JAWSVC010000017.1, from coordinate 7,137 downwards.
TCTCCATTATCCATTGGTTCAAATGGATCTTGGTTTTGCAACTGTACGGTCAAAAGTTCAAGAAAATCCTCTTGCCCAAGTTCATTACTATCGGTTGTCTCATTGGCAGCAGAGCTTGAAGTTGAGTTTACAATTGAAGCTATATCCGAAATACTTGTCATAACTTACTCCTTTTCTTATTTACTTAATGCCTATTTACCAAGAGAGAGGGTCTTAGTTAATAACTCTTTAGAGGTATTCATAATCTCAACATTATTTTGATATGAGCGCGATGCCGAAATCATATTCACCATCTCTTCAATCGAATTAACGTTTGACTGAAAAACATACCCATCTTCATTCGCTTGTGGATTATTTGGTTCATAGCGCATTAAATGCTCTGCATCGCTTTGGTAAATATCTCTTACCTTTACTCCACCAGTCATTTCCGCATTTAAAACCGATGCAAAAACCGGGTGTTTAGCCTTATAAGCTTGGTCAGGAGTAGTTGCTACCGAATCAACATTCGCCAAATTACTGGCAGTTGTATTCAAACGCACTGTCTGTGCCTGCATTCCAGAACCAGCAATATCAAAAACATTAAACAGTGACATAATTATTCTCCTTTAATCGCAGACATCAGTCCGGTAATACGGTATGACAAAAAATTCAGCGTTGCCTGATACTGCAATGCATTTTCAGCAAACTGAGCCTGCTCAACATGAGTTTCAACTGTATTACCATCAAGTGATGGACTTATCGGATTGCGGTACAAAGTTTCATACACCGCTTCGGTACGGTTAATTTTACCATTTACACCCTGCGCCATTTCCTGATTTTGACCCAGTGACAAATGTTTGACGTTTGTCTTATCAACACTTGCTGTAGAAAACTTTTGCACATTCTCTGCCTGACTAAGGGCAGCTTTAAAGTCGATATCTCTGGCTTTATAGTTTGGAGTATCTGCATTGGCCAGGTTAGAAGCTATAAGCTCTGTACGCTTGCCGCGTAGCTCTAGCGCCTTGGCTTGTACTCCAAATGCATTGTCAAATGATATTGCCATACTGTTTTTACCTTTTGTTCTTTACTATGCGAAATTAGTTTTTCGCTTTTTTACAAAAGATATTGCAATAGGTGTGCCAAATTTAAATATGGTTTGATTTACATGCAGGTTGGTGCTGAGCGTAGCGANNTCGCTACGCTCAGCACCAACCTACACGAAAAACAACTATGATTGAAAAACGGCAAAACACTTCCGAAGCGGCAAAAAAATTCCGAAGTAACAAAAGAGCGGCAAAAATAAAAGGAATCAAAAATAATGAAAAGAAGGCCACAACAAAAAAAGCGCCGATAATTCAGCGCTTTTTTATATCCAGATAAAATAATTTCCAATTACCTTCGACCTTGGTTTATCCTGAGCGGAGCCGAAGGACTCTGGCGACTTGAAATTATTAATAGCTATTATGCGTCAGCAGGGCCCCACTTAACAATGGTAGCACCCCAAACATAACCGATACCTGCAGCAATGATAACCATTAAAGTACCATCTTTAAGTTTGCCTTGTTTTTCACCCTCATACATAGCAATAAACTGGTCGATCTGTCCGATGTGACCATATCCATCCAGGTAAACAGACTGGTCTTCGGTTAAACCAAGCTTTGAAAGCATATACTGATACATTGAATATTTGAAATGAAGAACGTTACAGAAACCAAGGTCTTCTTTTTTGTATCCACTCTTTTCAAGAGCCCTATCAATACATGTAAACCAGTTTGGCATTGAAACTTCATTAAGACGATCTTTCATATGATCCGGTTCAAACACTCTAAGAGTTAGATTACCGTTTTCACGAACCTTCGCTAGCTCATCTTCCGGTAGCTTTTCGATTGGATGCTCGGTACCACCATAAAGAACACCAGCATCACGAGCAAGGCTACCATCAGTAATAATATGAGTACCAAGAACCAAGTTGCGGTCGTGATTACGCTTAACGATAAGAGCACCACCACCAGCGCCAAGGTTAAACATGAATGATACGGCAGGGTCTTTATAATCGATAAAGTCACCGTTTCTATATCCGCCTACGATCATTACAGTATTGATCTCATCGTCAGCAATAATCATGTCTTTAGCCATTTTAAGAGCAGCCACAGTTGTATTACAACGTTGCTGAATATCAATAGACCATGCATTCTTAGCGCCGATTTTTTCTTGGATATAGATACCAGAAGTAGTAAGAGGATATTCTTTATATTCCTCACCGATACATAGAAGAAGATCAAGTTCTAAAGGATCAACTCCAGTTCTTTCAAGACAATCAAGAGCTGCTCTTACGCCCATCTCCTGAGTACCATCGTTATCTCCTGGAACAGGCTTCTTTTTAAAACCAAGCTTTTGTTCAACTGCTTCTGCAGTCCATTGACCAGCTGTAGCTTCCGCCACGTCTGCTGCAGTCATCACTGTTTCAGGAAAATATACACCGTATCCTACTATCCCAACTGTATCTTTGGCCATGTTATTACCTTATATGTTCATTTGCTCGAAAAAAAACGTAGCTTATTATGTATATATATCGCCGCGCAAACAACCCCTATTTGCTTATATCGATTATAAGATCACAAAATAGTGGGATATATGCACTAATTATTAATAGTTTTGACTAATTTGCTGGATACTGGTTTTCGCCACTACTGCCAGGGGAAAATGTTTCTGACTTTTAGAAAGATGCGTCAGGTAAAGTTTTAGTGAGAAAAAGGTGGTTTTAGACTTAAATTTTTCAAGTCTCCTGAGCGTAGCCGAAGGGCTAAGAAAAATTTAATGAAAATAGACTACAAAAAACCTAAGCGTCATGAGCGCAGACTACGCAAGGCAAAAAGTATTTCAAATACGCGGAGCATACGCTTTGTTATGTGAGCAGTTTTGAAATACTTTTTAACACAGCGTAAGCAAGCGCAATAGCTTAGGACCAGATCTCGTCTACAGGCTTAGGATGCGAGATAAAAAAACCCTGAGCGTAATCAACACCAATATCCCTTAGCAAGTTCAAAGTGTCCTCATGCTCTACAAACTCGGCCACTGTATATTGACCAAATGCTTTAGATACCTCTACTAACGCCCTTACCAGAACCTGATCATCTGGCTCATCATGCAGGTGTCTAATAAATGATCCATCAATCTTGATGTAATCTATAGGTAACTGCTTTAGATAATATAGTGAAGAAAACCCAACCCCAAAATCATCAAGCGCGAATTTACACCCCATCTCTTTTATTCCACGAATAATCTCGCTAGTCGCACCTATATCTGCTACGGCAGCAGTTTCTGTTATTTCAAAAATAATTGAGTGTGGATTTACATCTAACTGCGTTAAACACTTTTTAATATGATCCAACAAGTTGGTATTTCTAAAAGACAAACCGGACACATTAATCGACATCCTGGCATCTATACCTCTAATCTCAAGATTTGCCTTTTGCGCTATTACTTTTTCAATTACACGCTCATCCATCTCTTGAATTAAACCGCTTCGCTCAGCTGCTGAAACCAGCTTAGCTGCTGGGTATGGACGATTTTTATCATCAAAGATTCTTAGTAAAGATTCATAGTACGAAATCTGGCCTGTTTGAACACATGCTACTGGCTGGAAGTACGTAGTAAAATCGTCTTCATTAAGGGCTTGTTTAACTTTTTCGTTCCAATATACCCGTTCATGAACACGTTCCTTACCATGTTCTTTGTCATCAAAGATATGCCAACAATTTCTGCCAGACTCTTTAGCCTGATACATTGCAATATCCGCATTAGCCAGGACTTCTTCTACACTTTTACCATGTTTTGGAATTATCGCAACACCAATACTTGATGACACCCTATGAATTTGGCTTGACCCAGAAACTTCTATCATTGAAAGAGCCTTACAGAAACGATCAGCTGTCTGCCCAAGCTGTTCTAGCTCAATCTCTTGAACAATACATGCAAACTCATCACCACCAAGCCTTGCAATAATATCTGATTCACGAGCAGTATTTTTTAACACTTCAGATACCCGTTTCAGCAACATATCACCTATATGATGCCCACTAGTGTCATTAACGTCCTTAAACTGATCAAGGTCAAAGAATAATAAAGCACTAACACGATCATAACGCTGATTAGTCTCTATCACCCTCTCAAGATCTTCTGAAAATCTGCGTCTATTAAATAAGCCGGTAAGTGAATCGTGTGATGCAAGCCAACCTAGGTTATCTTCAGCTTGTTTTCTTTCGCTAATATCTAGGCCAATAGTAAGAATTTTATGTCCTTGACCTTTATCGGACAGGCTGGAGTGATACCAAGCCATATGTAAAAGCTCGCCATCTTTGGTTAGAAGATCTGCCTCATGATGCAGCTCTTGTCTTTTACCGATAATTAAATCTTCAAGCTGATGTGATAAATCTGGCAATAACGCATTGGTTGGTAAGATATTAGTAAATGGACCTTGAACTAATTCATCTTCTTTATAACCGGTAATCCACTCACCGTGACGATTTATCATAAGGATGTTGCCATCCTCATCCTGGGTTAGAATCAATGCATGCGCAGTATTAAGTAGACCAGTAACAAAGTCTCTTTCAGATTCTAATTCTCGCCCTCGCTCCTGTAACTGTTCTGCTCTTCTGTGTAACTGAACCTGAAGCCCCTCTAACTGATGTGATAAGGCAATAGCTGTATTGTTTAAAATATCACTTTCATCCTGAAATAAAGTATCCTTTGTCTGTCTAGACAAGGTATCACGCACTTTATCAAATGAGTTTTGTGCCAATAAAGGCAAATACATTGCTGTCATTCTCAGACGAGACATTGGAGACCAGAGAATAAATAACATCAATAATTCAGAAATTAGAAGTCCGCCGCCGCCAAGAAATTTACCATTTTGTTTTGCATTTTCCAGCTTATTTACATCCTCTGTAACATCAGAGATCGTAATCCAAAAACCTTTATTTAATTTATGAACCTGACTAAGAGGCAAGAGCTTAACATCGCTAACAAAACTAATTTCACCGGCATTTCTATCGATACTGTATTCCAGAAGAGATTCTCTTTCCAAGTCTGCCATGTCATATTTTGTTGCAATTTTATTAATGATCGACAGACTACGTTCAGGCTGAGTAATAGCTACTACATCAACATTCCAATCTGGAAGATAACGTTCAGACATAACTTCATGTTGGTCAATTGAAACCACAATACCAGCATCTGCACCTGAAAATCGCTTAAAATTGCGAATAACATCTACCAGCGGAGCCCCAAATACTGCAACCCCCCCCTTGCGACCATCAATTAGCATTGGAACGGCAACATATATCTCACAAGTCAACCAACAATTAATCGCCCAATTAGGCCGCTCTTGGTTTTTTGTATCTTCTACAAGTGATTCGGGGATATTTGGCACCCCCCACTTTCCAAGAGTTTTTAACTCTTCTGTAAAGATGGCCGCAGAATCGATACCTCTATCAAGTTGCAACTGCCACCAGTAGGCATCAAATGCCTTATTAACCCCTTCATGGTCTTTTTTCTCAACTGCTTCAGCCATTCCATGAATTGAAATAACAGTACCTGCAAGTTGCTGTATTCTTTCTGCAGACTGGATAATTAGACCACTTAATTCTTGACTATGGCGCTGATAAGTCTCTTTTCTTTTGGTAACGAATTGCTGATTAAGATAGTAATGATTTATATAAGTTAAACCACCAAAAGTGCCAGACAATATTAAACTCGTAAGCAGAAAAGCCTTCCACTTCAAACTTAAAAATAGCCTTTTTTGTTGTGATACTGCCTTCATTTAACTACTATCAATCCACTTTAATCACTTTAACACCGTCCATAGCATTTATATCAACATCACCATCGACATATCCAATCGAACCTTTCGTTTTAGAAATAAAATTAAGCATCTCTTCTAACGAATCCACCTTTTTGGGAGGAATTCCTGTTCCGGAGTATATAGATCTATCCCAAGCTTGTTGTAACTGGTGAGGAAACACTCCTAAAGCATCCTTACAGAAATTTGCATGAAAGGTTTTTCCTAAAGAAGTAACATCAGAATATGTTACAACGATAATACGCTCGCCAGTACGCCATTGCCTAAGCTTAAGGCTAAAGATAGAGCGTAACTCACGTTTGGAAATCATTTCTTGAAATAAGGATGAATTAGCAACCACTTCCGCACCATTTGATGCAGGAACATAAAAAAAGAACTGGATAATAAACAATGTTATTATTTTTCTAATCTTCTTGGTCATCAGTCCTTTCTTTGTTCTAATTTTATATCCTGAAAATATAGCACTTTTCGCAAAAATCAGCCACCTGTCAGCCTTGGCGGCTTATATAATAATTAATATAGCAAGAGAATATACGCAAAAACAGCCAAATACTCCATAAGTATTTTATTAATTTTGGATTTTATTTGAGTCCACCACGAACACTTATTTTGCAAAATCTATACTATTAACTTTAATATGATTATATCTTTGCGCCACCTTTACAAACAATAACTGACAACTATTTCACAATTACAAACATTAGTCTTTGTTTATATTGGGTTTTTGCGCAATTTACATCAATATAACTTATTGTTTTAACATCCTTTTTAAAAAAAGCTGATTTCAATTAGAAAATCCACCAAAATCCTTATTTTACAAGTTGTGAACTCATTCCATGTAGCCAATAACGCATATGCTAGTCTGATAATTAGTAGGTACAGTTTATTTATCTAAATAACATGTTATGTAAATTGAATATTGAGATGGAATTAATATGGTTATCGATATCAAATTAAATGAGTTTTTCCCTGATTTTGAAGTACAGCTTCTTGAAGCCACTCCAAACACAAGAAAACCGGCAAAAAGCGTACTTTCTGATGATGTATTAATTAGCATGAAACACGAAATTGAAAATGATTTTAAGACATTATCGGAAGAAAATGACATCAATAAGATTTTAGATTTTAAAAGAAGCCAACAAAATAAATTCCACTAAATTTTATTTTTATAATAATCGAGTAGGAGGGGCCTCACAGCCCCGTCCTCTCCCACCACCGTACAAGCGTTGGTCGCATACGGCGGTTTCCACTAAACATTCAAACTTTCATAACCTGTCAGCAAGGAATATAACCCTTGC
>JAWSVC010000016.1:0-42224 GCA_033852075.1 Gammaproteobacteria bacterium | reverse complement strand
TTTCCCCGGACAGTAGTGGGCGAAGGCCGACATCCAGTTATACATATTTATCCAGCTCAAAAGCAACAAACTTCATAACTGAAAAGTAAAATCAGTACATTTACCCACTAACCAACGGCACAAACTTAACCTGATCTATTATCTCTTCTTCCAGCTCATCACCATTACGAGTATAAAGGCGTAAATACTGAGCCTCATATTGCCCACCAACAGGTATTATCAAGCGGCCACCATCGGCGAGCTGCTCAAATAATACTTCTGGCACTTCCTCTGGAGCTGCAGTAACAACTATAGCATCAAATGGACCTTTAGATGCCCAGCCCCAAGTTCCGTCAGAAAGTTTGGGATAGACATTACGCAACTCTAATTTTCTAAATACCTTACGAGCTTTTTCATGTAGCGCTTCAATTCTTTCTACGGTATAAACAGTTTTAACCAACCTAGCCAATATTGCAGCCTGATAACCAGACCCAGTACCAACCTCAAGAACCCTTTCCGGAACACCATCACGCAATATAGCCTCTGTCATTTTAGCAACAATATATGGCTGAGATATTGTTTGCCCATGCCCGATAGGAAGCGCGCTATCTTCATAGGCTCTACTTGCTAGGGCTTCATCAACAAATAGATGACGCGGCATACGAGCAATAGTATCTAATACTGTCATATTAACTATACCCTGCTCTTGAAGTCTTTGTTTTAATCGATCCCTTGTTCTTTGGGATGTCATACCAATACCCATGATATGTGTGGTATCTATCATATTAACTCCTGACTACCATTTGAGCCGTAGCGAAATACTGTTCCTTACGTAAAAAATCATCCAGGGGCTGTAGCTCTTCTTGTTTTGTAAGGTTTATCTGTAACGGTGTAATCGATACAAAACCTTGCTTTATTGCATAAAAATCAGTCCCTTCACCTGCGTCAATCTCCTCTCCCGGAGGACCTATCCAAAAGACTTCATGTCCGCGCGGATCAACCTCTGTAACCAAATTCTCAGGTTTGGCCCGTTTACCAAGGTTTGTAACCATTATCCCTTTTAGCTCTTCATAAGGAATATCAGGCACATTGATATTTAAAACCGTTTCGTGATGTATCGGGAATTTATCAATATCAGTTATAAGTTTTACGATAACTTTTGCTGCTGTTTCAAAATGCTTTGGTTTGAATACCGGGATAGAAACAGCAATGGATGCCTTTTTGGCAAAACGTCCTTCCATAGCTGCGGCAACAGTACCGGAATATAAAACATCATCACCCATATTTGCTCCAGCATTGATACCAGAAATAACGATATCTGGAACTGAATCCAGTAAACCGGTCATAGCAAGGTGAACACAGTCTGTCGGAGTACCATCAATAGCAATGACTTCATCATCTATACCCAAGTCATTACTATCTATCTTGAAAGTACGTTTACGCATAGGCCTTTCAAGGGTTAGCGCTTGACTACAGCCACTAAGATCGCGTAGTGGAGCCACTACCGATACTTTGGCTATCTTCCTGAGAGCTTGAGTTAGTACCTGAATCCCTGGCGCTTGATACCCATCATCGTTGCTAACTAGTATGTGCATTAATTTGAATTCTCGCGCCCAGACCGCATTGCTATACCACTTACAAGGCGATATGGAGATTTTTCCTGAAATACAATCACTTGATGTGATTAGAAGCAGGCTGGAAGTGTACTAGAAATGGCATATTTAGTCTATTCAAAAAGAACTATTTTCTGCTTACAAAGAAACGCCATACAAACAACAAAGAAGTAAACCAAGTTAAATCAGCACCGGTAAAACTTGAATACAAAAACTGCAATCCGAACAGTTCCAAAATAATATGCATTATTTAGTTTTCTTGCTTAATAAGAGGCAATTGAATTACAAACGCAAATCAAATTCGCTAGATATTTTTTTAAGATCAAGGCGTAATTTATTTAAAATATGTTGAGCCCTTCGGCTACGCTCAGGAGAACCGCACGAGTAAGTGCGTGACTCATTTTTAAATAAATCACAACACAGATATTGGGAAAATAGACGCGAATTTACCACATTAGATCGTCAGGGATCTGGTAATCAGCATAAGGATCATCCTCACCAACAATAGCAGTTTCTTCCGCAGTCTTGATTATCACCCCAGAATCCCGCTGCTCGATCTTTTCTGCAACTTTAGCTGGCACTAACTCATATCCATCACCAAATCTGGCAATCACCAAAAGCCCTTTACTTAGATGCTGTTGTATCTTCTCACTGACATAAATCTGTTTTATTTTAGATCCATCGGCAAAACTATACGAGATTTCATTATCGCCTTCTTGCAGCTTTTTCTGTTTATTCACCTCAATTAACTGATGAATTTGAGCCAAAATCGCCTTCTGCTGCGCCTGTTCATTCTTGGCCTTATTAAGCTCCTGCGCACGCTGTTTTTGCTCTAGCTCTTTTTGCACAATCTCCTTGCGTCTTTGTTCTGCTTCTTGCTGTTTCGCCTGTTTATTTTTTTTGTTTTTGTTTTCGTGATGAATTTGTTTGGCCTTCTTTTTATCAACCAAACCTGACTTTAATAATTGATCTTTTAGAGACATTTCTTCCTGATTACCCTTTTGATTTATTTGAAATATATTTTACTAGGTATTTACTAAAAGCAACAGAACAACACCAATCGATTAATAAATAGACAAAAGTACAATTGTTAATTATGTATTATGCGATATTCTACTTACTACCTGTCTGCTAAGTTGTTTCCTCGTTAATATTTTTAGAGGGTTTTAGCTGCAAGAAACACTAATAATTAACAACGCGATCATCAATGGATTGTTACAAAATATATAAATGGAGGCCTATTTATGAAGTTCAGAGCACTTATTGCATTTGTTTCAATATTCATTTTCACATTAAATAATTCTTATGCAGAAAATCTACCTGATGACAATCAGTTACTTGATTCATGGCACCACTCAAAGATTCAGACATTTGAAGGCTGGAAGGTTGAACCCGGCTCTCCAGAAATAATTGTTGCGATAATGGATGATGGAATGAACACCGCATCACTTTATCCTTCAGAAGTTCTAGCTCCAAGACTTTGGCAAAATTCACCAGAACTAAACGGTGATAATTCAATTGATGATGATGAAAATGGTTTTATAGACGACATAAATGGCTGGGATTTTGCTGATAACGATAATTCCTTAAATCATGACGGAGCAGACCATGGAACCAGAATGGCATCCATTGTTGTTGGAGTGTCTCCAAACACATCGCTTATGGCAGTAAAAATCGTAGATGATGCAGAACAGCTTAAATACATAGTCGGAGCTTACGAAATCTTTAAATATGCTGTGGATAACGGAGCCAGAGTTATAAACATCAGCTGGGGATTTTTAGACGGCGTAATGGATCAGGAAAGCCTGCAGGAAGTTAAAGATGGAATAGACTATGCCAATCAACACGGGGTATTAGTAGTAGCGGGATCGGGTAATAATGCCACCAATACCGATATTAAACCTTTTTATCCTGCCAGTTTAGATTATCCAAATATTATCTCTGTTGCCGGAACAACACAAAGTGATGGAATGTATTCGAATTCTAACTACGGCATCAATACAGTGGATGTTGCTGCCCCTGGTTCTGATATTGCTTGTCTAACAAATTTTAACTTCCCAAAGCATGATACTGGAAAATATAAAACAAGTTCAGGCACATCTACATCCACAGCAATAGTTTCCGGACTTGCTGCATTATTGTTCTCTCAGGATCCATCAAGAACTGCTGCTGATGTTAAAAACATAATAATGAATTCCGTAGATGTACTCCCAATCCTTGATGGCAAGGTTGCAAGTGGCGGCCGAGTGAATGTATTAAAGGCCTTAAATTACGATAGCAATAATGATAAACCGTCAATTACTCTTATCGGAGCTAGTGAAATACACCTTAATGTTGATGATAAGTATATTGAATACGGAGCTACCGCCAAAGACTATCAAGATGGAGATATATCCGGTCTAGTTAGTATCAGCGGTGATATCGTTGATACGTCAACAGCAGGAACTTATAAGGTTCGATACGACGTTGTTGATTCTGATGGCAATAGTGCTAATCCTGTATACAGAACAGTGATAATCACCGATCCTTCAGAATGCAAGACATTTCAGTCATCATTAATTGAACATGAAAATAACTCCAGAGCGTACTCAGAAGAAACGGGATACTGGTGGTATAAAACCACAACCTGGTATGCAGAAGGTTCAGACGTAAAACTTGGAACCAACGGGGAAGACATTGTTGCTCTTTATCAATTAAGCGAAGGTGACGATTGGAACATTGGCACTTGCCCAGGTGAAGATGCTGTACCTCCAACAATAAGTTTAATTGGAAACAACCCAATGACAATTCAGATAAATAGCGAATTTATTGATCCTGGAGTTACTGCAAGCGATGATGTCGATGGAGATTTAACTGATAGTGTAATAGTAACCGGAGAAGTTGATGTAACTACTACTGGAACATATTACTTAACCTATTCAGTTTCAGACAGTTCAGGAAATAATGCTGAGACTACAAGAGAAGTGGTAGTAATAGATGGCATCTCTGAGTGGACTGCAACATGTCTTGAACATGAAGAAGCAGGTAGATCCTACAGAAGCGAAAAAACCTTCTGGATATGGACATTCACAACCTGGTATGCCGTAGGTTCTGATGACTATTTAGGAAATAGTGGTAGTGCCACAAAAACCTTAACAGAATCACCTGATGAACCAGGGGTTTATTATTTAAAATAAAGAAAACAAACGAAGGGCTCAATGAGCCCTTCAATAGCATAGACGTAATTATTCCATTGTTTTTTACAATCCAATGGAATAATTTTCACCAACCTTTTAATATCAATCTCACCAAACTCGTAAAATATTTTTCTACTATCCTAAAAGTTTGCTTTTTAATTCTCAGCATTTATCTAATTTAGATTTCGCAGGATATTTTTCCAAGATCAAGGCGCGAATCATTAAAAATAAATAATATCTCGTATAAAAAATTTAAAACGTAACAAACTTAATAAAGCACTATGTTAATTTGCAAAATATTTGTTTAAAGACAAGGCATATTGAAGCATTGCGAAGGCGCATATATTAAATATGTAACTGAGCAATCCTGGAAATATAACGCAGTATTTAAGCAAATAGATGCAAATTAAACTAAGAGTTCAGCTGGTAAAGGATGACTTAAGAAATTATGCGGACTCGCACTATACCCATAAGCTCCAGACTGCAAAACCACTATAAAATCACCTGGCTCACAGTATGGTAACTCCATCTTGGATGCAATAATATCCAATGGCGTACACAAAGGTCCTACCACATTAACAACATCGGTTATTTCTGAATAGACCCTATTACCAACAACTACCGGATAGTTTTTACGGATTACCTGCCCAAAGTTTCCTGATGCTGCTAGGTGGTGATGTAAACCACCATTAGTTATCAGGAACAGCTCTCCACGAGACCCTTTTTTATCGACAACTTCACAAACGTAATAACCCGCTTCACCAACAATATATCTTCCCAGTTCGATAATCAGTTGCGCTCCGGGAAGGCATTCATCCATCTGCTCTATGAGTTTTTCCAGATTCTTACCTATAGGATCTAAATCAAGAGACTTTTCCCCTGGGAAATATGGTATTCCAAAACCGCCACCAATATTCACAGCCACTATAGACTGCTTGGCGTATTGAGCCAGATCTATTGCTAAATCTACTGCTTTTTGCTGCGATTCTATTATCGCATCTGCTTTTAGATTTTGAGATCCGGAAAAGATATGAAACCCGATAAATTCGGCATCTTCTGGCCCAAGTTTTTCCAGAATTGCAGGAATCCTTTCTGCATCTATTCCAAATGGTTTAGCACCTCCGCCCATCTGCATTCCGGATGATTTTAGTTCAAAATCAGGATTTACTCTAAGAGCCACCTTCGGCAATTCACCCTGCTCTTTTCCTACCGCAATAATTCTTTTTAACTCATTTTCAGATTCGACATGAAAGGTAATTCTTGCCGCCACTCCAGCTTCTATTTCGTGCTGTGTTTTTCCTGGACCTGCAAAACTAATAAAATCAGGACTCATTCCTGAATCAAGAGCGATTTCCATCTCTTTGACTGATGCAACATCAAAACCATCAACCTTGTCGGAAAGAAACTGTACCAGAGCAGGCATTGGATTTGCCTTTACCGCATAGTGAATAAACAGTTGTTCTGGCAACCTGGCGCGCATATCAACCAGTCGACGTTCAATTGCAGACCTATCATAAGCATAGAAAGGGACTGATCCTGCCTGTAGAGCCAAATTTTTCACTGTATTACCATCAATCTCTAGCTGGTTATCAATGGTTTTTATATACTTTAGGGCTTCGTGTTTTAACGGTTTTTTTTGTTCCATTGGTTGTCCCTTGATACTTTTACTTCGCATTTAATGACAAGCTGGCTGAGCGTAGCCGAAGCCTCATGATTTACTTTTTTCTTTGACCCTTCGGCTACGCTCAGGGATCTTTAAAAAACTATCCTAAAGTTATACGCTAACAAACAACCCTTTCAACTGCTCAGCATAAAACTTACGATCTATCTTTCCATTTGGGTTGCGTTTCAAATTAGTTTCAACCTGAACATGCTGCGGTATCATATATGCAGGCATCTCGGTGCGACAATGTGAAAGTACTTCCTTTACGTCCAAATCTTTTTCATTTCCCTTCAATACTATAACTATAGCTTGCCCAAGCTTAGGGTGCGATATCCCAATGGCAATAATTTCTGAAACAAGGCCAGAATCATAAATTATCTCTTCAATTTCACTTGGGCTAACACGGTAACCAGAGGTCTTGATCATTTCGTCTTTTCTACCAACAAAGTACAAAAAACCTTGTTCGTCTCGATAAACAGTATCTCCGGACCAAACAGCTATCTCTCCAGTCTTAACCTGTTCGAAACCGCCAGGTACTGGTTTAAAACGTTCTGCGGTTCGCTCGGAGTCATTCCAATACCCTTTAGCCACCAATGCGCCACGATGTACTAACTCTCCATGCTCATTGGGTTCACACTCACTTCCATCTGGGCGCACCACCATCACCTGCGCATTGGGGATCGCCTTCCCCATTGATTCGGGACGATTATCTATTTCAGATGGATCAAGATAGGTAGATCTAAAGGACTCGGTTAGACCATACATCAAATATGGTTTTGTGTTTGGCAACGCTTCGCGTAATTTTTGCAACGTATTAACCGGCATCGCACCACCAGAATTGGTGATATAACGCAAGTTATCAACAACATTCTGCGGCCAATCCAAATCTGCCAGCTGCAACCATAACGGAGGCACCGCAGCTAAACCAGTAATCTGATTTTTTTCCAATGCCTTAAGGATATCGCGCGCAAATAGAAAATTAAGTAGCGAAATTCTAGCGCCAACTAAAAAGGCGGTAGTTAACTGACTAAGACCATAATCAAAACTAAATGGCAGCACAGCAAGCAATCTATCTTCACTGGTGTTCTCAAGATATTCCGCAACACTTTTGGCACCTTCAACCATATTTCTATGACTTAGCACAACCCCTTTAGGTTTGCCGGTACTACCGGATGTATACAAAATCGCTGCAATATCTTCATCAATGACTTCGTCAAATTTACTAGCCATATAATTTTGCTTTAAGCTATCTACTCCAATTACCTTGAAAGATAATGTTTCAAGTTCAAGGCCATCACCAACCTCATCAACCAAAACCACATACTCAAGATCAGAGCAGTTAGCAATTTCAGTGTGGATTTGGCGCAAACGCATAAACGAAGTAAACAGAACCTTCACATTACAATCCGCCAATATATACTCAACCTGATTTGCTTTTAACAAAGGGTTAACTGGCACAAAAGCCAAACCAGCTTTACTTGCTGCAAAGATTACATCAACAACCTCTGGGCGTTTCTCCAGATATATCGCTACACGATCAGATTTTTTCAGTTCTAAAGAAGACAAACCTTCTGAAACGGATTGGACTCTTTCTGCTATATGCTGATAACTGAAAATCTCACCCTTATATTCTAAGGCCTGATTTTCTGGATATTTTTTTGCCGTATTAAAAAGAATATCACTTAGCAAGCGCGCCATTGATAATAACCTCTAAAAATAATTTGGCGTGTATTGTATAGCATCATGGTTTTTTAGGCACCTATCTATGTAGATTACTAATCTTAGCCATAGACTAAGGGCTCCATTTTTAGGATAATCCTTTGCAATTTCAACAATTCGAACCTGAAATCAGAGGAAAATTTTTCATGGCTCAATATATCTATTCAATGAACCGCGTTGGCAAGGTAGTACCTCCAAAGCGCGAGATCCTTAAAGATATATCACTATCATTCTTTCCGGGTGCAAAGATCGGCGTACTTGGCCTAAATGGTGCTGGTAAATCCACCCTATTAAGAATTATGGCGGGTATTGATACCGATATTCTTGGTGAGGCTCGCCCACTGGCAAATATCAATATTGGATATCTACCACAGGAACCACAGCTTAACCCTGAAAAAGATGTGCGCGGCAACGTTGAAGAAGGCGTTGCTGAGATCAAAAATATCCTGAATCGCTTTGATGAAATCAGCATGAAATTTGCTGAGCCGATGAGCGATGATGAGATGAATAATCTGCTGGCTGAACAAGCTGAACTACAGGATAAGATCGACTCAGCAGGTGCTTGGGAACTAGACAGAAAACTTGAAGTTGCGGCCAACGCTCTGCGTCTTCCACCATGGGAAGCAGATGTAACCAAACTTTCCGGCGGTGAAAAACGTCGTGTTGCTCTTTGCAGGCTTCTGTTATCAAACCCAGACATGATCCTTCTTGATGAGCCAACCAACCACCTGGATGCCGAATCGGTAGCCTGGATGGAAAGATTCCTGCACGACTTCCCTGGCACTGTTGTGGCGGTAACGCATGATAGATACTTCCTGGATAACGTTGCCGGCTGGATTCTGGAACTTGACCGTGGACGCGGTATTCCCTGGGAAGGCAACTACTCTTCATGGCTGGAGCAAAAAGATGCTCGTTTGCAAAGCGAACAACGCCAGCAGGCAGCTCATGATCGTGCAATCAAAGCCGAATTGGAGTGGGTACGTCAAAATCCTAAAGGTCGCCAGGCAAAAAGTAAGGCTAGAATGGCGCGTTTCGAAGAACTTTCTTCCAAAGAGTTCCAGCAACGCAATGAAACTCAAGAGCTTTATATCCCGCCAGGTCCAAGACTGGGGGACATGGTTCTTGAAGCAAAGAATATCCGCAAAGCGTTTGGTGACAAACTTCTACTAGAAGATTTCAGCTTTAACCTACCTCGCGGTGGTATCGTTGGAATTATCGGACCAAATGGCGCAGGTAAAACCACTCTGTTTAAAATGATGATGGGGCTTGAGCAACCAGATAGCGGAGACTTCAAGATTGGAGAATCAGTTGAATTAGCATACGTTGATCAATCCAGAGATTCGCTCGATCCGGACAAGACTGTTTGGGAAGAGATCTCGGAAGGTTTGGATGTAATTACTGTCGGCAACTACGAAATTCCATCTCGCGCTTATGTGGGACGTTTTAACTTTAAGGGTACTGACCAGCAAAATCACATCAAACACCTTTCCGGTGGTGAACGCAATCGTGTACATCTAGCCAAACTGCTACGCAGTGGCGGCAACGTACTTCTGCTTGACGAACCGACCAACGACCTTGACGTTGAAACCCTTCGTGCACTTGAAGAAGCACTACTTGCATTCCCGGGATGCGCGGTGGTGATCTCGCATGACCGCTGGTTCCTAGATAGAATTGCTACACATATCATTGCGTTTGAGGGTGATAGTCAGGCTGTTTTCTATGAAGGCAATTACTCTGATTATGAAGAAGACTACAAACGCCGCGTTGGTGATGATGCCATGAATCCAAAACGGATTAAGTATCATAAGATTGATGCGTAATTGAGATTACTTCTTCGAGTTCATGGTTCCCAAACTCCAGTTTGGGAACCAGCTATTACCCACCAGTTGTGCTATCGTAAAAACATATATGCATTCCCAAGGAGGACCTTGGGAACGAGATACAAATACAAACGCAATCAACAGCAATTGATTGCTTAGTACTCCCCCTCTTTTTATGCTATTTTTGCACCAGCAACTTTAATATTGGAATAAAAAACAAATGACGGAATCAACAAAAAAACCTTGGGAATTTGCTGGATGGGGTCGTGCTGAACTAATCAATGACATACCATCAGATCAAGAACACTGCCAGCCTCTGGATGAGACCGTTAAACACAAGCTTGGTAAATGGAGTTCTACAGCAATATGCGGCAACGATATCACATCTAGCTGCCTTTATGTTTCAGCATTGTGTGCAGTCCATGCCGGCCACCTCGCCCCAGTGGTTCTGATTATTGTTGCTGCTGTACTTTTTCTATTCCGCAAGGTTTACGCCGAGGTAGGCAGCGCCCTGCCAATGAACGGTGGAACCTATACTGTATTACTTAATACCGCCAATAAAAAACTTGCTGCGGCGGCTGCCTGTTTAACCATCCTCTCTTATATCGCCACCGCTGTTATCAGTGCCGGCGAAGCAATGCATTATGCCCATAATTTGATCCACGGCCTTAATATCGGCTGGGCAACGATTGGTCTGCTAGGCTTTTTTGCAATATTAAATTTAATAGGTATCGGAGAGTCTGCAATCATAGCCCTGATCATATTTATCCTGCATATAGTCACCCTTACCGTATTATCTATTGCCGCAATTATCACAATTGCTAAAGATCCATCTATGCTGACATTTAACTGGTCAACTCCAACTCCAAATGGAGTGCTGCATGCATTATTCTTTGGTTTTGCCGCTGCCATGCTTGGTATCAGCGGTTTTGAAAGTTCGGCTAATTTTATTGAGGAACAAAAAGAAGGGGTATTCCCTAAAACCCTGAATAATATGTGGCTAGCCGTTGCAATATTTAACCCTTTGATAAGTATCCTATCACTTGGACTTCTTCCAATGATCACTATTCAAGGTGGTGTACCGCAGGCGCTATTGGATCAGCTTGCTACAGTAAACGGAGTTACCCCCGATCTAATATCATCACTTGCAGCAGTTACTAATGGTGTTCCACCTGCATTGATTGAACAGCTAAGCAACATCCAAGGAATACCTGCAGATCTACTAAGCCAAATCACATCAATCCAAGGCATTCCTGCCGACCTTCTTGCGCAGATGGGAACTCTTTCTGCCGGGCAATGGCTTGGCACCATTGTTAGTATCGATGCAGTACTGGTTCTATCCGGGGCAGTTCTAACATCTTACGTTGGTGTAACTGGCCTTATAAGAAGAATGACCCTGGATCGCTGCATGCCACAATTCCTGTTAGCGCAAAATAAACTACGTAAAACCAACCACTGGATTATATTAGCTTTCTTTGTATTGTGCTGGTCGATCTATATAATCACTGGCGGTAAGATCACCACATTGGCAGGCGTTTACACACTATCATTCTTGTGTGTAATGGGCCTATTTGCTATTGGAAATATGCTTCTTAAAAGCGAAAGGGCAAAACTACCAAGAGACACCTACGCCAGTTGGCCAATGGTTACCGTAGCCCTATTTGCCATCATCGTAGGTATTGCCGGAAACGTAATTCTCGACCCTAAATATGTCGCGGTATTTTCTGAATATTACATCGCTATAGGTATCATAGTCGCAGTAATGTTCCTGCGTATCCAACTATTAAAAATAGCGTTATTTATTATTGAATCTATTTTAGAAAAAATTAAGAAATACAGTATATGGACCTATGGTGCCATCGTATCCTACATCGAAAAGATAAATAGCATTACCGTAGTATATTTCACAAAGGATGATGGATTAGAAAGCCTAAACAAGGCTGCTCTTTATGTTCAGGCTAATGAACAAACCAATATTCTCAAGGTGGTTCACGTAACCGAAGACATCAATTCAATACCTCCACTTATGGCTGAACACCTAAATACCATCGACCGCATATATCCATCATTGCGTATTGATTTTATTGCTGTAGAAGGGAAATTTGGCCCGAACCTGATTGAATCTTTATCACACAAACTCAAGGTTCCCAAAAACCTAATGTTTATCAGCACACCAGGTACAAACTTCTGCCATAAAATCGAAGAACTAGGTGGAGTTAGATTGGTACTCTAAAGTCCAAAAGGTTTAGATATGAAAATATACTCATGGAACGTAAATGGAATCCGCGCCTGCCAGAAAAAAGGCCTGATTGAATGGATTGAACAGGAATCACCAGATATTCTGGCGATTCAGGAAACCAAGGCGCAACTAGACCAGCTTGATGACGAGCTAATCAATATCAATGGTTATAAAAGCTATTGGTTGTCGGCACAAAAAAAAGGCTACAGTGGCGTTGCCATATACAGCAAGGAAGAACCAAATAGTATCGAACAGATGGGCGATGAAGAGTTCGACAGCGAAGGCAGAACCATAATCGCCCACTACGATAATTTCACTCTAATTAACTGCTATTTCCCCAACTCACAAGCGGAAGGGGCTCGCCTTGATTACAAACTGGCATTCAATAATCGCATCCATGAAATCTGCGATCAGTTGGTTGCCGATGGTAAAAATATAGTTTTGTGCGGTGACTATAACGTCGCCCATAAACCTATCGACCTAAAAAATCCAAAAACCAACGAGAAAAACCCTGGATATCTGCCAGAAGAACGCGAATGGATGGGCAAGTTTTTAGACAGCGGTTACACCGACACCTTTCGGCACTTTTACCCGGATGCCGAAGGAGAATACAGCTGGTGGTCATATAGATTTCAAGCACGCCAAAAAAATGCAGGCTGGAGGATTGATTACTTCTGTGTGAATAAAGACTTTACTGACAAAGTTAAAGAGGCAAAGATCCATAAGGATGTTATGGGTTCAGATCATTGCCCGGTAAGTGTTGTAATAAAACCTTAACAATTTATATATTATTTATCTTAAAACCAAAATAACGTAGACCCCAGGTTTTTACACCTGAGGTCTGTGATATGTTATTTAATTAACATACTAATGAGGACAGGTATCTGGATACCAAGTACCAAGTTCGTCGGAAAACTCATGAAGGGTATGGATTTCATTACCATCATGACCTATCAAAATATCTGAGCCTTTAGTGTAAATATTCCATTGCCCACCATAGCAGAATGTACCCCAACATTTTCCTGTGTATTCAGACCAGATACGATCATCAGCCAAGTGGTCATTCAAACTCTCAGTATAATCAACACAGGTTACTTCCTGATTTTCAAATTTCACACGCTGTGTTGCAACTGCTTCACTCATATTATCAGCCTTATCATAGGCTACAACAATATACTCTCCTGTTCCCGGCAGGCTCGACTTTAGGTATTCATGCTCAAGAACACAAGTAAATTCAGATGTACCGTTACATAACTGTGATGTTATGCCAGCACCAACACTTACCTCTTTAAGGTCTCCATTTGCATCACTGGCAGTACCTGTTATTACCACTTTGAACTTAACGGTATCATTAGTCTCACCAATTTTGGTTACAACCGGCGTATCAACACTATCAACAACAGGAGGAACAGGCTCTGTTATCGGACACTCTCCCGGATACCAATATCCCGACTGATCTGACATATTATGCAAAGTATGAATCTCTTTCCCATCATGACTGATTAATATATCAGATCCCTTGGTATAAATATTCCACTGTCCACCATAACAGAAACTTCCCCAGCAAGTACCGGTATATTCAGACCAAACTCTATCGTTCGCCAAATGTACTTCCAGATCAGCTGTGTATTCACTACACGAAACCGGTTTTTCCTTAAAAGTCGCTGAAACAGTACACGCTGAAGTTATTGTTCCTGTAGTGTATGTATTTCCAGATGCCGATCCATTACACCCGGAAACAGTCTCAATAGAGTAACCACTATTCGGAGTAATAGTGAATGATGTAGCACCACCATGATTTACTGCTCTTGATGAAGGGCTAATAGTTCCACCTGCACCAGCATTTGTAGATACCGTATAGCTTTTAATAGAAAAGCTTGCATGTACGGAACAGTTAGCAGTAACTGTTCCTGTAGTATATGTATTACCACTTAGCGAACCATTACATCCTGTTACACTGTCAATTTCATAACCAGACAAAGGAGTAACATCAAATTCTGCAGAATACCCCTTCTCTACTACTTGGCTTGCAGGAGTTATATCCCCACCTGCACCAGCACTTGCTAAAATGGTATAAGTTACAGTTTTAACCTCAAATGGAGGAGCATATTGCGGAACACCTCTGTTGCCGTTAGCATCTTCAGCCCATATATATAACTGGTTAGAATAATATCCTGCTGGTACATCAGTAAGTATACACTTCCATTTTTCACCTGAAATATGAGTACACGGTGTAAAATATGCATATACTGACTGTACTTGACTACTTCCGGATGGATGCGATACCGTAACATCAAATGTCACCGTATCACCTGAAACACTGACATCTGCATCATCGATTGATGGTGAGCTAAATTTTATTACATTACCAGTATCCAGCCAGTGTAAAGCCGACTTAATGGAGCGAGTTAATTCTTTCTTATCGCCCTCATTAACTATTACGCCAAAACCCGGAATATCAACATCAAAAGCATGCATTGACAATTCTTCTTTAGTTTTAGGATGCAAATATGTTTCTACTGGTTTTATTAAATCAAAAATGGTTGGTTGGCTACTATCAGGATTACATGCAAATTTACGCCTAGCATCAGTCCATTCAAGTTTTTTCACATCGCCATTTTCAACAGAACTATCTCCTAAAACACCACCATAGGCATTACAAAGATGCATTGACTGTCGCCATGGCACAGTTTTATCTTTATAAGAATGCATAATATAAAGAGGAGGAAAATCATCAGGAGACGCTGAAATCTTTGTAGCCAGGCTATTTTTAGTAAAATAATCCCTGGTCACATCTATCTTACTGAAATCCTTGATTAAAAGAAAATCTTCCAGATATCCGGCCATATGTTCATATGTTTTCGCATAACGTTTAACATCACCATAATTCCCGACATAGTCCTGATTATCTGTTCCTTCATAATATCCATCATAAAATTCCGCCAAATCAGTTGGAGGGTAGAATAATACTGCTTTGGAAATATCTTCCGGTCTTCTCTGCACAAGATTTAACGCCATATTTGATCCGGCAGAAAATCCTATCAGCTTAATCTTTTGACCCGGATGTCTCTTTTGTACAAAAATTACCGCATCATCATTTCCTTTTTCATTTATTTTGGACCAGCCCACCGCCTGACAAGCCTCTGTTGTATCACCATTTTTACCCGTTAAACGGTAAAATGGCATATAAACCGTATACCCAAGATTAGTCAAATGAGAAACATAAGATTCTGCTGCTGAAAAACTACCGTATCTGGTTTTCCACGAACCGCCATGGATAATCATAACCGGTTCTGAATTAGTAATATTATCTGGATTATTAGAATAGGTTCTCATCTCAAGTTTACATTCTCCAGTCCCTTTTTGTTGCTTAACTGATCCGCGGTAATCATTAATATCTGGTTTAGCAGAAACTATTGGTGGATTATCACAATCAACAGCAGCAGCCACATCAGATGCAGAGGTGGCAGAAAGCGGGTTTTGAAAACATTCGCGCCTCCATTGTTCTAACCTCTGCCTATCAACTTTATATTGCTCATTAGCATTCTGCCAACCTACCCTATCAAAATATTTAACCCACTCTTCCATACCATAAATATATTCGTACATAGATCGTGACATTAACGGCAAATGATTATGATCGGTATCTCTGCTTAACAAAGTATTCCTGAATGTAGTACCCCAGGCTTCAGTCCATGGAGTTGCCTCGGAAAGATTAGTAGCATCACCAAGGGTAAAACTATCTTCACCAATAATCAGGTCACAATAATCTTTTATGGTTGAGTGCTCATAATCACTAAAATCGATTCCTTTTCTATTCATGGTTGTATTCATATATGAAGATGGATTGGAGCTAGTCAAATCATCACATGCAACAGCTTCAATAAGTAAACCAGTAGCTGATAGAGAGTTATTAGACCAAAGCAAGTAGTTGATTCTGTCAGTTGCAGCTATTACATATTTACCAGCATTACTGTAATCGCTCACTATGGTTTCTATTTGCTCTACCCACTTATCAGGCCTGTCTGATCTAAGCTCAAATTCTCGATTACTTTTGCTAACCTTGCTTTGAAATTCTGTTCTTATTTTAGAAACAAAATTCGGTACAACTTTATTCTTAATTTTTGAAACCAAGGTATTACAAGCTTCTTCAGCTATGTTATCGTTTATATCAAGCGAGGTTCTAACACCAATATGCCAAGCTAGATTTTTAGAACTAACCTCTATATTTGGATTTAGATTAAATTTATTATCAGAAGAATTATATTCAGGAGAATAAGTAAATTTAAAATCGATATCAAAATTTACATATGAATCAGAAGTAGTCCAAACATCTATCCCCCATCCATCTACCTCCCCACTAAACACCAAATTACCATTTAGATGTAAAGTAGCATATGCTTCATAGGTAAGGCCTTTTTGATAAACACTGTTTATCCTTAAGTATGTTCCTGTATCAGGTTCAAGTATAAGCTTTGCTCCTCCTTCCAATTGATCAGTAGCCTTCAAAGTAAGGTTAATCCAATCTGCCCACAGCGACCACCTAAGATCAGAATAGCTTTTGCTGGTCTGTATACCGAAAGAACCATCAGGATCCTCAATTTTAGCCTTTCCAAAATTTAAAACATCATTTGTTATCATCCTGGCAAACGCAGCTTTTGGTGTTTGACCTACAAGAGGCTCAGGAGTTACATACGGAGAATTCAGCGCATTACCAATAGGAATTACTACTTTATTTGCAGTTATTCCAGATGGAGAAATATCATCTTCTGAATAATCTGAACTATTTTCCTGATATTCCGCATATAGTTCCCGTATATTTTCATAACTGACCGAAGGTACTATTTCGGATCTTGTTTCTGCTTCATATGAATATTGATAACCATTTATACCTTCATCAACATCTTCCGTAATTGCAAACGCAGCAGTTGAAGAAATTCCAAAAATAATAGGTATACAAAAAAGGCTTTTCGTCTTCTTAAAAAACGAGGTTCTTGCTATTTTCACGATATCATCCAATTTTTATGTAAAAGAAATTAAGGGTTGCTTGATATTTTCCCAAAATGCAACTCACTAGTTACAAATTAGAGAGGGTATTATTTTTGATAATTATTATCTTGTACACCGTACTTTAGAACTAGTACTTTAGGCTTAGTACCTAAGTAGCATATAAATAACATAAAGACTGGTATAAAATTTAGAAAGTTTATATATTACATACCAACTGCGCGGCATTAAAGCCAAATCAAACACCCTCTTTAATAATTACAGCTCCAAATAAAAATGGGATTTAACTGTATTCGAAAATTAGATAATTTATTTAACAACCGTTAGATTTGGCTTCTTAACCTTCTTCCCGCCGCCCTTAGGCCCGCTTCCTTTTGGATCTGGATCTTCAGGAGGATGATCTTCATTATGATGCTTAGAGACTTTTACATCATCAATATCACCAAAGAACATTCCCTGACCGTTCTCGCGAGCATAGATTGCGAAGATATGGAAAGTAGGAATTTGTACCTGTGTCGGAATACCATTGAATCTGGCAGAAAAATTTACGTAGTCGTTTTCAAGCTCTAAATCCCGTACTGAATTCGGCGATATATTAAGAACCAGTCTTCCATCCTCTGCATACTCTAAAGGAGCCAGAATACCATCACCTGTTGCGTCAACCATGATATATGGGGTCCACTCATTATCAATTATCCATTGATAATATGCTCTGATCAAATACGGGCGGTTCGGTATCATAGCGGCTCCTTTCTATATACTTGAACGGATATTACAGTCCGCGGATCTCTCTTTCTGCTTCAGTCATAGACTCCTGGAATGAAGTTCTAGAGAAAACACGATCTGCATACTCTTCAATTACAGCACCTTCTACAGGAAGATCAATACCATATTTAGGTAAACGCCATAAAAGAGGAGCGATAGTCGCATCCATAACTGTAAAATCATCACTTAAGAAATATTTTTTAGAAGCAAATACTTCAGCACTTGAAATAAGAGCCTCTTTAAGTCCTTTCTTGGCTTTACTAATCTTTCTATCACTTCCATTTTCAAGATCATCAACAAATACATATAGATCAGAAAGTATGCGACAAACAGCCAATCTACATTGCGCTCTTGATACCGGATCAACAGGCATTAGTGGAGGATGAGGAAAACGTTCATCAAGATATTCGATCATAACCTGTGGATCATAAAGAACAAGATCTCTATCAACCAAGGTTGGAACACTACCATATGGGTTAAGGGCAAGAAGATCCTCTGGTGGGGCATCCTCATTAGCTAGCTCAACATCTACGCCAATCCCTTTTTCACCTAAAACGATACGTACGCGGTGACTATGAATACAAGTTGGGCCTGTAAATAAAGTCATTACAGATCTTTTTCCTGCTACTAAAGCCATGTCATCTCCATTATGAAAAACAAATATTGGCGCCAATAATCTTATAAATTTCAAAAAAGGTCAAGCCTTTTGTTGTTTTTCCCTTATTTTTCAATAAGTTCAAGCATTATTAACAACATCAATAAATTCCACTTCAAGACCAAATCTATCCGCAATATGCTCACCCAACGCTTTCACACCAAACCTTTCAGTCGCATGATGCCCTGCTGCAAAATAACTAATGCCTAATTCTTTTGCCAAATGAGGTGTTCGTTCTGATATTTCTCCGGAAATAAATGCATCTACTCCAAGACCTGCGACCTCTTCTATATAGTCTTGTGCAGCTCCGGTACAAATCCCAAGCCGATTTATCTTATTCTCACAGCTACCAACTACTTCAGGAGTTCTTCCCAAAATCCCAGATAACATCTCTTGCAGTTCATCAACATATAAAGGTGTCGATAGAGTTCCATAAACACCGATATCAAAATTCCCCACATCACCAAAACCACCTTCAATAAATATTCCAAGTTGTTTAGCCAAAAGCACATTATTTCCAAGATCTGGATGCACATCAAGCGGCAAATGGTAAGCAAGCAGGTTTATTCCATTTTGAATCATGCTCCTGATTCTATTACCTTTAATACCGGTTATGGTTGGCTCTTCTCCTTTCCAAAAATAACCATGATGCGTAATTATGGTATCTGCGCCACTATCTATCGCGGCCTGAATAAGCTCCATATTTGCCGACACACCAGTTACAATTTTTTGTATTTCATTAGTGCACTCAATCTGCAAGCCATTTGGACAATAATCTTTGATTTTATCTACAGCCAAATACTCTGTAAGATAAGCTGTAATTTCTGATAATTTCATTTTTTTTCACTTCCTGTTAATACTAAAAATGGATATTCTTTATTTATGCTAAGATTATTTAATCGATTTCAACACAATAGAAACTATTTGAAAACTTTCTTTTTTACAATACCAACTAATCATACGGTTTCTGTTATAACTTGCGGATAAATTTATGAAGACACCTCGCATAATCAAACACATCATCAGCTACGTTATAGTTGGCTTCATTGCCGCCTTACTAACCATAATCTATCTACCAAATAACAAAGAACCAAAACCCGATAACACAGCCACCACCGCAAATCAAAATCAGGTTGCTACTAATCCAACAATTAACAAAATGTATGGCCCTGTATCTTATGCGGATGCCGTAAACATAGCTGCACCTTCAGTCGTTAACATTCATACAGCAAAGATAGTTCGTCAACAAAATCAATTCTTTTCCGATCCAATGTTCCGTTGGTTTTTCGGCATTCCCAATCAATCACGTCAGCAACAAAAACTACAAACCAGTCTTGGTTCCGGGGTAATTATTGGAAACGATGGATATATAATCACTAACAATCATGTTATTGAAGGGGCGGACGAAATAACCGTTGTTTTACATGACAATAGATCCGCCAAAGCCAAAGTAGTCGGCAGCGATAAGGAAACCGATATTGCGGTTTTAAAAATCGACATTAAAAATCTACCTTCGATCTCTATTGGTGATTCTGACTCACTTAGGGTTGGTGATGTTGTTTTAGCTATTGGCGATCCTTTTGGAGTTGGCCAAACCGTAACCCAGGGAATTGTTAGCGCCAAAGGCAGAAATGACCTTGGCATCAGCACCTTTGAAAATTTCATTCAAACAGATGCCGCTATTAATCCTGGAAACTCAGGAGGGGCATTAATAGATGCTCACGGCAAACTAATTGGAATTAACACCGCTATCTTTAGTAAGTCTGGAGGTTCACACGGAATAGGTTTTGCAATACCTGTCAACTTGGTAAATATGGTTAAAGACAGCATTATTAATTTTGGTTATGTCAAACGTGGCTGGCTTGGAATTGAGCCACAGGAAATCACTCAAAGGCTTGCAGAATCCTTTGGTCTAAAATCGACAGATGGAGTAATAATTGCTGGTATATATCGAGGAGGACCTGCAGACATAGCTGGTTTAGAGCCTGGTGACATCATTCTTAAAATTGATGATATAGATGTAACAACTTCATCAAAAGCCATTAACTACCTTGCTGGTATTGAACCTAATGTAGAAGTAACGATCGAAGGTATAAAACAAGGTAAAAAATTTAGCACCAAGGCAACACTTATTCAAAGGCCAAGCAGCTTCCAGCAACAATGAGTTTTAGAACTACAATCAAGATACTGTTATCCCTAGTTGTTTTAACAACTACGCATTCGTTTGCCTTGGATATTTCACAACTACAACAAGCTGAATATTCATCAGGCAAACTTTTGGGAAAACTAAAATACAAAAGATTAAATGAAGCCAGCGGCATAGCAAGATCTTCAAGAGATAATCAGGTATTTTGGATTATTAATGACGGTGGCGACAAACCGTTTATTTACGCCATTGATAAAACCGGAAAACATTTAGGGCGCTATTTTATCACGGGTACTGATAACCGAGACTGGGAAGATATAACCAGCTTTTCAAAAGATGGAAAACATTTTCTTATAATTGCAGATACTGGCGATAATAATTCTGAGCATAAAGATTCATTTTTATGGGTCATAAAAGAACCTGAACTTAGCAAGTATAATCATAAAAAACTTAACACTATTAAATTAGAACAACGAATACGATTCAGATACCAGGATGGGCCAAGAGATTGTGAATCTATCGCAGTCGACATTAAAAATGATCGCATACTGTTACTAAGCAAACGTACGGTACCTGCTGTGATGTATCAATTACCACTTTCACCAAATCCCAAAAAAAGGCTATTAATAGCAACTCCAATAGCTGAACTTACCGAAATTCCACAGCCAGATTTTTTATTTATCCTTAAAAATATTTTTCTCGGCAGATATGCATCGCAACCAACAGCAATGGACATAAGCCCTGACGGTAAGGAATTAGCAGTACTAACCTATAGCTATGGTTATATCTATCAGTTAGAAAACGGACAGTGGGAACAAGCTCTAACCAAAAAACCAAAGGTCTTTGAGTTTCCAAAGTTATCGCAAGCTGAGGCACTAAGCTTTGATAGTGATAATGATATACTGATTACCAGTGAACAAAGACCTGCGCCAATCTATCTTCTTCAAAAACAATCAACTAGCAAGGTTATAAAGTAGAGTAATTGCCGCATTTATTACCGGCGAGAAAACTCTTCCAAATATCATCCACGCAATCAATATCCCAAACATACTTAGTGATGGGTGCTGAATAAAGGCTCTATATCTATGCAAGGTTGTCTCTTTCATCAATAGTGTAATCGCTTCGCTGCCGTCCAATGGAGGCAATGGCAAAAGATTAAAAACACCAAGTAATGTATTTAGGAAAAATATCATGCTTAACAAAACAGCAGCACCATTTGTAAAACCAGAAACCCCGCTGACGATGCTGTATGCTACAAGCTGTTCTGGAGGAACAAAAAATCCTAGCTTTAATCCAGCAATCATCAACAACATTGCAACTGC
Organism: Gammaproteobacteria bacterium; assembly: GCA_033852075.1. Lineage (GTDB taxonomy): Bacteria > Pseudomonadota > Gammaproteobacteria > QZLD01 > QZLD01 > QZLE01. The sequence goes on along the minus strand of JAWSVC010000016.1, from coordinate 20,120 downwards.
CGCTAATACGAAATTTGATGCTGGTCCAGCCAACGCCATCCATGCAGCCTTTCTAGGGTGACGAACCGCCCAATAGGGATCATATGGAGCACTGGCATAACCTAACGGCCAGTGCATAGTAAATAGTGAGATAATTGGCAGAAGAATCATTCCAAATGGTTCACGGCGCATATGCGGGATAGGATCAATCGAAACCTGACCTCCATAATACGCGGTAAGGTCGCCGCCCTTCTTCGCAGCCCAAGCATGTGCTGCTTCGTGCACTGTAGTTGAGAAAACAAAAACCACATACCATGAAACCAAAATAAGAATAAGGCTCATTAACTATTTGCTCCTTGGACTACTTTCACTTCTTCCGGCACATGAATAGTGGAAGTTGGGAAAGCAAACTCAGCCCCATGTCCCTCAACAATATCAACTATCTTTAGCAAAACATCCTGTTTGATTTTATGGTATTCAATCCAGTTAGTAGTTTTGGTAAAAGTATAGATAAAGAAATCCAATGACGAGGCAGCAAAGGCATTAAAGTTAACAATCAAGGTTTGATTGGTATCAATATCAGGGTGTTCTTGCAACATTGTCTTAACAGATTCAATAATGGTGCCCATCTTACTAGCATCATCATAACGAATCCCCATGGTTTCTTTGATCCGACGATTGGTCATACGCGATGGATTTTCAACCGAAATATTTGCAAACACTCCGTTTGGTACATAGAGAGGCCTCTTATCAAAGGTACGAATTCTGGTTAAACGCCAACCAATATGTTCAACTGTACCTTCAATATTTTTATCCGGAGAACGCACCCAATCTCCGATCGAAAATGGGCGATCAAGATAGATCATAAGACCACCGAAAAAGTTAGCAAGAAGGTCTTTTGCGGCAAAACCAATAGCAATACCACCAATACCACCAAATGCTAAAATACCTGATACACTAATACCCAACGTTTGCAGTGTAACCAAAACAGAAGTGATAATTATTGCCAAACGAATTAATTTACTTATGGCATCAACTGTAGAGGCATCTACTTCGTGCCCTCTGATACTTTGTTTTGCAAGCAGATTGTTTTCTATCTCACGTACCAGACGTATCAAAAACCAGGTTATGACAACAATAACACCAACATCTCGCACAACCCATACCTTTTCAAAAATCTGAATTGGATTTTGCGGATCTTGAGCAACCTCGACAGCATAGGTAAGACCAATAAGCCAGGTTAAGCAATTCAACGGCTTACCAACTGCTTTTATTACAGCGTCATCCCAGGGATTTTTGGTCTTTTCTAACTTTTGCGAAAGTCTTTGTAAGAATTTTCTAACCAAAAAGTTAAATATAACTACAGCAAGTACTACGATAAACACTTGTGTTACATTTGCGTATTCTCCAGTCAAACTAGCAACAACAGCCTTAAACTGAGCTATAAAATCCTCTTTCATCTATAAACCCTTATCTATCTGTCCATACAAACAAGAAAAATCATTAAAACGCGGAACTATCCCCTGATATTCCTCACTTTTTGATAACGCCTTATTTACTGCTTCACGATCATTACAGATCAATACCATATCACAACCAGCTACCAAGGCCATCTTTACTCGTTGAGAGATTGTGCCATAACTCGTTGTTGCCTTCATAGAAATATCATCACTAAACACCACACCATTAAAACCAATTTGACCCCGCAAAATATTCTTAACCCAAAAATCAGAGAATCCTGCAGGCATTGAATCGATTTTTTCATAAACAATATGGGCCGGCATAACCCCTTTTATCTTTTGAGCAAGTGCCTTAAATGGCACCAGATCTTTTTCTTCTATCTGCTCTAATGTTCTTGAATCAACCGGCAGTTCTAAATGTGAATCCTCGGCAACATAACCATGCCCAGGAAAATGCTTTCCAACAGCAATCACCCCGGCCTCTTCAAGACCATCAATCATTGCTTCTGTTAAGGCAATTACTTGCTCCGGATCTGAACCGAAAGAACGATCTCCTATTACTGTATTGTTTGCATAATCTATATCAAGAACCGGCGTAAAGCTAAAATCAACTCCAACCTCAAGTAACTCAGATGCCAATTTAACCCCATTATCATAGGCCAGCTTTTTTGCCTGCTCAGGATCATTCTGATAGATCGCAGCATATTCTCTAGCAGGAGGAAAAATAGTAAAACCATCCTTAAAACGCTGCACCCTTCCCCCTTCCTGATCTACTGCAATTACCAACCTTGGAGATTTAACCCCACGAATCTGCTCTGTAAGTTTTTTTAGTTGTTCTTTATCTTTATAATTCCTGGAAAACAGGATTACTCCACATACTAGAGGATTTTCTAAGATCTCGATATCTTCTTCATTAAGTTCGTAACCTTCGATATCAACCATTAAGAATCCATATGACATAAAAATTCCTTATTTTAATTTTTCCCTCGTTCCAAAACTCCAGTTTGGGAACGAGGTAAACGAGAAATGTTCCGATTGTACGTGGTGTTTTGTTAATGCTTTTAACTTTTACTTACATCCTTAACATCAAGATAATCACGAATCTGATCACCGATGAGATTAACCGACATAACCACCAACATTAACATAACCCCCGGAGCTATCACCATATGCGGTGCGACCAATAAATACTGAGATCCATCACGAATCATACTACCCCAAGATGAAGCAGGTGGTTGCACACCTAATCCAAGATAAGAAAGCCCAGCCTCCGCAATCACGATTCCAGCAATTCCAAATGTACCTTCAACAATTAAAGGAGCCATGATCAATGGCAGAATATGGGTCTTTATGATTTCAAAATGTCCGGTTCCCAATGCGGTAGCGGCCAATACATGCTCACGATTTTTAATACTTAATACCTGCGCTCGAGAAAGCCTTGCATAACCAACCCAACCCACGATAGAAAGCGCAATTATCACGTTTTCGATCCCTGGCCCCATAACTCCGGAAAGAGCTATCGCCAAAAGTATTCCCGGGAATGCCAGAAAAACATCAATAATTCTAACTATGAGGCCATCGGTCCAACCTCCTACATAACCGCTAACACAGCCTACCGCCGTGCCAACAACTACCGAAATCAAGGTAACAAAGGCCGCAACAATAAATGAGGTAAAACCACCGGTAATTGTTCTATCCATAATCGATCTTCCAAGATCATCAGTCCCCATAATATTATTTAAACTTGGGGTAGATAATATCTGAGTTAAATCGATCTGATTTGGATTAAATGGAAAGATCAAACCGGCTATAATTATCAGCAACCATAAAACCAGTATCGTTATTGGGAAGTATTTTCTAAACATATAGTCTACTTCACCCTTCCCTATATCTGATACGAGGATCAATTACCGCATACATGATGTCGGTAAGCATATTAACCACAACATAAGTGGTACTAATTAGCAATACGGATATCTGCACAACCGGATAATCGCGCTTTTGAATCGATTCTACGACCATCAGACCTATTCCCGGCCAGGAAAATACACGTTCCGTAATAACTGCACCTGCTAGCAAGGTTCCAAGCTGCAATCCAATAAGGGTAATAACCGGCAATATGGCATTACGCATAGCGTGCATTGCAATAACCCTTGTCTGACTACAACCCTTGGCGCGTGCAGTACGAATATAGTCTTCACCCAGCACCTCAAGCAAGGTGCTTCTAATCATTCGTGACAATATAGCCGCCAAAGCCGTTCCTAAAGTTATTGCCGGCAATACAATCGCGCCATCGCCTTGATAACCACTTACCGGAAACCAACCTAAAAGCAATGCAAAAATAAGAATCAGGATCTGTCCCATCCAGAAATTTGGAATAGAAACCCCTAATAAAGAAAAACCCATCGCAGTACTATCAGCAATAGTATTCTTTTTTATTGCCGCTATTGCACCTAATGGAAACGCGATCAATACCGTTATTAACAAAGAAGCTCCTGCCAACCAAACCGTTGCCGGCAATCTATCCAAAATCATTCTGGAAATTGGCTCTCCAGTTACGTATGACTCCCCAAAATCAAGAGTAAAAACTCCACTTACAAAATCAATAAACTGCTGCAGTAGTGATTTATCCAGGCCCAGTTTTGCAGCCAACGCTGCCCGATCAGCCATACGCGCCGATTCACCCAACATCATTTCTACCGGATCGCCGGGAACAAGGTGAATTAATAAAAATACCAGGCAAACAACCCCGGTTATTGAGATTGCAGCACCTAATACCTTTTGTAGAATAAATCTAAGCATTATTTAAAAGCTCTTATCAAACCTATATTTTTGTCATTCCCGAATGAGCGAACTACTATACAAGGAAATTAAAACATAAAAACAAGTCGGTTGAGCCCTTCGGCTACGCTCAGGATAAACCAAGGTCGAAACCCTCTTGTTTTTTTATAATTTTTCTTGAGCCCTTCGACTACGCTCAGGGATCTTGAAAAATTAGATCGATTAAACATCCTCACAAATCTCTACTTTCACCCCGGCTCGCACCACATCAAACAACTCAACGATATCATCCGGGTTCATACGAATACATCCATGGGAAACCGGTTTACCTAAATACTCAACATCAGGAGTACCATGGATATAAATATACCTGCGCATAGTATCTACCTTACCCAAGCGGTTTTTTCCTTTTTCCAAACCACAAAGCCACATTATGCGACCTAGAATCCAATCTCGTTGCGGATATTGTTCGGCAAGTTCTACATTATAAATTTCACCCGTGTTTCTTCTACCTACAAATACCGCATTTTTATTCGCATCGGCTCCAATCATGGCGCGAATATAATGTATGCCTCTTGGAGTTCCTCCACTACCATTTTGTTCAGAGCAGCCGTTTAACGCCGTAGAAATTTGGTAACTTTTTACTTCCTTACCATTCTCAATAACCTGTAATTTCTGCCCGGCAATTAACACCTTTAGATAAAGAGAGCCTTCAGCTATATAAAAAGAACCTTCAACCATTATCTCTCACCTCCCTTTTGAACTCTTTCTACATAATTCAGTGAGTCATAGTTACCATCAGACGTTAGCTGATAACCGGTAAGATCATTAGTAGTTGCTGCAAAATGTCCCTCATACCACAATGGTACATACGGCATATCATCAAACACTTGTTGCTGAATCTGGCGAAACACTTCTAACCTTTCATCCAGCAGCTCATATTTCTTTACCGAGTCAATCAAAGTATCCACTTGATCATTCCTATAACGACCTCTATTAGCACCAGCTGGCGGAATACTTTTGCTATGAAACACATATTCAAAAATATCAGGTGTTTTTATCCCAACCCACTTAAGGCTATACATCTGGAATCTTCCGGCCTTAATATCACCGTAAAATGTTCCCCAATCGTAGCTTTGAATACTCATATCAATACCGACACGACGTAGCTGATCTTGAATAACTGTAGCAACACGAATCCTAAACGGATTAGTGGAGGTTTTATATGAGAGATGCAACGGTTTATCTATCGAATAACCAAGCTCCTTTAATATCTTTTTTGCTTTCTGCGGATCATATTGAATTGGTTTAATTGCAGGATTACCCAACCAATGTTCAGCAGGGAAAAAAGTTGTCGCTAACTTTTCCTGTCCTCCATAAAGATTTTTTAAAATAGATTCTCTATCGATTGCATATGCAACCGCTTGTCGCACCTTTTTTTGGCCAACAACTTTATCTTCAATATTAAAACCTAAATAGGCAAAATCACTACCATGTAAATAACTAACCTTGGCTCTACCTTTTTTAGCAAGGAATCGCTTCAGCTCTGGCATTAATCCATTTTGCAGGATATCGATCTCACCGCGCATCAGCTTCATCACCCGCACTTCCGGTGATGGAATGCGAATAAACTCAAATACCTTATTATCGCGGATGCGTTTTAGCAGTAATAAATTTGGATCAGGACGCGCTACATATTTAAATGTACCGCTACCAACAGGATTGGCGTTAAAGTCATACCCTGCGGCTATAAGTTTATGCGGCATAATACCGATTACGAGATATGCAGGGAAAAGCGGATCGGGATTGTTTAAATAAAAATCCACAGTATCATCATCAACAGCCTGAATATTATCAATCAGGCTCAATGTTTGCCGATGTGGAGAACCATTTTTTTTATCCAAAACCCAATCATAGGTAGCCTTTACATCATGCCCGGTTAATATATCCCCATTATGGAATTTAGCCCTATCTTTATTCAAAACAAAACGATAATGCTTGGGTGAAATAATCTGCCATGATGCAAGCCCAGGGATAAACATTGATGATTTATCAAAATCTATTAATGCCGAATAAAGCAAACGATTAATTCTATAAGATGTAGCATCGGTTGCCTCTCGCGGATCCAGCTTGACCGGCATACTATCGAGGCCGAAACGGATAATATTTTTATCGATATTGGAGCGACAACCACTAATAAAAAAAACAGCAGTTACTAATAATAAGATCAGCGCAAAGCTATTAAAAATCAGATCAAAATATATTGAGCAATACTCTCGCCAGCATGGACGCTGGCGTGAAGCATACATGGATGTACCTGCTGCGTGTTTGCGAAATATATTTCGATATAAGCGGCCACAGCTAACCAGCTCTCTCATACTACCAATCCTTATACGGATGATTTACAAGGCAAACGTTATAATATTTAGGGTCTTCAGAAACCTCTTCCCCAATCCAGCTTGGTATATCAAACGGTTCATCAGGATCACTTAACTCTATTTCGGCAACAACCAATCCTTCGTTATCGCCTTCAAAAACATCTATCTCCCAAATATGTGGGCCACGCTGAACAAAATGCCTGCGTTTTTCAATAAAAGGTCGTTCACACATGGAATCCAGCATCTCATTTGCATCTTCAACAGGAATCTCATATTCATATTCTTTACGTGTAACACCAAGGGTTGCACTTTTTATATTAATATTTGCTCTATCACCTGCAACCCGAATTCTAATGGAGCTACGATTACTGCCAGACATATAGCCCTGACGAAACTGTTCTCCTTCATCAGATTCTTTTTTCCAATCATCGTTTTTTAAAAGGAACTTCTTTTCAATTTCTATTCCCATCAATTACTCCATTTCCTATTCCATTAGAATTAGTAATAATTTTATCAGTCAACTGCTCCTTAGCAAACATGGTTTGGAAAAATAATCAAAATAGAAGTAGAATACCGGCTCATTTTTATCACAATCTCTAAATAGAGGAACGAATAATGAAAAAATTGGTACTGATTAGACATGGCCAAAGCGAATGGAACCTTGAAAACCGTTTTACCGGTTGGAAAGACGTTGATCTGACCGATCAAGGCAAGAAAGAAGCACAAGCAGCCGGCAAACTGCTAAAAGAACACGGCTTTAAATTTGACCATGCTTTCTCATCATACCTGACCAGGGCAATCCGCACCTGCCTGACCGTTTTGGATGAAATGGATCTACTTTGGATACCTATGACAAAGGCGTGGGAGCTTAATGAACGTAGCTACGGCGGTCTTCAAGGTCTAAACAAAGCAGAAACTGCAGAAAAACACGGCGACGAGCAGGTTCATATCTGGCGCAGAAGTTTCGATGTTCCACCACCAGAATTGGCAGAAGACGACGAAAGACACCCAATAAACGACCCAAGATATCAACACCTTGACCCTGAACTGGTTCCAGGTACCGAATCACTAAAAACCACACTGGATCGCGTTCTTCCATACTGGGAAAAAGAGATCGTTCCTGTTCTTAAAGATAAAGAAAGCATAATCATCGCAGCTCATGGCAACAGCCTTAGAGCTTTAATCAAGCACCTTGAAGGGATATCTGACGATGAGATTACATCTCTTGAGATCCCAACTGGCCAACCTTATGTATATGAACTTAATGATGACCTGAGTGTAAGTAGCCACTATTACTTAAAAGACAAATAATATAATCTGCCTTGGTTGCAATAATAATAGCGCAACCAAGGCAACAATTCATAATCAAAAAAACAACCATCTCACATACCCCAGGCGATCACATACGCACCATTATTAAACACAAAACCCTAAAGATATTGCTAGGTCACTGTAATCCAAGAAATTGCTGCAGCGCGACACAAATCACTTGATAATTATATACATAGCGTTTCTTGACTTGCCTGGATTTACCCCCTATTTTTAGACTAGGCGCAGTGTGAACTACGTCAAATTTCATAGATGAAACAGTTCACATTTTGCTCTGTCACAGGTATTTTTGCATACTGCTAAAAACGGCTATCTTGTTGGAGGAAAGGTCATGAAACTAAGAAAAGGGTTATCACTGCTGCTTGGGGGTGCAATTATTTCATTACTTGCATCAGCATCCTATGCGGCTTCTTGGGAACAAAAAAGCTTTGCGGATAAAGGCGGCTTAAAAACCGTCCATATATATAATCCAGCAACAACTTCACCAATTGGTAAAGGAAAAGCTCTACTCATTGTACTTCGTGGATGCGCACAGGCAGCAAGCGCATTTAAAACTGCTAACTTAGACAAGGTTGCAGAAGAATACGGTATGGTAATAGCGGCAGCAGACCCCAACAACCCAAATCTGGGGTTTAACTGCTGGCAATACTGGACAACTTACGCAAATAGCGAAGCAGAAAACATCTTAACTACAACTCAAGAAATAATTAGTGATGCTCAATATAATATAGATCCAGACCAAGTATATATTGCAGGACTATCATCTGGAGGAGCCCAGGCCATGACAACTGGGTGTAAGTATCCAAATGTATTCGCAGGCATGGGACTTGATGCAGCACCAAGCGCAGGCACAAGCATGAATGGAGCTTTGGGTGATATACCAGAAGGAGATACTGAAAAAGCTGCTGCTACCTGTAAAAGGCTTGCTGGAAATAACTCATCTAATTTTGCAACACAGATTACCTCTACAGCATATGGTACAAATGATGGTGGTTTTACGGGCGTCCCTAAAGGTTATGGCCTAATTAATGCTGGCGCCATGGCGATTATTTATGGTGCATCAAAAACAGATAAAACCAATACAGTACAAGGTTTTGATGATGTAATAGAGAGCACCTGGACCGATGGGCGTGTTTCCATGGTTGAGTTTGGTGGCGTTCCTCACGCCTGGCCAGGCGGTGAAGGTGCTGGTGAAGGTGAAGGTGATGATGAAGGTGCTACCGAAGCTTATATTAATGGAACAAGCGCAAACTACGGTATGTACCTTGGCAAATTCTTCTCAGAAAATAATCTTCGTGTACAAGATGATCCAAAAGAAACCTGTAAGAGTGTAACTCTGGATTCATTTGCATACAACCCAGAAACAAAAATTTTCACTGCAAATGGCACCGCAACCGAAGATTGTGGCGAAGCAGTTGTTTTCATCAACGTTGCTGAATCAGCGGATTTTGTTACTCCAGTAGATGACACATACTCATTTGAAATTCAAAATGTATCTTGCCCAGATGAAATTAAAGTAACACTTGAAAATGCATCACTAGAGCAATATACAGCAACTGATATATATACAGGTTCTTGTGGTAATACAGATATACCCCCTGTAATTAAATCATTCAATGCCATTACTACAACAGGCGCGGTTTCACTTTCAGGCCTTGCTACTGATGAAGACGGAACTGTTGTGAATGCAATAATTACTATTGAAAAACAAGAATACAACGTAGATATTGCTGAAAATGGTGTATTCACACTAATGGTTGAAGGCCTTGCTGCTCGTGAATACGCTGCAGAGTTAGTGGTTATGGATAATGATGGACTTACTGCTGCTAAAAGCATTAAATTCACCATCGAAGAATCACAAAAAGTTGCTCCAGTTCTTACCTTAGATCCAATTGAAATTTATAAGAATTATGCAGTACTTTGCGGTACAGCAACTGATGCTGACGGAGAGATCACAGTAGCAGCTTATACAATTGATGGTAACAGCAAAGAGATAAACAACATGAACCCTGATGGTAGTTTCTGTGTTCATATGCCTGACCTGGAAAATGGTGACCACGAAGTAACTATTGTTATAATGGATAACGATAGATTAGGGGCTGAAAAAACCGTAAAATTCTTCACCTCTGATGAATCACTTCCTCCAACAGTATTTCTTAACCAAGTAGAAGTAGACGGCCAAACAGCTGTAATTACTGGCACTGCGACTGATTCAGATGGTGAAGTAGCAAGCGTTACAATCGAAATCAACGATAAAGCATATCCGGTTATACTTAATGGCACCACATTCACTATAACCCTTACAGATCTTGAGGCAGGTGAATATAAAGTAGTTGCTACAGCATATGACAACGATCAGCTATCAGCTACAGATTCGACTACCTTTGTAATTCAAGAAAAGGTTGCTCCAACAGTTACTGTAACTGCAACCGTTGATGGAACATCTGCAACTATCTCTGGCACAGCTTCTGATGAAGACGGTGAAGTTGTAGAGATTGTAATTGCAGTTAATGGAACCGAATACACTGTATCTGGCGGCGACTACAGCAAAACACTTACCGGATTAGAACCTGGTAGTTATGATGTAGTTGTTACTGCAATTGACGACGATGATTTAGAAGCTACTGCTACAACAAGCTTTGAAATCAAAGAAGTTGAGAAAGTAGCTCCAAAGGTTACCGTTAAAGCAACTATTAATGGTACATCTGCTACTATCTCTGGCTCTGCCACTGATGAAGATGGCGAAGTTGTAGAAGTTGTAATTGCAGTTAATGGAACTGAATACACAGTATCCGGAGGCAGCTACAGCAAAACACTTACCGGCTTAACTGCAGGTGACTACAGTGTAACAGTTACTGCTATTGACGATGACGGTCTAACCACTACAGCTAATACTTCTTTCACAATCGAAGAGGAAGTAGATTATTGGACTGCATGGTTAAATTGGTGGAAAAGCTTTTGGAGCTTCTAAACCGATAACTAGTTAGCTTAATAATAAAAAGGCCGCAATCGCGGCCTTTTTATTTGAGCGTTTTTTTTAACCTTTTACTGCTGTTAATATCGCCCGCTTCGGAGCAGGATACCCCTCCACCGTTTTTCCCCGATCTTCAGGATCCAAATAATCTTCAAGTGACTCAAATCCCATCCACTCTGTCGATCTTTGTTCTTCAACTGAAGTTATTGAGATATCGGCGATTTTAACATCAATAAAACCACACCTTTCCAACCATGATTTTAAGGTTATACAGCTAGGTAAAAACCATACATTATTCATCTTGGCATAACGATCTGCCGGTAATAACGAGTAACCATCATCACCATCAACAACAATCGTCTCTAATACCAGCTCACCACCTTTACAAAGCATATAACCTAATTCCAGAATATGATCTATAGGCGAACGTCTGTGGTACAAAACACCCATACTAAACACAGTATCAAATACCTGATACTGTTTTGGAAACTGTTCGAGAGTTAATGGCAACAGATAAAAATCCGGATACTGTATATACCTAGATATTGCCAGATGCTGCATCAAAAAGTTCCATGAAGGATCTATACCAATCACAAACTTTGCTCCAGCCCCCAACATACGCCACGCATAGTAACCGTTACCACAACCAACATCTAATACATATCTACCTTCAAGGGGAGAAATAACCTTCGCTACCCTATCCCACTTCATATTCGATCGCCATTCAGTATCGATATCAATCCCAAATATTTTAAACGGCCCTTTGCGCCATGGTTTGAATTTCATCAACCCTTCGCGTAATTTTTGTTGATCCTCAACACTTATATCATCTATCGAACCAACCGTTACTGCATCAGAATTATAATCAATTAAAGACGGAGTTAATTCAGGAAGAGAAGCGATAGTATCAAGCCATCCTGACAAATTACCATGCACATTACCACCTAACTTGGCATCTAATGCACAATCAAGTTCAGGCCCAAGCTTAATAAGCGGATTTTCAGAAATCCTGTCAAAAAACTCACTAAAGTCGATCATTTAATACCTACCAATGACACAAAGTTACAGCACTGAAACCAAAGATAACATTCAGAAAATCCAGCAGATAATATTCTTTGCTTATGTTTTCTAACTGTTTCGGAGATCAGAACATCCTCTAATGAATTGCGTTTTTGACTTATCTCCAGATTTGAGTATCCATTTGCCTTTTTAAATACTAAATGTTGTGAACTTAGATAATCTTCCTCTGCAAAATCATCAAAAATCACCTTCTCAGATACAACTAAACACCCACCAGGAATCATTCCTGAGCATATAGAGCTAATAACCTCATTACGATGTTCTGGCGGAATAAACTGCAGCGTATAATTCAGTATAACCATTGAAGCCTTAGAAACCTCAATATTCTGAATGTCATCACGCACTAGGTTTAAACAATTATTCCCTGAATCTACCTTTTTAAGATTATCCTTGAGCTTATCAATCATGGCTTCAGAGTTATCAACCGCAATCAACTCAACCCCAGCATTGGATTTTATCGCTTCTAACACCGATAAACTTGCAGCACCCAACGAACACCCCAGGTCATATACCGAGGTATTATCTTTAACGAACATTTTGGCCAATACCCCAAGCATCTGCACCACCACCTGATAACCGGGAACTGAACGGTTAATCATATCCGGGAAGACCGCGGTAACAGCTTCGTCAAATTTAAAACTATCAACTTCTTCATACGAAGAAGCATAGATCTTATCGATATTGTTCATGTTTTTAGAATGTTATTGAAACGGAAGGCGATTTTACTAAATTTTTGCTGAAATCTTAATAGATTATTAACTGGTAGATAAAAAAATGTAAGAAGAGGGGGGATGGCTTTCCTACCAACCACTAGTCGTCATTCCCGCGAAAGCGCATTAGTGTCCGGGGAAAGTAATTTAATAGAATCAAGATGGCTGAGCGTAGCCGAAGTCTCATTGATTCTATTAAATTTTTCTTGACCCTTCGGCTACGCTCAGGGAGCTTGAAAAATTTAAGTCTAAAATCACCAGCTTCATTCCAGAACTTTGCTCAACATTGCTTTACGAAGATTCGCAATATTTTCCCCGGACAGCAGTGCGCGAAAGCGGGAATCTCTTTGGAGCATGTGATTTCGAGATTCCCAATCAAGTTGGGAATAACAGTAAATTTTTATAGGACCGCTTTTTCCTGGATACCGGCCTGCGCCGGTATGACAAAGATATAATTAGCGCAATAGCTTTAATCCTGGCCTTCGAATAATGGAGAAGTCAAATACCTCTCCCCCGAATCCGGAATAATTACTACAATCATCTTATCTTTATTTTCTTCTCTACTAGCCACGCGCACTGCCGCAGCAACAGCCGCCCCACCGGATATTCCACACAAAATACCTTCTTGCTTCATTAAATAATGCGCATATTCAATGGCATCTTCATTACTAATCTTTTCCACTTGATCTATTAGACTCAGATTAAGATTTTTAGGTATAAACCCTGCTCCAATCCCTTGAATCTTATGCGGTGATGGCTTTAGTTCATCTCCGGCAAGAGTCTGGCTGATTATTGGTGATGCCTCTGGCTCTACTGCAACCGATAATATCTGCTTACCTTGTATTTGTTTTATATGGCGAGAAATCCCGGTTATGGTTCCTCCGGTTCCAACCCCTGCTATTAATATATCTATCTGACCATCCGTATCTTCCCATATCTCTGGGCCTGTGGTTTTTTCATGAATTGCCGGATTGGCTGGATTATCAAACTGCTGCAATAAGACATATTTATCAGGATCGGATTCATAGATTTCATTGGCCTTTTCAATAGCGCCCTTCATCCCCTTTGCTGCTTCTGTTAAAACCAAGTTTGCTCCAAGCGCCTTTAATACCTTCCGACGTTCAATGCTCATGCTTTCAGGCATTGTCAGTGTCACTGGATACCCTCTTGATGCACCAACATACGCTAAAGCAATCCCTGTATTACCACTTGTTGGTTCAATGATCTCCATACCGGATTTAAGTAAACCCCGCTCTTCAGCATCCCAAACCAAATTGGCGCCAACTCTACATTTGACCGAATAAGAAGGATTTCTTCCTTCGGTTTTAACCAGAATATTTCCATTACCAATACCGTTAAGTTTAATTAGTGGAGTATTCCCAATTGACTTTGAATTATCTGAATATATCTTTGCCATAAAAATCTCCAAAGGAGGTTAAAATATTTGTTGTAATATATCCATAATATAGCTTGAGCCATAACAATCACAATTTTAATAACTTTTTACACGCATTTGCTCCTGATACAGGCCACAATCCACCGCATATCAAATTGAAATCGCGCTTGAACAACCACCTAAAAAATACATATTTTAACCTTAATAACAATAAGTTACACACCACAACCAAACCTTCACCCTAATAACCACGACTTAATTTCACACCACACAAAGAATTTCATCCTTTAACCATGGGAAAAGTAGACTATATTCGAGCATCCCAGCTCTATATCAATTTTTGCGGACACCAACTGAAATCAATAAAACTTATACTAATTTATGCTAACCAGATCCCATTCAATTGTTTTATCTAACCCATCTATTGTTGTAGAATAACCGCACATTAATTTGATCAAACAACAATTAGGTAAATAACTATGGCAAAGGCAAAAATTATTGGTACCGGACTTTACGCTCCTGGCGAGCCTATAAGTAATGAAGAAGTTATCAAGTTAGCGAATGTTGAATTCGATGCAGAAAAGATTGAAGAAAAGCTTGGCATTAAATATCGCCATATCGCTCATCTTCGCGGCATCAAGGAAACAACAGCAGACTTTTCAACCAATGCCGCCTTGGCAGCTATTGAAAATGCAGGAATTGATAAAGACGAAGTAGGTCTTTTTGTTGTTGGGTCAGATACCCCGGAATATATTTCTCCAAGTACTGGTGTACTTGTTCAAGGCAGAATTCAAAGCAAAGAATTAAAGACTGCATCATTTGATATAAATGCATCATGTGCAAGTTTTACTATTGCTCTTGATATGGCAGCCTCAAAAATGGCTGTTGACCCAACTCTAAAATATGCTGTTGTAGTTGGCGTATACAATATGCCTGCTTTCTTCAACGAAGGTGATGCATTTGCTTATTCAATATTTGCAGATGGCGCTGGTGCTGTTGTTCTTGAGCGAGTTGAAGATGACTGCGAGTCTGGATACATAAACGGCTTCCAAATCACTGACGGAACTCAATGGGACTTTATTGGTATCTATGCCGGCGGTGCGAAAAACCCAATTACTCATGAAAGACTAGACAATAAAGAATTAGGTCTTCAGCTTCTAAAACCACTTCCAGGATCAAGAAATATAGAACTATGGCCACCTATCGCTGAACAGCTTGTAGCCAAAGCAGGTATGAAAATCAGCGATGTTGACCACTTTATCTTCACTCAAATCAACAAATCAGTTATTGAAGAGGTTGTTAAGATCCTAGGCGTTGGTATGGAAAAAACCACAACTGTTATGGACAAATACGGTTACACTGGTTCTGGTTGCGTACCTATGGCTCTT
The DNA here is from genome assembly GCA_033852075.1 of Gammaproteobacteria bacterium. Taxonomy (GTDB): domain Bacteria; phylum Pseudomonadota; class Gammaproteobacteria; order QZLD01; family QZLD01; genus QZLE01. The sequence continues at coordinate 4,645 of JAWSVC010000016.1, read as the reverse complement.
CACCATGCAGTTGTTGATGGAAAAGTTAAACCAGGTGATACCGTTGCATTCGTAGCTTCTGGTGCAGGCCTTTCTGTAGGCTGCAACATCCTTAAATTCTAATTTTTTAGATACAAGGAATGTATAACGGGGTTTCCAGCCCCGTTATACAAAAGCAGATTTTTGAATTAAGGGATAGATATGTCTTTTATAGAAATTAATGGTCATGAGATTTACTACCAGGTTCATAGCGACAAAGGAACTCCTTTATTACTGGTTATGGGACTTGGAGGAACATCAAATAGCTGGAATTTTCAAACCGAAGAGTTAAAAAAATATTACAAAGTAATAACCCTTGATAATCGTGGTTGCGGGCAATCTTCAATGCCAGATCAACCATACTCTATGGAAATGTATGCAGATGACCTAGCTGCAATTTTAGATCAAGAAAAAATTGATAGTGCCATTATTATTGGCGCATCAATGGGTGGATTAATTACTCAAGAGTTTTATCACAAATACCCTGAAAAAGTTAAGGCCTTGATTCTCTGCTGTACTGGTGTTGGCCCTAACGATCCAGAATATGTAATGGCAGATCTAAAGGTAATCAATGTACTAACAACTGAATTTCCTGAAGATGAAAAAGAACAAAAAAAATATCTTGGTGAATATATTGATGTCTTCTACCACCACACTTACTATGAAAGAAATCCTGGATTGCTAGAATGGATGCATCACAAAAGAACCACTAAAGGCCAACCAGAATATGCCAATAGGCGCCAACTTGAATCATGTTTCACGCACACACCAAATTCACCCCGCCTGAAAAACATTAAGGCTCCAACCTTAGTAATACATGCAGAAGATGATATTGTTTGGCCATTAGCAAATGCAACATACCTTGCCGAAAACATAAAAGATGCAGAGCTATATATCATGAAGGAAGCCGGGCATATGTTCTTTATTGAAAAACCGGAAGAATTTAATAAGGCTATTTTGGACTTCCTACAATCCAACAATATGTAGGGTGGCATTGCCCACCGAAAACATTCACGATGCATCAACATTGATTGGTGGTACCAATTGTTTTAAACAACCATTATTTCCAACCCAACCATTTACATAATTTTTATCAAATGGTGGGCGGTGCCCACCCTACCTGGCTACATACTTCTTATTTTGCAGCTAACTTAATATTCTTTATTGATAGAAACAGTGTCATTTCATCAAATTTCGATTCCTGAAAACCATAGTTTAGATAGAAACGTTTAGCTTCAGGTGAAATTGCATGCACAAGCAAAGCTCTAACGCCAATATCAAACGATATAGATAACGTACGTAGCATCGCATCTTTAAGCAAAGCACTTCCAATACGACACCCCTGAAACTTATTATCAACAGCCAATCTTCCTAATACAATAACAGGAATCGGATCGGGCATGTTTCTTGAGATATTTCCAGGAGCTGACACACGCTCTACACTTCCGCCCGCAAGGGTATAATAGCCGATAACTTCATCATTTTCGCAAACAACAAAAGTTCTGCTTGCACCACTTTGCTGATTTTTAATTGCTTGTTTTTTTATCCATTCATCAAGATGAGTATCACCGCAACTAAAATTATTAATTTTATGCTCTGCAGAAAAACGCTGTGGAGAATTTATTAATCCCACGGAGAAGGATCAGACATCAAAGATTTTAACTTTGTCATATCAGCAACAGGCTTATCTAATGCCTCTTCAAAATCTATAAAATCAGACTCATTTAAATAGAAAAGTCTTTGATCAAGCAGTACCTTTTCAGCTTCACGACATGCCACATCAAGCATAAAATCAGAACGATTTTTATGCAGAATAGACGCAGCCTTATCTATTAAATCCCGCTGCGCTTGAAGCGCGCGAATATTTATTGGAGACTTTCTTATTGCTTGATTATGCATTATATGTGTTCCCAGCAATTATTGTATATATAACGAATATACATTCAATGTATACACAATGTCAACACACAACTTATCTAGTTAACCAAACACCCGAAATATCAGAACGCGTTCCAGAATTACATAATGCATCATCACTTTGAAATCTAACAACTACTGTTTTATCAGACATTTGCGCAGCTAATAGCATTGCATAGGTGTCTTTATAATCAACATCGGTATTTTTCATATAAGCTGCCCCACCTCCAACAAATGTTATCCATAAAGCTCCATTATCTCCTATATAGAGCCTATTGGTTTTCATAGGGCACTCTTTATATGCAAAGGCACTTACCGAAATCATCGAAATAAGTATCCCTAAAATAATTCTTTTCATTTTAACTCCAATCCAAATCGTAGGGTGGGCATTGCCCACCGAAAAATTTATCGCCATAACCAATGGTGGGCGGTGCCCACCCTACCTGGCTGATAACGCTGTCAAATTTATTTAACCAATATATAACCTACTTTAGGTCTTGTCCCATTACATTCATATATATGAAAAGCTATATTTTTTTGAGCCGCAAACGCAGCCAAAAGAATAGATACCTCAGCCGAAGCTAATGGCGAGCTATTTTTATCACTAGTATATGCAAAATCATACATATATGTTGCACCAACAGTTGCAGCACATCCGTCCATTGAAAAACCAAAATCAGTTTGTATATGCAATCCCCACGGCCTAGTTTCTATACCTACAATTTTCCCATATGCTGTAGTTGACGCTATTGACGAGCAAGACACAAAAATCAAACTCAAACCTAGTAATTGTGAAATAAATTTTCTTTTCATTTTTTCTCCGATATTTTCTGTAAAGTGGGTAGTACACTGCCCTACCTAATTAAAACAATACACTTGAAACGATTATGCCAATAATCGCAGGATCATATACCGTAACCATTGCAGTATCTAAATCTGAAAATTTACTGCCATTATCAACAACTAAACCTAACTCATAGGTTCCCATTGTAGAATACGTATGATTTACACTTGCATCTGCTGTTGGGTAATCACCAATACCATCCCCAAAATCCCATATATAGGTTAAATCGGAATTATTAGGGTCAGATGAAGAATATGCAGTAAACTCTACGTTATCACCAATCATCACTGAATATGAATCATTATCTAATTTTGCAATTGGTTTATTTTCGAACGCAACAGCCGAAGCGTTAAGATCAAGCCTTGGAAAGGTCAATCCATTTCTTGAGTCAAAGATACTAACTCCATTGCCCTCCAAAGCACTCTCAATTTCATTAACAGAAGCATTTGGATTTATCGACTTTAAAACCGCGACGGCACCAGTAACATGGGGAGCAGCCATTGATGTTCCAGATTTACTTCCATACCCTTCAACTAACGATGAATATATATACGACCCAGGAGCCAATATATCTACCATAGTAGCGCTATTAGAGAAAGAGCTAATATTATCTGAACTGTTATATGTGCTTCCAACTGTAATTGCAGATGAAATACATCCAGGAGAACCTACAGCATCAGTATAACTGCTATTCCCTGCAGAAATAACTGTTGTTATTCCAACACCTCTAAGACTATCTATATAAGATTTTCGGCTACTGTTGTCACAATGACTAGTATATTTACCCCCACCAAGACTCATATTTACTGCAGCAATATTATGTTCAGAAGAGATCTGCCTAACCCATGCTAATGCTTCAATTTGATCAGACACATAGGCCCGTAGGCAACGTTCGCTACCTCCACAAGAATCGTTATAGTTAATAAATTCAGAAAACACCTGAACTGAAATTATATCAGAACCATATGCAACGCCATTGAATGAATCATTATAACCTGCAGCAATTCCTGCCACATGAGAGCCATGAGTACAATTCAGTCCAGTATCAGAACAATCTATACCCGCACCAAATCCTATCTGCTGCTCTTGACCATTTGGGCAAACACTTCTAGATTCAGAACCATTGTTCGAAGAGAAACAAGCCTCAGCAACAACTCTACCCTGAAAAAATGGATGATGATGATTAACGCCAGTATCAAGAATAACAACAGTTTGACCAGTACCAATAAATCCATTTTCATGAGCAACATCAGCTCCAATAAAAGGGATAGAGTCATCTAAAGCTGGTGGTTCAGCAATATCTTCTTCAACAGACACAGCCAGCCCACTATCCAGAAATTGATCTAGCTCATTAGAATCAAATTCATAAACAGCCAGATTGGCGTACTTTAACTTTTTAGATGGATTAAATCCTTTAGACTTTGCATTTTTATGTCTTTTTTCAAAATCCTGTCGTTTAAGTACTTTATTAGTTTCACCAGCTCCATTCTGATCAGTTTTGTACTTAACAATAACCCTTACCTTTTCACCTGAATCAGCCTTTTGTTTAAGCTGCTTATATTGTTTCGCAATAGAACTCCTTTTCATAACACTTTCATTATTATCGGCAGCATGTACTGCAGTCGAAATCAAAAACGTCATAACCAATGAAGCAATCAAAATAACTTTTTTCATAAGTTTTCCTCAATTTTCCTCGTAAGGTGGGCACTTCGGCTACGCTTAGCACGCACATTACCCACCGAACACATTCACGATGCATCAACATTGATTGGTGGTACCAATTGTTTTAAATAACCATTATTTCCAACCCAACCATTTACATAATTTTTATCAAATGGTGGGCGGTGCCCACCCTTCTATGAGGAT
>JAWSVC010000003.1:83798-134396 GCA_033852075.1 Gammaproteobacteria bacterium | reverse complement strand
AAGATTCGCGATCAGAGAAGGTGGTCGTATAGTTGGTGCTGGTGTTGTTTCCAAAATTATTGAGTAATTAAGATGTCAATCGAAAATCAAACTATACGTATACGATTAAAGGGTTTTGATCATAGGCTTATTGATCAATCGGCAAAAGAGATTGTTGAAACTGCAAAGAGAACAGGTGCTCAAGTTAGAGGCCCGATCCCTTTACCAACAAGAAAAGAGCGTTTTACGGTTCTTATTTCTCCTCACGTAAACAAAGATGCGCGTGACCAGTATGAAATCAGAACTCACAAAAGGCTTCTGGATATTGTCGACCCAACTGATAAAACAGTTGATGCGTTGATGAAGCTAGATTTGGCTGCTGGTGTTGATGTTCAGATCAAGTTGAAGTAACTGATAAGCGTTTATATAAAGAGGTTTTGCAATGTCAATTGGAATAGTAGGGCGTAAATGCGGTATGACTCGCGTATTTACAGAAGCAGGTGTATCTGTACCTGTTACTGTAGTCGAAGTTACACCGAACCGTATTACGCAGTTAAAGACAGACGAAGTGGATGGTTACGAAGCAGTGCAAGTAACAATTGGTTCACGTCGTCCTACTCGTGTAAATAAAGCAGCTGCTGGTCACTTCGCAAAGGCAGGAGTTGAAGCTGGAAGAGCTTTGTATGAATTTAGGGCAACTGCTGAAGAGAAATCTGGTCTTGAAGTTGGTGGTGAGATTAAAGCGGATATCTTTGAAGAAGGCCAGAAAATCGATGTGATCGGTATCTCTGTTGGTAAAGGCTTTCAAGGTGGTATTAAGCGTCACAATTTCAGAATGCAAGATGCTACTCATGGTAACTCGCTATCTCATAGGTCAAATGGTTCTATTGGTATGTGTCAGACTCCAGGGCGTGTACTAAAAGGTAAGAAAATGTCAGGCCAGATGGGTAACGTGCGCAGAACAACGCAAAATCTTGAAGTTGTGCGTGTAGATGTAGAAAAGAATTTGCTGTTGGTAAAAGGACCAGTTCCTGGTGCTAAGGGTGGTGATGTTATGATTAAGCCTGCAGTTAAAATTAAAAGGGAGGCTAAATAATGGATCTTAAGATTACATGTAGCCAAACTGGAAGTGAGAGCGGTTCAGTTCAAGCTAGTGATACAGTATTTGATCGTGCATACAATGAATCATTGATTCATCAAATCGTAACAGCATATATGGCTGGTGCTCGTTCAGGTACTAAGGCGCAAAAAACACGATCAGATGTAAGTGGTGGTGGCGCTAAACCATGGCGTCAAAAAGGTACTGGTCGAGCAAGAGCGGGTACAACGCGCAGCCCTATCTGGAGAAAAGGTGGTGTTACATTTGCTGCAAGACCTCGTAACTACGAGCAAAAAGTAAATAAGAAGATGTATCGTGCGGGTATGTGCTCAATTTTATCTGAGCTTAATCGCCAGGATCGTTTAGTTGTTGTAAAAGATTTTGTGGTTGAAGAGCCAAAAACAAAGCCTTTTGCTAAAAGACTAGCTGACCTGAAAATAGATGATGCACTGATTATTACTGAAGAGCTAGAAGCAAATCTATTCCTTGCGAGCCGAAATATACCTAAAGTTGATACTATCGATGTGGTTGAGTTAGATCCTGTTAGCCTAATTGCATATGAAAAGGTAATAGTAACTGAAGGTGCGCTGCGCAAAATTGAGGAGGTACTTTCATGATTCGCGATAGACTATTTAAAGTTCTTCTTGGTCCGCATATCTCAGAGAAGTCCACAATTGGCTCTGAGTTAGCAAATCAGTATACCTTTAAGGTAACTACTGATTCAAACAAGAAAGAGATTAAGGATGCTGTAGAGGCTCTTTTTGAGGTTACTGTAACTGCTGTTAATGTAATCAAGCAAAAAGGTAAGCAAAAGCGTTTTGGTCGTGTAATGGGTAAGCGTAAAGATTGGAAAAAAGCGATCGTTACTCTTGCAGAAGGTCAAAGTATCGACTTTACACTGGTTGACTAGAAACAAACAGATTTGGAATTATCAAAATGGCACTTGTAAAAACAAAACCAACATCTCCTGGAAGAAGGTTTGTTGTAAAAGTTGTAAACGAAGAACTGCATAAAGGTGCACCTTATGCACCACTTGTTGCAAAGAAAAACAAGACTGGCGGAAGAAATAATAACGGCAGAATTACCACTCGTCATAAAGGTGGTGGTCATAAGCAACGCTATAGAATCATTGACTTTAAGCGTAATAAGGATGGTATTCCAGGAGTAGTGGAACGCATCGAATATGACCCAAATAGAAGTGCGCATATTGCATTAATACTTTATAAAGATGGCGAAAGAAGGTATATTATTGCCCCTCGCGGAGTTGCTGCAGGAACAGAGATTGTTTCTGGTGCAGAAGCTCCGATTAAGCCTGGAAATGCATTACCAATAAGAAATATTCCGGTTGGTACTACAGTTCACTGTATTGAACTGAAACCTGGTAAGGGTGCTCAACTGGCAAGAAGTGCTGGAACATCGGTCCAGGTTCTCGCAAAAGAAGGTGCATATGCAACAATTCGTATGCGCTCCGGTGAGATGAGAAAAGTTTTATGTGATTGTAAGGCTACTATTGGTGAGGTTGGTAACCAAGAGCACAGTCTAAGATCTCTAGGTAAAGCTGGCGCTACTCGTTGGAGAGGTATTCGTCCAACAGTTCGTGGTGTTGCTATGAATCCAGTTGACCATCCGCATGGTGGTGGTGAAGGTAGAACTTCTGGTGGTCGTCATCCTGTTTCGCCATGGGGTGTACCTACTAAGGGTAAGAAGACCAGAAGTAATAAGCGAACAGATCATTTGATTGTTCGACGCAGAAATCGTAAGTAACGAAAGAGGAATTGAAACGTGCCACGTTCGATTAAGAAAGGTCCTTTTATTGATCTTCATCTTCTAAAGAAGGTTGAGCAGGCTATTGAAACAAATAGTCGTAAGCCAATCAAAACTTGGTCAAGAAGATCAGTTGTATTCCCAGAAATGGTTGGGTTAACAATCGCTGTACACAATGGTAGACAGCATGTTCCGGTATTGATTAATGAAAATATGGTTGGTCATAAGTTAGGTGAATTTGCACTTACAAGAACCTATAAAGGCCATGTAGCTGATAAGAAATCTAGGTAGGTATCAAGATGCAAGTAACTGCAAAGTTAAGTCATGCAAGGATTTCAGCTCAAAAGGCTAGATTGGTTGCTGATCAGATTCGTGGTCTTACTGTTGAGCGTGCTCAAGAGACCTTGCAATTTAGTACAAAGAAGGGTGCTCAGATCATCCTTAAGTTGTTGAATTCTGCTATAGCAAATGCAGAAAATAATGAAGGTGCAGATATTGATGAGCTTAAAGTATCAACAATCTGTGTTAATGAGGGGCCTACTCTTAAACGTTTCCGTGCTAGAGCAAAGGGTCGTGGTGCAAGAATTCTTAAGCGCACAAGTCACATTATAGTGACTGTTGCCGACATTTAAGTGAAGGTAGGCCGAGATGGGACAAAAGGTTCATCCAATAGGTTATAGACTTGGAATTTCAGCAGATTGGAATTCGAAATGGTACGCAAGTAAGAAAGACTTTTCAGACTTTCTAATTGCAGACGTTGAAGTCAGAAAATATGTAATGAAGAAGCTTGCTCATGCATCTGTTAGTCGTGTTCGTATTGAGCGCCCTGCTAATACTGCAATTGTGACAATCTTCAGTGCAAGACCAGGTGTGGTTATTGGTAAAAAAGGTGAGGATATTGATCGTTTGAGAAAAGAGGTCTCAAAAATCATGAATATCCCTGTTCATATCAATATTGAAGAGGTTCGCAAGCCTGAGCTAGACGCAAATCTTGTGGCTGAGAATATCGCTCAGCAGTTAGCAAAGCGTATTATGTTCAGAAGAGCAATGAAAAGAGCGGTATCTAATGCAATGCGCCTAGGGGCTTTAGGTATTAAGGTGTCTGTTGCTGGTCGTTTGAACGGAGCAGAAATTGCTAGAACCGAATGGTATCGTGAAGGACGTGTGCCGCTGCATACTCTAAGAGCCGATATCGATTATGGTACAGCAGAATCACTAACTACTTACGGTATTCTTGGTATTAAAGTGTGGATCTATAAGGGTGAGGTATATGGCCCATTAGATCAGCATCAAAAGGCTTTAGCTGAGAAAGAGAAGAAGGCCGGCAAAGGTAAGTCTGCGAAACCAGCTAAGTCAGCTAAGACAGCAAAGAAAGGGTCATAAGAGATGTTGCAGCCAAAAAGAACTAAATTTCGCAAGGTACAAAAGAATCGTAACAGAGGTCTTGCGATTAAAGGTGGAAAAGTAAGCTTTGGTGAATATGGTATCAAGGCTACAACCAGAGGCCAGATAACAGCCAGACAGATTGAGGCGGCGCGTCGTACTATTACAAGGCACGTTAAGCGTGGCGGTAAACTCTGGATTAGAATTTTTCCTGATTGCCCAATTACTGAAAAACCTCTTGAGGTTCGTCAAGGTAAGGGTAAGGGGAATGTTGAATATTGGGTAGCTAAGATTCAACCAGGTCGTGTTCTCTATGAAATCGAAGGCGTTGCTGAAGATGTTGCAAGAGAAGCGTTTAAACTGGCTGCTGCGAAACTACCTGTACGTACAACTTTCGTATCTCGGACGGTGATGTAATGAAAGCTAGTGAATTAAGAGAAAAGACAGTTGAAGATCTTAAGTCTGAGTTGACTGAAAACCTACGTCTTCAGTTTAATCTTCGTATGCAACGCGGATCTGGTCAGCTATCTCAGCCACACCTGTTTAAACAGGCTCGTAGAGATATTGCTCGTATCAAGACTGTTCTAAAAGAGAAGCAGGGTGAATAAGATGTCTGGCGAAGATAAAAAGATTGAAAGAACCTTACAAGGTCAAGTGATCAGCGACAAGATGGAAAAGTCTATCGTTGTAGCGATTGAGAGAAGAGTTAAACATCCTCTGTATGGAAAGATCATTAAGAAGACAACAAAGCTTCATGTTCACGATGAAGAGAATGTTTCCAAACAAGGTGATGTTGTTCTAATCAAACAATGCAAGCCAATTTCTAAGACTAAGTCTTGGACTCTTGTTGAAGTATTGAATGGTTAGTCTTAGTTAACAAGAAATATTACGTCAGGAATTAACAATGATTCAGATGCAGACAATCCTTGATGGAGCCGATAACAGCGGTGCAAAGAAAGTGATGTGTATTAAGGTCCTAGGTGGATCGCACAGGCGCTATGCTCGTATTGGAGATGTGATCAAGGTAAGTATTAAAGACGCGATACCACGAGGTCGTGTTAAGAAAGGTGAAGTTTATAACGCAGTAGTAGTTAGAACCAGAAAAGGAGTTAGAAGACCTGATGGTTCAATAATTAGATTTGATTCTAATGCTGCTGTTATTTTGAACGCGAAGCTTGAGCCTATTGGAACTCGTATTTTTGGCCCTGTTACACGTGAACTTCGTGGTAAACAGTTCATGAAGATTGTGTCTTTGGCACCTGAAGTACTTTGATTTCGGAGAAGCGAAATGCGTAAGATAAAAAAAGGTGATGAAGTAATTGTAATTGCTGGTAAAGACAAAAACCGTCGCGGTGAAGTGCTTAAAGTTCTATCAACCGGTAAGGTAGTTGTTAAAGATATCAACGTTGCAAAGCATCACGTTAAGCCAAACCCACAAAAAGGTATACAAGGTGGTATCGTGGGTAAAGAGGCGGCTCTGGATATATCTAATGTCGCGCTGTTTAACCCAGAAACAGGCAAAGCAGACAGGGTCGGTTTTCGTGTAGAAGATGGAAAGAAGATTAGGTTCTTCAAGTCCAACAACAAAGCTATTGACTTATAGCAGGTGTCCCGATGGCAAGGTTAAAGAAATTATATGATGAAGAAATTCGCTCTAAATTGATGGAAGAGCTTGGAATTAAAAACCCAATGCAGGTACCAAAGATCGAAAAGATCACCATCAATATGGGTGTAGGTGAAGCGGTTACTGATAAAAAGGTCATGGGTTTTGCTGTTGAAGATATGACAAAGATCGCAGGTCAAAAACCTGTAGTTAATCTTTCTCGTAAATCAATTGCGGGCTTCAAAATTCGTGATGGATGGCCAGTTGGCTGCAAGGTTACTCTTCGTAGAGAAAGAATGTATGAATTCCTTGATCGTTTGATCAATATTTCAATCCCAAGAATTAGAGATTTTCGCGGATTGAATGCAAAATCATTTGACGGTCGTGGTAACTACAGTATGGGTGTAAAAGAGCAAATTATTTTCCCTGAGATCGATTATGAAAAAATCGATAAAATCAGAGGTATGGATATTGTAATTACTACAACTGCTAGCACCGATGATGAAGGTCGCGCTTTACTACGCGCATTTAACTTCCCATTTAGGAATTAAGAGGCTACCAATGGCAAAGACAAGTATGGTACAGCGCGATGTAAAAAGGGCAAAAACTGTTGCTAAGTATGCTGCAAAACGCGCGGAGTTAAAAAAGATAATAGGTAACCCTAATTATTCTGATGAAGAACAAATGGCTGCTCAAGAAGCTTTTCAAAAGCTTCCAAGAAACGCAAGTCCATGTCGTGTTCGCAACAGATGCAAAATTACTGGTAGACCTCATGGTTACTACCGTAAGTTTGGATTAGGTAGAAACAAACTAAGAGAAATGGCTATGAACGGTGATATTCCGGGCTTAGTTAAGGCAAGTTGGTAAAGTTAGGTTTTAAACCTGGTAGAAGGTGAATATTTATGAGCATGAGTGATCCGATAGCAGATATGCTAACTAGAATTCGAAATGCGCAAAGCTCTGATAAAGCGCAAGTTAGTATGCCATCGTCAAAATTAAAAGTTTCTATAGCTAAAGTACTTAAGGACGAAGGCTATATCGCAGACTATTCTGTAGAGTCTGGAGCTAAGCCAGTTTTAACTATTGCGCTTAAATATTATCAAGGTAAACCTGTTATCGATAATATCCAAAGAGTAAGTAGACCAGGTTTAAGAAACTATCAAGATAAAGAGTCACTACCGAAGGTAAATGGTGGACTAGGTGTAGCTATCATCTCAACATCTCAGGGTGTTATGACCGATAGAGAAGCTAGATCCAAAGATACCGGTGGTGAAGTTCTTTGCGTTGTATCATAGGCGGAGAAAAAAATGTCTCGAATTGCAAAGAAACCAATTGAATTACCATCTGGAGTAGAGGTAAAAGTTGAAGGTGCACTTGTTAAGGTGAAAGGTTCTAAGGGTGAGCTTGCTCATGAACTACACAACGAAGTGGACATGAATGTTGACGGTAACGTTATTACTTTCACTCCTAAGAATGAAAATAGCAAACCAAGTGTTGCTCTTGCTGGAACATCAAGAGCAGTTATTAATAACATGGTTGTAGGTGTGAGTGCTGGTTTTGAGAAAAAACTAACTCTTATTGGTGTTGGTTATAGAGCTCAAGCCAAAGGTAAGGTTCTAAATCTAACTCTTGGTTATTCACATCCAATCGATTATGCGTTACCTGAAGGTATAACTGCTGAAACACCTAGCCAGACAGAGATTGTGGTTAAAGGTATTGATAAGCAGGTTGTAGGTCAAGTAGCTGCAGAGATCAGAGCTTTCAGACCACCAGAGCCTTATAAAGGTAAGGGTGTTAGGTATTCTGACGAACAAGTTGTTCGTAAAGAAGCTAAGAAGAAGTAATTAGGATTAGCAAGATGGATAAGAAACTATCAAGAATTCGTCGTTCTAAGAAAACTAGAAGTAATATTGCTTCTTCGGGCAAAAAAAGGCTCACAGTTCATAGAACACCTAGACATATATATGCACAGATTATTGCTGAGTGCGGTACAAAAGTTGAAGTATCTGCTTCTACCGTACAAAAAGATGTTGTTGAAGGTCTGAAATCAACAGGTAATGTTGAAGCAGCCACAGCGGTAGGCAAAAAAATCGCTGAAAAGGCAATTGAAGCAGGCATTAAGAATGTTGCTTTTGACCGTTCGGGTTTCAAATATCATGGCCGCGTAAAAGCACTAGCAGATGCTGCACGTGAAGCTGGATTAGAATTTTAATACAAGGCAAGAAGCATGGCGACTAGCGAAAATACAGTATCCACTGATGGCTTAAAAGAAAAGTTAGTACACGTTAACCGTGTAGCTAAGGTTGTTAAAGGTGGTAGACAGTTTGGTTTTACTGCTTTAACAGTGGTTGGTGATGGTCAAGGTAAAGTTGGCTTTGGCTATGGAAAGGCGAAAGAAGTTCCTGTAGCTATACAAAAGGCTATGGAATCAGCTCGCAAAAATACAATTGATGTGTCATTAGTGAATGGCACAATTCAATATGCGATGACTGCTCGTCACGGTGCTAGCAAAGTCTTCATGAAACCTGCCCCAGAAGGTACAGGTATCATTGCAGGTGGTGCTATGCGTGCGGTATTCGAGGTTCTTGGTGTTGAAAACATCCAGGCCAAATGCATTGGGTCTCGCAATCCTATCAATGTAGTAAGAGCTACAATTAATGGACTTAAGCAGATGACAACACCTGAAAGTGTTGCTGCTAAGCGTGGTAAAACTGTAGAAGAGATATTGGGTTAAGATATGAGCAAGCCAAATTCGCTTAAAGTTACATTGGTACGCAGCAAAAATGGCAGATTAGAAAGTCATAAAGCATGTGTTTCTGGTTTAGGTTTACGTAAAATGCACCAGTCTGTAGTGGTTGCTGATACGCCTGAGAACCGCGGTATGATCAATAAAATTTCATACATGGTCGCAGTAGAGGAAGTATAAGATGCGTTTAAATAGTTTAAAGCCAGCAGCTGGTAGTAAGCCAAGCGCAAAAAGAGTTGGTAGAGGTATCGGTAGCGGTCTTGGTAAAACTTGTGGTCGTGGACACAAAGGTCAGCATTCACGTTCTGGCGGTTTCCACAAAGTAGGTTTTGAAGGTGGCCAGATGCCTATTCAAAGAAGACTGCCAAAGGTAGGATTCTCGTCAAGAGTTTCTGCTACAGCAGCTAAGATTAGATTGGGAGAGCTGGCAGCAGTTGCTGGTGAAGTTATTGATCTAGATGCGCTGAAAACAGCAGGGATAATCAAAAAGAATGTTAAGACCGTTAAGGTATACCTTTCAGGTTCGATAAGTGAAGCAAAAACCATAAAAGGTATGGCAGTTAGCAAGGGTGCTAAGGAAGCAATCGAAGCAGCAGGCGGAAAGGTAGAAGAATAACAGTGGCTAAAAATAATCTTACAGCTCAAGCAGCAGGGACCATGTTTAATGAAGGGCGTTTGAAAGAAGTAAAACAGCGCCTTATATTTCTCGTAATTGCTATAGTTGTGTTCAGACTTGGTGCGCATTTGACAATTCCTGGGATTAATCCAGCAGCACTGGCAGACATGTTCAAGCAGCAACCGAAAGGGATTATCGATATGTTCGATATGTTCGGTGGTGGAGCATTGAAGCGTCTGAGTATTTTTGCTTTAGGTATTATGCCTTATATCTCTTCATCGATCATAATTCAGCTAATGACCAAGGTGGTTCCTTCTCTTGAACAGTTGAGCAAAGAAGGTCAGTCAGGCAAACATAAGATTACACAATATACTCGTTATCTTACTGTAGGCTTGGGATTGTTCCAGGCTGTATTTATTACTGGTGGACTTTATAATGAAACTCTTGTTCATATTAGTAAAATGCAGTTTGTGTTTATTGGTTCTATAACCTTGTTAACAGGAACTATGTTCTTGATGTGGTTAGGTGAACAAGTAACGGAGCGTGGTATTGGTAACGGTATATCAATGATTATATTTGCCGGTATCGTTGCGGGTCTGCCTGGGGCTGTAGGATCGGTTTTACGTAAAGCTTCAGATGGCGATATGAGCGTTTTAACTGTATTTTTGCTTATTGCAATTGCAATTGGTGTTATCGCTTTTGTGATCTTTGTAGAAAGAGGTCAGCGTCGTATTGTTGTTAATTATGCTAAACGTCAGCAAGGTAGGAAAATGTATGCAGCACAAAGCACACATCTACCGTTAAAGTTAAATATGGCAGGGGTTATTCCTCCAATCTTTGCGTCAGCTATTGTACTGTTTCCAACAACTATTGCTGGATTCTTATCTAATACAGAGGGTTTGCAGTGGCTTGGTGATATTGCTCAAAAGATTGGTCCTGGACAGCCTCTTTATATATTGCTTTATTCAGCAGGTATTATTTTCTTCTGTTTCTTCTATACAGCTATGATGTTTAATTCGAAAGAAACAGCAGATAATCTGAAAAAATCAGGTGCATTTGTTCCAGGGATTCGTCCAGGTGAGAATACTGCAAAGTATATAGATGCAATACTTTCGCGTTTGACTTTTGTTGGTGCAATTTACATCACTCTAGTATGTTTGTTGCCTGAGTTTTTGAGAATGGGTTTGGATGTACAATTCTATTTCGGTGGTACATCTTTGCTGATTATCGTGGTTGTTGTTATGGACTTCATGGCGCAGGTTCAAGCGCATTTGATGTCGCATCAATATGATAGTCTTTTAGCCAAGGCAAACCTTAAATCTAAAGGTAAGTCTGGTAAATAGTAAGAAATGATACAGGTTATTTATAAATAACCTCCCATTTCTGTAATTTTTTTGGTAATATAACGCGCTTTTCGAAAAGCAGTTTGGAGTTTGAGATGAAGGTTCAAGCCTCAGTAAAAAAGATTTGCCGCAATTGTAAGATAGTAAGACGTAACGGTGTCGTCAGAGTTATCTGCAAAGAGAAGCGACATAAACAAAGACAAGGTTAATAATTTTCGGTCTGGGAGACATAAACGATGGCCCGTATTGCAGGCGTTAACGTTCCTATAAATAAACATACAGTAATTGCACTTAGATCTATCTATGGCATTGGCGCAACCAGAGCACAAGATATTTGTGCTGCAGCTAAAGTAGATCCTTCTATTAAGATCAGAGATCTTACCGAAGAGCAAGTAGATGCAATTCGTAACGAAGTGGCAAATTACCTTGTAGAAGGTGATCTGCGTCGTGAAGTTACAATGAACATCAAGAGACTAATGGATCTTGGTTGTTACAGAGGTATTAGACATCGTAGAGGTTTGCCTCTTCGTGGTCAAAGAACACGTACTAATGCAAGAACTCGTAAAGGACCTCGTCGTCCTATCAAGAAGTAATTTGTATTGTAATTTTTAATTTTTGAACTGGTAGAGAAAATGGCGAAATCAGCTGGACGTACTAGAAAAAAAGTCAAAAAGACGGTTGTGGATGGCGTAGCTCATATCCACGCTTCTTTTAATAACACAATTATCACAATCAGTGACAGACAGGGCAATGCTCTATGCTGGGCAACTGCTGGTGGCTCTGGTTTTAGAGGCTCTAGAAAAAGTACCCCTTTTGCTGCGCAGGTTGCATCCGAAAGAGCAGGTAATGCTGCTAAAGAGTTTGGCATGAAAAACCTAGAGGTTATGGTTAAAGGTCCTGGTCCTGGTCGTGAATCAGCTGTTAGAGCCCTTAATAATATTGGTTTTAAGATCACTAATATTAGTGATGTTACACCAATTCCTCATAACGGTTGCCGTCCATCTAAAAAACGTCGAGTCTAGGCTGGAGATAGTAAGTAATGGCTAGATATATTGGTCCAAAGTGTAAGTTGGCAAGAAGAGAAGGCACTGATCTTTTTTTAAAGAGTGGTGTAAGACCTCTTGAGTCGAAATGTAAAATTGAAGTTGCTCCTGGTTCGTCAGGTCAGCGTCGTGGTAGGCCTACCGATTACGGTTTGCAGCTACGTGAAAAGCAAAAGCTTCGTAGAATTTATGGTGTGCTTGAAAAGCAGTTCCGTAACTATTTCCAGAAAGCTGCATCAAAGAAAGGTGCTACTGGTGAGATACTTCTACAGCTTTTAGAGTGTCGTCTTGATAATGTAGTTTATCGTATGGGTTATGGTTCAACTAGGGCTGAATCTAGACAGCTAGTTAGTCATAAATCTATTTTGGTAAATGGTAGAATTTGTAACATCCCTTCTTATCAGGTTAAGCCAGGTGATGTGATTGCAGTTACTGAGAAATCTAGTAAGCAATTGCGCGTTAAAGCGGCTATGGATATTTGCCAGCAAAAGGGATTTGCTGAATGGCTAGAAGTAGATCCTAAGAAATTTGAAGGCGTATTTAAATCAAAGCCTGAAAGATCTGATCTTCCACCAGATATAAATGAGAATCTGGTAGTCGAGCTGTATTCTAAGTAATTCTAACGGAGATTTGTTTACATGCAGGGTAAACCTACTGAATTTTTAAAACCTAGGCTTGTAGAAGTTCAAGAGATTGGCGTTAATCACTCCAAGGTAATTCTTGAACCACTAGAGAGAGGTTTTGGTCACACACTTGGTACCGCTCTTAGAAGGATTCTTCTTTCTTCAATGATCGGTTATGCAGTTGTTGAGGTTGAGATCGATGGCGTGCTTCATGAGTATTCTGCTATTGAAGGTGTTCAGGAAGATGTTGCTGAAATCCTGCTGAACCTTAAAGGTCTTGCAATTAGATTGCATACTAAAACAGAAACAACTCTGTCTCTTTCAAAGTCTGGAGCTGGTCCTGTTACTGCGGGAGATATTGAAACAGATCACGATATTGAGATTTATAATCCACAACTTGTTATCGCTAACCTTACTAAGGGCGGCAAGTTGGATATGAAACTTAAAATTCGACAAGGTAGAGGCTATGAGCCTGCTAATCAAAGGACTTTAAGTGATGATGAAGATCGTCCAATTGGAAGTCTTCAGGTTGATGCTTCATTCAGCCCTGTCAAACGTGTTTCATATGATGTTGAAAGAGCGCGTGTTGAACAACGTACGGATCTCGATAAGCTAGTTATTGATATCAAGACCAATGGTGCGATTGATCCTGAAGAAGCAATAAGACAGGCGGCAGGTGTTCTGCATGGTCAAATCTGTGTGTTCGTTGATCTTAAAAGTAACGTTGAAGAGGAGCCAGAGGAAGAGGAACCAGATATAGATCCAATTCTTCTAAGACCTGTTGATGATCTTGAGTTAACCGTTAGATCTGCAAATTGTATCAAGGCAGAAAGTATTCACTTTATAGGTGATCTTGTGCAACGTACAGAGGTTGAGCTGCTTAAGACTCCTAATCTTGGGAAGAAATCTTTAACTGAAATTAAAGATGTACTTGCATCTCATGGTCTGTCACTTGGTATGCGTTTAGAAAACTGGCCACCATCAATTCTTGTTGGTTCTGATAAGAAATCAGCTTAGGTCTGTTTATAAAGTAAGTTTTGTGTAAGGAATTTAATTATGCGTCACCGCAAATCTGGGCGTAAGCTTAATAGAAATAGTTCACATAGAAAAGCTATGTTTAAAAACATGAGTGCTTCAATGATTGAATTTGAAGCGATTAAGACAACTCTTCCAAAGGCAAAAGAGTTGAGAAGACATCTTGAGCCACTAATAACTTTGGCAAAAGAAGATTCTGTTGCTGCTAGAAGACAAGCTTTTTCTAAATTAAGAAGTAAAGAAGCAGTTAAGAAGCTTTTTGAGATTCTAGGACCTAGATATAAGGAGCGTCCAGGAGGATATCTACGTATTCTTAAATGTGGTTTCCGCCCAGGCGATGCGGCTCCAATGGCTTTCGTTGAGCTAGTAGATCGTCCTATTGAAATCGTTGAAGATGAAGACGATATTGAGGATGATGAAGAATAGTTCTTAGCATCTTAATGCGAAAAAACCGGGCAACGCCCGGTTTTTTCATGTAGGGCATATATAAGTGTCCTAAATAAGGAGGTATTATGAAGCCAATGAGGGTATTGATAACTGGTGCTGCAGGGCATGTGGGTTCTTCACTTGTATATCGTGTAGCAGCAGGTGATCTTTTTGGTTTGCAACAACCAGTTATTTTGCATCTATATGATATTGATAAAATGCTTCCTGACCTTCAGGGTGAAATGATGGAACTTGGTGATTGCGCCTTTCCTCTTTTAAAAGATGTTATTGTCACTACAGAAATAGATGAGGCATTTGGAGACGTAGATTTCGCGTTTTTAGTTGGGGCTTTTCCTCGAAAGAAAGGTATGGAACGTCGCGACCTGTTAGAGGCTAATGGGCGGATATTCCCTGCTCAAGGTAAGGCATTAAATGATTATGCCAATCCTGATGTTCGAGTAGTAGTAGTTGGAAATCCTGCCAATACTAATTGTTTAATTACAGCTAAAAATGCTCCGGATCTTGATCCAAGTCAGTTTACCGCTTTAACAAGGCTAGATCATAATCGAGGGCTTGGTATGCTGGCTTCAAAGTTGGATGCTTATGTTTCTGATATCACTAAATTTACGATTTGGGGTAATCATTCAGGATCTCAGTTTCCAGATATATCCCATGCCCTGTTAAAAGGTAAGCCAATTAAGAATATGGTTGATTTTAACTGGTATAAAGATGAGTTTATTCCTGCAGTTCAGCAACGAGGTAGTGAGATTTTGAGAGTGCGCGGTATGTCCAGTACGGTGTCTGCTGCTATTTGTACCATTAAACATTTTAAATCTTGGTATTATGGTACAAATGAGGATGACTGGGTAAGTAAGGCTGTATATTCTACAGGTAATCCATACGGTATAGCTGATGACCTTTATTATTCGTTTCCGGTTACCTGTGATAGCGAGCTTGAATATTCAATTGTCGGGGGGTTAGAGATTAATGAGTTTTGTGAAAAGATGATGAAACTTACCGAACATGAACTTATATCAGAAAGGGATGTGGTTCGTGATTTGCTGTAAATAGTTTTAGTTTAATTGAGATATAAAAATTCCGCTTCTGCGGGATTTTTATATCTATTTATCGGTTATGCAGTTTCTGGTTCTGTATCTAATAAGTCCGATATGAAAGTAGGCATAAATGGTCGGCCGCGTTCATTGATGGCGGTACCAACGATCATGGCATTTACTATTGTTTTGCCTTCTGCAGAAATTATCTTTTGATCAAAGGCAAATTTAATTTTTGATAAACGCGTGATAGAACTTTTGATGACAAACTTATCTCCTGGTATTAGAGATGATTTGTAATCTAGTTCTGCGCGAATAACCATCAAATTGATATTTTTACGTGTTAGTTCTGCAAAATTAACTCCCAGGTCAAGTAGGTATTTATGACGTGCATGTTCTAGATAGTTTTGGTAAACAGAATTATTAACTACGCCTTGAATATGGCTATTTTTGCCCATCCCCCGATATTGTTAAATTCTGCTGATTAATTAGCCGGTTCAAGGCCGGTGGCCAAACTAGTCAAATCCAGTGTTTGCATATAATGCTCTGCACTGAATGGTGCTCTCAGATCATTGAATTCAAACCTGCCGTAAAAATTAACGTGTTGCCATGCAACAGGAGATATTTTTTTAACATGCTCTGCTGTTAGTGGTGAACTTTTCGAGTTACCATTGATTAATCCAGAAAGTAATTCCGCATTGAAATAAATAATTGCATTGGCAATCAATCGAGTGCATTCATGTATGACGTGTTGCTCGATTTCACTCTTAACTCTTAATTTACCGCCGTTGACATGAGCAATAGCTCTTTTGAGCCTATGATAGGCTTCTCCTCGGTTTAGGGCTTTTGTAACGTGTTTGCGTAGCAAATTGTCATCCATATAATCCAACAGATATATACTGCGACAAATATTATCGAGTTCCCACAAGGCTTTCTTGGTTCGGTTTTGCCTGGCATAGGAACTGAGTTTTCTTACGATAGATGCCTGTGTAGTTTCTTTTTGTCCCAGTGACGCCATAATGTGTTGAATATTTGGCCACTCTTCGATGATAAGTGCCTCATTAATTTTTCTACCTGGTCGTACGAGAAAGTTTTCATCGTAATAACCTGGGGGTTGAAAACCAATAATACTGTCGGTTTTGGATGTGAAATTTCGATAACGTGGAGCAAACTGATACCCGAAAGCATGAAGTATCCAAAAATTAACCTGGTTGGTGCCGTGGGTATCAACAGAGTGGCGATCAGGATCAATATCGGTAGTATTGTTGTATAGAAGGTCAAAAACAAAATAACTTTCATGTTCGTGTGTACCAATAACTTTAGCGTTAATTGGTACGTGGTTGCTAATCAGAGTCAATGCAGAAATGCCTTTCTTCAGCCCGAAGTATTTAGAAGCGTGTCGAGCATTGAATGTATTCCGTTGAGTTTCAAAACGCTGACCATCACTGCTTGAGTGTAGTACATCGTTTTCGATGTCATAATGCCGAAATATTGGTAGCTTCGCAGTAGCATTAGAGATTAAATCATTCGCCTCTTTTAGTGTTTCCAAGCGGAAGAAATTTCGATAAGTGGTCTGTAGCTCTTGAGTATCGACATCAGATATATCTCCCATTCGTCCTAAACTCATATTTGTTCCCAGCGCAACGATGCACGCAAGAACGGTTTTCTCGTTCTTGGTTCCTTTGACATAACGATCAAGAACATGGGAAAAACCATCAAGAAAGCCGGTTCTACATGTTACATAACTTAGTAGACAGGCAATACCGATTGTTGGAATAGATTGGTATAGCTGGTGGTTTTCCTCATCCTCATTACGTCTATAGGGTAGTGTCCACTTGATATTTTCACCTTGACCTGTGATCTTAATATCTCTATTTTCCCTGGTTATTATTCGTTGGTTTACATGCTGAATCTTAGCTTCCAATTCAACCTTTAACTTCTTTAAAGTTTTATGAATTGGCTGATTTAAGGCAGGAAGATCTAATTCCTCCAATATGCAATTTTTGCGGTTTTGCCAACGATCTGAAGGAATAAGGTAATCGGTAAAGCTGCGATACTTATTTATTTTTGGGTTGAAAATATCACCGGCTTCAAACGCTTTGCGTAACATCTTGTAAACAGCAAATTCATACCGCTCTGCAATAAGGCTATCTGGAGAGTTACCGGCATAAATATATTTTTTAAGTGCTTTAGGTAAAAATGCCGTTGGGAACTTGGATGGTGATAAGCGCCGTAGAGTTCGACCTGTTTCGAAGCTATGCTGAAGAAAACTAATTGCTTCTATCAGAGGAGCTTCTTTAATATTACTTTTAAAGTCAATTGCTCTGACAATCTGCCGCAGATTCTTTTTGATAGATCCAGATAACGATTGCAAGTGTTGCCACTGGTATTCTTCGTCATCAAATCCCGATGAATTGATAAAGGTTGTTACGCTTTTCATCTTATCGCGTTCCAATAGCTGAAAAGCTCTCTCTCGGATCTCTCCAAAAGATTGGTTATCATCAATATCAGGGTTTAAGAAAAACTCCAATATTTTACCTGTTGCTTTAATACCTTCACGAGCTTCAGAGGTTTGCCGATAAATAAAGTCTCTTGCGTACATTTTGGCTTGTTCTTCGCAGTAACGCACGTTGTGAATCAAAGCATCGATGAGATTATCGTAAATCACATGGGTGCGATGGTATGCGTAACAGAGCAGGTAAAAATATGCGGTTGATATGTCAAACCTGCGGAGCTTGTAGACGGAATAATACTCTACTAGAGCGGCATAGTACCGGATACTTTCATTTGATAGCTCGATAGTTGGTAGCCAATATACACAAAACTCATATAGAGGCTTAAGTTGTTTGGCTCTTATAGCCTCACTTAATACTTCCTTATAACTAAAATCCTTTGGTTCTTTCTTGAGCTGTGTAACCCAATGTAGACCAGCAGAATCATCGGATAGAATCGCGGAAAGCTCTTGCTCAATTTCTGGTTTGAGATCATTTACAAGCTGTTTGCCAATTCGTTGGCGCTCTTCAGATAAACAGCAGCCAATTAAATCTTGGAATGTGCTGTAAGCCGGTGCAACAATTTGCTGTTTATCGAGATAACCCAGCAATTCCCTTAAAATATATACAGGTTTCGCCGAGCGGCGAACGATCCGTTTGGCCACATCCATTAATTCTCTGCCAACGCTTTTATCATAACGACGAAAGTTAAAATGATCGTAGATAATTTTGTGCAGGTTAACCCGAATAGGGTTGCTTGGTACCTTGAATAGGTTTTCTTTTAGATGATGAAAGAAAGTACTATTAATGTAAGCAATATCATCACCAACCTCTTCAGCATCGAAATTGAATAACATGCGCTTCGCTTTGAAATAACCCAATTGCAGTATGAAATACAGTTTGGAATTAAGATGCCAGCTCTCTTTAATCAGGCTATGCTCACTATCAGTAAGGTTAAAGTAGTATTCTCTGTCTTCCTGAGAAAGTCTTGGAATGCCAAAATAATCTTGTATTTCAGATTGGGTAAGTATTATCAAACGCTGTTGGTTGGTATTCATATTTTCTTATTTATATCTTAATTTTAGAGTGTCACTTATAATTAAATACCACCCTTTGGTAGACGTAGATTTATATACGGGTTAAAGTACGCTTTCTGAGTAAAATATGGTTGATTTTTCAGTTGTCCATTAAACGAACGTTTAGTAGACGCACAAAAAGCGAGATGCAAAACATTATGGCACAAAATATTGAGGTGAGAGGAATAAAGGTATCTGTATTTTCCAGCAAACAGGATGATTACATTTCCTTATCTGACATTGCCAAATACAAAGACCAGGAACGTAGCGATTACATTTTGCAAAACTGGATGAGAAATCGTAGCACCATAGATTTTATTGGCTTATGGGAACAACTGCATAATCCAGATTTTAATTCCATCGAATTCGATGGGTTTAAAAATGAATCTGGTTCAAATAGCTTTTCTCTTACTCCAAAACGCTGGATTAAAGCAACCAATGCTATTGGTATTATTTCAAAAGCCGGTCGTTACGGAGGAACCTATGCACATCACGATATCGCTTTTGAATTTGCATCCTGGATAAGCGCCGAATTTAAGCTGTACCTATTGAAAGAATTTCAGCGTTTAAAGCAGGAAGAAAATGAACAGAAAAACCTGGAATGGAATGTCTCGCGCACATTAGCCAAAGTAAATTACCGTATACATACGGAATCCATTAAAGCCAATATTGTTCCAAAATTGGAGCTTAACTCTAAAAGCAAAAACTTTGTTTACGCCAATGAAGCAGATATTTTGAATTTGGCTTTATTCGGTAAAACAGCCGGTGACTGGCGCAAAGAGAATCCGGATTTGAAAGGCAATATACGTGATTATGCCACGCTAGAACAACTTGTGGTGCTATCCAATCTTGAGAGTTTTAATGCAGAACTAATTGCACAAGGCATTGAATCGAATGAAAGATTGGAAAAGCTAAATAGCGTTGCTGTCAATCAGATGGAAATATTGATTGAAAACAAATCCATCGAAAAACTAAAGCAGTTAAAGTAGGTAGAATATGCTTATTGGTTATGCTCGTATTTCAAAATCAGATGGAAGCCAGGTGTTGGACTTGCAGGTTGATGCTCTGGTTGCCGCCGGTGTAGACAAAGAATTTATCTACAAGGACGAAATTTCCGGTAAATCCGATAATCGTCCAGGACTGGAAGCTTGCTTAAAAGCACTCAGACCAGGTGATGTACTTATTGTATGGAAGCTTGACCGGCTAGGCAGAAATTTAAAGCACCTGGTGAATACAGTACACAACCTAGCTGACAGGGAAATAGGCTTTAAGGTTTTGACTGGCCAAGGTGCTGAAATTGATACCACAACCGCCAGCGGCAAGCTGGTTTTTGGAATATTTGCTGCACTTGCTGAGTTTGAAAGGGAATTAATCAGTGAGCGCACAAAAGCAGGACTTGCAGCCGCAAGAGCCAGAGGACGTAAAGGTGGGCGCACATTCAAACTAACAAAATCTCAAGTTCGATTGGCACAGGCTTCAATGAAAAACAGGGATTGCAGTGTTAGTGAGCTATGCAAGGAACTGGGAATCAGTAAGCAAGCTCTATATAAATATGTAGATCCAGCTGGACAACTTCGTGAATATGGGCAGCGTGTTTTAAAGGCATAATCATATGAATAAGCAACACAGGAATGGTGAGAAAATGACTGAATGTACGTTTGAACTAAATGGCAAGGAAATGAGCGCAGTAAAATGTAATTCCAATTCTTTTGCTGCATTTTCTGGTTCAGGAGAACACAGAAACAAAAAGTTATCAGCATGTGTCCCAAATCATGGGCCAATACCAACAGGCGTTTACTATATTATAGATAGACAGTCTGGAGGATTGCTTGGTCCCTTAAGGGATTTATTTACTGGACGGGACCAGTGGTTGGCTCTATATGCTATTGATGAAAAGATTGATGATATTGTTTACTGCAACAAGATTAAAAGAGGTCAGTTTAGAATGCATCCTAAAGGCCCGCTAGGAAGAAGTGATGGGTGTGTCGTGTTTTCTGAAGAAAAAGATTTTATTCAGTTTAAATCCATTATAAAGAATGGTAAAAACGGGAAAATTCCTGGTACCGAAATTGAATATTATGGAAGGCTGACCGTAAAATGAAAAAAGGGCTAAAAAAAACCACACTAGCAGTGACAAGTTTTTTATTGACCTGCCTTACTACATATCTATGGTATAACGTGAGTATATTTCAAGGTCTATCAGAGAGGCTTTGGACTGTTTATAGCAAAATAGATGACGGGCAAAATCCCGGGCTGGCTTCTGACTTAGAATTTATAACTGTCTTTGGCTGTTCCCTGGTTATCTTCGTACTTGTGATTAATTATATATTCGGCAAATATCGTTTTTCCGGAACTGCTAAGTAAGGAGCGCGACTTGATTTGAGCTCTCTATCATTTTCAAAAATTGGCGGTTATCGCAGCTACCCGGTCACTATCACTTATTACTTTCTTGATGTTTTTAACCATATCGGGGGATGGGCAAAAATAGCCAATATCGCATTCATAGTCACGAACTTCCAGTTCAGTAGTGTGAGATACAATAAGTCCTTTAGTCTTGATATGGTATAGATTTTTCCTGAAGGAATTTAATAGCAATATCTTTTATTGAATTGTCGCGATACGTTATCCATTGTTTGTGTAAATCAAACTTTTCAACATATTGACTAAAATTCTCTGCTGCTGAAGAACTGCCTAAAGTCTTTAGTAAATAGTTCTTAACATCTTCTTTTTCTATAGTGTTACAGAAATTTTTCATCATACTTTCTTCATGCAGGTCAAACTTGGATGGCATCTCAAGAAAGTCTTCAGACTCAAGTACTTGTTTTACTCTTACTCTACCGGCAATTATCCATTCAGGAGAGGTTTGGTCGATCTCTTCGTGAGCATAGTTGGATTCTTCGTCACTGATGGTTGCAATCTCACCTGTAACTTTGTTGATATAGGTTGTGCAATCGTCTTCTGTGTATATAAGTGCATCTAGCACGTCCTTTAACTTAATTGGCAAACTCATAGTATCCCTCTATTTTGTATGTTTACTACTAATAATAGTAGTCAGTTAATATTAAAGACTCAATATAAAAAACAAAAGAGTGCAGGTAAAACCATGCACTCTTTTTTTAATGGGTGTGGATAATAGATTATTCGTAAGAAATAAGCTCCCAAACGATAGAATCATTTTCTGCTATTTAACATGCTTCATATTTTTACATGACCCGGTGGTTTTGGTTTGTAATTCTGGAAATACAGCCTTGGGTATTAATATTGAAATCTCAAAAAATAGTAGTTGTGATAATATATGCAAAAACTAAGGGGTAATGCATGAATTCAATGATGGCAGTTATATTAAAGGTTGCTCCGGCAGCATTGATCTTGATGATGGTAGGTATGGGGATGTGTCTTACCAAAGATGATTTTATGCGGATTATTCGTTACCCCAAGGCTGTAATAGTTGGTTTTTTGTTACAGTTGTTGTTGATTCCTTTTGTTGGTTATTTATTGGCTGTATTTTTTGATATGCGTCCAGAATTATCGGTTGGTTTGATGATTCTTGCTGCTTGCCCTGGTGGTCCCGGTTCTAATTTGGTGGCGTTTATGTGTCGAGGTGATGCAGCGCTTTCAGTATCTCTAACGGTTATAAGTAGCATGTATACTATCGTTACAATTCCTCTGGCAATAACGCTATCTCTTGATGCTTTTGGTCAGGCTGAGAATGTTGCAAAGATATCGGTTAGTAAAAGCAGTTTTCTTATGTTGATATTGTCAGTATTGCCAATTTCAATCGGCATGGTGATTAATCGGTTTAAGCCTGAATTGGCGCGCAAAATGGTTAAGCCGGTTAAGTTTGTTTCGATGATTCTTTTATTGGTGCTGGTTGCTGGGGTATTTATTAAGCAAGGTGATGTTATTTGGGAATATATTAAGGAGTCTGGATTGGCTGGTTACGCCCTTTGCTTTATCACTATGGGAGGTGGATATATAATCGCAAGGCTTCTCAAATTGCCAGAGGATCAACGTAGATCAATCGCGATTGAGGTTGGAATTCAAAATGGGGCTTTGGCTATAGTGATTGCAACTACTATGCTGGAGAATCAGACTATGGCTATTCCTGCGATCGTTTATTCTCCAGTTATGATATCAACATCGCTGGTGCTAGTCGCGATTACTTGGGTTTCTAGACATGGATTGGACTAACGTTCATTCGAGTGACAAAAAATTATTTATTTTCATTCAATATATTGCCATTAACCTGGTTTCTTCCATTTTGTTTTGATTTATAGAGGGCTTGATCAGCTGAATTGATTAGGTCAGAAATATCATATTTGCTGGTGTCAAAATTCAAAATTGTAGAAACTCCAATGCTAATTGTTACTGTAAGTTTTGCATTGTGAGCAATAAGCTGGCTTTGTTCACATACGCTGCGAACTCTTTCGGCAAGTGTCATAGCGCCTTCAAATTTTGTATGAGGAAGGATTATGGAAAATTCTTCGCCACCATATCTTGCTAATGTGTCGCTTGGTCGCTTAATAGTTAATGAGATTATTTGAGCTATTTGTTTTAGAACTTCATCTCCGGTTAAGTGACCATAGGTGTCGTTTATCCGTTTGAAATGATCTACGTCTATCATCATAAGGGATAGAGAGTCATCTTCTGATCTAGATGCTCTTTTCCATTCTTTATATATTGTTTCATCAAAATGAGTTCGATTATTTATTTGAGTTAAGGAATCAATGGTTCTAAGGTTATTTAGTTCAACATTGGCTAGGGACAGTTCATTTAGAGCTTTTTCTAGGTCTTGAGTGCGAGATTTAACTCTTTTTTCAAGCTCTTCATTTGCTTTTTTCTGGACTTCTAACGCTTGCTCTTTGGCTTCTCTTGCATTTCTTTCATGCTCGAGAGCTAATTCTTGAAGTTCGAAATTTTTCTTTTTGGCTGAATTTATTCTTTCGGCAAGCGCCATTGACAGTAGAAATGCCACAATTGTTGTGCCAATCTGTGTGGCATACTCTGTTAAGAATGTTCTAGGAATAACTCCAAATTTATTAAGTCCGATTAATAGTGCTCCAAACCAGAAAACCGCCCAGGCAATTGAATAAATTTTTGCGGCATGGTTGCCCCTTAACCATTGAACAATACCGGCATAAAACATGATAACTGAACCAATTATTATGAAAATAACAATGGCTTGAATTTTTAGCGAATAACTGATTAAGAAAGAACATAAAAATGTGGCGATACTTAGTGTTAGCAATAATGATAGGGCGTGATATGTCCAGGTTTTTTGATTTTTTAGGTCAAGGAAGTCGATGCTGAATAGGATGGAAAATATTATTGTTCCGCAGAGGAATAAGAACAAAATGGTTTCATTTCCACCTACATATGATGGCCAAAGCCATTGGTAGCCAATGCCTCGAATAGTAATGTGCATAGCTGAATATGAAATGACATATGCAATATAATATATATAGCCGTAGTTAGCCTCGCGAATAGATAAAAATAACATTAGGTTATATGAGGCTACGCCAAGCATAGCTCCAATAAAAATAATGTCTATTATCAAGCTCCTTTGGCATTCCTCATGGAATTTTGTATTTTCGACAATATCAATTGGCAGTTGGGTAGATCCTTCAGTTTTTATATTTATTAGTACAGTTAGGTTTTGTTTGGAATCAATATTAAAAGGAAATGCGAAATACCTGCTTTTAATTGGTCTTTGGTCAAAGCTAATGTTATCTCCAGATTTTAATTGTTTTATGAGATTAGTTCCCGAATATAGGTAAAAATCAATTTTATCCAGAAGAGGGTACCCAATAGTAATTATTCTTTCGAGGGGGGTATTGGATGAATTTGAAACAGAGAAAGAGAACCAGAAGTTTGAATTATCAAAACCATAACTTGGAATGTCATTTGAAACTTCTTGCCAATTTATTTCTTCCCTAGTTATCAGTTTATTTGCAGTTAATTTTCCGGTTTCATCTTTAAGGTATTTAAGTTGTTTGCCAATGGAATAACTATTAGGAGTAATATTTACATCAATATTCCCAGATATCGCAGAATTTGCGTATATTAATAATATAAAAAACAAGGCAATTGCCTTAAGCACGTTCATTCAGATTGACCCATTTAGGAAGAATACTATTAGAATAATAGGTCTTGGATAATATATTTACTAGGTCGCGGGGTTATGTTTGCAACTGATGTCACTAAGAGAATAGTAACCAATTCATGTTTTGAAGGTTTTATTGGGGAGAAGATTGATAATCAACGGGATGTAACAGTTACAACGAACCGGTATACCCCGTTGATTAAATGATTATTAACCTATTCCAGATCTAACTTTGGTTGTTCGCTAATCTCTGAGTTTGGTTGTTCTTCAATGGAATCAGCTTCTGGTTCAGATTCTGAAAAGGTTATCTCGTCAACTCTTTGGAATCCGCGCGGTAGTTTTTTGCCTCTGCGTCCCCGTTCACCTTGATATAGCTCAACATCATTGGGTTTGATGGTTAGATGGCGTTGACCGCAATGCAGAGTTATTGCTGATTCTTGTGGAAATACTGCAAGAGTAGTTACCAGTTCTTCGCCTGCCTTTAGTTTTGCGGGAGGCACCCCGATGATCTTATTGCCTTTTCCTTTGTTTAGGATTGGTAGTTCGGAAACCGGGAAGATAAGTAGGTATCCAGCGCTGGAGATGGCGGCGATATTGTAGCATTCAATACTGTTTACCTTAACTGGAGACATTACCTCTGAACCAGTTGGTAAAGAAAGCAGGGCTTTTCCTGCCTTGTTTTTGGAATAAAGGTTTTCCAGTTTGGTGATAAAACCGTAGCCAAAATTAGAGGCGATAAGGTATTGGTCGCTACTTTTGCCAAGCAGTGTATTGCAGAAGTTTGCTCCTGATGGAGGGGTGAACTTGCCAGTTAGTGGTTCGCCTTGGCCTCTGGCCGAAGGCAGGGTGTGCGCTGACGTTGAGTATGAGCGTCCGGAACTGTCGATAAAGACAGCTTGTTGGTTGCTGCGTCCGCGAGCATGATCTAGGTATTCGTCGCCTGATTTATAATTAAGCGATTCTGGATCAATGTCATGACCTTTGGCTAGGCGTACCCATCCCTTCTGTGATATGACAGTGGTTACAGCTTCACTTGGAACAAGATCGGTCTGTTTAAGTGCTTGTGCTGCTGAGCGCTCAACTATTTTGGATCTGCGCTCATCACCATAGTTTTCTGCATCCTCTTTGATCTCATTTTTGACCAGAGTTTTCAGGCGTTGGTTAGAACCAAGTATAAGTTCCAGCTTATCTCTTTCTTTAGCTAGTTCTTCTTGTTCTGCCTTGATCTTAAATTCTTCCAGTTTTGCCAGATTACGAAGTTTAAGGTTAAGTACGGCCTCTGCCTGAATATCAGAAAGCCCAAAACGCTCCATTAAAACTGGTTTTGGCTCATCTTCGTTACGGATGATGGCGATAACTTCGTCGATATTAAGGAATGCGATCAGGTAACCATCTAAGATGTGCAGACGATCAAGAACTTTGTCTAAACGCCATTGCAGACGCTTACGCACAGTTTCTATTCTATACATCAGCCACTCGGATAAAATTTCCATTAGCGGTTTAACCTGAGGCCTGCCGTTTAGCCCTATCATGTTCAGATTGACTCGATAGGTGCGTTCAAGATCGGTGGTGGCAAATAAGTGGTTCATTAATGCTTCTACATCAATGCGATTTGATCTTGGGGTTATTACTAGTCTTGTTGGGCTTTCGTGGTCAGATTCGTCTCGCAGGTCGGAAACCATTGGTAGTTTTTTAGCTTGCATTTGCTGTGCGATCTGCTCAAGAATTTTATTGCCGGATACTTGGTGCGGCAGGGCGTTAATCACTATATCGCCTTCTTCTATTTCATAGCATGCACGCATTCTGATAGAACCGTGCCCGGTTGCATACATGTTGATGATTTCATTGCGAGGAGTGATGATCTCTGCATCGGTTGGGAAGTCGGGGCCATGAATTATTTCACAGATATCATCTAATGATGAGCTTGGGGTTTCTAGTAGCTTGATGCAGGCGTTAGCTACTTCACGCAGATTGTGAGGAGGGATGTCGGTTGCCATTCCTACTGCGATACCGGTACTGCCATTTAATAAGATATTTGGCAGACGTGCAGGAAGAAGTGATGGTTCGCGCATGGTTCCATCAAAGTTTGGAACCCATTCTACAGTGCCTTGATCAAGTTCTGCCAGCAAGGTTTTTGCGTAGCCGGTTAATCTTGATTCGGTATAACGCATGGCCGCGAATGACTTGGGGTCATCTGGTGATCCCCAGTTGCCCTGGCCATCTACAAGGGTATAGCGATAGGAGAAATTTTGCGCCATTAATACCATGGCTTCGTAACATGCTGAATCACCATGTGGGTGATATTTACCCAATACATCACCCACGGTACGGGCTGATTTTTTGTGTTTAGATGCGGCACTTAGACCTAATTCAGACATGGCGTATATGATACGTCTTTGTACTGGTTTCAGGCCATCGCCAATGTTTGGAAGTGCGCGATCAAGGATTACATACATGGAATAGTCCAGGTATGCCTTTTCGGTAAATTCTTTTATCGCCGTGGTTTCGTGTTCGATATATGTTTGTTCGGTAGTTTCCATTCCTGCTGTTCCTAAAATCAGACCTCAATGTCCGCGAGATCGCCTTTTTCTTCTAACCATGATTTTCTATCTGATGCGCGTTTTTTACAAAGCAGCATGTCGATGATGTCATAGGTGTCGTCATCTTCTTCTATAGTAAGTTGAACCAACCTTCTGGTATCTGGTTCCATGGTAGTCTCGCGAAGCTGGAGAGGGTTCATCTCACCCAAACCTTTAAAACGTGTTGTGGTAATTTGCCCTTTGATCTTTTCTGCATTGATGCGGTCAATAACACCTTGTTTTTCATATTCATCTAAGGCGTAAAATACCTTTTTTCCAACGTCGATACGGAAAAGAGGAGGCATAGCGATAAATACGTGTCCAGCCTTAACCAGGGCAGGGAAATGACGCAGGAATAATGCGCATAGCAGGGTGGCAATATGTAGACCGTCGGAGTCGGCATCGGCAAGGACGCAGATCTTGCCGTAACGTAATCCGGTGAGGTCGTTGTTGCCCGGTTCAATGCCAAGAGCTACTGAGATATCGTGTACCTCTTGAGAAGCCAGAACCTGAGTTGATTCAACTTCCCAGGTGTTAAGGATCTTGCCGCGTAGTGGCATGATGGCTTGAAATTCACGGTTGCGAGCCTGTTTTGCAGACCCTCCCGCCGAATCACCCTCTACTAGGAATAGCTCGGTAACGCTAAGATCCTGACTGGAGCAATCTGCCAGTTTTCCTGGGAGGGCAGGTCCGGTTGTCACCTTTTTGCGTACCACTTTTTTGCTGGATTTGAGGCGTTTTTGTGCGTTCTGGATGGCGAGATTTGCAATCTGTTCTGCAGCTTCTGTATGTTCGTTAAGCCATAGACTGAAGGCATCCTTAACAACACCAGACACAAATGGAGCGCATTCACGTGATGATAATCTTTCTTTTGTCTGACCAGAAAATTGAGGGTCTTCCAGTTTTACTGAAAGGATAAAACTTACCTTTTCCCATACGTCTTCAGGACTGATTTTGACTCCGCGTGGTAAAAGATTTCTAAAGTCGCAAAATTCTCGAATTGCCTCGGTAAGGCCGGTGCGTAGGCCGTTGACGTGGGTTCCTCCCTGGACTGTTGGGATTAGGTTTACGTAGCTCTCATTGATGTATTCGCCACCTTCTGGTAGCCATGCAACAGCCCATTCTACTTGTTCTTGTCCGCCCTTAAATGTTCCGATAAAAGGTGACTCTGGTAGAATCTCAAATCCTTCCAGAGAGCTGGTAAGGTAGTCCTTTAGTCCGTCCAGATATTGCCATTCCTCTTTTTCGCCAGATGCCTCATCTTTAAAACGAATTAATAGCCCAGGGCAAAGTACCGCCTTGGCTTTTAGGATATGTTTGAGTTTACCAATAGAGAATTTTGGAGAATCAAAGTATTTTTCATCTGGCCAGAAACGAATTGTGGTGCCGGTGTTTTGTTTGCCAACAGAGCCAATCTCTTCGAGCTCGGTTCTTTTGAACCCGTCGGCAAAGGAGATATTGTACTCTTTGCTGTCACGGCGAATCCAGACTTCAAGATTTTTTGAAAGCGCATTAACTACTGATACACCAACGCCGTGCAGGCCACCAGAAAACTGATAATTTTTATTGGAGAATTTGCCACCAGCATGGAGCTTGGTAAGAATAACCTCAACACCGGGTATCTTTTCTTTAGGGTGTATGTCGATGGGCATTCCGCGCCCATTATCTTTAACATCGATTGAACCATCTGTATAAACGGTTACATCAATCTTTGTGGCAAAACCAGCCATGGCTTCGTCAACACTGTTATCAATAACCTCTTGAGCTAGATGGTTGGGGCGCGAGGTGTCGGTGTACATTCCTGGTCTTTTTTTGACTGGTTCCAATCCAGATAAAACTTCGATGCTGGCTGCATCATAAACACTATTCATTAACTATTGCCTTTCATCCATATTGAAATATGCTTTTCGAAGTGTAACTTATGGGTGGATTTTTCACCAGTGCCTGTTTATTTTCATGTTCATGTTTAGAAAAGGAGTAAAAGCAATATGGCTTTGAAATGCGTCGTGTTGAGATAAAGCTTGCCAGCATTTTGGTAATCACTTGTTTTGCGAGACACTGTATCTTGCGAAAAGTAAATAGTTCTTTGGAACTAGGTCCAAAGTGTAATTGATACTTATTTACCTAAAAGAATATTATTTCGCCTGAAGAATTTTACATGAGGGAATTTTTCAAAAACAATTTTTTCAGCTAAATGGAGAGAGATGATGCGAATACGTATGTTTAGGAACTTATTACTAGCTACTATGCTATTAATTTCAAATTTTGCAGTTGCATCGCAGCAATTACCAAAGGACGTCATAAATAGCTTGCAATTTTTGCAAGATGTTACAAAAGTAGATAAAACTATTCTGCCTGCGTCAGTGTTGTTTGAAGAGACTTTGAGAATAAGTCTTGAGGTTGCCGGGAACGAATATTATCTGGAATTGATTGAAGATACTTCAATGAAAAATGCTGCAGTGAGCTGGAAAGGAATTAAGCCTGCAGTATCGGAAGAAGATCAAGCGATTTACTATACAGGTACAGTAAATAATGATAGCAATTCCTGGGCGAAAATCATTCTAAAGGATGGTGTATATACAGGGGCGTTTTCTGTTGATAGCCAGGTTTATTTTATTGAGAAGAAAAACAAATACTTTTCTGATACAGGAGAGGTGAATTTTGATAAGCAAACAGTAATGTATAATACATCTGATGTAGAAACCGGCTTACCAGAGCATTATGGATTGAATGACCAGATTTTCCCAAATATTGTTAAGAGTAATTTTGCATCAGAAACAGTTGATCCGATAATTTCTCAAGCCATTGAAAGAATTAGAAAAGCAGATATTGGTTTGGTTGCAGATTTTGAATATTTTCAAAAATATGGAGCTGATACTGCTAATAGATTAAAGTCAATTTTGCATATTGTTAATGGAATATACGAAAGAGATTTGGGAATAACTCTTAATATTGTAGAAATTGTCGTTTATTCTGATTCAAATGATCCATTTAGTGATTCTACTGATTCATATGCGTTGCTAGATGAGCTCGCAAATAGCTATGCAAGACATAGTATTTTTTCGAAGCAGATTGATAATGCTCATTTTGTTTCGGGTAAAGATTTAGATAGCAATATAATCGGTTTGGCATATGTTGATACAATTTGTCATTCAAAAAAATCGGTTTCTTTAACTCAAGATTATGTGAGTTTTAATAATGCCCAGGTTTTGGTAACTGCGCATGAAATGGGGCATAACTTTGGCGCAACGCATGATTCTTCAAATGATGGCAGATATATAATGTGGCCATCAGCAACATCATCAGTAAAATTGGAATTCAGTGAAAGATCAAAAAAAGAAATAATCTCAACAATTAATGGTGCAATGTGTCTGGATGTGGTTATCAAAGATCTTGATGCGGAATTTGAAACCGTATCTGACGTAGAATTAAATGAGGTTGTAACATCTAATGAAACTGTTTTGGATTTGGATAAACTATGCAAACCGTTTGATTTTACCCCGCCTAATCCAGCAACTGACGGAACTGAAGAAAATGAGCCGGATATTGCTGCTGTTATTGTTAACGACAAATGCATATTCTCAATTGAAGGCGATAGTCATGCAAACGCTCAATTTAAGATAAATGATGGTGATTTTATTTCAGGACCATATACATTTACCCGCAGCTTAAATGATAACAATAGGTATGCTAAGGTTGCTGTTCGCCAGGATGCACCACTAACATACGATAGCTCTTCAACTATTACGTTATATGTCGATAGTCAATTTAATGCTCAAGGAATTGTAAAACCATTCACTGTTATCACTAAAGAGCCAGAGAAGTATACAGTTAAAGCTATAGCAGGTAATGGAGGCAGGATTAGTCCTTCTTCTCGATTAGTACCCCATGGCGATACCACTACATTCACTGTTACACCAAATACAGGTTATTCAATCTCATCAGTAACTGGTTGTAATGGTTCTTTAAATGGTAATACCTATACAACAGGAGCTATTACTAATGCATGTACTGTAAGCGCAAGTTTTTCAATCAATAGTTATACCGTTTCGGCTCAGGCTGGAGCAGGTGGTAGTATTGGCCCTTCGTCTAGATTAGTAAATCATGGTGATACCACTTCGTTCACAGTTGCACCAAGTGCAGGTTATTCAATCTCATCAGTAACTGGTTGTAATGGTTCTTTAAATGGTAATACATATACAACAGGAGCTATTACTAATGAATGTACTGTAAGCGCCAGTTTTTCAATCAATAGTTATACTGTTTCGGCTCAGGCTGAAGTTGGCGGTAGTATTAGTCCCAAGTCAAAAAAAGTAAATCATGGTAGCACCGCTTCGTTCACAATTACACCAGATGCAGGTTATGTAATATCAACAGTAACTGGCTGTGGCGGTAGTTTAAACGGTTCAACCTATACTACAAAAACTATTACTAATGCATGTAAAGTAATTGCAAGTTTTGCCAAAGAAAGGCATACAATTAGTACATCGACGGGAATGGGCGGAAGTATTAATCCTACTAGCAAAATAGTTGATCATGGAGATACGGCAACATTTGTTATTAATGTTAATGATGGCTATCAAATCGATACCGCTAAAGGTTGTAATGGTTCGTTGTCTGGAAATTCATATACAGCTGGCCCTGTAATTTCTGAATGTACAATAATTGTTACTTTCAAAGAGGAACCGATTGATTGTGTTCAGTACACAGAAACACTAGAGGAACACTTGGCAGATGATCGTGTATGGTCAGAATATACTGGTGGTTCATGCTGGGGTAGTTTTTGCTGGGGCGGACAGTGGAATATTTATACTGTTGGTTCTGATATTTTGATTAGTCATAATGGCAAAGAGATTCACACTTTACATGAAATGGGTAATGAGAAAGGAATCTGGTATCCTGGAGAGTGTCCTGGAGATATTGACCCTGTTCCTCCAGTTGTTGATTCTGTTGCCAAGCCAGTAGTTTCAAAAGTTGGAGAGACTGCAGATACTGTTAAGTTTAAGGTGACAATTACTGGTACTGCCAGCGATAAAAATAATGACCTGAAAGAAGTTAGGGTTGGTGCAGGAATGGGATCACAGGTGTGTAGCGGAACTTCTGAATTTACCTGTGTGCTTGAACATGAGTATTTAAAATCCAGTTTGCCTGCAACAGGTGAATATGTTGTTGTAGCTTATGATAAAGCCGAAAATATGAGTGAAGCCGTTACAACGGAAAAAGTGACCTTTGCTGATACTGGCGCATGTTTCACCGCTAAAAATGCCGATCACGGAACTGCAGGCAGAGCGTATCCATGTGGATTTGCCAATTTACAAGGATGTGCTGTCGGTAGTGATCAAAATCTTGGCTGGGGATCTTATACAACATCGTTGATAGAACAATCCCCTGATTATTGGGTAAAAGTAGATAGCTGCCCATAATACTTTATATCAGATTTAGCTTAAAAGCCTTTGCCTTGTCGGGTAAGGGCTTTTTACGCCTAGATTTGGCGCACTCTAATGGGTGAGAAGCGTGGAGCGAAGCCGCGTAAATTCGGTAGTTGTGCAGTGAAGGAGTGCGTTCTTACCTGGGGAGATCTTGCTTTACGCTTGAAAGGGCGACGGAGTGAGCCGGAGCAAGAAGTCAGCAGAGTCTATAGTAGTTGAAAGACGAAGGGCCGAACGAGAAGAAGTGTTGGGGAACCGAATGATGTCAAAGGCCAAACGTCAGAAGTCAGCAATTGCTGATCATCCATATTTAAATATGCTTTTCGAAGTGTAACTTATGGTTTGCTTTTAGGCTCAGAGACTGAGTCTGTTTGTTTTCATGTTCATGTTCATGTTCATGTTCATGTTCATGTTCATGTTCATGTTCATGTTCATGTTCATGTTTAGAAAAGGAGTAAAAGCAATGTGGATTTGAAATGTTGCGTGTTTAGATAAGGCTTGTCAGCACCTTGGTAGTCCCTTGTTTTGCGATACAAGGTGTCTTTCGAAAAGTAAATAGTACTTTGGAACTAGGTCTAAGGAACCATTTACTTTTATTTGTCTGAAGGACATCATACTCTCCCAAAGAATTTGATGTGTATAGATTTTTCAAAAAATGTGGAGATAGGCAATGCAAAATAAATCATATTTCAATAAGAAATTAATAACCTATTGCTATTTTATAACTAGCCTTTTACTAACAACCATACTCACTATTTCACCAACTGCAAATGCAGAGGATCTTGTAAATATTAATCCCGATCCCAATGGCGAGCCCTGGATGGTTGGTGGATTAAGAGAGCTAACGGAGCAGGAGAAACAGGAGCTGGAATCACTGACTAATCCAATAGAAGAGAGACGTAACCGCGGATTTTACTCGCCTACTCCCCTTCCGTCATCAGTAGATAACTCCCAAAGCAAATACTTTAGACCAATCTTTTCTCAGGGCAAATGGGGCAGCTGCGCTCAAGCATCCGGTATCGGATATGTGTTTACTTACGAGATGGCTAGAGCAAGAAATGTAAATGCATCATCTATTACAAACCAGTACTCAGGAGAATTTGCCTGGGTTTTTCTTAATGGTGGACACGCTAATCATGGCTCTCACTATAGAGATGGCTGGAAAATTGCTGAGGATATTGGCATTCCCAGCATAGCAACCGTACAAAACTCAGCCAATTTCATACCTTTCAAAGGTGATTATCACGACTACGCCTACTATAACTATGATCCGGAGTGGCACAAAAAATGGATGGATGGCTACCAAAACTATTATCAAGCCGCATTTAATAAGGTAGATAAAAGTCAAGGCTCGAATAGCCCATATGGCATTAAAGGTATCGGGGACATTAAACGGTGGCTTGCCGAAGGTCATATAGGCTCATTCTCAACAAAAATTTCAGATGGTGTTGTTGTCAACGCAACAGATTATAGCGCCCATGCTGGCGAGCTCGTTCAGGTAAAGTGGGGATCAGAAGGCAGGCATGCAATGACGGCGGTTGGTTATGATGATGATGTTTGTTACCAATATACTGTCGTGGAAATTGATGACAGTATATTCCCGCCTGAGGTAATAGAAGAAGAAGTTGAGGCCTGTGGTGCGTTTAAAGTAGCAAATTCATGGGGCCCCGGATGGAATAACAAAGGTTTCGTGTGGGTTGCATATCATCTATTCAATCAAATCGATAACGATAAAATATATACCCCCAAAGTAAAGCCTTACAATGAACCGCTAAAGATGATCAATATAAACTTGGATCATCCGCACCGGAGTTACATTCATTACATTATTTCTGAAAACACCCCTAATATTGTTAAAGGCCAAGCATTTGCTCCGAACCCATGGATTATTGGCGATGGTGGCAAGCTGCCTATGTCTGGCAATGACACCCCTAGTAATCTTGAGTTTGCTATTGATGCCAGTGATATTATTAATGAAGATTCTACAGCTGCATATCTTATAGTCCGTTACACAAAAGGAGGAAGTGAAGAGCTTGATAATGCAAACTTTCTATCCCTGTTTATGACTGATTATGAGGGCATCACTCCGGTAGAGTATCGCGCAGAAGAATGTTATAGAGATAAGCTGCATATCGGGCCACTTGCAAGCGCTGATGTGTTAATCTGCCCGATCCCGATCATGCCAAAGCACACTGTATCGACGGATTCAACAAACGGTGGGAAAATAGTCGCTGGAGACTTTAGTGAAATCAGAAACGATATGAGCGCTAATGGCGAAAGAACTGTTATTGAGGGAGATATAACCAAATTTATTCTTGAGCCAGATACCGGTTACAGAGTCAGTTATGCAGATGGATGTGATGGTTGGCTAGCCGGCAATACCTATATAACAAATCCCATAGACTCAGACTGCACAATCTATGCCGCTTTCGATAAGATTATTTATACGGTAACGGCAGAGGCAGCAACTGGAGGCGAAATCAGCCCAACAGAACAAAAAATCCAATATGGTGAAACAGGTAGCTTTACGGTTACACCAGATACTGATTATAAAATACTAAGAGTCTCCGGCTGTAACGGAATATTATCCGGCAATACCTATACAACAGGGGAAATGAATGCTGATTGCAATATATATGCTGAATTTGTTCTTAAAAAAAATGTGGTTAGCGCGTATGTAGTTAATAATACCGGTGGAATAGTTAGCCCGCAAAAGCAAGAGATAGAATATGGAAAAACAGCATCTATTAATATTGTCCCAGATAACGGCTATGCGATATCTTATGTAGAAGGGTGTAATGGTTCTCTTTCTGGAAATACTTATACTACTGGAGAAATAAATGAAGATTGTAAGGTAAATGCTGGATTTGGTAAGAAAATCTATATGATTGAGGCTGTTGCTGGTGCAGGAGGTAGTATAGATCCTGTGCTTAGAAATGTGCTTCATGGTGAACAAACCTCGTTTACTATAACCCCTGATTCTGGTTATAGAATTGCTTCTATTGGTGGTTGTGATGGTTCATTGAATGGTAATGTTTATACAACAGGTACTATTACTGAAAAATGTACTGTAAACGTAAGCTTTTCTAATAGTACATACCTGATAAGTACAAATGCAGGACAAGGCGGTAGTATCAGTCCAACTTCAAAAAATGCAGAATATGGAGAAACAGTTTCGTTTACTGTTACTGCAGATACTGGTTATAGTATTTCATCTGTAACAGGATGTAATGGATCCCTTAGTGGTAATACTTATACCACAGGTCAAATATCACAAGCATGTACCGTATCAGCTTCTTTTTCAAAGAAAATTTATACAGTTATCGCTTCGGCTGGTCAAGGAGGAAGTGTAAATCCAGAATCGATAAGTGTTCAATATGGGAATAGTGCAGAATTTACTATTACGCCAGCAAATGGTTATGAAATTGATACTGCGGTTGGTTGTAATGGAACCCTTTCTGGAAATACCTATACTGTTGGCCCTATATATGCGGCCTGTGCAGTAAATGTATCCTTTAAAAAAGAAGAAGCGGTTTCTTGTGAAGATTACACAGAAGATCTTGAAGCACATTTAGCAAATGATCGTGTATGGTCAGAATATACAGGAACATGTTGGGGAACATTTTGTTATGGTGGGCAATGGAATATCTATACTAAAGGTTCTGATATCCTAATTAGTCATAATGGTACAGAGGTTCATACCCTTTATGAAAAGTCAGATAAACCAGGATATTGGTATCCTGGAGAATGCCCAGAAGAAATAGATCCTGTTCCTCCTGTTGTTGACTCTGTCGATACACCAGTAGTTACTATTATAGATCAGCAAGGTGATGTTCTAACATTCAGAACAACAGTAACTGGTACAGCTAGTGATGCAAATAATGATCTGTCTGAGATTCATATTGGTGCTGGTGTAGGTTCTATACTTTGTAGTGGAGCTTCTGAATTTACTTGTATATATGATCTGACATATAACAAAGCAGATTTACCAGTTCAAGGTAACTTTTTTATTGCAGCGATAGATGAAAAAGGTAATAAAAGTGAGGCAGTTGCAACTGATACGGTTACATTTGAATTTGAAGAAACTCCAGATTGCGTGCAATACACAGAAACACTAAATGAGCATCTTGATGATGATCGTATCTGGTCAGAATATACCGGTAGTTGCTGGGGATCTTTCTGTTGGGGTGGTCAGTGGAATATCTATACAAAAGGTACAGATATTTTGATTAGTCATGATGGAAATGAGACTCATACCTTGCATGAGTTTGGTAGTGAGCCTGGATATTGGTATCCAGATGCTTGTCCGGAATAATCAATAGTTATTCATCTTTTAAAAAAGGCTGTTTTTACAGCCTCAGATCACTGACAAACCCCGCAATTTTAGCGGGGTTTGTTGTTTTAAGTGGTTGTTAAATGATTTACTTGCTCTTTGCCAATAATTACGTGTGCCAGGCATGGTTTTATGGGGTTGAAAGTTTCTGGTTAATTTGGGGAATGGTGTTTATTGGGTTAGAATGTGCAAATTATTTTGGTCTAGACGCAAAAAAGGGACTTATGGCTGCAAAAACCACCAAGAATTTTGAAAAATCGCTATCTGAATTAGAGGGAATCGTTGAGAAAATGGAAAACGGTGATCTTTCTTTAGAAGAGTCAATGAAGCAGTTTGAAAAAGGTGTGGAATTAACGCGAATATGTCAAACAGCCTTGGATCAGGCAGAACAGAAAGTGATGTTGCTATCAACAAATCAGGAAGATGATAGCGAAACTGAGTTTGATATTGATCAGTAGCAGCCACATTATATTTTTATGCGCAGTATGTGCCTAAAACAAACAACGGGAATAAAGATTAATGGATAAGCTTAAGCAGCTGATGAAAGAATATAGGGAACGAGTAGATAATGCTCTTGATTATTGGCTTCCAACCAAAAAGATAACCCCTGATACTTTGCATAAGGCAATGCGCTATTCAGTATTTAATGGTGGAAAACGAGTGCGCCCGATATTGGTATATCTGGCCGGTAACGCCTTAGAAAGCAATCAGAATAACTTGGATGCTGCGGCATCTGCGGTTGAATGTATTCATGCCTATTCATTGGTTCATGATGATCTGCCGGCAATGGATGATGATGATCTGCGTCGCGGTAAACCAACTTGTCACAAGGCTTATGACGAAGCAACTGCGATTCTGGCTGGTGATGCTTTGCAGGCCTTGGCGTTTCAAATTTTGGCGTCTGATCAGGCTATGGATGTAGCTGCTGATGTAAAATTAGAGATGATAGAGCTTCTTGCCAGCGCCAGCGGGTCTAGAGGAATGGTTGGTGGGCAGGCTATTGATCTTGAATCTGTTGGGAAAAAGATTGAGATAGCTGAACTGGAAAATATGCATATCCATAAGACTGGTGCGCTGATCCGTTGTAGTGTGCTGCTTGGTGCTTTGTGCGCAGAAAGTATTTCTGCTGAACAGAGAATGGCATTGGATCATTATTCAAAATGTATTGGCCTTGCATTTCAGATACAGGACGATATTCTCGACGTTGAGAGTACGGAAGAAGAGTTGGGGAAACCCATAGGTTCTGATTTGGAAGCTGATAAGCCGACGTATCCGTCATTATTAGGAATGGACGAATCAAAACAGCTGGCTGAAGAGCTGGTTCAGGACTCGATTGATAGTTTGTGTGGTTTTGATGAAAAGGCTGACCCATTACGTTGGTTGGCAGAGTATATAATTACCCGCAAGAACTAATATAAGCTGTTATAGCTTATTATTATGGTTAACGTTAAAGGTTGTCGATGAATCTAGAAAAAGAATATCCGTTATTGGCAAAGATAGACTCGCCAACGCAGTTGCGAGGGCTAGATGTTGAACAGCTGCGAGAATTGGCTGGTCAATTGCGTCAATATATGATCGAAACCGTTTCTAAAACCGGAGGGCACTTGGCTCCCAGTCTTGGGGTGGTGGATCTTACGATAGCCTTGCATTACATCTTTAATACACCGGATGACAAGATCGTTTGGGATGTTGGTCATCAGGCTTATGCGCATAAAATCCTTACCGGGCGTCGTGATCGGATGGATACGCTACGTAAAAAAGACGGAGTGTCCGGTTTTCCTAAACGCTCAGAGAGTGAATATGATGCTTTTGGCGTAGGGCATTCAAGTACATCAATCAGTGCAGCTTTAGGTATGGCTGTAGCTGCATCGATTCAAAATCAAGAAAAGCAATGTATTGCTGTAATTGGTGATGGTGCCATGACGGCAGGTGAGGCGTTTGAAGCATTGGATCATGCAGGGGATCTGCGAGAGAATCTTATCGTTGTTCTTAATGATAATAATATGTCTATATCCGAAAATGTCGGAGCTTTAGGGCGTTCCTTTGCTAAGATTATTTCCGGAAAATGGTATTCAACAGTAAGAGAAGGAAGTAAAAAAGTATTTCAGAAAATGCCAAATAGCGTGCTTGAATTGGCGCG
The DNA here is from genome assembly GCA_033852075.1 of Gammaproteobacteria bacterium. Taxonomy (GTDB): domain Bacteria; phylum Pseudomonadota; class Gammaproteobacteria; order QZLD01; family QZLD01; genus QZLE01. The sequence goes on along the minus strand of JAWSVC010000003.1, from coordinate 95,532 downwards.
TAAGGCTGAAGAACATGTAAAGGGAATGGTTGTTCCTGGAACATTGTTCGAAGAAATGGGATTTAATTATGTAGGTCCTGTTGATGGGCATGATCTTACCCAGCTTTTACAGGTTCTGAAGAATATTCAGTTAATTGAAGGCCCTAAATTATTACATATAGTTACTAAAAAAGGGTTGGGTTACGAGCCGGCCGAAGAGAATCCAACTAAATATCACGGAGTTACCCCGTTTAATCCTGAATGCGGAGTGCAAAAGGCAGATAGTGCGGGCCTAACCTATACCCAGGTTTTTGGAAAATGGTTGTGTGATACAGCGCATAAAAATTCCAAGATGGTAGCGATTACTCCAGCTATGAGAGAAGGTTCGGGAATGGTTGAATTTGCCAATAAATATCCGGATCGATTCTTTGATGTTGCAATAGCGGAACAGCATGCTGTTACCTTTGCAGCAGGGTTGGCATGTGAGGGGTTGAAGCCGGTTTTGGCAATCTATTCTACGTTTTTACAGCGCGGTTTTGATCAATTAATGCATGATGTGGCATTGCAAAATCTACCGGTATTATTTGCTATTGATCGTGCCGGAATAGTGGGCGCAGATGGCCCAACTCATAATGGTTGTTTTGATATCTCATATATGCGCTGTTTGCCAAATATGGTGATTATGGCTCCTGCAAATCTGAACGAATGCTACCAAATGTTAACCATTGGCTTCGAGATGAATGCTCCGGTGGCTGTGCGTTATCCTCGTGAAAAAGTTTCAGGAGAGGAACTGCAACATAATATTAAATCAATTGATCTTGGAAAATCAGAGCAGGTTGTCACTGGTGATAGTGTGGCAATACTATGCTTTGGTTCCTTGTTGAGTGAATGTGAAAAGGTTGCTCAGGAAGAAGGATATACTTTAATAAATATGCGTTTTGTAAAGCCGCTGGATGAAGAGGTATTGCTACAGGTGGTAAAAAGCCATCAAGTGATTGTAACCGTTGAAGATAATATGGTTGCAGGAGGTGCAGGCAGTGGCGTTAATGAATTTTTGCTTGCAGCAGGAAAGAAGGTGTCAATCTTGAATATTGGAATTCCTGATCAATATGTTCCACAGGGTGTTAGAGGGGAAATGCTTGCAGAATTTGGACTTGATAGTGTAGGTATTAAAAGTGCAGTCAATAAATTCCTTGAAAAACAAGATTGTAAAAATCTTCTGCATCGTATAATATCCCGCTGATTATTAGTAACATTATCCCAAATAGGTTTTATATTTAATGAGTCAACAGACCCCAGTGGATTCTGTGTCTTGTCAGGCAGAGATCCCAAATAATAATGCTACGCAGATAGAGGACGTCCAAAGTAGCGCAGATACTAGGCAAGTAGCAATTAATAGGGTCGGAATTAAGGATATTAAGCACCCAATCAAGGTTCAGGATACAGATGGTACTGAAGTAACCACTGTGGCAAATGTGAGCATGTATGTAAACCTTCCTCCAAGTGTGAAAGGTACGCATATGTCGCGTTTTGTTGAGATTCTAAATGATAACGACAAGATGATATCTGTAGAATCTTTACGTCATATTTTACAAGAAGTAGCTGAGCGTTTAGAAGCTAAAGATGTGTTTGTGGAGTTGAATTTTCCATACTTTATTAATAAGCAAGCACCTGTTTCGCGTGTAAATAGCCTGATGGATTATGATGTGACTCTTAAAGGTTCAATTCTTGATGGTAAAGATGAAGTTTATGTAAAGGTGGTTGTTCCTGTAACCAGCCTATGTCCATGTTCGAAAAAGATTTCGGAATACGGAGCACATAATCAGCGTTCACATGTTACAGTAACAGTTAAGGCTCATGATAATCTATCGGTTGATCAACTTATTAAAATGGTAGAATCTGAAGCCTCGTGTGAGCTGTATGGACTTTTAAAAAGGCCGGATGAAAAATTCATAACTGAGTATGCCTACGATAATCCAAAATTTGTTGAGGATTTAGTGCGCGATATTGCGGTTAGGTTGAATGCGGATGATCATGTTGATGCATATAAAATTGAATCCGAAAATTTTGAATCAATACATAATCATTCAGCATATGCTTGTATCGAGTTTGATAAGCAATAAAGCAAATGACATTCTAGTTGGTTTGTTTGTATGATATTCTCGGTATAAAATGTCGAATAAATCTTTAGCGTTTGCTAAGATGTACGCAAAATCAGAGTTATCTTTTGCTTTGGATATAATATTGACGGCCTGTATACTAGAAAAAAATAGAATAGAAGCTAGACTTGAAAAATATGCCTGTGCTTTGTAATTGGTACTTTGGCAATAAGAATTAATAAGATAGAATCGTAAAATAACGGGCACCTATTACGGTTCAAGAGGTAAGTATGTCACTTCTCGATGAATTAAGACAAGAAGCGGATCATAGAAGAAAAGAAGAAGAGGTTCAGCTTCGTGACGCGGAAAGGAAGGAAAGGTTCTATAGAGAACATACGCTTCCGCGGATGATCAAGGTATACAATTATCTTGATGAATTGGTTAAAGCCATTGTTTATCTGAAACGCGAGATCTATGCCAGCTATAAAGTAGATGGTGTTGGTGAAATAGATGATTTGCTTCAGATAGATTATAAAGTAGCAACAGATAGTACCCTCAATATGAAACGGGTTGCTGTATCATTTCGTTGTTTTAAAAATGAAACCATTGAGTTTGATGTTAAAGGCGAAAAAGCTGTAGAGCAACAGGTAAGTTATCTTTTAAGTAACAAGCTTGATTTTGAACAAAAGCGTAAAAGAACCCTTAATGCTAGTGTTTCTGAGAGCCGATTTACCCTTAAATGCAGCATTCCAGTTACAATTGCTCTTGAGGTAAATATTGAAAAGTCAGAGATATATCTGAAGATATATAATTTTGATGGTTTAGGCCTTAACCAACGGACTGTAAAAACAGAAGATATTGATGATAAGTTTCTTGATAGTCTTGGGCGCTATGTATTGCGTCAAGATGTTACCTTTTTGCGTCAGGAACTATCTAAAGATGAATTGACGCGCATCAGAAAGAATCTTATGAAGGAAGAAAAGCGCCGTGCTAAAGAGCTTGGTGTGAAACCGCGAGAGTTTCATGAGCTAGAAGAAAAAAAGATTGAAGGTATATTGCAGCGTGTTAGAGGTAAGCTTTTTAAATAGATTCAAAATTAAAGATAAAATAAACAAATGCCCTGATTTATTCGGGGCATTTGTTTATAAGGGCGGTGTAAATGTTCTGAAAATAATTAGAAAATGAGTCTACGGATGATTATTCAGCAAAATAATATCATCAAATATATTTAGCCCGCTATCCAGAGAATAGTGGGCTTGTTTGAATTCGCCATTTGTTTCAATAACTGCGCTTCCTAAACAATCACTCCAGTCTTTAAGAATGAATCGATCAATAGTTTTATTGTCTAGCTTATGTTGTATATGTCCTTCGCGATGTATATGTCCGTGAATGACGGTTTGGGCGTTGAATAGCTTTACGTGTTTATAAAGTGATGGATAAGTAACTTCTTGAGCTTGATTTAACTTTTTATAGCTTTCTATGCTTGCTGCACGAGCTTGCTGGGCAAATTGTTCCCTTTCGCTAACTGACTTGTGAAGAAAATCTTTTTGCCATTCAGGATTATGTACCATGCTGCGAAATTGTTGATACATTTGATCATCTGTGCAATATAGATCGCCGTGTGAAATCAAAACATTTTTGTTATCGATCTTAATGCAATATTCATCAGGTAATATTGTGCATCTGGATGTCTTGGAAAAATTGTTACCAAGAAGAAAATCTCGATTTCCGCGAACAATGAAAACTTCTGTGGATTTACTTAGTTTGATAAAGGCATCTATCACATTTTGATAACGATTAAGGGTGTCGTCACCGATCCATGCGTCGAACAGATCACCAAGGATATAAAGTTCTTTAGAGTAAGAAGATATATCTTCTAAAAACGATAAAAATAGATTGGTTCTGGAATTGTTTCCGACATCAAGATGGATGTCGGAAACAAAGATAGTTGAAGTCATATTCGAAGAATTACTCGGCAGACTCTGCAATAGTAACTTCTTCTATAATAACATCTTCAGCAGGAACATCTTGATGCATTCCTGCGGATCCGGTTTTAACTTTTTCAATGGACTGAACTACATCAAGGCCTTCAGTTACCTTGCCAAAAACAGCATATCCCCAGCCGTGAGCAGTAGGTGCAGTAAAATTCAAAAAGTCATTGTCTTTGGTGTTTATAAAGAACTGAGAAGAAGCTGAGTGAGGATCTGGTGTTCTTGCCATTGCAATTGTGCCTAGGTCATTTTTTAGACCGTTGTCAGCTTCATTTTTGATTGGGCTTTGAGTAGGTTTTTGGCTCATGCCTGGCTCGAAACCACCACCTTGTATCATAAAGTTAGGGATAACACGGTGAAAAATAGTACCGTTGTAGAAACCTTCTTTTACATAATTAACAAAGTTTTCTACAGTAACAGGGGCCTTTTCTGCGTCTAATTCCAGAACGATAGTGCCCTTGTTGGTTTTCATATTTACAATCACTTTAGAAGCTCCTTTCTTTTTGGCTTTTATTACGGGTTTTTTATGCTCAACTTCTGGCTTGGTCACCTCTTTTGCAGTATTTGCTTCAGCAAAAGCAAAAGATGACATAAGAGCGAAGATGGCAAAGAATAGCGTTTTATATCTTAAAATCATTTTAAACCTCTATCCATTAAATGAACTCAAATGATACCTTTTATAGCACGATTTGCACATACCATTTTCGTTTATCAACTGATTTAGGTAAAATTGCGAGTCCTGGCGTTTTTAGTCTTATCAAATAACCCAAAACGGAAAAAGCTATGTTGCACGTTTATAACAGTTTGAATAATAAAAAAGAGCCATTCCAACCATTAGAAGACGGCAAGGTAAATATGTATGTTTGTGGAATGACGGTTTATGACTACTGCCATCTTGGACATGCTCGTGCAATGGTCGTTTTTGATATGGTTTCGCGTTATTTGCGCTATCGGAACTATGACGTTAAATATGTGCGTAATATTACCGATATTGATGACAAGATCATCAAGCGCGCTAATGAGAATGGTGAAGACTTTAAAACTCTTACTGAGCGCTTTATTGAAGCTATGTATGAAGATGCGGATGCGCTTGGAGTGTTAAGGCCGGATGCAGAGCCAAAGGCAACCGAGTCTATATCGTTGATTATTGATATGATTCAACGCCTGATTGATAAAGGTGCTGCTTATCAGGCATCAAATGGCGATGTTTATTCGCGTGTCGATAGATTTACCTCTTATGGTAAGTTGTCTGGAAAAAATATTGATGATCTGCGTGCAGGCGAGCGTATTGCAGTTGATGATGTAAAAGAATCACCATACGATTTTGTGCTGTGGAAAATGGCTAAACCCGGGGAACCTCAATGGGATTCACCTTGGGGAGTAGGGCGCCCAGGTTGGCATATTGAATGTTCGGCAATGGCGTTTGATGAGCTTGGTGAAAGTTTTGATATTCATGGTGGAGGCCTTGACCTCCAGTTTCCGCACCATGAGAATGAGATAGCAATGTCGGAAACGGTTACTGGAAAGACATTTGCTAAATATTGGTTGCATAATGGTCATGTGAGAGTGGATCAGGAGAAGATGTCAAAATCACTGGGCAACTTTTTTACCATTCGCGATATATTAAAGAAATATAAAGCGGAAGAAGTGCGTTTTTTCCTGCTAACCAGTGGTTATCGTTCACCTCTAAATTATACCGAAGAGAATTTGCAACAAGCTAAACAGTCGCTGTTAAAGCTTTATACTGCGCTGCGTGGTGTTGAACTGGGTGAAATGCCAGAACAGTCTGAATATAAAGAAAGATTTATCGCGGCAATGGATGATGATTTTAATACCCCAGCTGCAATTGCGGTGTTGCATGAATTAGCTGTAGAGGTTAATAAGTCAAAAGATGCTGGTGCTGGTAATCTTGGAGAGTTGGCGGCTACTTTAGTTAATCTTGGAAATGTGCTTGGATTCTTAGAGCATGATGTTGATGAATACTTTCAGGAGAGGGCTGGTGATAGTAATGATGGGCTTTCTTCTGCAGATATTGATGATTTGGTAGCGCAACGTAATCAGGCGCGAGCAGATAAAAATTGGGGAGAGGCTGATCGTATTCGTGACGAGCTAAAAGAGCAGGGTGTTGTTATTGAAGATGGTGCTGGTGGTACTAGTTGGCGTAGAATTTAACTTTTTGAACTGTCTGGCAAATCGAGCAAAAGGTAGTTGAAAAACCGATAATTATCATTATTCTCTATAATAGGTATCGGTTAAAAAGAACTTGTTAAAGTTCCAGGGGTTGTGTTATGCCTTATTGTGAATTGTTCGATGTTTGCCCTTTTTATAATGATGAAATTGATCAGCACTATTCTGCTAGTATTGCAGCTATGAGAAAACGTTATTGTAAAAAAGATAATTCTAAGTGTGCTAGATATAATGTCTTTAAAGCATTAGGTAGGAATAGAGTGCCAATTGATTTGTTTCCAAATGATGAAAAAAGAGCGTTAGTAATACTTTCATAGCATTATAGAAACGGATCAAAATACGTAAATTTGTTTTTGTCTGGTTGATTGTGTATTAAGATGAGGCTAATCCCTCATCTTTGCTGATTCTAGTGTGTTTTCCAGCAAAGTGGCTACAGTCATTGGTCCAACGCCACCAGGAACTGGGGTGATCCATGATGCTTTTTCTGCTGCGGTATCAAAATCAACATCGCCAACCAGTTTGCCGTTATCTAAACGATTAATACCAACATCAATTACGATAGCTCCTTCTTTGATCCAGGTTCCAGGAACAAAGTTTGGAATTCCTACGGCGGCAACCACAATATCGGCATCGCTAACCTTGCCTTCCAGGTCTTTAGTGCGGCTGTGGCATACAGTGATGGTGCAGCGAGCGGCAAGTAACTCTAGTGCCATTGGTCTGCCGACTATGTTTGACTGCCCAATAATAACCGCATCTTTTCCGACCAAATCAATGCCGGTTTTCTCCAGCATGGTCATAATGCCTTTGGGGGTGCATGAGCGTAATAGAGGCATTCTTAATGCGAGTCGGCCAACATTGTATGGGTGAAAGCCGTCAACATCTTTCTCTGGAACGATGCGTTCTATTACTTCGTCACCATTAATATGTTCTGGAAGTGGAAGTTGAACTAAAATTCCATCTATCTCATCATCAGTGTTAAGTTCATCGATGAGTGCAAAAAGTTTATCTTGGGTCATTGAGGCTGGTTTGATAAATGCCTTTGAAATAAATCCGGCAGCTTCGCACGATTTTCTTTTACTATTTACGTAAACCGAGGAGGCAGGATCATCGCCAACAAGAACTACAGCAAGACCTGGTCTGCGTAATCCTTTTTCAACTCTAGATTTAACTTCTAATTTTATTGATTCTTTAAGGTCTGCTGCTATTTGTTTGCCATCAATTATTGCTGCGCTCATTGAATTTTCTTCGCTCTATGTGGTTGGAATTAAAGGCCTGACTTTTAAATTATGGGCAATTATAGCTAAAAAAGAATGGGAATGGGTGATAAATTAGTAAAAAACATAGAAGCAAACAGGAGAACAGTGAATTTCAGTGTATAATTTACCTGTTTAGTATTATAGAGGCCTTGTGCGTTAGATGCTTAATCTAATGGAGTGTACTCCGATTGCGCAATTTGCAATTGGTTTGGATCATAAAATTGTATCAATGAATAGAGCTTGTGAGCTACTTACTGGTATTGCAACAGAAGATGTTGTTGATACCAATAGGCAATGGAGCTTGTTTTATGATCATCCGCGCCCGGTATTGGCAGACTTGATACTTGAGCAGGATTTTATTGGTTTTCAGAAATTATATGAGGGGAAGGATCCTGGAAAGTCACCTATTGTTCCTTTTGCATGGGAGGCGACGGATTTCTTTGAAGATATGGGGGGGAAATCCAGATATATCTATTTTCTTGCGGCTCCTATTTTTGATCATGACGATATTATGATTGGTGCGGTAACTACTTTGCAGGATGTTACCGAGCAGAAATTGCGTGAACAATCTATGTTGGCTGAATCTGAGCAGTTGCAGCAGGAAAATATCAAGTTGAAGTCGTCGATTCAGGAACGCTACCGCTTTAATAATATTATTGGCAAAAGTGAGCCGATGCAGAATGTCTATGACCTAATTGTAAAAGCATCGGCAAATTTATCTGATTCAGCAAGTGTGGTTATTTATGGGGAGTCTGGTACTGGTAAAGAATTAGTTGCCAGGGCGGTTCACGACCTTAGTGATCGTCATGGTAAATCGTTTGTTGCAGTGAACTGTGGTGCAATCCCAGAAAATTTGCTTGAAAGCGCATTCTTTGGGCATGCCAAAGGAGCTTTTACCGGAGCGCACCAGGCTAAATCCGGTTTTTTAGATCAGGCAAATGGTGGAACATTATTTTTAGATGAGATTGGGGAGCTTGATTTAAATTTGCAGGTAAAGTTGCTGCGAGCTATAGAACGTAAAGAATACTCTCCTGTTGGTCAGGCTGTAGTGAAAAAATCGGACTTTTGTATTGTAGCTGCGACTAATAGAAATCTGCTTGAAGAAGTTAATAAAGGCGCATTTAGAGAAGACTTTTATTATCGAATTCATGTGATTCCAATAACTGTTCCCCCTTTGCGTGATCGTAAAGAGGATATTCCTTTGTTGGTTGATCATTTTCTCAAGGCGAGGGGGGAAGAAGAAGGACCTCTTCCGGGGAAAATTATGGATGCATTGTATAACTATCACTGGCCGGGGAATGTTAGAGAACTGCAAAACAGTGTGAATCGCTATATGACGCTTAAAACGTTAGAGTTTCGGGATCAAATGGTTATATCGGATGATGGTGGTGAAGATAGCTCTATTGAGGTTGCGGATAATGTTGATTATGCGACGGCGATGGAGATGTTTGAGAGGTCTTATATACTGAGATTGCTGGATAAAAAGCGTTGGAATAGGCAATCTACTGCTGCAGAAATGGGGATTTCGCGCAGAACCTTGTTTAGGTATATGCAAAAACTTGGGATAGAATAGTCTTATAATGAGACAAAAAAGTCTCATTTGCGAAAAGTGCTTTTTTATCAATTTGTTACGATGTTGGCTTTGGTTGTAGTGAGACATAAGTGTCTCATTGCTGGGTTTGTGATATTTTCCCTGTAATTTTTTTTAAAATTGGTTATTTTTTATTCAATTCAAGTGTTTAATTTCCAAGGTGGGTTTTTGGCACGTTTATTGTATTTAGCTAGCTCGGATGTCTTGAAAAAGGTATCCAGGCTAATCGTTTTAGGAGCGATAGGGGTCTGTGAAGAAAATGATAGACGAGTGCATGGTTGAGTTATTATCAGAACTTGATCTTAAAACAGTACAAATAAACGAAACAGAAATTATTGAGGAGTGTGCAAGACGCGTTGGAGAGCAAGATTTGCTGGAATTAAGCGAGGAGGAGCTTAAAAAAGCGATACTAGATGCCTTAGAACAATCGCCGTTGTTTCAAAAGACATATCGTAGACCAGATCGGGATGATCAAAATCTTAAGAAATGCTTTTTAGTGGTGTAATTGCAAACTAATCAAATTTAGGAGTTAAACACATGAGTGATAATAAAGGTTATGCGAATCCGGGGCCATTAGGTCTAATGGGTTTTGGAATGACGACAGTATTATTAAATATCCACAATGCTGGATTTTTCCCAATTAGCTCAATGATACTTGCAATGGGGATTTTCTATGGTGGAATGGCGCAGATTGTAGCTGGTGTTCTTGAGTTTAGAAAAGGTAATACGTTTGGTGTTACGGCCTTTATCTCTTACGGCTTTTTCTGGATTACTCTTGTTGCGCTAATGTTAATGCCAAAACTAGGTATTACGGAGGCTACTCCACATGGCTTTATGGCTTGGTTCCTATTTATGTGGGGTGTATTCTCACTATTTATGTTTGTTGGAACGTTCAAGGCAAATAAAACGCTTAGAATTATTTTTGGGTTGCTAACAATTCTATTCTTCCTTCTTGCTGCGCGTGATTGGACTGGGTCGGCTCTTATTGGTCAGATCGCTGGCTGGGAAGGGATTGCTTGTGGTTTATGTGCTATTTACCTTGCTATGGCTGAAGTAATTAACGAACAGTTCGATTCTGCTTTACTTCCGGTTTAATTGGGAAAGTAAAAGGGCTGTTAATACAGAGTACTAGACCCCTGCCGAAGTTCGTTACGCTCATGCTAAACCTCCTGTAGCGTCCTTCGGCAGGCCTACTTTAATAATACCAAAAGAAAGTTGTTAAATATGCTTGAATCAGTTTTAATTGCTTTGGTCGTCTGTGAATTGTTTCGGTCATTATCGGACGGCCGAGGCAATTAAATTTATATTAGAATAATTAAGTACAGAGTACTAGACCTCTGCCGAGAGTATTGCGTTATAGAACCTCCTTTTGCAATATTCTCGGCAGAACCTATTTTGTAGGCTTGGAAATTAAGTCTATTAATTAGATTCGATTCCCTCTCCTCTATTTTTCTAAATATTAGTTATTGATCTAAGCAGTTTTATGAGAAAAACTGTTGGTTTAATATGCAGAAATATAAATGCAGGGTATTTGTTGATTAAAGCTGTAAAATAATGGGTTGCTGTTGGTGAATGCCGGAGTGGTGTGGGTACTAGACCCCTGCCGAAGGCTATACGCTCATAAAAGCGGCGTACTAGACCTGTGTTACTTTTGCTAAACCTCTGTAATAACCTCCGGCAGGCCAGTTTGGGCTGTCGCCCAAAGCTAATATAATACTAATTGCCATTTGTGTCACAATAAATCGGGAAAAGTTGTGTTGTCATGTAAGAAAAATGCTACTTATTATCATTGTTAATGGAGTATAACTGCCATATTCTTTTTCTTTAGATTGCTCTAATTGCGTTAAGAATCCTTGATTAAGGTTGATTAAAAGTATGGAAGAGAAAATACGGGTAATAAAATATGCGCTATTGGAAACGGTAGTTGCAGACTTATTTGTTGCTTGCGTAGAGCATAAGATTATTTATTCTTCATTTGTTGATCAAGATCATGTCTTGGGAAATGGTGGAAGTTTTTGTATCGTAAATGGCAAGATGAGCATAGGGATAGCTGGGCTAAGGGAATTTTTATTAAAAAATAAACTTTTTGTATATGAGTTGGAGCCTGATTACGATAGTGTGAAGAAAATAGTTGATGCTATTGCAGAGGCAAACGACACCCCTTATAGCCATTTCTGGTTTTATGGAACAAAATTTCAACAACAGGTTTGGTTCGCTGTAGTAAAGGTGAGGGTAGGTGAAACCGTAACTTATGGACAATTGGCTGAAATGGTTGGATGCTCCAATGGGCGTAGGGCAGTAGCAAATGCGCTTGCAGCAAATAATATTGCCATGTTGGTTCCTTGTCATCGCGTTATTAGAGCAGATGGAGATCCAGGTGGTTATCGCTGGGGGATGGCCTTGAAAAAACAAATGCTGGATTTTGAGTTAAATGGGGAAAAGAAAAGCCCCTAAAAGAAGGGGCTTAAAAATTGGAGTATTATTTTAAGGAATTACTTTTGTTTTTTTCTTAAGGCTGCAAGGCCAAGTAATCCAATCAGGATTGTGCCGGTAGAGCCACCGCCTCCACTGGAGGTGTCATCATCACCACCTTGTTCTTCGGTATCAACTTCGTCGCCGGTATCAACTTCG
>JAWSVC010000003.1:0-83715 GCA_033852075.1 Gammaproteobacteria bacterium | reverse complement strand
TTCGTCGCCGGTATCAACTTCGTCGTCAGTGCTGCGATCAACCCTGCGGTTATTCTCAAACATAAATTGAGTTATGAAGGCCGGATAGTCAACGTGGCTGTGGTCGATGTAGCTTCCTCCTGAACCACCATCTCCTGCAGGCCAGTTATGCGACATGCCTGATACCATGATTTTGGATACGCGCACGCCAATATTATCGCTGTAGGTGGTCTCTGTGCCGCCGCCAGCGATACTCATGGTGCCGGAATCTTTGGTGGCGTTGTAGATGTTGGCCATTACTTCTGCGCTCAAATCTGCATAGCCGGTTGCCACGAAGTAGTCTGATGAACCATGAATAATAGAGGTGATCTGAGTGTCGAAATAACTTTTGTTTGATCCTGCAAAGGTATTGCATAAGTTAACTGCAGAACTCTCAGTAGTTTGATCACTAACAATACTGATCTCGCCTGAAGTTGTGCCAATGGTAGGGCCTGCATTGATGCCGATGCCGGCAAATATTTCTGGAGCAAGACAGCCCATTACCTGGGTTTCGCCGCCGCCGGAAGACAAACCGGAAATATATACCTGTGCTGGGTCAATGTTAAGGCTGTTATCCTTAATAAGATTTTCTGCAAGGTTAATAAGGTTGTCATCATGTCTGCTTGGTGAGCTGCTGCTGTGGTTGCTATCGTAGTAATCCCAGCATCCCAAAAGAACACCACCGTTCGGTGCGTCAGGGATGGCTACAACCATGCCGTATGCATCGGCAACATCCTGCCAATTTCCATAATTTTTAAGGTCTTCATTTGACTGGATGCAACCATGAAGATTGATCATGAGAGCGCGCTTACCGGCAAGAACCGGATTGGATTTTGGTAAGTAGATATGGGTTTCCATTCCTGCGATAGTGGCGGTAGACCAACTGCCGGCCGGAATATCGCCAGTGTTAATATCTACGCCGCCAATTGAGTCGCTGCCCGTTGAGCTGTCATCTGTGTTGTCGGAATGGTCATTATCTGAATCGCTGGAATCGTCAGAACCACTGCTTGGATTAACATCTGACCATGAGCCATCTTTGCCCTGATACAGGGTGAATGCTGTCTGGCCATATTTTTGTAGATAAGCGATGTATTCATTGGTGTCGATAATTCCTGCCAAATAGAAGTTTATAGCAGTATCGGTCTTTGTTGGTGCTACATAGCTATCATCTGTGTTAATGTTGCTATCACTACCTTCGCCATTATCGTAATCATTAGTCCAGTCTGAATTCTGACCATCAAATTCGATATTGCTGAAGAAGTTCCAGATCGCCTTGCTAGTGCTTGGACCGACGTCATATGCCCAGGTTTCATAGCCTAGGTCATCACCACCCCAGTAGTGTCCGCAACCATACGATCCGCACTTGGATTTGGAGGTGTCGCCGTCAAAGAACATGGTTTGTACCAGTACATTCCCGTCGCTGCCTTTGTAGGTGGTTAATGTGCAATTGATTCCTTCTGCCGCGCAGGATTCGCTGCCATCCGCAGATTTGTCGCCACCAAAGGCTTCAAGGTGAGAATCTCTGATAAGTTCGGCAGCTTTGATTCTGACTATTTCGTCATTATTTGAATTAATTACCATTAGAGGAATGGCTCTGTCGCTGTCAATTTCGCTCTCGATGTTGTCCTTGAAATAAGATGAGTTATTCAGAAACTGATCGGCAGTAACAGATGTTGAGCCGTCACCGTATGGTAGTCCGGAAACTGAGGCGGCAGCAGCCCAGTATTCGTTAAAGGCAATTGCCTGAATAACTGTCTCAGCACCACCTGAAGATAAACCTGTTACATAACGTCTTTTAGGGTCAATGCTGTATTTTGTTTCTACTTCTTTTGCCAAGTTGTATAAATCCTCGGCTTCCCCGGCACCTTCATGAATCTCGCTATCAAACCAATATCCCCAGCAGTTCTCGTTTCTCATCCCGGTATAGGTTGTAATGAACGGGTAGACAATTATCACATTTTGCTGATCTGCAAGGATATCCAGGTCCCAATCTCTGATTGCATCCTCGTGATCCATTGCGCATCCGTGAAGCGCCATAATCATTGGAACCGGTGTTGCGCTATTATATGATGCAGGAATATAGACTTTGTATTGTCTGTCCTTCGAACCAGTGTAGCTCTTTGCTGCAAACGTATGATTGTTAAGTTGTCCGGTACCCGTCATGGTGCCTGCAAATGCTGATCCTGCGATCAAACTCAAGGAAAGGATAACTCCTCCTAGCTTGTTCATCTGAATACTCCTAAAAAGATATTGTGTTTCTTTATATTATATTTTTTATCCGTTTGACGATTTAATCACAAAAAAAATGTCGAACAGTCCACTTTATTAAAGGATAATATTGTCAAAAAAGTATCATTTATAATGTGAAGTGCGTCACAAAAATATAGTGGTGCGGTGCACATAAATTGTTGTAATTTCAATACTATGTATGAAGTTACATATGAAAGGAATTACAAATATGTGGTTTTTAGTCGGATGAGGAGAGGGGTTTTTGTAAGTATTTCATCATGATTTGAGTGTGAATTGCTTTTTTAAATATATCTATAAACAAAAAAATAGAGATAATGTATAAAAAAGTGAAAAACTTTGTTGACGAAAGATGTTTCCAAAAGTATTATGGCGCCCTCGTTGGTTGAGCTCTTATTTAAGGGTTAAGCTAATAGGTTCGGGGTGTAGCGCAGCCTGGTAGCGCAACTGCTTTGGGAGCAGTGGGTCGGGGGTTCGAATCCCTCCACCCCGACCAAAAAGCTGAAAAGCTTTCGAGGCTATGCGCTCGTAGCTCAACTGGATAGAGCAACGGCCTTCTAAGCCGTAGGTTGCAGGTTCGAGTCCTGCCGAGCGTGCCATGTCTTGATAAGGTGCGAGGCGGAAAGGTAAAACTTGCGAAATATGGTGGGCGTAGCTCAGTCGGTAGAGCTCCGGATTGTGATTCCGGCGGTCGTGGGTTCGATCCCCATCGTCCACCCCAATTTTAACGGGAAGCGAAGGCAATCCTGTAAAAGTAGGTAAGCACCGGTAGGTAACTATCAGTCCTGGAACCAGTTGCTTTTATGGACTTGGATCCAAAAGTGTAAGAAAATAGATGAAAGTAAAACGTGCGAGAGTGGCGGAATTGGTAGACGCGCTGGATTTAGGTTCCAGTGGGGCGACCCGTGAGAGTTCGAGTCTCTCCTTTCGTACCATCTTTCAATATATTTTCAGTGGCGGTATTCCGCGAATAAAAATTAAGAATTCCAGATCCCGGACATAGCTGCTATGGCCGGGATTGTTATTTATGGTATGGCTTTTAATGAGTTTTCTGTTATTCAAGCTGCCTAATCAGATTAATAGACTTTTTGGAGATAGATAGATGCAAGTTTCAGTTGAAACAACCACAGGTTTAGAAAGAAAAATGACTGTGCAGGTTCCTGCGGAGAAGGTTCAAAGTGCAGTTAATGAAAAACTGAACTCAATCAAGAATACTGCCAAACTAGATGGCTTTCGTCCTGGTAAAATTCCAATGTCTGTCATTAAGAAAAGATTTGGCGAATATGCTAAAGCTGAAGTGATGAATGATCTTATTCAATCTTCATATGGTGAAGCTATTCAGCAAGAAAAAATTTATCCTGTTGGAATGCCGGAGATTCAGCCAAAAGATATTGAAGAGGCTAATGATCTTGAATATACAGCGGTCTTCGAAGTGTTTCCTGAGTTTGAAGTTCAGGGGTTGGACAAAATTAAGGTCGTAAAGCCTAAGGTAGATGTTGCTGAAGTTGATATTGATAAGGTTGTTGAGAATCTAAGAAAGCAAAAGGCTGATTGGAATGATGTTGATAGAGCCGCAAAGGATGATGATAAATTGATTATCGATTTCAAAGGCACAATTGATGGAGAAGAATTTCAAGGTGGATCTGCAGAAGACTTTGAAATGGTAATGGGAGCGCAGTCTATGCTTGAAGATTTTGAGAAAGGTCTTGAAGGAGCTAAGGCTGGTGATGAGAAAACCGTAGAGGTTAACTTCCCAGAAGACTACCCGTCAAAAGATACGGCAGGAAAAACAGCTAGTTTTGCAATCACGGTTAAGAAGGTTCAAGAACCAACCTTGCCTGAAGTTAATGAAGAGTTTGTGGCTTCCCTTGGTTTAAAGGATAAGTCTGTAGAAGATTTTCGTGAAGAAGTAAAAAATAATCTTGAGAGAGAACGTGATCAGGCAATTCTTTCTCGCATAAAAGTTCAAGTATTGAAAGGTCTTGAAGAGCAGAATCAAATTGAATTGCCTAAGGCTTTATTAGACCAAGAGATCGATCATCTTAGAAAGCAAGCGGAACAGCATGGTCAGCAAGAGGTTGATGGTGAAAAAATTGAAGCGGATGCTCGCACCAGATGTACTTTGAGTTTGGTAATTAGTGAAATCGTAAAAGAGAATGAAATTAAGCTTGATCAATCTCGTGTGCAAAAAATGTTGTTTAATGTTGCGTCATCTTATGGTGACCCATCGATGATTATGTCCTATTATGAGAATAACCCTGAGATGATGAAAAATTTCGAGGCTGCAGTTCTTGAAGAGCAGGTGGTTGAGTGGGTAGCTGAAAAATCTGATCTTGAAGAAAAGGAAATGAGTTTTGAGGAGTTGTCAAAAGCTCCTTTAGTGTAAGAGTCATAATCAGCAGAGTTTAATAAAGGAATGGTTGATGAGTGGGAATAAGTTTGCCGGTGGTATGGATCCTCAGATGCTTAATCTGATTCCAATGGTTGTAGAGCAGACCTCGAGAGGAGAGAGGTCTTATGATATTTATTCGCGACTATTAAAGGAAAGAGTTATCTTTCTGGTTGGTCCGATAGATGATCATATGGCAAATGTTGTTGTTGCACAGATGCTGTTTCTTGAATCTGAAAATCCGGATAAGGATATTTATCTTTATATTAACTCTCCTGGCGGTTCGGTTACGGCAGGTATGGCGATTTACGATACCATGCAGTTTATCAAGCCTGATGTTAGTACTATGTGTATTGGTCAGGCTGCCAGCATGGGAGCGCTATTGCTATGTTCTGGTCAGGATGGGAAAAGATACTGTCTTCCAAACTCCAGAGTGATGATTCATCAGCCTCTAGGAGGTTTTCAGGGGCAGGCGTCAGACTTTGAAATTCATGCTAAAGAGATCTTATCGTTAAAAGCTAGGCTGAATGGAATTATGTCTAAGCACACAGGGCAGACTTTAAAGAAAATTCAGACAGATACTGATCGTGATAATTTTATGAGTGCAGAAGAGTCTGTTAAATATGGTTTGATTGATAAGGTGTTAGAAAATAGGGAGTCTTTGTTTTCTGATGCGGAGTAGAGCTTACTAAGTTGAGGTATTTTCTTAGAATATCCAGAAGCATAGTTAAAGTATTGTAGGGTCGCGTTGCCATTTGGTCTCGCGGCCTTGTTGTTTAAGGTGGTTTCTTTATTTTTTGGGGTAGTGCGTCTATTCTTTTGGGCATAAGATATTCTAGACATAAGATCTTCTGGACAGTGGTGTATAAGTTCATCATAATTAGATATGAAAGAAAAATTACGAGGTTGAGTAATGGGTAATGATAGAACGGGCAGTGGTGATGATGGAAAATTGCTATATTGCTCTTTTTGTGGCAAGAGTCAGCATGAGGTTAGAAAATTAATTGCTGGTCCTTCAGTTTTTATCTGTGATGAATGTGTTGAACTTTGTGAAGATATCATAAAAGAAGAGATGCAGGAGCAGATAGAGGAAGGAGGGACTCATCTTCCTAAGCCGCACGAGATCAAAGAAGTTCTAGATGAATATGTTATTGGGCAAGAACGGGCGAAAAAGACGCTATCTGTTGCTGTATATAATCATTATAAGCGACTTGATGCAGGAAGTTCTGATGATAAGGGGGTGGAGCTTTCTAAAAGTAATATTCTTTTAATCGGTCCCACTGGTTCAGGTAAAACCCTGCTTGCAGAAACATTGGCAAGATTACTTAATGTGCCTTTTGCTATAGCTGATGCTACTACCCTTACAGAGGCAGGGTATGTTGGTGAGGATGTAGAGAATATTATTCAGAAGCTATTGCAAAAATGTGATTACGATGTTGAAAAGGCCCAGACCGGTATCGTATATATCGATGAAATCGATAAAATATCCAGAAAATCTGATAATCCATCTATTACTCGAGATGTTTCTGGTGAGGGTGTGCAGCAGGCTTTGCTTAAGCTTATAGAAGGTACTGTTGCTTCGGTTCCTCCTCAAGGTGGTCGTAAACACCCACAGCAAGAGTTTTTGCAGGTAAATACCGAGAATATGTTGTTTGTTGTAGGTGGTGCTTTTGCCGGTCTAGATAAAATCATTCGTGATAGATCTGAAAAAGGCGGGATTGGTTTTGCGGCAAATGTTAAGAAAAAAGATGAAAAGATTAGTGTTGGAGAAATTCTGGAAGGTGTAGAGCCAGAAGATTTAATTAAATTTGGTCTTATTCCAGAATTTATTGGGCGTTTGCCTGTCGTTGCAACTCTTAAAGAGCTGAATGAGGATGCTTTAGTGCAGATTCTTACAGAACCCAAGAACGCACTTACTAAGCAGTACAAAAAACTATTTGAAATGGAAGACTGTGATCTTGAGATCAGAGACGATGCGCTAGCAGCTATTGCTCGTAAGGCAATGGAGCGTAAAACTGGAGCTCGTGGTCTTAGAACCATTCTTGAGCATGTATTGTTAGATACCATGTATGATCTGCCTTCTATGGATAATGTTAAGAAGATTGTGGTTGATGAGTCAGTAATTAATGGAGATTCTGCTCCTTTGATGATGTATGAGGGGGGAGAGCAGCAGAAAATTGCGTCTTCAGACTAAAAAAAGATCGTTAAATTGTAAAAAAGGCGCCTTAAAGGCGCCTTTTTTGTTTTTATAGGCTGTTTTTGTAGGCGAAAAGGTAAAATTGTTGTGTTTTTTGCGGCTATTAGTTGATTTTTTTGCTAATCTTTATGTGTAAATTCCACGTTAACTGATTTTTTTGGGTTTTAGTGGGAGAAATTTTAGATTAAATGATTTTAATAAATTAGTGTGGTTAATTTGAGTTGGTTTGATAAGTAAAGACTGGCTAGATAATTGAGGATTATTGCTATGAAGCAAGATGAGATCATGATAAGAGAAGGGGAGATGATAATACACGCCCCAGTATTGCCGTTGAGAGATGTTGTGGTTTATCCACATATGGTAATACCTCTTTTTGTAGGTCGGGAAAAGTCTATTAAGGCCTTGGAAGAGGCAATGCTTAAAGATAAAAAGGTTCTTTTGGTCGCGCAAAAAAGTGCTGACGTAGATGATCCGGGTGTGGATGATATATTTGAGGTTGGTACATTATCAAATATTTTGCAATTACTTAAGTTGCCAGATGGTACGGTAAAGGTTTTGGTTGAAGGTGGAGTGCGAGCCAGGATTTTGCAGCTTATTGATGGAGAAGATTGTTTTTCTGCAGAAATACATTTGCTAAGTGAGGAAGGTGAAGGAGTGCGAGAAACTGAAGTTTTAGTACGTTCAGTTCTTACCTTATTTGATCAGTATGTAAAGCTAAATAAAAAGGTTCCTTCTGAAATTTTATCTTCTCTTTCTGGAATTGATGACCCGGGTAGATTGGCTGACACTATTGCGGCTCATATGTCTCTTAAACTTGAAGATAAGCAGTCGGTGCTGGATGTAGATGATGTTGCTAAGCGTCTTGAATTATTGATGGGGCAGATTGAAGGTGAAATCGATGTGCTTCAGATCGAAAAACGTATTCGGGGACGAGTTAAGCAGCAGATGGAAAAAAGTCAGCGAGAGTATTACCTTAATGAGCAGATGAAGGCAATACAGAAAGAGCTTGGAGAGATGGATGATGTTCCTAATGAGATCGAGGAGCTGACAGAAAAAATTGAATCTGCAGGAATGCCTAAGGAGGCAAAAAAGAAAGCTACAGGTGAATTGAATAAGCTCAAAATGATGTCGCCAATGTCTGCAGAAGCTACGGTGCTTAGAAATTATATTGATTGGTTGGTTGGTGCTCCATGGAAAAAGCGCAGCAAAATTAGGCATGAGTTGCAGGTGGCTGAGGATGTGTTGGAAGAAGATCACTATGGTCTGGAAAAGGTTAAAGAGAGGATTCTTGAGTATCTTGCTGTGCAGCAGAGGGTTAGAAAGTTAAAAGGACCGATTTTGTGTCTTGTTGGCCCCCCAGGGGTTGGTAAAACTTCTTTGGGGCGTTCTATTGCTAGGGCAACTAATCGGAAATTTGTACGTATGTCCTTAGGTGGTGTGCGTGATGAAGCAGAGATTAGAGGTCATCGCAGAACCTATATTGGGTCTATGCCAGGTAAGATTATTCAAAATCTTTCCAAGGTTGGAACTAAAAATCCGCTGTTTCTATTGGATGAGATTGATAAGATGGCGTCGGATTTTCGAGGGGATCCTGCAGCTGCAATGTTAGAGGTTCTTGATCCTGAGCAAAACAATACCTTTAATGATCATTACATGGAATTAGATTTTGATTTGTCGGATGTAATGTTTGTGGCTACAGCTAATA
Source organism: Gammaproteobacteria bacterium (assembly GCA_033852075.1). Taxonomy (GTDB): domain Bacteria; phylum Pseudomonadota; class Gammaproteobacteria; order QZLD01; family QZLD01; genus QZLE01. The sequence continues at coordinate 75,159 of JAWSVC010000003.1, read as the reverse complement.
GTATGAATATACCTTCTCCGCTATTAGATCGGATGGAAGTTATTCGCATACCAGGTTATACCGAAGACGAAAAAATTAATATTGCAATGAAGTATCTGGTTCCGAAAGCAATAAGCGCTAATGGCCTTAAAGGTGATGAGATTGAGTTTGTATCGAGCGCTATTCGGGATGCTATTCGTTTTTATACCCGAGAGGCAGGGGTAAGGAATCTGGATAGAGAAATATCTAAGATTTGTCGTAAGGTGGTTAAGGATATTCAGCTGAATAAACTAGATAAAAAAATCAAAATCAGTTCGCGAAATGTTACAAAATATCTTGGAGTTAAGAAATTCCGTTACGGCATGGCAGAGGAAAATGATCAAATCGGTCAGGTGACAGGATTAGCCTGGACGGAGGTTGGCGGAGAATTATTGACAATTGAAGCTCAGGTGTTGCCGGGAAAGGGAAAGTTAACCCATACCGGTCAACTTGGCGAAGTGATGCAGGAATCAATTCAGGCAGCCATGACTGTGGTGCGAAGTAGGGCTGAAAAATTTGGGATCACAGATGAGGATTTTCACCAGAAAAAGGATATTCATATTCACGTCCCTGAAGGTGCTACCCCTAAAGATGGCCCAAGTGCTGGCATCGCTATGTGTACAGCTTTGATTTCTGCGTTTACAGAAAGCCCTGTTAAGTCTTCGGTTGCGATGACGGGTGAAATTACCCTTAGGGGTGAGGTGTTGCCGATTGGAGGACTTAAAGAAAAGCTATTGGCTGCGCATAGGGGGGGGATAAAAACGGTATTAATTCCGGAAGAGAATAAAAAAGACCTTGTTGAGATACCGTCGAATATTAAAAGTGCGCTCGATATTCATCCTGTTCGATGGTTTGATGAAGTGGTTGAGGTTGCTTTTGCTAATCCTCCGGGAGGAAAAGTCCAATAAATTGCTATTAAAGCGCCTCAAAACGGGGCGCATTAGCTGACATAGAAAAATGGTGTTTTTGCATTTTTTTGCAAATTATGTGGAAAGGCGCGCCGCTAAAGGATTTACTTGGATTTCCATCTATCTCATTGGTTTTTCAGAGTTTGCTTAAAATCCTTTTTGTGGCTAAAAGTTTTTTGGCTTTAAAATGTAAAAAAAATGCAAAAAAGTTTGTTGACATGTGAGAGGCAAGATTGGTATAAATTCGCACATGGCAACGCACTGAGGCGGTATCAGAGCAAATAATTATAGACTCTGATTTTAATAATTTTGGATTTTGTTTAACAACGTTAAATCGATTCAATAGCCAAAACGAGGATCGTAGGAATCCTGGACTTGGTTCAGGAGAAAAGGAAGAGGGCCAAGGGTTCTATTCGCTACAAGACTCTGATACGTTTCATTTGAGCTTTATTAAGTTTGAATGGTTTAATAGGATATATCAGGAACCGTAAGGGGACGAGTCGATGAATAAGTCAGAATTAGTTGAAGCAGTTGCTCAAGCTGCGGATATCTCAAAAGCTGCTGCTGCAAGAGCTGTTGATGGTTTTGTACAAGCGGTAGGTGATGAGCTTAAAGAAGGTGGTCAAGTTACACTGGTTGGCTTTGGAACATTCTTAGTACGTGAGCGTGCAGCCCGTACAGGACGTAATCCACGCACTGGTGAAACAATTGAAATTGCAGCATCAAAAGTACCTTCCTTTAAAGCTGGTAAAGCTCTAAAGGATGCTGTAAACTAAGCCAAAATTTCTTGGGTGCTTAGCTCAGCTGGGAGAGCGTCGCCCTTACAAGGCGGATGTCGGGGGTTCGATCCCCTCAGCACCCACCAAGAAAAAACGGAGCGGTAGTTCAGTTGGTTAGAATACCGGCCTGTCACGCCGGGGGTCGCGGGTTCGAGTCCCGTCCGCTCCGCCACTGAAAAAAAGAAGCGCCGCATGTCGGCGCTTTTTTTTTAATTTGAGTTAGGTGTTATTTTACTCACATATTTTAGATATTTATTTGTTAAGTTTGCTTTAGTTGCTGAAGATGCTTTGCTACTATTATTCAAATAGATATAGCGCCATTAGTTGTATAAATAGTGCTTGATTGGCGTATAATCGTTTATTTTATTTATATGAATAATGTTGTCACGGATTGGATTCGGGCAAAAAAAGACAAAAAAAGGGTGTTAAAACTTATGGTACTTGAAACGATTAGAGAAAGAGCCGTTGGCTGGGTGATGTGGCTTATAGTCGCTGCTATTTCAATCCCATTCGTTCTTTGGGGTGTTAATCAATATGCATTTGGTGGTGGAAAGCAAAGTGTTGCTGTGGTAAATGGCGAAGATATCACAATTAACCAATATGCAGATGCGTTACAAAACTATAAGAATCAAATGAGAGGCGCTCTGCAAGATAAATATGACGAATCAAAATTCGATACCCCTGAAACCAAAATGGCTGTAGTTAATGGCTTGATAGATAGAGAGCTGGAAAGACAGTGGATGGCCGAAAATGATATGGCTATCTCTTTTGATAGAGTCATAGGTTTAATAAAAGGGGAAAATGGTTTTCAAGAAGATGGAAAGTATTCTAAAGAGTTATTTGAAAGATATTTGCAGTCACAAGGTTTAACCAAGCAAAAATTTGTTGGGCAGATTTTGCCATCATCACTTAATAAAAATGATTTGGTTGCAGGTATCGCTAAGTCAGCTTTTGTAACCAAAAATGAAGCAGAGATACTTTATCAATTAAATAATCAGAAACGTTCTTTTGATTATTTTGTAGTTAGTAAGAACCCATTTAGAAAAGATGCTGAAATATCTGATGAGCAGATCGAAGAGCACTATAAAAATAATAGTGAAAAATACCTTACTGATGAAGAAGTGAAATTGGCGTATGTTGAACTTTCTGTTGATACTCTTGGTGATAAGGTTGCGGTTACCGATGAAGAGATCAATAAAAGATATGCGGAAGAGAAAGATAAATATAAACAAGAAGAACAACGCAAAGCTAGTCATATCCTGTTGAGTGTTAAGAAAAATGCAACTTCTGAAGAAGAGGCAAAGATTAAAGGAAAGATTGAAGATATTGCTGCTCGAATAAAGAAAGGCGAGTCTTTTGCTGATTTAGCTAAAGAATTTTCAGAGGATCCCGGTTCTGGCAAGCGCGGTGGTGATTTGGGATACTTTGGTAGAAAAGCGATGGTTCCAGAGTTTGATGAGGTTGTTTTCTCGCTTAAAGTTGGAGAGCTGAGTGATCCGGTTAAAACAGCATTTGGTTACCATTTGATAAAACTAGATGATATTAAAGAAGCACATACAAAACCTTTAGATGATGTAATTAAGAAACAAATTAAGAGAACCTTGGCTGCGGAAAAAACGCGAGCATACCTAACAGAAAACGGTACGGAAATTGGGAATATTGCCTATGATGACCCATCATCTCTTGAAGGGGTGGCCAAGTTTGCAGGAGTTGAATTAAAAGAAACAGACTTTTTAGCTAAAAACTCTAGAAAAAGTATTTTAATACATAAGAAGGTGGTTTCATCTGTATTCTCAGATGATTTGCTAATAAATGGTAATAATAGTGATTTGATTACTATTGGAAGAAATTCAGCATACGTTGTGCGAGTCGTTGATTATAAACCGTCAGCGGTTAAACCTCTTGATAAGGTTAAATCATTAATCAAAGGTTATTTGGTTACTGAAAAAGCTAAAGAATTGGCGCAGGCAAAAGGTAAAGAGCTAGAAAAATCTATTGCTGAAGGAATGAGCATGGCCGATGCTGCGCAGCAGGTTAATGCAAAATTGACAGAAGCAGAGCCGTTACCGAGAACTGCCACTAAATATTCTCGCGAAGTAGTTCAGGCCGCATTTGAAATGCCTGTGGCGAAAGAGGGCGCTTTAGCTGTTTCAGGTAAACAGCTGCAAATTGGTGATTATGCAGTTATCCTTGTAAAGGATATTGTAAAAGCAGAAATATCTGAAGAGAATGAGGAAAAAGTTAAGCAGGCAGCATTTGCTCGAGAAGGCGAATATAATCAGTTTGCACTAACTAATTTTATGAAAAGCCTGCGTGAGGCAAGCGAGATTACAATCTTTGAAGATAGAATGTAACTCTTATAAGTTTTTATAGGTCATAAGGGGCTGTTTGGCCCCTTTTTTTATATGTTTTAAAAATCTTTTCTAATGTAGAATTAAAACTAACAGGAAGTTAAGTAGAAAAGAATATGGATAGAGAAGTTCGAATAAGAAGAGCTGAAATCGATGATGTACCATTTATTGCTTGGGTAATGCTAGAGGCCGCGCATTCAGGGCATGAAATTGGTCTTTGGGAGGCAATGGTTTCTGATAACGAAAATGAAAAGCTTAAATTTATTGAGGAACTTGCTCAGGCTAGCACTAAGAGCTTATGTCATTATTCAAATTTTTTGATAGCGGAGGTTGATGGTGAATCTGTTGCTGCGCTTGCTGGATACGATTCATCTAAAATTACCAGACAACAATTTGCAGTAGCATTGCATGATGTACAATCAAAATTGCACTGGAGTTTTAAAAAAGTAGAAGAGGCTCGTTGTCGGACGGCAATATTTTTGGGATGTTTTCCTGATTTCACTGACAGTTCATGGATAATTGAATGGGTTGCGACTAAAAAAGAGTTTAGGCGCTTAGGTCTAATTGAAATGCTTTTGCATAGGATTATTAGGATCGGTTATGAAACAACCACTTGTGATGTGTTTCAGATTTCCTATGCTATAGGTAATGATCCTGCAATTAAGGCATATCGTAAAATTGGATTTGATTTTATTGATGAAAAGAGAAGTGCGGATTTTGCAGAAAGATTTGGTTATCAGGGGATCGGCAGGATGCAGATGACTAGAGAACAGGTGAAGAAGGAATTTATCGATGTCTAAGGGTAGCAGAATTTTTTATAAAAAAATCGAAGGCGTTTTTCCGGATAATGTAGTTGCTATTTTGACTAATAGACGAGGAGGGTTTAGTAGATCTCCCTATGATTCTATGAATCTTGCTACACATGTTGGAGATGATCCTCATGCGGTAGCTAGAAATAGAGAGCTGTTAATAGAAGAAGCTAATCTTCCTTCGGAACCGCTATGGTTAGAGCAGATTCATAGTGATCGCATAGTTTATAACTACGGCCCTTCTGGTAATCCTCCATTAGCAGATGCAAGCTGGACTGATAGAAATGATCTGGTTTGTACGGTCTTAACTGCAGATTGTTTGCCAATTCTTGTGGCAAATAAGATGGGGTCAGAGGTGGCTGCAATTCATGCTGGATGGCGCGGGCTTGCAAATGGCATAATTAAAAGTTCTATTGCCGCTATGAGTAGCGATCCGGATGATCTTATTTTTTGGTTGGGGCCAAATATCGGCCGTTGCTCTTTTGAGGTTGGGGAAGAGGTTAAACAAGAGTTTGCAAAAAATGGATTTGATATTGACTCTAACTTTCTTTTAACTGAAGACGGTAAAATGTTTGCTGATCTTGTTGGGCTTGCGTCTGGACAGTTAGAACAACTAGGTGTTAAAGATGTAGTTGTTGATGGATCATGTTGTTACGAAGACAGCGAACACTATTATTCATTCCGAAGAGATAACGATACAGGCAGATTTGCTAGTCTTATCTATCTCAAATAATTCTATATATAAAGAAAACCACGTATTTATATCCTAAAATTTAAATATATAGCTAGTTATATAGCGTAATTTAAGTGTTGGCCATAGGAAATGCTACAAATATATTCTATCTATGCTGGACTGGAGATGCATATTGGGAAGCTTTATTGATATAGTGGTTTTATTGTTTGCCTCGGTAGTGGTTGTCGGGTTGTTCCGACGAATGAACCTACCGCCTATTCTTGCGTATTTATATGTTGGACTTCTTATCGGGCCGTATGGCCTAGGCCTAGTTGAAGATGATAAAAGTGTTCATATTTTAGCTGAATTTGGGGTTGTGTTTCTGTTATTTACCATCGGCTTGGAATTTTCTTTGCCACAGATAATGTCCATGAAATGGATTGTGTTTGGGTTGGGTGGTGCCCAAGTGCTTATTGCAACTGGTTTGGCTATGGCTTTTGGTTACTTAATCGGTATGGATGTTATTAGTTCTTTTATTGTGGGAGGGGCTGTGGCAATGTCCTCTACGGCCTTAGTTGTAAAACAGTTAGATGAACAGGGAGAACAGCTGGAAAATCATGGTAAAACTTCGGTAGGAGTATTGATTTTTCAGGATATGGCAGTAGTTCCTTTTTTGATTTTGATTCCAATTTTTGCCAGTGGTTCTCAAGGCCCAATGGTTTTGCCATTGATAACAGCTCTTTTAAAAGGAGCATTTGTTTTCGTGTTGATGTTATTGGCAGGAAGATTAATAATTCGGCCTCTGTTTCATGAGATAGCTTTGGCCAGATCAACCGAGTTATTTACGTTGACGGTACTGCTGGTAATAATAGTTGCTGCCTGGGCAACTCACTTTGCTGAATTATCTCTGACTATGGGGGCTTTTCTTGCTGGTATGGTGCTGGGGGAGACCGAATATAAGCATCAGATTGAATCAGATATTCGGCCTTTTCGAGATGTACTATTGGGATTGTTCTTTATTACTATCGGCATGTTGCTTGATATAGAGATGGTTAGGCATTATTGGTATTTTGTGTTGCCCGCATTCGTAGCATTATTGATAGTAAAAACCATATTGGTATTTACCATAATGTATCTAATGGGGGATGATAAAAGAAACTGTTTACGTAGTGGGATTGTTTTGTCGCAAGGAGGTGAGTTTGGATTTGCATTGATATCGATCGCATTAGCAGCCAATCTTATCAGTGAGGTGGTTAGCCAAGTTGTGTTAGCTGCAGTGTTTTTATCGATGGTATTTGCACCATTTCTAATTAGATTTAACGGGAAGATAGCCACCTGGATAATTAACGTGCTTAATTTTTCCGGAGATAAGATCGACGAGGTAAGCGAGGTAGATATGATAGAGGCCGTTTCGCGTACCTTGAATGATCATGTCATTATCGTAGGTTATGGGTTGCATGGTCAAAATGTATCTCGATTTTATGATGTGGAAGGAGTTAGATATCTGGCACTTGATTTGGATCCGGAGCGGATAAAGCATGCTAGATCTGCGGGCGAGTCCGTAACCTACGGAGATGCAACTAGAGATGAAATTTTAGAAGCTGCGGGGTTAGAAAAGGCAAAGCTAGTAATGATTACTATCGAGAATTCTAATTATGCAATCAAGGTGATTCGCAATATCCGTAAACATCGAGTAGATATTCCAATATGTGTATTGGCCTATGATGATGCATATATGGATAAATTTAAACGCGAAGGGGCTACAGACGTCGTTCCACAAATCTTTGAGGCTAGCCTTATGTTGGCATCGCATAGTTTGCCGCAGTTAGGGGTGCCAATGTCTAGGGTTTTACGTCATACCCGTGAGTTTCGAAAAGATGGATATAGTAAACTGCGTGGTTTTTTCTACGGACAAAGAACTCATAGCATCGAGGGGAGTGCTAGGAGTCGTGCGCAACTAAGAACAATATCTCTTGGAATGACTGCTTATGCGGTTGGAAAACTGCTTGGTGAACTATCACTTGATGATGTTGGAGTTACCATAACAAGCATAAGAAGAAGGAAGATTCGTGTGCCTGATCCAACTGCGGATGTTAAGTTATTGGGTGGAGATATTTTAATTGCTTATGGGGCTCCAGAAGAGTTGGAGAAGGCTGAAGCTCTTATTTTAAGTGGAAGTATTTAGAGTTATTGTGCATATATAGTTCCAAATTATTTTCAATGAGTTGTGTTATTGCCAATAAATTGTTGTTTGGGGAAAAATTAAATAATCAGCCACTCCATGTGTATTATATTATGAAAAGTATCACAAGACTTTACATTCGAATGTAAAATTGATTTAGATACAAGTTTAGTTGTTTTTCTGAATTCCAGGTCGCGCGCTTTGTGCTGTCTGGAATGGCGTGTCTTTTATCTGCGTTGATATAACCAATTCCCCATTTCTTCTAATTCACATATAATCAACCTTTTCTAATTGTTGTTGTGAGCGGTAAATTGCGTAGGTTAAATCCTAAACAGGCTGAGGCGGTAAAGAATATTGGTAATCCATTGTTGGTGCTTGCTGGTGCTGGCAGTGGTAAGACCAGCGTAATTACTGAAAAGATCGCCTATCTGATTCGTGAATGTGAATATGATCCAGCGAATGTTATAGCTGTTACCTTTACCAATAAGGCGGCACGTGAGATGCGTGAGCGTATTACCAAGATGTTGGGAGAGGAATATACAACCGGCCTTACAGTTTCTACCTTCCATACCCTGGGTTTGAAGATTATCCATTCTGAGCTTAAAAACCTGCCGTATCAACGCGGGTTTACTATCTATGATTCTGAAGACAGTATTAGTTTGGTAAAAGAGGTGCTTAGAATCGAGAAGGTATCTCCGGATTTTGCAGATCAGTTTCGTTGGCAAATCTCGACCTGGAAGAATGCGATGATCTCGCACGAGCAGGCGTTGGAAATGGCGCAGAATGATTTACAGTATCAGGCTGCTCGAATCTATAAGGCATATGATGATTATCTTAAGGTTTATAATGCGGTTGATTTTGATGATCTGATTGTAGTGCCGGTAAATCTATTCCTGCAAAATTCAGATGCATTGGAGCGTTGGCAAAATAAAACGCGTTATCTTTTAGTGGATGAGTATCAGGATACTAATGCCTGTCAGTACACCTTGGTAAAACAGTTGGTTGGAATAAGGGCGTCATTCACTGTCGTAGGTGATGATGATCAGTCGATCTATGCCTGGCGCGGTGCCCAGCCTGAGAATCTTCGGTTGTTAGTTAGTGATTTTCCAACTTTGCAGGTAGTGAAACTGGAGCAGAATTATCGTTCACTGGGAAGAATTCTTAAGGTAGCTAACCATATTATTTCAAATAATGAGCATATCTTCGATAAAAGATTATGGAGTGATAAAGGTTATGGAGAGCCGCTAAAGGTAGCAGCCTGTGATGACCCAGATCATGAGGCGCAAAAAGTTGTTACCGAGATGTTGCACAAAAAGTTTATCGAGCAGGCCAGCTATAGCGATTTTGCAGTTTTGTTTCGAGGGAATCATCAGGTAAGAACATTCGAGAAGGCGATGCGTGCTCATCGCATTCCATATAAAGTTAGTGGTAGCTTTTCATTTTTTTCATTGGCTGAGATCAAAGATCTGATGTGTTATATGCGTCTGGTGGTAAACCCACTTGATGATGCAGCGTTTTTGCGGGTGATTAACACTCCTCGTCGGGAGATTGGTGCCAAGACTGTGGAGTTGCTGCGAAATTTTGCTGATAAAAAGATGCTTAGTCTACATCAGGCGATTATTGATCATGATGTTAGCGAGACTTTGCCGGTTCGTTCGGCATTGAGGATCAAGGAATTTGCGCAGTGGCTTAAAGAGATAAGTCAGCGTTCTAAAACAGAGCCGGGTGATAAGATTTTGCGCGATATTATCCTAGATGTTGGTTATGAGAGTTACTTGACGGATAGTTGCAAGGATATTGTTTCTGCCAGAAAACGGATGGAAAATATTAAAGACCTGATTGATTGGGTGAAAAGTATCGAAGGTGAAAATGGGGAGAAAACTCTGGAACATCAGATCGCCCATCTTAGCCTCTTAGATCTTTTGGAAAAGAATGAAGACGAGGATATTAGTGATAAAGTTCAGTTGATTACTCTGCATTCATCTAAAGGATTAGAGTTTCCGCACGTATATATGGTAGGAATGGAAGAAGACCTTTTGCCGCATAAATCCAGTATGGATGAGGACGGAATTGAAGAGGAGCGACGCCTTGCCTATGTGGGTATAACTCGGGCGCAAAAGACCTTGACTATGACCTTTAGTAAACGGCGTAGAGTTGGGGCTGAGATTGTAGAGAGAAGGCCAAGCCGTTTCTTGTTAGAGATGCCACAAGAAGAGTTGGAATGGGAAGGGTATAACGAGGATAAAGATCCGGAAAAGGTGCGGGAAAGGGGGAAGGCGCATCTGGCTAACCTTAAGAGTATATTGGGCTAGAATTAGATTGACAATATTAGAAAAAAGGGTATAAATTCGATCTTTTAGCAGCTGCTTTATGCGCTATTTTCATTGGGAGCGCGGCCATTGAGAAACAATAAAATTAAACTTCATGGTTTTAATAACCTTACCAAGTCTCTAAGCTTCAATATCTATGATGTATGTTATGCAGAAACGCCGGAACAAAGGCAGGCATACATTGAGTATATTGATGAAGAATATAATGCTGAACGTTTAAAGCAGATCTTAACCGAGGTCGCCAATATCATCGAGGCTAATATCCTTAGCGTTTCACATCAGGATTATGATCCCCAGGGGGCTAGTGTAACGGTATTGATTGCCGAGAATGAGGTTATTGATAAGCCAATTGAAGAGGTTTCTTCCGAGGCTCCAGGACCATTGCCTGATACCGTATTGGCGCACCTTGATAAAAGTCACCTGACAGTACATACCTATCCGGAAAACCATCCGGATAAAGGTGTAAGTACATTCAGAGTTGATATTGATGTATCTACCTGCGGGGTGATCTCTCCACTTAAGGCGCTTAATTATCTAATTCATGCCTTTGATTCTGATATCGTGATAATGGATTATCGCATTAGGGGGTTTACTCGTGATATCTATGGTCAGAAACATTTTAAGGATCATGATATTACCTCGATTCAAAGCTATCTAATTGAAGAAACTCGTGAGCGATATAAGACAATTGATGTTAATGTCTATCAAGAGAATATCTTTCATACCAAAATGATGCTTAATGATCTGAACTTACAGAGTTATCTATTTAATCAGAAGCTTGAAGATATTAGTGAAGAGAAGCAAAAAGAGATCTATGATCAACTGGAAAATGAGATGCTGGAGATCTTTTACGGGAAAAACTTTAATTAACTATATTTAGGCGTAAGTAGTGAGATATATATTTTCATTAGTGGTATTGGTTATGGCAGTAATAACAATAGTTGCTGCAATGGTTAATTTTCCGCCGCCTGTTTCAGCTTTGCAGCGGTTTAAAAATGATATTAAGTCTTTGCCAGCTAATATAAGTAACGATATTAAAAATACCGGGAATGAATTAGAAAAAACCATAAGAAAATGGATTGATGAGGCTGGTGTCGTTAACTATACCGACTTCAAATACGTTCCTGCAGATGTTGAAAGCGATGGGGTTGATGCTACGGTTGCGGCAGAGATTCCTGCTGAGAATATCAATGCCGAGACAGGTGCTGAAAATCTGCGTTAATTTATTATTGCAAGATAGCTAATTTTGCAGGGGCGGTCTATTTGTTTTTACATGTGGTCTGAAGGTAAGTATGGCGGAGTTTTTCCTGGATATTGGTGTGGTTTTTTAGGATGTGATATTACTTTTTGTGCGGCTAATATTAATTTTTGGTGCATTGAGTCATAAGAATGTGATTGTTATCACAAAAAATATAATTTTATTTTATTAAAGGAGATGTTGTCTAACAGGTTGATATGATTGGGTAATTTGTTGGTTTGTTATTTTGATCTTTGCAATTCAGTTTTTAGTATTAGACTAAAGTCTAATTTACCATGTGACCCGTCGTTGTTAATCTGTATTCATCAACATCGATATTCTGATTTACGATGCGAGTTGTTAATCAGAAAGTTTGTAGATATGGCTACATATTGACACAACACATTGACCAATCGTCAAAAATATATTGATTGGAACCCAGGTTAGCGGGGGTATTTAGCCTGGGTCAATTTTTTTAGGGTTCCGTTTTTTTATTTGTTTTGCTTTTCAAGTTGTAAAGCAAGTATTTCAATTGGATGTTTTACCTGTATTGTTGAATCTTTTCCTAAAAGTCCTGCCTGCATATGTAGTGCGCAACCGATGTTGGAAGACGCCACCATATCTGGTTTTATACCATCTATATCTTCAAGTTTTATTTTTAGTAGTTTTTGCGCGACATCTGGATGGCTTAGCATATAGGTTCCGGCTGCTCCGCAACAAGTATCATTGCTTGGTATATCGACGATAGTAATTTCAGGAATCATTTCCAAGATAGTTTTTGGAGACTTCAAGTCTTTTAATACATTGCGCTGAGAGCATGGGATGTGTAGGGCAACTTTGATTGGTAGTGGCTTTATCTTAATACCTTCAGGTAATTGATGGTTAGCAAGAAATTCACAGATTTCAAATAGTCGTGAAGTAAAGTCTTTGGTTAATTCCAGACCATCTTCAGTCAAACTGTAGTCTTGCATATGTGCTCCGCATCCTGTTGCTACATATACAATAGGTGTTTCTCCTGCAAATGCAGTTAGATTTTTTTCCATGCATTTGTTTGCCCCATCAATATCTCCATTATGCGCAGATACAGCTCCGCAGCACCCTTGCTGTTTCGGAATTTCTACTTGGAAGCCATATGCAGATAACACATCAACAGTTGCTTGTAGGGTTGCTGTATCTACGATTTCTGCAACACAGCCGCTAAACAGGTATACCTTGGGTTGTTCTGGTTTATTTGGCTTTGGGGTGTTAACTGCCTTTTGTCTATATGGAGGAAGAATTTTTTCCGTATCTGCAATCTTGAGCAGGCTAAGGATTTTTGATTTTTGTGCTAGCTTACGCAGATAGCTGGCTTGGTAGATATTTACCAGTTGCCTGGTTAAGGCAAGGGTGTATTTGGGGCCAGTTAATAGGCCTGTGCTTGCTTTTTTTAGAATTCGTTGAAAGAAAGGTGTTTTGCTTTCTGTATTAAGTAAAAATTTGGCAATATTTATCATTTTGCCATATTCAACCTGGGCTGGACAGGCGGCTTCGCAGGCTCGGCAACTTAGGCAATGTTCTAGGCGTTCTTCAAGCTTTTCGCTATATTTGAGCATATCTCCACAATAACCTTGCATTAATGATATGCGTCCCCGTGGAGACTCAGGTTCAATTTCAAAAACTTTATATGTCGGGCAGTGTGGCAGACAAAGTCCGCACTTTACACACTGTTCCGATAATATTTTTAGCTTTGCTGATGCATGCTCAGGAGTCATTTTGTAGGGCTCAAATAATTAAATAACCAGACTGGGATGGGCTTAATAAAACCCCAAGTGATTAATAACTTCATATTATACTGAATTGATTCAGAGTTTAATACTTCTGGCGCATGCCCAAACCTGTATCCTATTAACTCCGTTACATTTGGCAATTTTGGCAATTTCATTAGTTGTTGCCGTTGTGGTTACCACATCATCAATAATTGCGATGTGTTGAAATTCAATCGGCTTATTTAATTTAAATGAACCTTTTAGGTTCTTTTGACGCTGAGAGTACGAAAGCCTTGATTGGCGTTCAGTATTATTGGTTTTTATGATTAGATCATTTTTAACTGGAATGTTAAGTAGTTTTCCGAGTCTATTGGTAATCTCAATAGACTGGTTAAACCCTCGTTGTAAGAACTGATTTGGATTGATTGGAGCAGGGATTAAACATTCTGGAAGCGTTATTCTTTGAAGTACAACCTGTTCGTAAAGTAGTTCTGCGAGCAAATCGCAGTTGCTAATCCTTTTTGAATATTTCATATCGTGGATTAGTTTGTCCAGAGGATCAGAATAGCAAAAAGGGGCAAATACGCTATCGAAATAGCGAGTATTAGTTTGACATCTTCCGCAGATGGATTGGTTAGAACTAATTTCTGATAATTCCTCACCGCATATCTTGCATGGATTGATAATTAGTTTGAGTTTATAGCGACATTCCTGGCAAAGACCTTTGTCTTCCTGAGATGTTTCTTTATGGCAATTATGGCAGCAATCTGGATAGATGATTCTGCCGATCTGATTTAGCAAATTATCAAAAAAATTAGCTTTGGCTGCAGAGCCGTCTGTATAAAATAAATGTTTTACGTCCATCGTAAGTCCCCATTATAAATGCCTATCAAAGTAGGCGGATATTCCCCAACAATATCCCATAGCAATGTTAATAATAGATGAATAAATTGTTTCTGCATATTTAAAAATGGATATGTTGATTTAAGTTGTAAATAAAACTGAAATTTACGTCAACTTTTGTTGCTATTTAAAAGTTGACAATAAAAGGTAAATCTATATCCTCTCAGTCAAATGTTGTTATAGATAATAGGTATTAAGAGATGATTCGACATAATTGGACAATTTCAGAGGTCAAGGACCTGTTTTTATTACCAATGAACGATCTGCTGTTTAAATCGCATACGATCTACAGAGAAAATTTCGATCCAAATAAAATTCAGGTAAGTACCTTGTTAAATATTAAAGAGGGTGGCTGTACCGAAAACTGTGGTTATTGTTCGCAAAATATCCATAACAACAAAGAAGGGCAAAGATCCGAGCTAATGGAGTTGCAGCAGGTTGAGGAATCAGCGCAAAGGGCAAAAGACGCAGGGCTCACTCGATTATGTATGGGGGCTGCGTGGCGTAATCCAAAAGAAAAAGATATGCCCCATATCAAGGAGATTATCAAGACTGTAAAAGATATGGGGCTTGAGGCTTGCATGACTCTGGGTTTAGTTACTAAGGAGCAGGCAGTAGAACTTAAAGAAGCAGGATTGGATTATTTTAATCATAACCTGGACACCTCTCGTGAGCATTATCCAAATGTAGTTACAACCAGAACTTATGATGATCGCCTGCGTACCCTAGGATATGTCCGCGATGCAGGGCTTAATGTTTGCTGTGGTGGCATTGTTGGTCTTGGTGAGAGCCTTGATGATCGCGCAAGTATGCTGTGTACGTTGGCGAATCTGCCTGATCATCCTAACAGCGTTCCCATTAATATGTTAGTTAAGCTTGATGGTGCGAAGATGAATGATGTTGAGGATGTGGATCATCTGGATTTTGTTCGCATGATTGCTGTAGCACGAATTATGCTTCCCAGGTCTTATGTTAGGCTTTCCGCCGGTAGGGGAGAGATGAGCGAATCAACTCAGGCCATGTGTTTTTTTGCTGGTGCTAATAGTATTTTTTATGGAGATAAACTGCTTACTACAGACAATGTTTCACAAGAAAATGATTTGAATCTGTTTGCTAAACTTGGTCTGGAGATAGAGAAATAGATTTAATTCGCCGGAGTATAATTACGTCATTCCCGCGAAGGCTGGAATCTCGAAATTTAGTTGGATGTTTAGTAATTGTAATGCCAAAACATTCTGCTCAAATCAATGCTTCTGAAAATGGGATGCGTAATTTAATTAGTGAGGCTGCTTAGCGGAAACCATCAATTTTCGCAGAATACCTTGGCATATACTGAATAACTGAACTAGGTAAATGAACATCGAACAACAACTTGAACAGTTCAAACAAGAAAACCTTTATCGCAGCCGTAAGGTGGTTGCTGGTGCATCCTGTATCAATCCTATTGTGGATGGTGCAGAAGTGTTAGCTTTTTGTAGCAACGATTATCTTGGGCTTTCTGATCATCCGCAAGTGTGCGAGGCTTTTATAGCTGCTACTAAAGAATATGGCGTTGGAACCGGTTCGGCACATCTGGTATTAGGGCATACCAAAGCGCATCACATGCTGGAAGAGCGATTAGCTGATTTTTGTGGAACACAAAGAGCTTTATTGTTTTCTACCGGTTACATGGCAAATATGGGAGTTATCTCTGCACTTACCGACAAAAATGATCTTATAGTTGAAGATAAGCTCAATCATGCGTCTTTGATTGATGGAGCGCAACTTTCTAATGCAAAGCTGGTGCGCTATAACCATTTGGATATAAGACATTTGCAATCAAGGTTATCCAAGACGGATGCAGAAAATATACTAATTGCTACCGATGGTGTTTTTAGTATGGATGGTGATGTGGCGTCACTACAGCCAATCATTGATGTTGCCAAGATGAACAATGCAATAACCATAGTTGATGATGCGCATGGTCTTGGTGTAATTGGGCAAAATGGACGAGGGGTTATTGAAGAGCAGGGAGTTAACCCTGTGGATATTGATTTATTGGTTGGAACTTTGGGTAAGGGTTTTGGTACCGCAGGAGCCTTTGTGGCAGGTAGTGAAAGCCTGATCGAATACTTAATTCAGCGTGCACGTACCTATATCTATACTACTGCCATGCCTGCAGCTATAGCGATGGCTACTTTAAAAAGTATTGACCTTATTGAATCGGAATCATGGCGTAGAGATCATCTGCAAAAGCTAATCGCAAGGTTTAGATCCGGGGCTACGCAGCTTGGACTATCCTTAGTGGATTCTCATACTCCAATTCAGCCGATAATAATTGGTGGTGCGGCTGAAGCTATTGCTATCTCAAACAGATTAAAAGAACTTGGTATATACGTTACGGCGATTCGTCTACCAACAGTGCCGAAAGGAACAGCAAGGCTTAGAGTAACATTTAGTGCCAACCATACTGATGCAGATATAGATAAGCTTTTATCGGCATTAGAAATATCTGCGAAGGCAGGTATTCAGTGATGAAGAGGTTAGTTTTTATTCATGGCTGGGGTTTTTCTGGTGAAATTTTCTCCAATCTGGTTGCACACCTTGGTGATGATTTTGAAGTTCAGATTATTGATCTGCCTGGTTATGGAAAATGTCATGATAATACTTTTCCATTATCGCTTAAGGATGTGGCTGTCGATGTTGTAAAACAAATCGATACTGAGTCTATATTAATTGGTTGGTCGCTAGGTGGATTAATAGCTCAACAGATTGCATTAGATTTTCCTGCAAAGGTCCAAAGTTTAATATTGATTGCAGCAACCCCGTGTTTTATCAAAAAAGAAGGTTGGGATAATGCGGCGGATTCAATTTTGGCAAAACAGTTTTATCAACAGCTAGAAGATAAAGGTGAGTCTGCCATATCTGGATTTTATACGCAGCTTGCAGCAATGGAACAGCAGCCGCGAAAGGTTTTGCAAGAAATAAAACGGTTTCAAGGAGAATGTAAAGCAGACAAAGATACTCTGTTGCGTTCTTTGAAAGTACTACACGATACTGATCTGCGTCAGCAGTTATCTTCTATAAATAAAAAAATCACATGGATTTGTGGAGATAACGACCAATTAGTGCCTGCGCAGAAAGAAATGTTAACCGGCGGTTCATCTATTGAAATAATATCCGGAGCTGGGCATGTGCCGTTTATCTCACAACAAGAACAATGTCTGCACCTGATTAAAGAGGCTGTTAAGTTAAAATGAATGCTCAGGAAAGACATTATTTGGATAGCCGAAAGACTCAGCGAGCCTTTCATAATGCAGCGCAGGATTATGATTCAGTAACCGCAATGCAGCGTGAGGTTGGGGATAGGCTGCTTTCACGCCTTGATTTTGTACAGCATGAACCAAAGGTGATTGCAGATATCGGTGCAGGCACCGGAGTGGCGACAGGAAAGCTGATAAAACGATATTCCGAAGCTCATGTGTTGGCGTTGGATATAGCGGCAGGGATGTTGTTGGTTAATAATAAAAGTAACTGTAAAAAGCCAGCAACGTGTGTGGTTGCTGATATGCATAGTGTACCACTGCAATCTGAATCGGTAGATATGGTTTTTTCCAATTTGGCAATGCAGTGGAGTAATGACTTGCTGCAAGTGATGGATGAATATCAAAGAGTCTTGTGCGATGGAGGCCTGCTTCATTTTGCAACATTTGGCCCTAAAACATTAAGTGAGTTTAAGAAATCTTGGGAAACCGTTGATCCTGATGGATCGCATGTAAATAGTTTTTATTCTCTTGGTGATATCGGCGATATGTTAATCGAGTCAGGATTTAAAGATGCTGTAGTTGATAGCGATATCATTCAATTGCATTACCATGATGTTATACAGGTAATGCGTGAACTGAAGACTTTGGGAGCAAGTAATCGAACTCATGGTAGGGATAGAGCGCTTACTGGAAAGAACAAAATGAAACGAATGATTGAGGAATATGAAAAGCTGCGAGAAGAGAGCGGTGTTCCAGTAACATATGAAATCATATTTGGACATTGTTGGAAGAATAAATGAAAGGCTTTTTCATAACCGGTACCGATACTGATGCCGGTAAGACCGAAATTGCGTCAGGTTTGATTTACAAGTTGGCCGCTGCAGATTACAAGGTAGCAGGCATGAAACCAATAGCATCTGGATGCAATGAAACCAGCGAAGGGCTGCGTAATGGTGATGCCCTGAAACTGATAGATGCAGCTAATGTTGATTTGCCGTACGAATTAGTTAATCCATATACATTTGAAGACCCGATCGCTCCCCATATAGCTGCCGCACAAAGCGGAGTTGAAATTGAACTGGATAAGATAATTGGCTGTTACAAACAAATAGAAGAAAGTGCAGATGTTGTGGTAGTTGAGGGGGTTGGTGGTTGGACCGTTCCTATCAGTGATAAACATCGGATGGATGATCTTGCTTTGACACTTGGATTACCGGTAATTATTGTGGTTGGGATTAGGCTTGGGTGTATTAATCATGCACTATTAACGTACGAAGCAATTGTAGCTAAAGGGCTTAGGGTTGCAGGTTGGATTGCTAATTATATAAGTCCGGATGATCTATGTCTGCAGGAGCAAATGCAGTCGGTTATCGAAAGATTGCCTGCACTATTATTAGGTGAAATTCATTATTCGAAAATAATAAATGCAGAATATGTTGCACAGCATCTTGAGATAGATCTATAAACCTGCTATCTCTATGTCACACGGGATGTATTAATTGATAATAGGAATAAATAGAGGCGTATTTAATGGATCAAGTTTTTCGTTTAGTAGTTTCATGTCCGGATAAACTGGGAATTGTGGCAATGGTTAGTAATCTGATTGCCAAGCATAATGGTTCGATTCGGGAAGCCAGCCAGCACACAGACTTTAACGATAATTGGTTTTTTATGCGCTATGAAATCGGTTCTGGGGCAAGCCCATTTGATGAGGACGGTTTTCGTAAAGAGTTTTCTGATGCCTCATCTGGTTTTGAGATGAGTTGGAGACTTATTGATGCACATGAGCCAAAGAAAGCAATTCTCATGGCAAGTAAAGATCCTCATTGTCCTTTGGATATTCTACATCGCTGGAAAAGTGGTGAACTTAATTGTGAAATTCAGTGTGTAATATCTAATCACCCGGATTTGGAAGAGATGGTTGGTTGGTACGATGTTCCGTATCATTACGTACCTGTTATCAAAGATAAAAAACAAGATGCATTTGCCCGTGTTAATGAACTGATAGAAGAGTATCAAAGCGATGTGGTTGTGCTTGCCCGTTATATGCAGATTATTCCACCTGAGTTATGTACAAAATATGCAGGTAGAATAATCAATATTCACCATAGTTTCTTACCGTCATTTGTTGGTGCAAAGCCATATGAGCAGGCCTATAATCGAGGTGTAAAACTAATAGGTGCAACTAGCCATTATGTTACTGAAGAGCTTGATGCCGGACCGATTATTGATCAGGATGTTGTGCGTGTATCCCATAGTGTATCTAAAGAGGATATGATTCGTTTGGGTAAAGATGTCGAAAGGCAGGTGCTCTCTCGTGGTTTTAGATATCATTTGGAAGATAGGGTTTTGATACATGGTAATAAGACGGTTGTTTTTTCTTAAAGTAAGAGTTTAATGCCTAGCTTGACGTTTTGAATTATTCCTCTTTATGGTTTAGGAATAGATGTATTGTGTTTTCTCAGACACGACGCAAATACATCCATGTAGTCTCGACTGCTGCGTCCATGCCGCAGACGGTCTTCAAAAACATACTAAATCTTTTGGGGGCTAAAAATGGAAACTATTTTTTAAAAAGAACAGACAATCTTTCAGCCTGCGCCTTAGGATTGGAATCAGCAAAAACAGCTCCTACAACAGCGATTGAAGAAGCTCCGGCATCAATAAGAGATTTAGCATTATCAGCAGTGATTCCGCCAATTGCGACTGTAGGAATACTTAGCATTAATCGCGCCTGTTTTAATATTGAAATATCGGCTGATTTTGCATCTGGCTTTGTTTGCGACGCAAAGAATCTGCCAAAGGCTACATAGTTGGCTCCTTGTTTCTGAGCCTCAATTGCTAAATCAAGAGAATTATGACAAGTAACTCCTATGATGCTATCTGATCCAAGTAGTTCTCTAGCTACAGAGATATCCGAATCCTCTTGTCCTAAATGGACACCGTCAGCACCAACTTCCGCACATAGGGTAATATCGTCATTAATAATTAGTGGTACAGAGTGTAGGTTACATACTTTTAGTATATCTTCTGCTTGTGTGGCCTTAGTTTGAAAATCACTATTTTTATTGCGGAATTGAACTACAGAAGCACCGCCAAGAATTGATTGTTCAACATAATAGGTTAATTGGGTTTCAGGAATAAGGCTTTCATCTGTTATTGCATAAAGCCCATTTATAGTGCTCATAACATAATCCCTTTAAAACCAAACTTCGTAATAGTAAATTTTTTTTATAAACGGCAATTGTTAGTTTTTGTTTTGGTTGAACGATGTCCAATAAAATCTATTTGGAATATATTGTCCCATACCCATTCTAGTACCGTGTTTTAGCGCGTTCCATGTAAATTCTTGAGCTTTCTTAACAGCGATTTCGATCGATTCATCTTTAGCAATGTGTGCTGCAATACTTGCAGCTAATGTACATCCAGACCCATGATAGCTATTTGGCAGACGATCCCATTCGTAACGAGTAGCGCTACTGCTGTCCGCAGAATATAGAGTATTTACAACATTTGTAGTGCTATTGTGTGTTCCGGTTATAAGTACATATTCGCAGCCATAATCCAGCATAGAATTGGCACAGGCATCAAGGGAGTCTGCTCCTGGTGAAAGAGTATAAGCCTCATTGCTATTAGGAGTTACTATAGTGGTTAAAGGCATGATCAAATTGACCATTATTTCCGCTATATCCTCATCTGCTAAAGGAGTTCCTCCGCCAGCGAATAAAATGGGATCAAGTACTACAGGAATATCGGGATAATCTATTAGAATACTGTGAATAGCCTCGGCAGCATCTGCACTGCCAATCATACCAATATGGATGGCATTTATGGGAATATCTTCTAAAACGGCTCTGGCTTGCTCGATTATTATTTCGTGATCCAAAGGAGCATAACCATGAACATCTTCAGTGTCTTGTATGGTAATAGCTGTAACAACTGTTACTGGGTGACATCCAGCGCTGGTTATAGACTCAATAGATGCTTGAATGCCAGCCCCTCCAGTTGGATCTGAGCCAGCAAAAACAAGAACCGCTGGAGGCATTTTGGAATAGATCATTAATAGATTCCATATAAATTATCGTTAATCGTGTCTGATATTAACATAAAAACTATGCTGGAATATAAAAAATGGTTGTTATTGTGATAGCTACTGATATTCTTTTTATTACCTGTACGGAAGTTAAAAAGCTATAAATAGATGATTAATTATTCTGAGCAGGTTATAAGGAATGTTTTTATATGAAGAATAATGAGGCATGGAGATGATCATAAAAGCTCAGAGCAGATCTTTTTTATTTTTGGCAATGTTTTTGACTTTAATGCTTGGTTGGCAGGAAATAATAGCCGCCCCGGGTGGAAAACAGCATGGCGGTAAAATTTCCAGAGCTCAATTTGCGACAAAGATGGATCAGCGTGAGCCATATGATGATGTTATTTTTGTCGATGATACAGCTAAAGAAATATTCTTTTTTACAGAGGTGTTGTATATGACAGGACACCAAGTAACTCATCGCTGGGAGTTTGAGGGGAAGGAAGTTTCACGAGTTACATTTGATATCGGAGGCCCTCGTTGGCGTATTTTTTCACGTAAGACACTGGATGAGGGTTTAAAAGGAAGATGGGAGGTGCTTGTTACTGATGAAAAGGGGTGGCCGCTAACTTCTAAGATTTTTGTGTTCGGACAAGAATACAAAAATAAATACCTTGATAAGATTATGCATGATAAGCAAGAAGAAGGCTCAAATACGGGGCAGATTAAACAAGATAATAGTAAAGAGCAAACAGAAGAAGAGCCTTCAGCTGGTAAAGAGTCTTCAGCGAAAGCGAATAAAGAGCCTTCAGCAGAAGCTAACAAAGAGTCTTTAACAGGTAAGAAACCTTTAGTTAATAAAGCCCCATCAATTAGCAAACAACAAGAAATTAATGGCCAAACTCCAAAAAAAGAGGTGGTAGCTCAGAATACAAAGCTAATTTCTAACTAAAGCTGGATAGAATCGCCTATACTTTAAAAGGACGTAAAAAATATAAAGGGATTTTATGATGGACCAGGTCATTGAGCTTGCTTCAGATAAGGAAACTCTAGAAGATTTTTATGATATGCTTACCCAAGAGGTTGAGCAGATTGAGTTCGGATTACTGAAATTAGAGCAAGATGATATAAAACTTCAAGAAGTTATCGAACTTACGGATCAGTTTTCTCGCAGCCTGGATTTAATAAAAAATAGGGCATTTGCTTCCCATTGTGATCCAATTTTAGAACTTATTACTGTAGTTGAGTCCGTAATTGACAGAATGAATGACGCAGGAATGGAATTCCGAGGTCATTTTCCAGAAGCGATACTGATGATTCTAGATAGAATTGTATTTATGGGGGAGGATGCTTATAAATTTGGTTTTGTACGTATAGATTCATATAACGCTGTAAAATCCGCTCTTAATCCACTTTTAAATATGACAAAAGGTAAAGAGTTAGATGCAGCTAAGCAGACGAGAGAAATTCTTACAGGCGGAACAGTTTCTCTTGGTGATGATGTAGAAACCATAGTGCAACAAAATCTTGTAAAAGAAGCTGTAGCTGAACTTGTTCAAGATAATAAAATTGCAATTCCGGATTTAGAGTCGCAAAGGATTCTGAGGGAAAAAAATGCAAAGTTAGAAGAAGATTTGGAGTTCTTTAAGAGTTTGGCGGATGAAGTAGATTTGATTCACAAAAACTGGGCAGGAAGAACTGACTTTATGATGCCAATAGCCTTAGGTATGAATGCTATAGCCAGAAATTGCGTTGACTTTTACCAGTTACAGGCAGCAGTCTATTTGCATGATGTTGGTATGAGATTTTTACCTAATGAATTATTAGATGAAAAAGGAAAGTTTACTAAAGAGCAGCGAGATCAGTTGCGAGAGCATCCTGGTTGGGTGATTGAAAATATAGACTTAATGGAAGGATGGAATGAAGCAGCATGGATAGTCTATCAACATCACGAGAAAATGGACGGCACAGGTTATCCTGAAGGTACCAAAGAAGAGGAAATTTGTGATGGGGCTAAGATTCTGGCAATTTGCGATGCATTTTATTCAGTTATGGCAAGAACAAAAAATAGATCGATATTTAGGGCGATATCAGAGATAAACGCCTGTCAGGGACATCATTTTTGTCCTAAATGGGTATCAATCTTTAATTTGGTAATAAGAATTCATAACAGGGTTTATATAAATTAAGGCCCTATAAAAAAGGGCCTTAATTTAACGCAATAAAGGGAAAACTTGAAATTTATTCAGGGATTACAATTTCAGGGATATCCCATCCAAGTTCCTTGTTATAGTATTGTCTTAACTCTTCCCATTTCTCTTTTGGAGGAATTCTTTCGACTAAATGAGAATTCCTATGAATGTTTTTAATGTCACAGTATTTTTTTACGGCTAGTTTCCAGGCCTTTTTGTGACCAACAGACAGAACTCCTTGTTGTGTATGGCCTTCAGCAACATGGATTTTAAAAGAAGGTCGGTAGTGGACGCTGTTAGGACGTTTTTTAACAACCCAAACCATTTTCAATCCACGAATTCCTGTATCGTAAACTGATTTGCCTCGCTTTGTCGTTTTAGCAGCAACAGCTCTTTTGCGTGCTGCTTCCTCCTTCTCTTTTTCCCACTTTGCATTAAGCTTTTCTGCTTGTTTCCAAACTTTCAGCTCTGCCTCTTCTGAAATCCTTTTGCTGTTTTTGGTAAGGGTGAAGTATTTTTGGCGAAGCTCACCATTTACGCCTACGGCTACACGAAGGCGCTGAGCGCCACCTGGCTCAGTAATTTCATATATAGGCATGTTATGATCCTTAATATTTTGATGCCAAGGCTCCTGACCGAGTGGAATCTTGGCTGGTTTAACTGCATAACGATAAGACGATTGTATTCTTTATATGCGTCTTTGATATTGATTATCCAAGAATTTTTTGTCGAACGCTAACATTTTTATAGGAAAAAAAAGGTGCGACATGAGTCTTATGTTAGTTATATTTAAGAATGCTAATATTTAAGTTTTTAAAAACAGTATGTTATAAAAAAACATGGAGGATAAAAAAGTATAGGAAAAATATCAAAGCGATATTTAGAATATTAGAAAATACTGCATAAGGTGCAGTAAAACATGACGCTTGGTATGTTAAATATATGAGGTTGAATGGTTTTATGCAGATAAATCTATCTCGCATAAAGCTTATAAAGCGTATGTAATTATCTCAAAAATGGGTAAATAGTAATTGTTTGAGGCTAACGATTGTTAGTGATGTGCGAAATGTCACATTGAGAGATGAAATATTATTCGTATAGCCCAAAATATTATTTAGTTGTACTAATATTGTTTATTGGGGCACTTAAAATTTAAAAGGATTCTAAATGGTTGGGGCTTGTAGCAAATTATCAATTAAATGGATGCTTCTGTTATGGTTATTCTTTTTTATCGCAGTCTTTTCAAAATGTGCTGTTGCGAACCAGCAGGTAGCGGTACTTAATGAAAATACAGATGTTATTAACCTTGGTGCATATGCTGATTATTATATTGATGAGTCGGCAGAATTAAGTTATGCGCAGGTGTCAATGCCAGGGTTTATTAATAATTTTAAGCCTATAAGTGATAACTCTTTGAATCTTGGGTATGGGGATAGGGCTGTTTGGGTTAAATTTTCGATTTTATGGAAGCCTGAAGATATTAGAGAAATTAATGAAAGACAATGGATAGTTGAGCAAACCAGTCCGTTTATTGATCTAGTAGAACTTTATGATGTTTCTCCAAATGGTGAATTAAGGGTTTTAACAACAGGAGATAAGTTGCCATTTGGCGAAAGAGAATTTGATTTTCCTCATCATTTATTTTCAACTTCAGTTTTACCATATATTGAAAAAACACTATATATGCGTTTCTATTCCAATGGACCTATGAGGTTCCAACTAAAAATCCGCTCTTTAAAAGATACCATTGGTTCGCTAGCTCATCATCAGGTAGTAATGGGATTAATACTTGGTTTGATGCTAGTAATGGCTATATATAATTTTTCTATATCTGTGATGTTGAGAGACAGTTTATATCTGTATTTCTCTTTTTATATTTTTACATTTTTATTATGTAGGATGGGAGTTGAGGGATATCTTCATCAATATATTGCGGTATCAGGTGGGGCCTTTTTGGATAGGTCGGTCTCATTTTTTGGCGGGATAGCCATGATTTTCTTTATCAAATTTTTCTCGCAATTTATTTTGAAAGAACGAGAAATACCTTTATTAAGAGTAGGAGCAAACATTTTTCTTTCAATATCAATATTTGCTACTGCAATGATATATGTATTAAATGAATATTATTTTGTTGGAATAATAATCGGAGCAATTGCATTTATAACTGCTATAACTTCAATAATTGTGTCTTGTTATTGTTGGTTTTTAGGGATAAAAGCAGCAAAGTATTTCTTTTTAGGTAATGTGTTATTCATTGTGGCTGTAGCCTTTATTGTGTTGCTTGATAACGGCCTCATAAAAATGAATGAATCTGTAGCATACCTACAATATTTAGGAATGATTGCTCAAATTCTATTGCTTTCTTATGCTCTTAGCCAAAAGATCATGGAGGAAAGATACAAAAGGCAAGAAGCACAGCAAGCCTCATTAGAGTATCTGCGTCAATATGAAACTATATACAATAATGTAGCCGACGGGTTATTTCGTTTAAATTATGATCGAGAAATTGAAAATGCAAATCCTGCTTTATTTGAGTGTTTTGGGTGTGAATCATTTCAGGATTTCAAAGATAATTTTGGGGATATTTTCAATACATTATTTGTATATGCCAAAGACTATGAAGAATATAAGAGAAAATTAGATACTTTAGAGCTGAACGGAAATCCAGTGAAGTTTGAGGTTTATCATAATAAAAAAGGGGGAGCTGCAGGATGGGGGTTATGTACAATTAAGCTGGTCTATGACGAAAATACCAAAGAAAAGCGTTACGAAGGATCATTTAACGATATTAGTGATAAAAAGGAAAAAGAGGTAGCAGAAGTTGCTTGGGCAAAAGCAGAGGCGATTGCACAGGCCAAAGGTAGATTCTTAGCGACAATGAGCCATGAAATTCGGACACCTATGAACGCAATTATTGGATTTACAGATATTGCATTAAATCGAGGTGATATGACGGATAAGATTAAAGAATATTTCCAAAGAATCCGTCATTCTTCTGATGTCTTGCTGGGTATAATCAATGATATTTTAGATTTTTCAAAGATAGAAGCGGGAATGCTTGAGTTGGAAAGAGCTAATTTTCTATTAAAAGATTTACTTAAAAAAGTATATGACATGTTTATTGAAGAGGCTCAGGAAAAGAAACTTGATTTCTCAATAGATGTTGATCCGGCTATTCCTGCAATTTTAATCGGTGATCAGCTACGTTTGAGTCAAATATTAATCAATCTTGTTTCAAATGCACTGAAATTTACAGAACAAGGAAAGGTTAACGTTAAACTAACCGCAATTGAAAGAAGGGATGAAGCAATGTTGGTTAAGTTTGAGGTTTCTGATACAGGGATTGGAATAGAAAATCCAAATGAGCAGTATCTTTTTGAAGCATTTACTCAGGCAGATGAATCAACAACCAGAGAGTTTGGAGGTTCAGGTCTCGGACTATCAATTTGTAAAAAACTGGTGGATTTGCATGGTGGCTCTATAGGGTGTGAAAGTGAGTTAGGTAAAGGGTCAATTTTTTGGTTTGAGATTGATGTTGAATCTCCAGAGCTGTTTGCAGAGCAAACAGAACCATTTCCTGTGTTTGATGATTCTTTGCCAAGGCTGGATGGTAAACGCATTTTGGTTGCTGAAGATGATAAAATGAGTCAGGTTATTGCTATGGAAATATTGGCAGATCTTGGTGCAGAAACAATATTGTGTGATGATGGTTTAGAGGTTCTAGAGTATTTGGAAGAGGAAAACGTTGATCTTATCGTAATGGACCTACATATGCCGCGCATGACTGGGTTTGAGGCGGTTAAAAAAATTAGGGAACAAGGTAGTTCTATCCCTATAGTGATATTGACTGCAGATACAGTGGATGATGTCATTTCTGATATGGAGCCATATGAAATTAATGGTTCCATTACAAAGCCTATTGATATTGAAAAGTTTGCGTCGATGTTGTCGGAATTGCTTAGTAATTAAAATATTTATTGTGAGTGTGATTTATAGTGATGTTGAACAGTTATGCCATTTTTTCTTCCAAAGGTCTATGCAGCTATAAATGTTACTGTTGATATCTGGTTCCTGTGATGATGCGGTTAGTGCATGCTCAATTGAATCAATACACTTATTATGGATATCATCGATGGATTCGCTTATAGATGCTTGAGTTGCGAATAACATGGATTGGATGGTTGAAAGGTGATGAGGTTTAGCTTCTGAATTATCTTTTAGTTCTGTAAGAAGGTTGACTAGATAATCTTTTGTAGAAGCACATGCTGTTTTATCTGGAGACGTTATGCCAACCATGCAGAAGTATAATCCTTTGTATCCAAAGTCATTTTCATAAATAGTGGTAAGTTTTCTAGCGACTTCTGCTGTCATGCGTACAATATCATCAGGGTGTTTATTTATAAAAAGATTGCAAATTTCGCTTCTATCCATTTTTATATTCCTTTTTCCGCCTATATTCCACATTACAGAGAAAAATTGGCATTGTAAATAGACTTGTTATCTAACAACATGGTCTTGTCTACATGGTCTTTTTATTATGGGGTGGGGTTGGGTGTAAATATATAGTAAATATGCTAAAAATTAGAGTTTATGTGTCAACTTTTGGTTAACAATCTTGAAAGAAGAGTCTTGGTGTGTTGTCTTTTGATGGGGGGTGTAGTTTAAGACTCTTCTAAATTATCAAGCCATTGATAGAATTCGTTTTCATCTTCGTAGTTATATGTATAGTTGCCGAAAATTGGGTCTGAAGAATCTATATAGGCCGTATATTCATATTCGCTCATAAGATAATCATTGGCAGTCTTGTTATTATTAAAGTTAAGAAAAACAGCAAGACTAAGAATTAATGAGGCAAATGTAGCTGCCGCAAAAGCAGGAAGTTTCCAGCTTTTAGTATTAGCCTGATCGCATTTTTCTAGGGCAGTATAGCGGGCTTGGGTAAGTTTGGATCTGGTTGAGCCATCTATATTGTTTTCACTTTGTTCAAGCTGTGTTTGGAGATCAGCAATAAATTTTTTATCAGTTTCTTCGTTCATGATATTGCCTCACCTAAAGATTGTTTAATAGAGTTTAACGCGCGAGAAAGATGGGTCTTAACGCTACCTTCAGAGCAAGACATAACTTGCGCGCTTTGTTTTACATCCAGCCCTTCCCAGATTCTTAATGTAAAGGCTTGGCGTTGTCTTTCTGGGAGATTTGCTATCGCAATTTCGACTTCTCCTAGTGTTTCTTGGTTAATAATATTCTTTTCAACATGCTGAGAATGATCAATGGTCATCATTATTGGATTCTGATCATTGTCAGAGTTATCTTTATGTATAAATGCAAATATTTTATTTTTAATAAAATGTTTGCGCTTCCAATCCTTTATAGTGTTATAAAGGATTCTGTAAAATAGAGGAGTTAGTTCAGATTCTGGTTTTGAACCATACGACCTTGCAAGTTTGATCATACTGTCCTGGACTATATCTAAAGCTTCATCCCTATCTTGAGTATAAGAAAGGGCAATGCGAAAGGCTCTTTTTTCAGTCTTTTGCAAAAAAGTATTTAACTTATATTTTTCGGCTAAATCAACCAGGGTTCTGCTCCAAGGTAATAAAATAATAACTATAGGATTATCATAGGATAATTCTAGTGCCAAAAGGTTGTATGTGAAACTAATACTCATAAACCTAACCTCTTATCAATAATAACGAACAAAACGCCACTTGGTTGACAACAAGGTTAAATTTTTTCGAACCATTTTAAATTAAGAAAGTCTTAGCAAATAATCGTAGGGCAAAACCAGTTTTTATAATAAAACAAAATAAATCTGGTATATTATGTTCAACTGGTAATGTCGTATCTTCTTGCGATATTGCAAGAGGCTGTTAAAGGATAATGGAGAAAATGGAATGAATGAGGTCCCGTCGTTTTTCGACATAATCAGTGATGCGGGAATTGTTGTAAAGTTTGTAATGCTTTCACTGGTAATGGCATCAATTGTTTCTTGGGCAATGATTTTTCGCAAAATCAAACAACTACAATTAGCAATAAAATCAGCAAACGGGTTTGAACAAAGGTTTTGGTCTGGCGGTGATCTTAGTGATATGTATAGCAATATTAGCCGCAAACAGGATCAAGCAGGGGGGATGGAGCGTATCTTTCTGGCAGGATTTAAAGAATTTTCTCGTTTACGAAGGTCTTCGTCAGCTTCATCAGATCCGGAAATAATAATCAGTGCAACCAATCGAGCGATGCAGGTTGAATTAAGCCGTGAGGTTGATTCTCTTGAGCTTACCATTCCATTTTTAGCGACCGTAGGCTCAACTAGTCCTTATGTTGGACTTTTTGGAACAGTATGGGGAATCATGAATTCATTTATGGCTCTTGGAGCTATAAAACAAGCAACCTTGTCGACGGTGGCTCCAGGTATTGCTGAGGCATTGATAGCAACAGCAATAGGTTTGTTTGCTGCTATTCCGGCTGTTGTTGCCTATAATCGCTTTTCGACAAAGGTAGAAAGAATTGTTAATAGATATGATATTTTTGTCGAAGAATTTCTAGGCATCATTCAGCGTCAGGCGCACTCTAAAACTGACTCATAGATATTAATGGAAGATTTCTGAGAAGAAACTTATGAGAAGGCACAATAAAAAACGCAAGCCAATGGCAGAGATCAATGTTGTTCCATATATTGATGTAATGTTGGTGTTATTAGTGATATTTATGATTACTGCGCCTATGTTGCAACAAGGTGTAGAGATTGATTTGCCGGTCGCCAGTTCTAAACCCATTGAAGAGACCAAAACAGATCCTTTGATAGTTGAAGTAGATGCGGATGGAAACTATTTCTTAAGTATAAATCAGCCTCCGACTGCCAATATATCTACCAAAGAATTGATGGTAAAAACCGCAGCATATATTCGTCGTAATCCAGAGGCTCAGGTTTTGGTACGGGGAGATAAAAATGTACCTTATGGAAAGGTTGTTTCTGCAATGGTAAAACTAAAAGATGCTGGTGTTCCAAAGGTTGGTTTGATGACCCAGTCTGGAGAAGAGTGATCGTGGACAAAAGGGTTACCATAATCGCAGTTATCGCTTCTATAGCACTCCATACCATGATTGTTGGAATTTTGCTGGTAGCAGAATATCATGCTGATGAACCGAAGAAGGTTATTCCCAAAGCAATAGAAACTATAGAGGCAGTTGCAATTGATGATGCAGAGGTTACTGCTGAAATTGAAAAACAACGAGCTGATGAACAAGCCAAGAAAAATGCCGAGCAAAAAAGATTAGAAAAACTCAAGAAAGAGGCGCGAGAGGCAAAGAGGCAAAGAGAAAAGGAGCAAAACAGGATAAAAGAGCTGGAGAATAAGAGAAAGACTCAGGAAAAACAGCGTAAAGCCCAGGAAAGAAAAAGAGCCGAAGAACAAAAGAAAGCAGAACAAAAGCGTAAGAAAGAGCAGAAAGATAGAGCGGCAAAAGAAAAGGCAGAAAAAGCAAGACTGGCTAAGATAAAAAAGGAACAGAAAAAAGAGGAGCAAAGGCTTGCTAATCTTAAAGCTGAACAGGAAAAAGAAAGAAAGCGAATAGAAACAGAAAAAAAAGCTGCTCAAGAGCGTAAGCGTAAAGAGCAGGAGGAACTGGAAAAACTCAAAAAACAACGAGAAGCAGAAGCTGAAAAAGCGCGCAAAGAACAGGAAAAGAGAGATCAAGAGCAAAGAGAGCGTGAAGCAAAAGAGGCTATGGAAAAAGAGGCAGCCAGAATGCGCGCAGAAGAAGATAAACAACGCAAACAGGCTCGTATCAGACGTATTCATAGTGCGCTTCTTGAATATAAACCGAAATTGATTCATGCGATTTCAAACAATTGGAATCAACAGCCTTCTTTTAGAGGGTTAAAATGTACCATGGAAATTAAGGTAAATGTGATTGGGACAGTGAAGAGTGTTACCATAGCTGAGAAAAGTGGTAATCCTGCTTTTGACAGATCTGTTGAAACAGCTGTATTTAAGGCTTCGCCATTGCCACTGCCAAGAGATCCTGATTTAAGGGATGCAGTTATAAAAGAAGGGATAGAAATTATATTTGATCCGGAGAAATAATGATTAATTTGGCACGAAAGATTAAAACTAGTTTTTTTATATTGCTGGCTTTGTTAAATGTAGCAAATGTTGTTGCAGAGCCGGTAAGCATCACCATAACCGAAGGACTTTATTCTCCGCACCCAATAGCTGTAGCTCCTTTTGTTTGGGAGGGTATTGGGAAAAGGCCAACAGTAGATGTGGCAGCAGTAATATCTGAAGATTTGGAGCGTTCAGGTATTTTTGCACCAATATCGCAAAATGAGTTTTTAAATGATCCCTCATTTGGAGGAGGTGTTCGTTTTAAGGTATGGAGAACTCTTGGGGCTGACAGCCTGGTTTTGGGTAGAATAATTCCGGAAGGAAAAGAAGGTTTGCGAATAGAGTTTGATCTATTTGATGTATACAAAGGCAAATTATTGTCAGACAGCTATGTTCCAATTGCAGACAGATCTTTATTGCGTAATGCTTCACATCATATTGCAGATTATATATACGAAGCTATAACCGGGCGTCGTGGAGTATTTAATACCCAGGTTGCTTATGTAAAGGCATCCCAGAATAAAAAAAGTCAGGATAAAAAACTTTATGAGCTTATTGTGGCTGATGCTGATGGTGGTTTTCCTCAAACTATAATGTCTTCAAGAGATCCGCTAATGTCTCCAGTTTGGTCGCCAAAGAATCGTAAGATAGCCTATGTGTCTTTTGAAGGTGGTAGATCGCAAATCTATGTTCAAAGTGTTGAAACCGGAGAGCGCAAAAAGATTCGGAGTTTTAGTGGGGTTAATGGTGCTCCGGCATGGTCTCCAGATGGGAAGACTCTTGCCTTAGTGCTTTCAAAAGATGGAAACCCGGAAATTTATTTGTTAAATATTGCTAACGATCAGCTTTTGCGTCTAACATTTAGTAGTGGAATTGATACTGAGCCTGTTTGGAGTCCTGATGGCCGTAGTATTGTCTTTACCTCTGATAGAGGTGGTTCACCACAGTTGTATCAGGTACCAGTAACTGGTGGCAAGGTAGAACGATTGACCTATGAAGGTAATTACAACTCACGAGCGGTTTTTTCCCCAGAGGGGCGTTACATGGCATATGTGCATCGTGATGAACAGCGTAGTTTTCGTATAGCTGTTAAGGATATGCATACCAAAGAGACCCAATTAGTTACTAATGGCCCGCTTGATGAATCACCGAGCTTTTCACCTAACGGTGATATGATATTATTCGCTGCCAAAGGCAACGAAAAGATGGTGTTGAAGACCGTGGGTAGAAATGGATTGGCAGAAACCAGAATTATTGCTGATGGAGATTACAGGCAGCCTTCATGGGCGCCATTTGAATAGCAGGAGAAATTAATGAAAAATTTAGCGATTTTGGCGATCATATTTGGTGTTTTGGCACTGGGTGGTTGTGGAGAGTCAGTTAAGCCAGAGCCAGCTCCGGTAGAAGATCTAAATTCAGATTCGTCAGGTGTTGATAATGCAGATCAAGATTATTCTGATGAGGAAGATGATGGTGCGCAGGCGTATGGAACAGGATCAAGGAGTAAGATATCTTCAGTAACAAGAGAGATCAATGGTGTGAGTTATAGTCTTGACCCTCAAGATATGGATGATCCGGAAAATCTTATCTCGCAAAGAGTTATCTATTTTGAATTCGACAGTAGTCAGATAGCAGAAAAGTATAAAGATATCATTTTGGCGCATAGTGAATTTTTATTACAAAATGAAGATTATAAGATAACTATAGAAGGCCATACTGACGAAAAAGGTACGCGTGAATACAATGTAGGTTTAGGTGACAGACGTGCAGGAGCAGTTAAACAGATGATGGAGCTGAGCGGGGTGAATCCAAAACAGCTGGAAACAGTTAGCTACGGCGAAGAAAAGCTGCTAAATCTGGAGCCGAGTGATTCTGCTCAAGCTCAAAATAGGCGAGCGGTTATCGTATATTTGAAGAGATAAAATTGGTTTTTATAGGTAAATAGATATGAAGAAAGAGTTTCGACTATCATTTTCAACGGCATTGATTGCTGTCGTTGCTATGTTGTTTTCTGGTGCTGTGGTTGCAGATGTTAGTAATCAAGAGTTATCTAAAAGACTTGAGCGAATTGAACGCATGGTTTCAGCTAAGTTGCTTTTAGATATGAGCAATCAGATTCAGCAATTACAAGACGAGAATCGTAAATTACGCGGTGAACTAGATGAAGCAACAGTTGCGCTAGCAAAGATCAAGCAAAGCCAGGAAGATCAATTTGCAGATGTGGTAAAAAGACAGAAGGATCTTTACTCTGATATAGATCGTCGCTTGTATAAGTTAGAGGTTGGTGAAGTACGTGAAAATGTACAACCAATTAATCGTGAAGGCGGTGAGCAAAAACCAGTTGAAACTATAGAACAGCGTCAAGTTCAGCATAGTGAAGCAACTCAAGGTGGAGTTGATATAGGCTCAGAGGTTTCTGCATATAAAGCGGCATTTGAGCTGCTACGAGAAGGCCGTTATCAGTTAGCGGCTGACAAATTTGCCCGTTTTTTACAGGTATATCCAAATGGGACCTATGCAGATAATGCTCAATATTGGTTAGGAGAAGCTAACTACGTAGTTAGAAACTTCGAGCAAGCTAAGCAAGATTTTAAAAAGGTTGTAGAAAACTTTCCGAAAAGTCAAAAGGTGTCCGATGCTATGTTAAAAATCGGTTACATTTACTACGAAGAGGGTAACTGGGCAGAGGCTAAGAAAAGTCTGCAAGCGGTTAAAGATCGTTATCCTAATTCGACAGCGGCTAATCTGGCGAATAATCGATTGGTACGAATGTCGCGCGAAGGGCGCTAAAAAAGCTATTGCGCTTGCTTATACGGTGTTGCAGACGAAATAAAAGTTCCTCATTTACTACGTGTAAACTTCGCACTTTTATTTTATCTGCGTTCATTACGCTTTTGGCTTATCGCTGAAGATATTACCGTCATCCTCCGGCTTGACCGGGGGATCCAGCGGTTGAAAATCGCAGCGCGAAGCGCTATTGACGCTTTATTTTAAAAATCACCGATTCTGACCCCGTTGATCCAATCTCCACTGATTTCAAGAGCAACACCAATGAACACAGAAACCACAAATTCATCTACCTTGCAAATAACCGAAATCTTTTACTCCCTTCAAGGTGAGTCATTAACAGTTGGGTTGCCTACAATCTTCATTCGCCTTACCGGCTGTCCATTGCGCTGTAGTTACTGTGATAGTGCTTATGCTTTTGACGGTGGCGAGGCTATGTCTGTAGAACAAATATTAGAGCAGATATTCCCCTATAAAACTAAACATATCACCATTACCGGAGGGGAGCCATTAGCCCAGAATGGTAGTTACGTCTTAATGAAGCGTCTATTAGATCTCGGGTATCAGGTAGCTCTGGAAACATCAGGTGCTTTGCCTATTGAAGATGTGGACCAGCGAGTAACTATAGTAATGGATATGAAAACCCCTGGTTCTGGAGAGGAAAATTCAATTCAAAATCAAAACCTGAATCATTTAAAGGAAGGAGATCAGGTTAAATTTGTAATCTGTGATCGTAATGATTATGAATGGAGTAAGGATATGGCGTGTCGAGCTGGTATGAATCATCGCTTTGATGTGATCTTTTCTCCGAATGCAAATCAATTAAAACCGCAGGATTTGGCTCAATGGATTTTGGATGATCAGCTTATGGTTCGATTTCAGCTGCAGTTGCATAAACAGTTGTGGGGGGATAAAGCAGGGGTTTAGCATGTGTTTGGGTTTTAGTATTAAGCCAAATTAATTTAGATTACAATGTTCCAAAATAATTAAACCAACAAAGGTGAAAAATGAAAAAAGCTGTTGTTCTTCTCTCGGGAGGCCTTGATTCTGTTACAACCTTGGCTTTGGCAAAAACGCAGGGATATGAATGCTATGCGGTAAGCTTTTCCTATGGACAAAGGCACTGTGCAGAACTTAATGCAGCAAAAAAAATTGCCAACCACTTTCAGGTTGTAGAACATAAAATTATTAATATAGACCTTGGTGAAATTGGGGGGTCAGCTCTGACGGATAGCTCTATTGCCGTTCCTAAAGAAGCAACCGAAGGTATACCTGTTACCTATGTTCCAGCCAGAAACACAATCTTTTTATCATTTGCTCTTGGTTATGCAGAGGTGCTGCAGGCTAATGATATTTTTATAGGAGTTAATGCAGTAGATTATTCCGGCTACCCGGATTGTAGGCCTGAGTTTATTGAGGCTTTTCAAAAAATGGCTCGTCTGGCTACAAAGGTTGGGGTTGAGGCTGAAGACGAAGCCGCTCAAGTAACTATTCATACTCCACTTATAGATATAACCAAGGCGCAGATAATAAAAATGGGAACAGAGTTAGGCGTTGATTATAGTATGACGGTCTCTTGTTATGATGCTGATAGTCAGGGGCGTGCTTGTGGTAAGTGTGATTCATGTCGTTTGCGTCGTGCCGGATTTGGGGTTGCCGGGATTGCTGATCCGACAATCTACCGTTCAAGTGCTGACTAGATATCGTTGTGTATTCGTTACAATTCGATTAATTAATCTTAAAAGGTTTGTAATAATAAATCGTTATCCGGTTTTGTAGTTTAGTAGTTCGTACTTGTAAATCATAGAAAACTAAGCTAAAAATATATTATTGAGTTAGCCTTTATGCCAAGGATTCTTGGTTGACCCTGGAATTTTTAAAGATTTTATGGTGGAGATAAGATAAAAACTAAGGGCTAAATAATGGAACAGCCATGAATAATCCAGATTAAAGGATGCTTTTGCCTGACTTAATATAAACAAACAAGCGGGTGAAAATAATGTTCTTCTCCACGTATGTGGATAATCAGGACTAAGATTATTGATGGCGTGGTGGGGAAAGAAGAAGGAGATTCTTATGAGTGTGAAACTTATAGATAATGATAGCTTTTATGGATTTAGGGCGCGTCGCTATGTTGATGGGTCAACAGTACAGCAGTATTTTTCATTAATGAAAAGT
Source organism: Gammaproteobacteria bacterium (assembly GCA_033852075.1). GTDB lineage: Bacteria > Pseudomonadota > Gammaproteobacteria > QZLD01 > QZLD01 > QZLE01. The sequence continues at coordinate 38,681 of JAWSVC010000003.1, read as the reverse complement.
GGCAAACGAATTACTGGCTGGGAAAAAGATAGAATTTTCCGAGCTGCAGAATCTTTTGATAGAAATTTAGAGCGTAAACAAAAAGAAACCGCAAGAGATCGACAAAAAGAACTTAAACATACATCCAGAGCCAAATCAGCTACTGGAGTTAGGGGTATTTCGCTTAGGAATAAAGAATATTCCAAAAATGGTAAGACATATTCATCTCTTTCATTTGTGGTTTCTTGTCAGTCAGAAGTTGTTGGCAAACCAGTAGGTACTTCATATTCAATTTCAAGCAACGGCTGGGAAGGTGCTTGGGAAAAGGCTGTGCGGTTCTTGGCTAAACATAAAAAGATCTTTCGTTATCGTCATTTGCTAGAAAGGATTCCTCCAAAACCAAAAGATGATCAACAAGAAACTATGCATTAAAGAATAAAAACTATAAAGGGTGCGGTAAGCGCCCTTGATTTACAGTGGTTTTTCGCAATATCTAATATGTTTGTAAAAACTTTATGAATATTGGGATAAAATCATTTGACGAATCCATTTTCAGAGGATAAAATCCACGCCCTTATTGGAAATAATCAGCTTGAGAGAATAAAGATATGTACGCTGTTATCAAGACTGGCGGTAAGCAGTATAGAGTTTCTGAGGGTGATACCCTTAAAGTAGAAAAGTTGGATGCAGAGCAAGGTTCAACTGTAGATTTTGAAGAAGTATTGATGGTTGCCGATGGTGATGACATCAAAATTGGAGCACCACTTGTTGCTGGTGGCAAGGTTTCTGCGACAGTAGAAGAGCATGGTCGCGGCAAGAAAGTAGAGATTATCAAGTTCAAGCGTCGTAAACATCACATGAAGCGTATGGGCCACAGACAGGCTTATACGAAGCTTAAGATTACTGGTATTAATGCAGGCTAATTGGTCTCATTGTCGGTAACGTTGCGAACTTAGAGAATTAACGAGGAAGTAGATATGGCTCATAAGAAAGCTGGCGGTAGTACCCGAAACGGTCGTGATTCCCAGTCGAAGAGACTTGGTGTAAAGAGATTTGGTGGTGAAGCAGTTCTTGCAGGTAATATTCTTGTAAGGCAGCGTGGAACCCATTTTCATGCTGGGGATAATGTTGGTCTTGGTAGAGATCATACATTATTTGCTACAGCTGAAGGTAAAGTTGTTTTTGAAAAGAAAGGCCCTAAAAAGCGCACATTTGTAAGCGTACAACCGGCTTAAACAACAGCTTTCCAGTAAGAATGAGAAGGCCCCGTTATGTAATAGCGGGGCTTTTTTACGTACAATAATCTTTGAAAAATATGCTAATTCCCATAATAAAAGCGGATGCCATTTGCTTTTAGGAGACAATAGATAGAATGAAATTTGTAGATGAAGTAACTATAAAAGTCGCCGGTGGGGATGGTGGAAATGGTTGTGTAAGTTTTCGTCGTGAAAAATATATCCCGTTTGGTGGGCCTGATGGTGGTGATGGTGGCGATGGTGGTAGTGTCATTATGGTTGCAGATAACGGAATTAATACCCTGGCTGATTTTCGCCATGTACGTAGTTTTAGTGCTCAACGAGGTCAAAACGGCATGGGGCGCCAATGCACAGGGAAAAAAGGCGAAGATGTAATAATAAAAGTACCTGTCGGAACCATAGTTAAGGATATTAACACTGGTGAGTTAATTGGTGATCTGGTCGAAGACGGGCAAGAATTACTAGTGGCTGAGGGTGGTTTTCATGGGTTAGGTAACATTCACTTCAAAAGCTCTACTAACAGAGCTCCTCGAAAAGCAACTCCTGGCACTGCTGGTGATAGGCGTGAAATATCGCTAGAGCTGAAAGTTTTGGCAGATGTGGGGCTTCTGGGTATGCCTAATGCAGGAAAGTCTACTTTTATTCGAGCGGTATCATCGGCTAAGCCAAAGGTGGCAAATTATCCGTTTACCACGCTATATCCAAACCTTGGAGTGGTGCGAGTTGGGCCATTACAAAGTTTTGTAATTGCTGATGTCCCGGGACTTATTGAGGGGGCGGCAGAAGGTGCAGGGTTGGGAATTCAATTTTTAAAACACTTAAGCCGAACTAGTCTTTTATTGCATATGGTTGATGTTGCGCCTATTGATGAATCTATAGATCCTATAGATGAGGCGATGAAGATTATTAATGAATTAAAAAAATATGGTGAACACCTTGCTGATAAAGAACGTTGGTTGGTCTTTAATAAGACTGATCTACTCTTAGAAGAAGAGCAAGATGAAATCTGTCAGCATATTGTCGATAAGCTTAAATGGGAAGGTGAGACTTGCAGGATATCTGCTATATCTGGTGATGGTACTGAGCATCTTTGTCAAAGGATTGCTGCCCGTTTAGATGCAAAGAAAGAAGAGATGCAGGAAGTCTTGGAGAGGGGGTAGTAGGTTTATGGATCGAGCTCGATTAAAAGAAACGAAAAGATGGGTGGTAAAGGTTGGCAGTGCTCTCCTAACTGCTGATGGCGCTGGTTTGGATGAGTCGCTTGTTAACTCGTTGGTTGATCAAATTGCAAAATTACGTGAGCTTGGTATAGAAGTTGTTATGGTTTCTTCAGGTGCTGTGGCTGAGGGGATGAAAAGGCTTGGTTGGAGTGAACGGCCAAATGAATTGCATGAATTGCAGGCTGTAGCTGCTGTAGGGCAGATGGGGCTTGTTCAGGCTTATGAATCAAAGTTTAAAAAGTATGGTTTGCACACCGCGCAGATTCTGCTTACGCATGATGATCTGGCTAATCGCCAGCGCTATCTTAATGCGCGCGGAACAATTAGATCTCTCTTGGAGCACAAGGTGGTGCCGGTTGTGAATGAAAACGATACGGTAGTTACCGATGAGATCCGCTTTGGTGATAATGATACTCTGGCGGCAATGGTTGCTAACCTTGTGGAGGCTGATGTTATGGTTATCCTTACGGATCAGGATGGTTTATTTGATAAAGATCCACGTAAAAATAGTGAAGCCAGGCTAATAAGTAAGGCAAATGCCGGTGATATTGAATTAGAGAAGATGGCTTCTGGTGGCGGTGGTAAGCTTGGATGTGGTGGAATGCTTACCAAAGTTAAGGCTGCTTCCAAAGCGGCTAATTCAGGTGCAATGACAGCTATAGCATACGGTAGAAAGGAAGATATTCTTTTACAGTTATTTAATGGTGAGGATGTAGGAACGGTTCTTATACCTCGAGATGAGCCGTTGGCAGCCAGAAAACAATGGCTTGCAAATCATCTTAAAGTGCGTGGTTCTTTGGTCGTTGATAATGGCGCTGTTAATGCCTTAAGGAACTCTGGAAAAAGTTTGCTGCCTGTCGGAGTAATAGCGGTTAAAGGAAGATTTGATCGCGGAGATGTAGTCGCATGTGTAAACCAAGAAGGAGTAGAGGTGGCTCGCGGGCTTGTGAACTACTCTGTTGGAGAGGCTATAAAAATAATTAAAACACCTAGTGATGAGATTAAAGCTGCTCTTGGTTATATTGCTGAAGAGGAGCTTATTCATCGGGATAATATGGTTCTTATGTGATTCGCGTTTATTTTTTTATGTTCTTATTGTGATAGCGCTTGTCTAATCTATTGAAATTAAAGTGAAAAACGCGCTTGTTATGAAAATAGTGCGGTTTGTGGTATAATTTTGCACCCTCTTTGGGTGCGGTAAACTAAAAATAATGAGATTTTCTATATGAATCAACCTGCTTATAAAGAAGAAATTTTTGTTCAAGAGCCTAATGAGGTTAAAGAAACTCAAAAAGGTAGTGGAGAGGTTGTGCAGTTTAAAGTATACACGCTTAATACGATAGATAAGCTGGAGGCTCTGAAGGTTTTAACAGAGCAACAGCGTTTTGATATCAAAATTGCCGCTATGGTTTTTCCATTTCGTGTAAATAATTATGTGGTTGAACAATTAATCGATTGGAATAATATTCCTGCTGATCCGATATTTCAGCTTACCTTTCCTCAAAAGGAAATGTTGCAAGAGAGTGAGTATGAAAAACTAGCGTATTTAGTTAAAAACAATGCATCAAAAGAGGAAATAACCGCTGCAGTTAAAGAAATTCGAGCGAGACTCAATCCGCATCCTGCTGGTCAGATGGAGTTGAATGTTCCTAAGGCTGATGGTGAAGTTATTGAGGGGATTCAGCATAAATACCGTGAGACCGTGTTGTTTTTCCCAAGTCAGGGGCAAGTGTGTCATGCGTTTTGTACCTTTTGTTTTCGTTGGGCTCAGTTTGTTGGTGATGAGGAACTCAAGTTTGGATCAAAAGAAGCAGATTCATTGCATGAATACCTATTGCGCCATAAAGAGGTTACCGATCTTCTTCTAACTGGTGGCGACCCTATGGTTATGAGAACCAAATTCTTTGTAAGATATCTTGAGAGATTGCTTGAACCAGAATTTGATCATATTCAAACTATTAGAATTGGTACCAAGGCTCTTACGTTTTGGCCGCATAGATTTGTTACAGATGCTGATGCCGATGAGCTGCTTGCTCTATTTGAAAAATTGATTTCTGCCGGTAAGCATGTCGCAATTATGTCTCATTTTAATCATTGGAAAGAGCTTTCAACTCCAATTGTTAAAGAAGCGATAAAAAGGCTACGCAATGTTGGTGTTGAGATTCGTTGTCAAGCACCATTAGTCGCACATATTAATGATGATCCAAAAGTGTGGATTAAAATGTGGAAAGAGCAGGTTCGTCTTGGTCTTATTCCTTATTATATGTTTGTTGAGAGAGATACTGGGCCAAAAGAATATTTTGAGGTTCCGTTGTATCGTGCGTGGGAAATATACCGCGAAGCGATAAGTAGCGTTTCAGGATTGAGTCGTACAGCACGAGGTCCTTCAATGAGTGCGGGGCCGGGGAAGATTGAGATTCAAGGGATTTCTGAAATTAATGGTGAAAAGGTATTTGTGTTACGCTTTATTCAGGGGAGAAACCATGAATGGGTACAGAGACCCTTTTTTGCTAAGTATGATGAAAGCGCGACATGGTTAGATGGATTAAAACCGGCTTTTGGAGCAGAGAAGTTTTTTTATGAAGATGAATATGAACGGATGCAAAATATAGTTTAGTAATTAAGAAGGGGCGTAAAGCCCCTTTTTGCTATCTGGTTCTTAGGTATTGTCTTTTAAATTGATATATGGGTTGGTCGTTTTTTGCCAGTCAAACTGGAAAAGTATGGGATGGTGAGACTATATATCATGCTGAATGTTTGTTTCAGCTTATATGTTCTAGTATATTGGCTGGTGCTTTAATTGAATATGAGTTAGCGTTTAAAACTAGGTGTTTGGAAAATTTATATATGATCTCGCTTAAACAAATAAATTACGCATTAGCAGTTGATAAAACCAGGCATTTTAAAAAAGCTGCAGATATGTGTTTTGTGTCTCAATCGGCTCTTAGTACAGCGATATCTGAGTTAGAAAAGCAGTTAGATATTCAAATATTTGAAAGAGATAATAAAAAGGTTTTGGTTACTCCTTTGGGAGAACAGTTCTTGCAAAAGGCTGCTCAGGTTAAGATTGATGTTGATGATTTATATCATATTTCTCAAAGCCATAAAGGATTACTTAATTATCCTTTTTCTTTTGGAGTTATTCCTACCATAGGACCTTACTTATTACCCAAGGTACTACCTGCATTACGTAAACAATATCCTGATTCACAATTAAAGATTATAGAAGAACAATCGCATGTGCTTGTGGATATGGTTCGTTCGGGTGAGCTTGATGCTGCTGTTTTGGCTTTGCCATATCCAATAGAAGGTTTGCTTGCCTTTGAGTTTTGGGATGAGGATTTTTATTGGATTGCGCATAAAAGTGAGAAGTTTGCCGATCAGAAAGAAATTACAAGTGGAGAGATAAATCACGGTCGCCTTATGCTTCTCAAAGATGGACATTGTTTAAAGGATCATGCGTTGGCTGTTTGCAAGATGCAAAATAACGAGGTTGAAAATGATTTTGCATCAACAAGTTTAAACACGTTGATTCAGATGGCCGCAGGTAAAATGGGAACTACCTTAGTCCCGGAAATGGCTCTTGATCAGCTGCTGCATGATAGTTCAGAGCTTACTGCAGTGCATCTTAATGAGCCGGGGCCGCATCGTAAGTTAGCATTTATTATTAGGCCTAACTATACTGGTATGGCGAATGTAGATCTTTTGAAGGATATTTTTATAAAAGAGCTAAAACGCATCTATAAAAAGTAAATTCTGGTCTATTTTCCCAATATCTGTGCTGTAATTTTCTAGAAAATGAGTCGCCTACTAATTATAGGCTCAACATCTTTCTCTCAAACCACGCCTTGATCTTGAAATATCCTTCTAATGATAAAAAATGCGGCGATTGTCCAACTTGTTCTTGGGGAAATATTGCATGCCTTTGAAAAGAGATGCGAAGCAAGGTTTTTGAATGAAACAGGTTATTTTAAACTTAAATTTTCAAGATCCCTGAGTGTGGCCGAAGGGCTCAGTCATCTTGATTTGATAAATTTACTTACTCGGACAGCAGTGCAACTTGATTGGGGATCTCGATATTGAGTAAAAAGCCTTCATAATCATAGCCTAATAAAGAATTCTTAAAGACAAACTGCAAATATTGTGGCCTATGTCAAAGAAAAACCTAAAATTATTATCTAATATTTTTACTATTATGCTGTCAAAGGAATTGTCAGTGGACGGTTTTTAACGAATTTCATAATTATTTTTATATTTAGACAAATTTATAATCAAATTCATTAAAAATTTGCAATATGGTGTTGTGGGGAAACCTTAAGGGTGGTAGGAATAATGAGAATCAAACTGTCATTTAATGTGGCTGTTATATTTGTACTAATGATTTTAGTATTGCCGATTGGTAATGCGAAAGCAGCAACATCTCCAAAATACTCAGCATTGGAACGCAATGAGTTCAAAATGGCAAGAAAGCTGATTAAACAGCGTAAAATTACCAAAGATCAAATTCCATATCTGCTTAAAGATTATCCGTTACTTCCATATCTTGAATACGCAGATTTACGAAATAATCTTGGTAGAGCAACATCCCAAGATATTCTTGAGTATGTAGAAAAATATTCGGATTCGATTCTAGCAGGATATTTAAAGAAGGCGTGGTTGGATTACCTTGCACACAAAGGGCAATGGGGAGAATTTGACCGCTTATTTGTTGATCTTAGTACCGATATATCTGTGGGTAAAAGTCTTGAGTGTTATAAAACGCGATCTGATTTTGAACTTGGTAATAATAATGCAGCAATAAATAGAGCAAAGAGTCAGTGGATGGTTGGTTATTCACAGCCTAAATCTTGCGATAAAGTTTTTGGTTTTTTGTATCAATCGGGCAATGTTAGTCAAAAAGATGTTTGGAATAGAATTGAACTTGCCATGGATGGGAATAATTACTCCTTAGCTAAATATCTAGCCAAAAAGTTAAGATCAAAATCCGATAAAAAAAGATTTGATTTTTGGTCGCGCGTTTACCGTAATCCCAAAAGAGAGTTAAAACGAATAAGGTATAGCTCTATTGGTACTAAAGAGCGCGAGATTATAGTTTATGGTATTAAACGCCTAGCCAGAAAAGATGCAGAATTAGCGAATCAATATTGGCAGCAATTTGAAGCTAGAATGGCATTTACTCCTGCGCAAAAGATAGGTGCTAAGTCTAAGATAGCATTGCATGCTGCCCTTCAATATAAAGATAACGCCGTCGATTTGATGCGAGAAATACCAGCAGATAAAAAGGACTTAAATCTTAGGGAATGGTCGGTTAGGGCGGCTCTAAGGAAGCAGGACTGGAAGTCAGTGATTGATAATATCAATGAAATGCCGAAAGAAGAACAACAAAAGTCTGAATGGGTTTATTGGAATGCAAGGGCTTTAAGTCAGATAGGTCAAAGGGACGAAGCGATTAAAAAGTGGGGGCTGTTATCACAGCAGCGTAGATATTATGGTTTTCTTGCAGCTGATGCTATTGGTAAACCATATAAAATGAATCATGACGCAATTGATCCTAAAAAAGTTGATATGGATCTTATATATAGTAATCCTGCGGTGGTGCGGGCAAGTGAGTTGCGTAAGGTCGGAATGGAAAAGTGGGCGCGCTTAGAGTGGGAGCACGCATCAAAAAAAATGACAGAAAAGGAAAGGCATATTGCAGCAGCGCAGGCTTTAAAATGGGGTTGGTATGATCTAGCTATTAGAGGAGCTAATTTGGCTGGAGCAGATAATGATTTAACCCTGAGGTTTCCAATGGCGTATCGCAAAGAAGTTGAAAGAAATGGTGCTAAAAACCAGATTGATCCGGCATGGGTAATGGGGGTGTTGCGCAAGGAAAGTGCATTTAGGCAAGATGCGCGTTCATCTGTTGGGGCTTTGGGGTTAATGCAAGTTATGCCAGCTACAGGAAGAACGGTAGCTAGAAAAATTCGTACGCCATTTAGACGTAGCACAGAACTTTTGGATGCAAAAAAGAATATCCGTATTGGGAGCGCATATCTATCAATGCTGTTGAATCGTTTTGATGAAAACATGATACTTGCAACTGCAGCTTATAATGCCGGGCCTGGTAATGTTTTAAAGTGGTTGCCAGAAGATAGTGCTCTGCCTGCTGATATATGGGTAGACACTATTCCGTTTAAGGAAACCAGGCGTTATACCCAGTCAGTACTTTCATTTTCTGTAGTGTTTGGATGGAGAATGACAGGACAGGCTCCTTCTTTGGACGATCATATGGGTAAGATGGTGGTGTCAACTCAAGGTTGAATATGTTTTTAGAGCTATTCATCTTATGATGGCGTTATTTGCTCTTATGCTCAATCAAACCCAATTTATAAATTTATGTGTAAATTGGGGGTGTATCTTTAAAACAAGAAACAACAGGTTGTTTTTCGTTGCATATCCATTTTTTCTTCTGTAAAATGCGCGATCCTTACAGGTCAATAAATGTTGGCCTCTCCTTGTCTTTTGGAATGGCCGAAAGACTATTTTAGGTATTAGCCTTTAAATATCCGAAAGGGGTTTATAAATGAGACATTATGAAGTTGTATTTTTAGTACATCCAGATCAAAGCGAGCAAGTTGGCGCTATGATCGAGCGTTATCGCTCAATTATCGAAGCTAATGGTGGAAAGGTTCATCGTCTAGAAGACTGGGGCCGTCGTCAACTAGCTTATCCTATCCAAAAGCTTCACAAAGCACACTATGTTCTTATGAATATTGAGTGTGGAACTGAAGAGCTTGAAGAGCTTGGTTCAGCATTCAAATTTAACGATGCTGTTATTAGAAATCTTGTTATCTCTCGCGACAGTGCTATCACAGAGCCTTCTCCGCTAATCAAACAAAAAGATGAGCGTGATGCTAAATTCGAAGATTCTTCAGATAATACTGAAGAAAAAGCGGAAAAAGTTCAAGAAAAAGAAGAGACTACTGAAGCTGAAGAAGCTGCAGAGTAGTTTGAATTGAATAACCAAGTGAGGAATTGATATGTCCAGATATTTCAGAAGAAAGAAATTTTGTCGCTTTTCAGCAGATGGCGTTACCGAGATCGATTACAAAGATCTACAAACCTTAAAAAATTACATCACCGAGACAGGTAAGATCGTACCTAGCCGTATTACAGGTACAAAAGCGCGTTACCAAAGACAGCTAGCAACAGCTATCAAAAGAGCTCGTTACATAGCGCTTCTTCCTTATACTGATCAGCACTAATTTGGTGTTTTATAAGGTAATTTAAACAATCTTACAGAAGGTGTCTAAAGATGGAAGTAATCCTATTAAAAAAGGTTGAAAACCTTGGAAACCTTGGTGACAAGGTAAAAGTAAAGTCAGGTTATGGAAGAAATTTCCTAATCCCAACAGGTAAAGCAAAGCCTGCTACTGAAGCTAATCTTGCTGAATTTGAAGCGAAAAGAGCAGAGCTAGAGAAGGCAGCAGCAGAATCTCTAGCAGCAGCAGAAGCTCGTGCAGCTAAACTTGCAGATCTAACAGTTACAATTGCATCTAAGGCAGGTGACGAAGGTAAACTATTTGGTTCAATTGGCCCAGCTGATATCGCTGCAGCGGTTGTAGAAGCTGGTGTTGAGGTCGAAAAGCAAGAAGTTAGACTTCCAGAAGGTCCGTTAAGAGCAACTGGCGAGTTTGAAGTTGGTTTGCACCTACATACAGATGTAGATGCAACTATCAACGTTGTAGTTGTTGCTGAAGAGTAATTTTCAGGCGCAAGCCTAATTGCCTAACAGAGTAAAAACCCGCAGTATTATTCTGCGGGTTTTTTATTGCGTTGTTTCCATGAAGGTTTATTCGTGTACGCGGGAATAAATTTATGAATCAAGATGGCTGAGCTTTTCGGTTCTGCTCAGGATAAAGCAATGCCTAAAACATCTTGATTTTGTGACGCAATTCACATAATATAAGCATTCTCGAATATTTATAAGCAAGTAATCAAATAATGAAACTTGCTTATTAGGAGCTAATAATATTGGCCATAATAAAACTGGGAGCGGTCTCGCCGGCTCTTTCAAATAAATACTTAGGATAAAGCCAGCAAGATGCTGGCGCTCCAATAAAAACGTCATACCGGCGTAGGCCGGTATCCAGACAAAAGTAAGCAAAAACCAAAAACGGAGAAACCAATGGGGATCAAAGGTCTATTCAAACACCTGTTTCTAATCGCGTTCGTTGTATCATTATCAGCTTGCGGTGGCGGAGAAAGCTCATCAGGTGAAACCCAAACCATCATAGAAGAGCAAAAATCCCCAACCACCAATCTGGTATTTGCAGACCAGACCCTAGCTGACTGTGTTCAATCCCTGATCGATTTCCAAGGTTATATCCTTGTAGAGCAAATAACCCAGCTGACTTGCTCAGGTCTAAGCATCACCGATATCGAAGGTATCCAAAAACTATTCAACCTCGAAACCCTTGATCTAAGCAGCAACCAAATCCGCGACATCACCCCAATCGCAGAACTAAAAAACTTAAAGGTTCTAAACCTTAGCGACAATAACATCCAGATAACAACACCAATTCAAGAACTACCAGCACTTGAACAATTGGATCTAAGCGAAAACATTTCAATAATCTGCGGCGTTGGGTATGACCAGTTAAAAGAAAAATTTAATGATCTTCCTGCATGTATAGATGGGCAAGGTGAGCAGTCCATAGAAGACATCTTTAACGGTAAAGATCTGCAATCCTGTATTGAGCAAACAGTACAAGAGATAAAGGATAAATACAAAACTGAAACAATCTATCCAGAACAGATCACCCAATTAAAATGTGTTAAGCAAGACATATCCTCTATAGAAGGTATAGACCAACTGGAAAACCTGCGTGAACTAGACCTAAGCCAAAACAACATAAGCGACATAACCGCACTACAAAACCTAACCCAACTTAAAAAAGTACTCCTAGGCCAAAACCAAATAACAGACACTCAGCCACTAAAAAGCTCCATCTACATGCAAGAGCTAAGGCTGGATAACAACCAACTAACAGACATAACCCCAATCCAAATCCTAACAGCCCTAAAACAACTACACCTAACCAACAATAGCATAAGAGACCTAACCCCAATCCAAGGCATGACCGAACTGCTAGAACTTAGAATCAGCAACAACCGCATCATCGACATAGATGCACTAGCAAACCTAAAAAAACTAAGCAGCCTATGGATACAAGGTAACCAAATAGCCAAGATAGACGCAATTGCCCAAATCCCAAACCTAGACCAACTATGGATAAGCAACAACTGGCTAACCGACCTAACCCCACTACAAAGCCAAACCCAGTTAAGATGGTTACACCTTGATGGCACAGAGGTCCAAGATCTTAATCCACTTAACAGCCTAACTCAGCTTGAATGGTTGCAACTAAACAACACCCGCGTAGAAGACATACGAGCAATCTACCCACTAACCAAGCTCAACTGGCTCCACCTCAAAGGCAACAACACCATTCCATGTAGTCAACTCGACCACATGGAAGAGATCATCACCGCAGAAAACATCGACAGACCAGAAACCTGCAACCAACCACAAGAACAAACCGGAACTCCTATTTCAACCATAGAATTCCAGGATCAAGCTTTAAGAGACTGTGTATATGATACAGCTGCAGCAGAAGCAGAAGAAGATATAATCAATACAGACCAACTTAATAGCCTGACCTGTTTGGGTAATGAAAACATCCAGATTACTGACATAAACCCGCTGCTGGAAGAATTTCCAGAACTGCAAGGCATAGACCTGACAGGCAACGACCATATCTCTTGTGAACAGCTTGAATATCTTGAGGAAAAAGTTGGGGCAGAAGCCCTGAGCAGGTCGGAGAGCTGCAACAGCGCTCCAACCATAAGCGCAGATGCAGAACAAACAGTAATAGCAGGTGAGCAAACCACCATAGCTACAGAAGTAACCGACGAAGATCAGCTAACCTACAGCTGGCAACAAGCAGTGGGTGAAACGGTACGGTTAATCAATGCAGATACTCAAACACCAAGCTTCACTGCGCCAGAGCAAGAACAAACACTGGAATTTACCCTAACCGTAACCGATCCATACGGACTAAGTGCCACCCAAACTATAAATATTATCGTAACTGGCGCACTTCTAGGAACCAAGGAAAATCCATTTTTGGTAACCAATTATGAAGACCTGAAAAAGGTAGGTACAGGAATAGATGGCTGGAATCTGGATTCTCATTACCTGCAAACAGCAGATATTGATGCAACACCAAGTGCAACTGAAAATGAAATTGATGGCCAATACCTCGGTTTCCGACCAATTGGCACCGAAGAAACGCCATTCACTGGTGGCTATGATGGTGGAGGGTTTACTATTGATGGGTTGATGATTAATAGACCGGACGAAAGTAATGTTGCGCTGTTTGGAAGAGCTCAAGATATCGAGCTCAGCAATATTAATATGACCGATATTGAAGTAATTGGGGATACTAGTGTTAGTGGTTTGGTTGGATATTTATATAGTAGAAACAAAGAAAACATACTAAGAAACACAATGGTTTTAGGGAAAGTAACTGGAAATACCTATGTTGGCTGTGCCTTTGGTTTGAGCGCTGGCGTTAGTATTATTATTGACCATATTGCATCAGATTGCCTTGTTGCAGGTTCCGTCGCGATAGGTGGGATAGGTGGTTATGTTAGCAATGTGAATACTTTTGTTAATAATTCATCCTCTTTAGGAGGCATAGATGGGGGTATAACAAAAATTGGAGGGATAATTGGATATAGTGAAGGGCAGAGTCTTGAAGTCAAAAACAGCTACTCATCTTCTCAAATAGTAGTTAATGAAGAATTTACCAACTACCTTGGAGGAATAGTTGGTTGGTCAAGAGCAGCGGTTAATATTGATAACAGCTATTATAGAGGAAGCATTGAAGTAAATTCTCCAGAAATGATGGTTTCCCATATTGGAGGATTGTTTGGATCAATATATAGTACAGCAAATATATATAATAGCTTCTCAGTTGCCGAAATTAGTATATCAGCAGAGTCAGTTTGGCAAGTTGGAGGTCTCTTTGGAGGGGCTTATGCAGGTAATTTGGAATTATTAGATAGCCACGCTGATACAAAAATACTGATCGAAAATAATTCGACCACAAACCAGTTAATTGGAGGAGTTGCTGGGCAAGTAGCTTCTTCAGAAATACTAGCAAATAATAGCTATTCATCTGGCTCTATAACAATAAATCAAAATACCAATTCTCGTAATGACTATATTGGAGGCTTTATTGGAGCCTTGCATAGTGAGGGGGGGATCTTAAATAGCTTTGCTAATGTTGATGTAGGTGTTGAGTCAGGTGGCGAAAATATAAGCACAAGGATCGGTGGTTTTATTGGGAAATCATTGAATGCGAACTTGAAACAAGTTTATTCTACTGGGCAAGTCACGTGCAATAATTGCTCTATTGTTGGTGGTGTAGTTGGTGATTTTCAAGGGGGCATGTCTAACAGCTATGCTCGCGGCAACGTAACCGGTAACTCCCAAGTTGGTGGTCTTGTCGGTCAGATGCAACACAGCGAAGGTGATGACGAAACCCCTGCAACTTATTCCTCAATAATAAACAGTTACTCAACTGGCCAAGTAACGTTACAAAACGAAGAATTGGAACCAGTAGATTTTGGTGGCCTAGTTGGTGCCAGCACCAGCGAACTAAATACAGTATCCAACTCCTTCTGGGATATCGAAACCAGTGGTATGCAAGAAAGTGCTGGAGGAGAGCCTAAAACCAGTGATGAATTAAAAACCACAACTACCTTCACCAATGCCGGTTGGGATTTTGATCAAACCTGGATGATTCTTTCTGAAGGTTATACCTACCCACGTCTTGCTTGGAATACCATTGAAGTAAATTCCTGGAGCGATCTTCACAACATGCGTAACAACATGCATGCCAACTATGTACTTACCCGTGATCTTTTAACTAGTGATCCTGATTATGCTGAACTAGCAGGGTCAGATGCGAATGATGGTAAAGGTTGGGAGCCTGTTGGAACGGATGCAAACCCATTCATGGGAACCTTTGATGGTGGTGGGTTTACTATTGATGGATTGACGATTAATAGACCGGAGGAAAGTCAGGTTGGTTTGTTTGGATATGCTTTGAATTCAAATTTCAAAAATATAAATATTGACAATGCTTCAATCAAAGCTCATGGGTATGTGGCTGGAATAGTTGGTCAAGCTACAAATTCTTATGAACCATTTACAATCATAAATTCATCATTATCCGGCGAAATATTAGGTCAAGAATCTGAGTATTCTGCTAGTTATTGTGCGGGAATGGTTGGTATGGTTGCCAGCGGAAGTGGTGCCGCAATTGTTAATAATAAATTCAATGGTGATATAAGTTGTGATCTTTTAAGTGGTGGTATTATCGGTCAGTTTGGCGGGCCTGAATTACTGATAAAAGATTCAAACTTTGAAGGAGAGATTGTTGCACAAATGCAATTAGGAGGGGTTCTGGGGGCATTTTCTGGGGTAGAGCTGCGTGCAGATAACATATATTCATCAGGTCAAATAATTACCAGAAACGAAGGTCAGGGTTTTGAAGTTGGAGGATTAATTGGCGGTATTCACACTATAGATATTTTTGAGCTAATTAATAGTCGCTCGGCGATGAATATTAGTGTGCATCTAGATGGTGTCAATGGTGATGGATTAGAAGGTTCTAAGATAGGAGGTTTGATAGGTGCGCTTGGAGCAATGACTCTTCCTCAATACAGTAGTATTTCTCAAAGCTATTCGTCCGGTAATATCACTGTTGATGGTGATGCAGACCAAGTGGGAGGTTTGGTTGGTTTTGTTGGCGCTGCTTATTCTTATGTTAATGATAGCTATGCAACTGGCAATGTTACTGCAAGTGGTAGTGGTTCTTTTATTGGAGGAGTGTTTGGTTTTTATCAATCAGGTCTTGGATATGTTGCAAATGCATATGCAACCGGAAATATACAGGCTTCTAATGCCAACTATGTTGGAGGTTTTTCGGGTTTTTTAAGTGGAGCAGCTATTGTTTATGATAGTTTTTATAATGGAGCTGTCAGTGGTGGTGACTATACCGGCGGATTAATTGGGCGTTCAGGCATGATTGAAGTCGAAAATAGTTATGCTTTAGGAACAGTTCAAGGAAGTTCAATGGTTGGTGGCTTGATTGGTGAAGTTGAAAGCTATGAGTCCAAGGTGCGCAAAAGCTTTGCAGATAATATAGTTATTGGAATTGAAAAAACCGGAGGATTGGTTGGTAATTTCTCAGGTAGCATTGATGATAGTTATGCTAATGGTGATGTTGCTGGTAATTCTCAGGTTGGAGGGTTGGTTGGGCAAATTAATTATCAGGAAGAGATTGGTGATAACCCAGCATATTATTCTGCTATAAATAGCAGTTATGCAACTGGATTAGTTCAACTTCAAGATGAAGGTTTAGAACCAATTGATTTTGGTGGCTTAATTGGTGCAAGCACTCATGAATTGAATGCTGTTACTAACTCCTTTTGGGATATCGAAACATCTGGTCAGCAAGCAAGTGTAGGTGGTACTGGCCTTATGACGTACGACATGCAAAACCAATACACCTTTGAATCTGCAGGTTGGGATTATTATTCGATTTGGGGGCAGGAGCAAAACCAGTACCCATATCATCTTGAACAGGATGGATCAGAGTTTATTGAATTCCAATCAGGTAGCTATAGTGGTGCGTTTAGCTGGGATTGTTATGGAGATGAAAATGATGGTTCTACTGCAATTACCTTTGATTTGACTGAAACCAATGGTTTTATAACCGGTACTGCTAGTTATTTAGGAGGTACAGCCAAGATATCGCTTGGTAATTACGATAAGCATACTGGTGCATTTACATTAAGAATCCCTAAAACAGCTACTAATGTAGCAAATGTCTTCTATGGAACCTTTGATCCGGAAAACCTTGGTGAGATAATATCAGGGCAGACAATATACGGGGAAGATGGTTCAGGCAATGGTTGTAAGGCGTATGATGGAGCTGTACATACTATTATATTGAATTAATGCTACTAAGGAGCACCGGTATTTTAAATAATTGGATATATTTAACTATAAATATTTAAAAAATATGGAGGAATATAATGAGTAATAAAATTGACTATAAATTTATTTCTGATCTAGAGGGTGGAAGTAAAACAACTGGGTATGTTCCAGCTTCTGCGGTTAGTAAAAGTGGGGTTACAATTGCAACAGGTTTTGATTTGGGGCAAAGAAATTCTAATGATCTTACTTCACTTGGGTTGTCGGAAGCTATAAAAAAGAAACTAAAACCATATTTGGGAAAGACAAAAGAAGATGCTAAGTCTGAACTAAAGAAAACGCCATTAACTATTACCGCTACGCAGGCGTCTGAAATTGATAAGGCTGTTAAGAAAAACCATGTTTCGAAATTAATTCTTAAATACAATTCATCTTCCGAAAATACAGATAAGAAAAAATTCTCTGAGTTACCTAAAGAGGCTCAGACCGTAATTGCATCAGTTTCATTCCAGTATGGTGTAAATCTGAATTCCAGAGCGCCAAAGTTTTGGAAGGCGGTAACCAAACAAGACTGGACTGAGGCGGGTAAAATACTTAAAAAATTTGGCGATAACTATCCAACAAGAAGAGGTAAGGAAGCAAAACTTCTGGAAAAGTTAAATGATGATAAAGATACTAAAAAATAGTTTTTCCGTAATTATATTTTGTCTTTTGTTTGGTTGTTCAGTACAAACTATTGAACAAAATAAGGCCGGTTTGGTATTTGATGAAAGCATATTTGATCAGTACCAGATGTATGATAAGTCGATTATTTCAAATAGACTTGAACTTTTATTTGAGTCGGGAAAAATCGTACAAAATTGCGCAGAGTATTTCCCAGAGAGTGAGTCGGGCAAAATTTCTGAAGATATCAATAATAAAATTGCATCTCAGGAATATCTGATTTGTGATACTTTGCGTTTGCTAAAAAATAGCAGGTTAAATTTGGCTAAAGGTAATGCTGGAGATATTGGAAATTCTCTATATGAAAAGCTGGATTTGCGTACATTGCGATCATCTTTATCACCAGTGCTTGAAGAAGATAAGTTTCATCTTAAGGGTTTAACTGATATGGAGTTTAAGGTTGGACCTGATTCAGTTGAGCTTATAGATTCTGAGTGGGAGTTGGGGTTTAAGGTTATAGCCTTTGCTGATTTTGATAATGATGGGGATGGTGAAATTCTGGTTTGGATGTATGATCGCTCGTTGAAT
This sequence comes from Gammaproteobacteria bacterium, assembly GCA_033852075.1. GTDB lineage: Bacteria > Pseudomonadota > Gammaproteobacteria > QZLD01 > QZLD01 > QZLE01. Next base: position 20,919 of record JAWSVC010000003.1, on the reverse strand, counting down.
AATACTTATGTTGATTATCAGGTCCTGGTGATTAAGAAGAAAAATGGAAGATTGGTCGCTCAATAATGGATTTTGTGGTTGTTGGGTGAACAATGTCTGAAAGTTGTTCAGTATTGCAGTGGCTTTTGTTTTAGGGCGAATATTATTCGCCCTAAAACTTAGTTCTTGAATTTAATTTTATCTCTATTCCCAACACCTCGAATGTGGTTAAATATGTAGTCCGAATTAGCATGTCTGTTTAATGGAAAGTTGTAAGTAATGGATGATTCCAATTCAATAGAAGATTTAAAGGTTCCTCCGCATTCGATAGAGGCCGAGCAGGCAGTGCTTGGTGGGTTGCTTATTGATCCAAATTCATGGGACCAGGTTGCCGATAAAATCACGGCTATTGATTTTTATCGCCATGATCACGGGCGGATATTCAATGCTGTTAAAGATCTTAGTGAAAAGCAGGATAAGCCTCATGATGTTCTTACTGTAGCTGAGTGGTTTGATCAGCGTGGTGAGCTTGAAGATATTGGTGGTATGATGTATTTGGGGGCCTTGGCTAAGGAAACCCCCACCGCAGCAAATATCAAAGCCTATGCAGATATCGTGCGTGAAAGATCAGTATTGCGTCAATTAGTGAAGGTTGGAACTGAAGTTAGCGGTGCGGCTTATGCTCCTGAAGGACGTACCAGTAAGGAATTATTAGAATTCGCAGAATCTTCTATATTTCAAATTGCAGAGCAGGAAACTCGTGAGAAAAGTGGTTTTCAGGGGATAGATGGTCTTCTTAAAAGCACGGTGGATAGAATCGGTGAGCTTTACGAACAGGAAGAGGGATTGACCGGTATCTCTACTGGATTCGCCGATTTTGATAGAAGAACATCTGGTTTGCAGGATGGAGATCTTATTATTGTTGCGGCAAGGCCATCTATGGGTAAGACCTCTTTTGCGATGAATATTGCTGAAAATGCCTCGATTGAGAGTGGTAAAGCAGTAGCGATATTTAGTATGGAGATGCCTGCGGAATCATTGGTTATGCGTATGATGTCATCGCTTGGAAGAATAGATCAAAGCAAAGTACGCTCCGGTAAGTTGGATGATGAGGATTGGCCAAGGCTAACATCTGCAGTTGGAATATTGTCTAATGCTAAGATGTTTATTGATGATACTGGTGGTTTGTCTCCAGGGGAGATGCGCGCTCGTTGCCGTAGGTTGGCGCGAGAGCATGATCTTGGTCTTATAGTTATCGATTATCTGCAGTTAATGCAAATCCCTGGTTATAAAGAGGGGCGAACCAATGAGATTTCGGAGATATCTCGTTCTCTAAAGGCATTGGCAAAAGAGCTTAGTGTTCCAGTTATTGCTCTATCACAGTTGAATCGCAGTTTAGAGCAGCGTCCTGATAAGCGTCCGGTTATGTCCGATTTGCGTGAATCGGGAGCGATCGAGCAGGATGCCGACGTAATCGTATTTATCTATCGTGACGAATACTATAACGAAGACAGTGAATATAAGGGCACGGCAGAGATTATTACCGGTAAGCAGCGTAATGGTCCAACAGGGAAAGATAGGCTTACGTTCCTTGGGCAATATACTAGATTTGAAAATTGGATTAACGAAGGCTATGGAGATATGGGTTACGAGTAATAGGTCTCGAAATTAATGATTTTTTCAAGCCGCCTGAGTCCTTCGACTCCGCTCAGGATAAACCAAGGTCGAAGGGTAGAGAAAAAATTGATAAGCAAGGTGACTTCGACTGCGCTAAGTCAACTTGTTTTGGCTTGAAGCTTATTAGGATCGAACAACACAAACAGATAATATGAGCAGAAATACCTACGCAATAATAGATCAGCAAGCAATTTTTGATAATTTACAGGTTGTTAGAAGATATGCGCCTAACAGCAAGGTAATGTCGGTAGTTAAGTCAAATGCCTATGGGCATGGTTTGGCGAGGGTTGTTGATTTTTTGTCTGATGCTGATGCATTTGCAGTTGCATGTATCGACGAGGCGTTATTATTGCGAAAGCTGGGGGTGCAAAAGAAGATTGTTTTGCTGGAAGGTTTTCATAATGCCGATGAAATTTCGGTTATGGTGGAAAATGGATTTGATTGTGTAATTCATGATTTTTGGCAAATTGATGCCCTGCAAAAATCAGATATTGAAGCGGTGATTGATGTTTGGATAAAGGTTGATACTGGGATGCGTCGTCTTGGGTTTTATCCGCAGGATATTGTTAAAGTCAAAGATATGTTGTTGGCATCGAAGACAACCAAGATAGATAGCATTAATTATATGACCCACTTTGCTAATGCAGATGATCTTAGTGATCAAAAGACTGTGCAACAGCAAGAGCTATTTTTGCAAACTGTGTGTGATCAGTCTGGTCAATTAAGTGCTGCAAATTCGGCAGGAGTAATGGGGTGGGAAGAAACTCATTTGGACTGGGTGCGTCCGGGAATTATGCTTTATGGAGTATCTCCGTTTTCTAAAAAACGTGGTGATCTTAATCCTGCAATGACCTTAGTTAGTCAGGTCATTGCCATTAAGGAATGTGATGAGGGGGATCAGGTAGGTTATGGTGGAACTTGGACCTGTCCATCAAAAATGAGAATAGGGGTTGTAGCAATTGGTTATGGAGATGGTTATCCGCGCCACGCACCTTCAGGAACTCCTGTGTTTGTAAATGGGCATCGCAGTGAGATTGTCGGCAGAGTTTCAATGGATATGATCTGTATTGATTTGTCCGCAATAGAAAACCCATCAATCGGTGACGAGGTGGAATTATGGGGTAAAAACATTGCGGTTGAAGAGGTGGCTGAACATTGTGGAACTATAGGTTATGAGTTGCTGTGTGGCGTTACCTCTCGTGTAGAGTTCAAGACTGCGCGTTGAATTTAAAATCAAGTAAAAAACACAGGGGATAGTTTTGGCAAAGAAAAAGTCCAGTTACAGATGCTCCGAATGTGGGGCAGATTATCCTCAGTGGTCAGGACGGTGTGCCGACTGTGGTGCCTGGAATTCTCTGGTAGAAACCGTTAAAGAAGACCCTAAGAAAAATGCCAATCCAAGATTTAAAGGTTATGCTGGTGAGCAGGCAGTGTTATCTATTGCCAGTGTAGAGCTTACCGAAGATCCAAGAATATCCACCAAGATGAGTGAACTGGATCGGGTTTTGGGCGGCGGTCTGGTGTTGGGTTCTGTGGTGCTTATAGGTGGAGACCCAGGTATTGGTAAATCAACCATTCTTTTACAGACTTTGGCAAATGTTGCTCAAGAAGAATCAGTATTATATGTGACAGGTGAGGAGTCGCTGCGTCAGGTGAGCATGCGTGCCAAGCGACTTAATCTAGATGCCGACAAAATTAAATTGCTGACCGAAACATCAGTTAGTCAGATGATTAATATCGTGCAGCAGGAAAAACCTAAGATTATGGTGGTCGATTCGATTCAGACTATCTACTCGGATGAGCTGCAATCTGCTCCTGGTTCTGTTGGACAGGTGCGAGAGGTATCTGCGCAATTGGTACGGTTTGCCAAACAGACCGGAACTACAATCTTTTTGGTTGGTCATGTTACTAAGGATGGCGCAATTGCTGGGCCACGAGTTCTTGAGCATATGGTGGATACCGTGCTGTATTTTGAGTCCGATAGCGGTAGTCGTTATCGCTTGATTCGTGCGGTAAAGAATCGCTTTGGTGCTGTTAATGAGCTTGGTGTTTTTGCCATGACAGATAGTGGTCTAAAAGAGGTCGGTAATCCATCTGCAATATTTTTATCCAGTCATGAGCAGGAAGTGCCAGGGAGTATTGTAATGGCGACCAGAGAAGGAACCCGGCCAATGTTGGTGGAGGTTCAGGCTTTGGTTGACGAGAGTCATCTGGCTAATCCGCGTCGAGTAACCCTTGGTCTTGAACAAAACCGATTGTCGATGTTGTTGGCGGTATTGCACAAGCATTCTGGGATTCCAATGTATGATCAGGATGTTTATGTAAATGTTGTGGGTGGGGTTAAGGTTAGTGAGACCGGGAGTGATCTGGCTGTGATTATGGCAATTCTATCCAGTTACAGAAATCGCCCGTTTGAGCAAAAATCTATAGCTTTTGGCGAAGTTGGTCTATCTGGAGAAATTCGTCCGATTCAAGGTGGTGAAGACAGGCTTAAGGAAGCAGCAAAACATGGTTTTACTAAGGCGTTTATTCCTAAACAGAATGCACCAACGAAAAAATCTTCTATTAGCGGAATGGAAATTGTTACGGTTGATCGCTTGGAACAGGCACTGAGTATCTCGGGATTTTAGGTTTTTGACTTTAAATTTTTCAAGCTCTCTGAGCGTAGCCGAAGGGTCAAGAGAAATTTTATAGGATCAGTGAAACTTCGGCCTTGGTTTATCCTGAGCGTAGTCGAAGGGCTCAGCCATCTTGATTCTATAAATTATTTTTACCGTACAGCAGTGGGTCTTAGCTGGTATGACGATGAACCTTTTTTTTTGCTATGGGTTATACTGTTTGGCCTACTTAAGCTGACTTCCAAGCTGATGAAATTCACGATCAAGAAGGCTAACATCGCCCATGTTTAGTTCAACCAAACGGCGCAGATGAGTCATGCTATCAACGTCAATATAATCGCAAATAAAACCTGCATGACTAACCTCTTGATGGGAAAGACTGATATCCATATTTATGCATATATCTTCGGACAAGGTAAGAGTAAGTTGATATGAACCGTTTTCTAACTTATTTCCAGTATTTATCTCTAGCATTACGCCCTTTAGAGACAGATCGTGGATCTTGGTCTCAATAATTTCTCCTGTTGGTAAGGTTAATTTTGCGGGGGCGTCAAAAGTGACGCGTGAAAAGCTGCGACGTTCATTTGAGTTTGCTTCAGACATACCGAGTCCTGTAAATTAGTTCTACTAATTAAAGTTAGTTGAACAAGTTGGTCACTTCAAGTTGTAGCTTGAAGGTTTTTCAATTTTGGTTGTATTCGCGCCATTTTTACCGCATTTGACTGTACTTGAACGATCTCTATTGGGCGTCCATATAGTAAAAGGTTCGTTCCTGCGCTTGGGATTGTTTGCATATACTCTAGTATTAGGCCATTCAAAGTCTTAGGGCCGTCTAGAGGCAGCTCCCAGTTAAGAGCCTTAATAAGTTCTCTGGTGTTGGTGCTTCCTTCAACCAGATAGGTGCCATCATCTTGCGGAATAATCTCGCTATGGGTGCTGCCTGGGTCTGTGGTAAATTCACCGACAATCTCTTCTAATAAGTCTTCCAAAGTAACCATTCCTAAAATATCACCGTATTCATCAACGATAAATCCAACTCTGCGTTTGGTGTGCTGAAAGTTGGCAAGTTGAGTGGTTAGTGGTGTATCTTCTGGGACGAAATAAGGTTTGCGCATCGTCTCTTCCAGGTCTTCTCGGGTAAAATCGCCAGCGGCTAATTTGTTAATAATCTTACGCATATGTAAGATCCCGCAGATTTTATTAATATCTTGCTGATAAATTGGAATGCGCGTAAACATGCTGTGATTTAATTGATCTACAATATCATCCCAATCATCATCAAGGTCAATGCCGTAAATCTCATTGCGTGGAATCATAATGTCATTAACTGTAACCGCCTCAAGATCCAGAATATTTACCAGCATCTGTTGATGGCGAACCGGAATCATAACAGCGGTCTCTTTTACAACGGTTTTAAGCTCATCGCGGCTTAGGGTTTGGCCTTGTTTTTTATTTAGTCGAATGTTAAAGATGGCAAGTATATTGTTGGCGATAAAATTAACCATCCACACCAATGGATAAAGTATTTTTAAAAGATATTGCAGAATAATTGATGAAAAGAATGCAACCTTTTCCGGGTGTAATGCGGCCAGTGTTTTTGGGGTGACTTCGGAAAAGATTAATATTATGAGAGTAAGTCCAAAGGTTGCGATTGGTATGCCAATCTCGTCACCCCAAATTCTAATGGCTAGAATAGTCGCTAGCGCTGAAGCTAAAACATTAACAAAATTATTACCTAAAAGTATTACGCCGATGAGTCTGTCAGGCCTTTCCAGTAATTTTGATGCACGTTTTGCACCCTTGTGACCTTTTTTTGATAGGTGCTTTAATTTGAATCGATTTAGGCTCATTAGGCCAGTTTCGGAGCCGGAGAAAAATCCAGAGAAAATTACCAAAAGCAGCAAAATAAAAAATATTGCTTCAGAAGGGATGCTGTTCAAGAAAGTTTGTCCTTTGTTATCATCTAATTCTTTGATATTAGCATGAATACTTTGCAGATTAAATGTGATAGTATCTGCCACACTGTTTTGTCGTAGATGACAAGCCAATTTCCTCTTGTAATAAAAAGAGCTTGAATAAGTTCAAGGTGAAAAAATGTTTGAGAATTTGACTGATCGACTCTCCTCGACGCTGAAAAAGATCAGTGGTCAAGGAAGAATTACCGAAGACAATGTAAAAGAAACTCTGCGTGAAGTTAGAATGGCGCTGCTTGAGGCTGATGTTGCTTTGCCTGTAGTTAAAGGGTTTATCGACAAGGTAAAAGAGAAAGCAGTAGGTGAAGAGGTAATTAAAAGCCTGACTCCTGGTCAAGCCCTGGTCAAGATCGTAAATGATGAACTTGTTGCCGTAATGGGTGGTGACGAGAGTGAAGAGCTGGTTTTAAATGCTCGTCCTCCTGCGGTTGTGCTGGTAGCTGGTCTTCAAGGTGCAGGTAAAACAACAAGTGTTGCCAAGCTGGCTCTTCGTCTAAAAGAAAGACAGAAGAAAAAAGTAATGGTTGTTAGTTGTGATGTATATCGTCCAGCAGCGATCGAACAGCTTAAAACCTTAGCATCAGAGGTAGAAGTTGAGTTCTTTCCAAGTCACGCAAATGATAAGCCAATTGAGATCGCTAATGCTGCTATTGATGCCGCCAAAAAAGGGTTCTTTGATGCGTTGCTAATAGATACTGCTGGTCGTCTTCATGTTGATGAAGATATGATGCGCGAGATCATAGATCTGCATGCCGCTGTCAATCCAGTTGAAACCCTGTTCGTAGTCGATAGTATGACCGGTCAGGATGCCGCCAATACAGCAAAAGCATTTAACGATGCACTGCCATTAACAGGTGTAATTCTTACCAAGACAGATGGTGACGCAAGAGGTGGTGCGGCACTTTCTATTAGAGAGATTACTGGTAAACCGATTAAATATCTTGGGGTTGGCGAAAAGATCACGGCTCTAGATAAATTTCACCCAGATAGAATGGCATCCAGAATACTGGGTATGGGTGATGTGCTTTCGCTTGTTGAAGAAGCCCAGCAAAATCTAGATGAGAAAAAGGCTGAAAAGCTAGTTAAAAAGCTTAAAAAAGGTAAGCGTTTTGATCTTTCAGATTTCAAAGACCAACTTGATCAGATGAATAAGATGGGTGGTATAACTTCATTAATGGATAAGATGCCTGGAATGGGCGCGATTCCAAACGAAGTTAAAAATCAGGTGAATGATAAGCAAACCGTGCACATGATAGCCATTATTAATTCCATGACCAAGCATGAACGAAAATTCCCAGATGTAATTAAAGGGTCGCGAAAAAAGAGAATTGCTGCCGGTTCAGGTACGCAGATTCAAGATGTAAATCGTTTATTGAAACAGTTTACTCAGATGCAGAAGATGATGAAGAAGTTCTCAAAGGGTGGAATGAAGAATCTAATGCGCGGTTTGGCAGGAAGAATGCCGCCTGGAGGGATGCCTCCTGGGATGGGTGGTCCTGGCGGATTTATGGGTATGTAACCCTTCTTTGTTTATAAGCGCTGTAAGTACATTCATGTAGCTGGCCGTCGACATTCATGTCTACGAGCTTGTTTGCAGAAAGAGCTGAGTATTTTTTATAGGATTTTTCTCAAAAACCGAGAAATATTCGAAAAAAGAGAAGATTATTGCAATTAGTCCTTCACTTTTTGTGAAAATCTAGTAAAATTCCCCGTCTATTTCGGTAGCCACCGAGTGATTTGGTGTTGCCATTAGACAAGAAAAGAGGTCAAAAAGACATATGGTCGTTATTCGTTTATCAAGAGGGGGCGCTAAAAAACGTCCTTTCTATCATGTAGTAGTAGCAGATGTGCGTGCTCGTCGCGACGGTCGTTACATTGAGCGCCTAGGTTTCTTTAACCCAGTTGCTAAGGGTCAAGAAGTTACCCTTAGACTTGATCTTGAAAAAGTTCAAAGCTGGATTGAGAAAGGTGCACAGCCAACTGATCGTGTAAAGCAGCTAATCAAGCAAGCTAAGAAATCTGCAGTAGCTACTGAAGAAGCAGCTGCTTAATACACCTGAACAGGGTTGAGATCGTGGAAAAATATGTAGTATTAGGGCGAATCTCAGGGCTGTTTGGTGTAAAAGGGTGGGTTAAGATTTTTTCCCATACCAGACAACGAGAAGATATCCTTAATTATAAGAAGTGGTATCTGAAGATGGCTGGTGAATGGCAAGAAATTGAGATTCTCCAAGGACAAAAGCATGGTAAAACTGTGATTGTCCAAATAAAAGGTTATGAAGATAGAGATCGCTCAGCAAAGCTTATTGACTGCGATATAGCTGTAAAAAGAGAAGAGTTGGATGATCTTGAACCAGATGAATATTACTGGTTCGATCTTGAAGGACTTGAAGTCAAATGTATTGATGGAACCTCTCTTGGTAAAATAGAGCGCCTATTTGAAACCGGGTCAAACGACGTAATGGTTGTGAAGGATCATAAAGAGGGAAATAAAGAAAGACTTGTGCCGTTTATTCAGGGGCAAGTAATCAAAAACATAGATCTTGAGGCTGGAGAGATGCAGGTAGATTGGGATCCAGAATTCTAATGACCTTTAAAATCGACGTGGTGACGTTATTTCCGGAGATGGTCGAAACAGTGATCAGACACGGGGTAGTCAGAAGAGCCGCTGAGAAAGGTATAGTAGAACTAGGACTTTGGAACCCAAGAGAATATACGGAAGATCGCCATAAAACAGTGGATGATCGTCCATATGGCGGTGGCCCGGGAATGGTTATGAAATATAAGCCACTCCGTGATGCAGTAATAGATGCTAAGGCCACAGCACCTGATGCTCATGTAGTCTATCTTAGCCCGCAAGGTCGTAAATTAGATCAAAGTGGAGTTAAGGAACTATCTGCCAAGAAAGGTTTGATTTTGATTGCTGGCAGATATGAAGGTATAGATGAGCGCTTCATCGAATCAGAGGTCGATGAAGAGTGGTCGATTGGTGACTACGTTATAAGTGGTGGTGAACTGGCGGCAATGGTAGTGATTGATGCCGTTGTCAGAATGTTCCCAGGGGCTCTGGGTGATTCAGAGTCAGCCGAACAGGACTCGTTTATGCAAGGACTGCTGGATTGTCCACACTATACGAGGCCAGAAGAGATTGAAGGGATGAGAGTCCCGGAAGTTCTTCTAGGTGGAAATCATCAAAGTATTGATGAGTGGCGGCTGAAACAGGCTCTTGGTAGAACCTGGATCAGAAGACCGGATCTTATAACACTTAATGAATTGGATACAAAAAGTAAGCAGCTGTTGGAAGAATATTTACAGGAAACAACGGCTAATTAACACGGTAAACACATAGAGGTTTAAGAAAATGAGTAACATCATTCAAGAGCTTGAAAAAGAGCAGATGAACAAAGAGATCCCTGCGTTTGGTGCAGGTGATACTGTTGTTGTTCAAGTTAAAGTAAAAGAAGGCGAGCGTGAAAGACTTCAGGCGTTTGAAGGTGTTGTTATCGCAAAGAAAAATCGTGGCCTGAACTCTGCTTTCACAGTACGTAAGATCTCTTACGGTGAGGGTGTTGAAAGATGTTTTCAAACATATAGCCCACTTATTGAAAGTATTACAGTTAAGCGTCGTGGTGATGTACGTCGTGCTAAACTATACTACCTACGTGATCTAAGCGGTAAAGCTGCTCGAATCAAAGAAAAGGTAAAATAATTTTTTTAGCTGCTTAGCTGGAAAGATAGATTCTAAAAGCCAGTACTGGTGATCATAGTCACCGGTACTGGCTTTTTTGTTGTGCCAGATTTCGGTTACTATGCAACCTTAGTCTAATTTTTATTTCATTCTGGATTATCTGTGATATGGTAAATAATGCACGATTTAGACGCTTTTAAAGCATTAAAGATAGTGTTCATAAAAAAGAATATAAATTAAAACAAAATAATAAGAGCAAATGGATATGCATAAAAAATCATTTGGATATTTCTTGGTAGTAATTCTTTTTTCTTGTCTTTCTCTTGTAGGTTGCGGTGGTGGCGGTACGTCCAATGATTCGGGGGATGACGGTACAGGTGGGCAAACATCTCCAAATCTTGAGGCTCCGCAAGTTTTGTCAGCTACTGCTTTAGATAGTAATTCGTTGCAAATTGAGTGGGATAGTGGTGATGAGGAATTTTCTAATGTTGTAGTTGAAATTAGTATCGATGGACATAATTTTTCTCAAGTATATAGCGCAAGTTCTGGAGAATTAAATTATGTTATTAATGGACTAATAGCATCTACAGAATACTACGTAAGAGTGAGAGGGGTAACGGAAGAAAACTCCTCGGTAAATTCAAATATCGTTACGGTTACCACCGATCAAGATCTGAATTTATCCTGCGAACATCCTCAAGGAGACAGTATTTATTTTGTAGATATTGATGGTGTGTGTGGAAGTTGTAGCGATGAAATTACTAAAATTGAAAATACAATCGATAATGCCTGGTGCTCAATTTCTCATGCTGCGTCAGTTGTGGAGCCTGGGGATACTATATATATCCGGGCAGGTGAATATAAAGAATCGGTTACTCTTTCTCAAAGTGGAGAGGTGCAAGCTCCTATTATTTTTGCCGCATATGCAGGGGAAGAGGTTATTCTTGAAGGTGGAAATTATTTAAATGGGTGGATTCAATGTTCGTCAGCATCAGAATGTGGTGGCAATAGTAATTGGCAAAATATTTATTATTCTTATATTCCTGTAGAAGATGCGGAAAATACAACGGCTTTAGTAGCAAATTTGTTTCAAGGTGATGAGATGTTGGTTGTATCTCAAGAGCCAGACATGCCTGATCCATTTTATGTTGATGATATTGAAAATTACTACTCAATTGATATAGGTGCGCAGACATTAATTTCACTGACTGATGCTGATACATTTTCAGGATATGAAGCTGATTTTTGGGAAGATGCATACGCTCTAATGTGGGTAACTCATAATAGAGTAGAGTTTAGGAAAATTGATTCCTACGATAATGGTAATCATGTAATAACATTTGCAGAGACAGATGCGCCGGCTTATGACGATAGAGAAGGTAAATATTCGATCTACAACGGCGTACATCAAATTGATAATCCCGGTGAATATTCGGTAAATTATAACTTAGAACAAGATGGTACTCGTAAAGTATATCTATGGCCCTTTGATGGGGTTATGAGTGATAATTCAATCCGTTATTCAGCACGTAATTTCGGCATCAATATTAATAGACAAAGTTATGTAACGATACAGGGATTAAAAGTGCAGCGTTATACTGGGAGTGATCTAATTCATGGGGTTGGTATTGGTTCTGTTAGTCAAGGAGGCGAAATAAACGGAATAATCGTCAAAGATAATGACGTTCGTTTTAATCGCCATGCAACCAGAGGTTATGGAGGTATTTATTTGTCAGGCTGTAATGGTTGTGTTGTGGAATCAAATACGGTTACTGAGAATGTAAGGAATAAGGGTATATTTTTAACTTATCCCATAAGAACCGTAGTAGAAAATAATGTGATTTATAAGCCTGGGCAAACAGGAATTAGTTATTATTATGCTGAGCAAAGTTCGATAATAAATAATGAAGTAAGTGGTTGTAGTGGAAGTCATGCGAATACCATTACTGTTTATCTTTGGTCTAATGATGTGTTGATCGCTAATAATTATATTCATGATTCATTGGGTTATATCACGTTGCAAAGAAGCAATAACATAACTATCTATAGCAATATTGTCGATGCGTCTATTAGCAGAATTGCGGTAAATGAGTTTGGTGATGAATCCAGTGGTACCTGGATTATAGCCAATAACACCTTTATTAATAGTGATCCATCAACTTCAATAATTGTTGGGAATTATGGGGCTGATTTTGTTGTGAAAAATAATATTATCGATGGCTTTTGCCCTCCGGATGGAGCAACTGTTGATCGCGATAATAATATTTATACCGGTTTAATGTGGTGTCAAAGTAGTCAATATGGTTGGCAGCCAAGTGGTAATGAAATAGTTCAGGAAGATCTTGCTCAAATTCTAATTAATCCTTCTGCAGGAAATTATATTCCGTTGACAAATGGATATTCAGCAAATGCCGGACAAGATATATCGGATATCCTTCCAAGCAATATCTTTACAGATTTTGATTTTGATAGAGATTTTGCCGGAAACAGTAGGGACATGGGGAGTCCATCTGTAGGCGCATTGGAACCAAATTAGAAAATAAACTTAAATCATTACTTTTGGCACTGTTAGATATAGGTTTTTATTATTAGCCTGGAAAAAGGAAATAATAATTATATATGGAGTGGACATGGCCAATTCTACTATTAAAAGGCTTTTGGGGAACAAAAGCGCGTTATCTTTATTAGTACTTTCTTTGGGCGCATATTTCATTGGGCTGCTCGTTCAGGCTATACAGTTAGGTGGAGATGTTGGGATATCCGTGGTTTTTTCCGATTGGAGTAAGAATTGGATAGAACTGACATTTGCAGGAATAACTATGGGATTTTTGATTTTTATTCTTGCGTCTGGGATGACCCTGATCTTTGGGCTTATTGGCGTTATCAACTTGGCTCATGGAGCCTTTATTGCTCTTGGTTCTTTTATCTGTTGGCATTTTATATTCAAAATTAATGCTGCGTACAGAGCAGTTGAAACGGTGTATTGGACCCCTATGCCAGGTGTAATACCTCCTGTTGAGAAAACTATTATATCGAGTGAAGGGTTGTTTTATGGCGAAAACATATTTAATGCAGTTATTTTATTAATTGCAGGAATAGCTTTTGCTTCAATGATACTTGCTTTGGCAGGGTGGCTTTATGAAAAATATATTGTCAGTACAGTTTATAAAGATCAGCCTGCACAAATCCTGATTACTTTAGGCGTTGCTGTGATAATGATAGAAGTCTTACTCGTTTTTTATGGTGGAAGTACTCCAAGAATAAGAAAACCAGAGTTTCTTCAAGGGCAGCTTACATTATTTGAGTCATGGGATAGTGGGATAGGAATACTATATTCAAGGATACTTTCAGGTGTTGTTGGGTTGGCTATTTTTGTTTTCACCTATTTGGTGTTGATAAAAACTCGCTTTGGTCTTCTTATTCGAGCAGGAGTAGAGAATAAAGATATGGTTGAGGCTTTTGGATATAAAGTAAAAACCATTTTTATTATGGTCTTTATCATGGCAAATATTTATGCCGCTATAGGGGGGAGTCTATATTCGTTAAATAATCGTTCATTATCGTTGGCGGTGTCTGATGATATTTTATTAGTGGTTATGGTCTCAGTGATTATTGGAGGGTTAGGCTCAATAAAGGGGTGTCTTATTGGCTCAATATTATTGATGTTGGCTCAAAATTATATGAATGGAATCTATCCTCCATTAGCTGGAGGAATGTCAGCAGTTATTGTAATGATTGCTATCTTGTTGTGGTGTCCGGAAGGGTTAGCCCCCGTAGGAGGGAATAGCAATGAATAGAATAATTTCCGGAGAAAAAGTTGGTAGTAAGACATTGGCAGTATTACTTTTTGGGATATTTTTAGTTTTATTAACAGCACCATTCCTTTTTGAGCTTATTGGTATTTCATACAGTGAACGAGCTATGAAGGCAATGGTTCAGATTATGGTGTTTATGATTCTTGCCGCAAGCTATGATTTGCTAATTGGATATACTGCAATAATTTCATTATGCCATAGTGTATTTTTTGCCATCGGCGCTTATTCATTGGCAATAATAATGCGTGATGCCGATTCAGGCTGGAGTAATGTTATTATTGCGATAATATTATCCACATCATTATCTGCTTTACTGGCTTTTATATTGGCCCTTATTGGAATTAGAATAAAAAATATCTATTTCACTCTGGTTACTTTTGCTCTTGCTTTCGGAGCACTTTCATTCGTAGTTAAATTATCAGAAATTACCGGTGGATTAGATGGATTGATTTTTGAAAAAGGAATGCCTGAATTCTTTTTGAACAAGGTTCAGGTGTTTGATGGGGCAGAATATAGAATCCAAGCATACTACTTTATCTTTTTTGTATCATTGGCGTTATTTCTATTCATGTTAAGAATTGTTAGTTCTCCATTTGGAAAAACTCTGCAAGCAATAAGAGAAAATGAATTTAGATGCGCTGCAATTGGATATAAAGTAAATAGCTATAAAATTTTAGTAGTAATTATTGCTGCGGTTATTGCCTCTTTGGCTGGAATTCTTTATGCATCCTGGATAAAGATTGCTGTTCCAAATACCTTTCTTAATATTGAGATAATGTTGATGATTTTGATCGTCGTTATTGTCGGGGGTAAAGGGTCAATTTACGGATCAGTAATTGGTGCGGTTGTTATTGTTCTATTGGAAAATTATTTAAGCAGCTATCTTGATATTCTTTTTCAATCAGATTTTCCGGAAAAGATTCAAATGGTATTAACAGATCCGTTTTATCTTTTGGAAGAATATAAAGAAGTTGTTCCAATAAGGTTCTTTTTTACGAAGAATCGATGGGCTTTGTATATAGGTCTTTTTTATATTTTTAGTGTTTATTGTTTTCGAGCTGGAATCGCTGGGAAACTAAGAGATATTAAACGAGTAGATTTTAAAAATATTGATAACCTAAAAGGCATAATAAAATCCCATGCGATAAAACTTGCGCATAACGGTTTTTCTTTTATGCGCTTAGTAATATTTCTATCTGCTTTGGGGCAAATGTTTACAGGGCTTTGGAATTTAGATCAGGCAGGAGGGAAGTTTTTACTAATAAGCGCTGCATTAACGTATTTTATTGGCTCATCTTCATTAGTAATGACCATATGGGGGAAATCAAATGAAAGCTAGAATAATAATTTCCAAGGTTAGGGTTTTAGTAGTTTTTATCTTGCTTATAGCAATAACTTCCGTACCAAAATCTATGTTATATGATCCTTTGCCATCACTTTCTGCATATGCAGATGGCATTACGGTTTCGGGACTATCCTCTGGTGGTTTTATGGCGGGGCAGTTTCATGTCGCTTATTCTGATATTGTCGATGGAGTCGGAATTTTTTCTGCCGGACCATACTTGTGTTCAAGAGGAAATTTAGGAACAGCTGTAAGCAAATGTACATCATCTGCAGATTCTATGGATGATGAATACATAGAAAATTTGTTACTGGAAGCAAAGAGTCTGGAAGAAAGTGGGAAAATAGCTCGGCTCAAGAATTTAAAAGAAGATCGCGTTTATATTTTTCATGGTGGTATTGATCCTACTGTAAAATTGAATGCGGCTGAAAAAACTAAATTATGGTATCAAATGGCAGGAGTGCCAGAAGATAGAATAAAGTTGAAAATACTTCAAAAAGCAGGACATGCATTTCCAACCAAAGATTTTGGTAATTTGTGTGAATCAGATACTGAGCCTCCTTGGATTAGTAACTGTGGGATTGATGGTGCCTTCGATATGATGGCTCATATTTACGGGAACTTTAATCCTCAAAAACATGACTCTAAAGGGAAATTGTTAGAGTTTGATCAAACTGAGTTTTTTGGTGATAAATTAAATGGAATGGCAGATAAAGGATATGTATATGTTCCTTTGCAGTGTAAAAGTGAAAAATGCCATATCCATATTTTCTTTCATGGTTGTCAACAAGGATACAATATGGTTCCTCAAGATAGGAAAAATGATAATCCCGAATTTGATCATCCACCCTATTCAAAGATAAGAAAAACAATCGTTGAGAATATCGGTTTAAATGAGGTTGCAGAAGCAAATAATATTATCGTCTTGTATCCGCAATTAAAAAAGACTACCAAGCCCTTTAATCCAAGGGGGTGCTATGATTTTTGGGGGTATGTTAATAATGGAGGGGTAGATTATGCAACTAGAGATGGCGAACAATCTGGTACTGTATACAGGATGGTTAGGCGATTAATAAATAAATAATAATTTTTGTTTTATATGCTTGGTAGCATGTTTTGTTACAAGCTTTAATAAAAATGCTGGCATATGTAAAAAAATACATATAAAAGTATTGACATAAGATTGCTTCTCGTATTTAATATAAGGGCATTAGCAAATACTAATACGAGGCTTTTTAATGAGATTTATTTTTAAGAAATTTAGTTTATTTATTATTACATTGTCATTATCTGTAGCAGCGAATGCTGCAGAAACCTATGTTTCTGCTCGTTCTGTCGAGATGCTGGATGGTAGTTTGATTTCAGTATCGCCTGCAGTAAATACCCCTTCAAATGCAGAAGAATATTTAGATGATGATAGCTCCCTTGGTTATTATGGGCCGATTGGCCCATATGGTCCTTTGGGCGTTTTTGGACCAGTTGGTGACAATACATGGAATGTGTCATATTGGATGAGCGCTGTTGGTGATTGGTCAGAATGGTCAGATGATTTGACCGATCATGATGGACCATTGAGTGAAGAAGGTCCTTTAGGTCCAAATGGTCCTTTAAGTTATCAAGCTTATAATTATGATCTTCCTGCAATTAATGATTTTAGTAAACAACTACAAGCAGGTGGTGTTTGGACTGTACTTGGCCCGGTTGGCCCGTTAGGAGCACTAGGCCCATTAGGTCCTCTTGGTCCAATTGGTGCGCATGGCTATGCAACTGATTATGATGGTCGTTATGTTGAGCAGGATGTAGAAGTTAGAACTGTTGATGTTGATTATGCTGGTGCTGTTCGTACCTATGAACTGTATGAAAATTATGATGAAGCTTATGCGAAGCAAAAGCTAGATAATGATACATCATTTATGGTTGAGGGCTATATTAAATATCCTTATTCAGAAATAGATAGTTTCGTTATCAACTCTGCTGAAGCGCAATACGTAACAATACTATTAATGCCTGAATATACTTTGGATGATTTTGATGTGGTTGTTAAAGATAATGAAGGTAACGTAGTTGCAACCTCAAATTCTGGTGATTATGTAGATTGGATACAAATTCCTGTAAATGCGAATGCAACTTATACAGTCGAAGTTGAATTATATTCAACAGCTCACTATCTTACTAAAGATTATAGACTTTTTGTAACGGGATCGACTCAGTATATTAACAGTACTGATATTACTGGTGACCATCAAATAGCTCTTCAGTAAACTATAAACATTGTGCAGGGGGAGGTGCTCCCTGCACAATAAATTATAAGGAAAAATTATATTTGGTTGAATAAAACTCACTTCATTAAAATAATTATTCAATTGTAAGTTATATAAAATAGGAAGAACATTTAAGTATCAATATGGCAGGGAGACTGCTATGAAAAGCTTAAATATTTTTGTTCTTATTCCTTTATTGGTTATCACCGTACAAGCATATGCCAATAACGATAATCGTGATTACAATATTATTCATACATTTATGGTCGCAAATGTGTATTTTGATTTGCATGGAGACCAAATAAATCCCCAATTTTCTACTATTTTTCATAAGAAAAAACTTGGTTTGCTAACGGTTGCCGTAAAACCAGAGATGTTGATTTATTACTCACCATCAGAGGTGAAATCGATTCTGGTGGAAGGCCCAAATGGTTATTCTCGTAAGATTAATACCGGTATTAATTTCAATAATTTTTATCTAAACGGTCATGTTCCCTATAAAAGAGGAATGTGGTTTCAGGTTGTAGAACCAAAAGGAATACTAGAGAATGGACAATATACAGTAAGTGTGATTTTGGAAAGTGGTTACAACAGTCAGAAAACAACAATATTAAACGACGAAAATACTTTAATGGGAGCCTACTTAGATACTACAGCACCTGAATTTCTTCCTATTGGAACTATGGAAACAGATGAAAACTATCTATTTAGGCCTGTATTTGAATGGTCAATATTGCCGGAAAATGGTTATTACAATTTTAATCTTGCTGTAGATGATAGTCTTCCCTTTATTTACGATAATATTATCTACCACAGCAATATACTAATTCGCAACGGAATGCCAGAAACAGGGTTAAATATTGGAGAGCAAATCGTGTATAAAAATCTGGAATCTGATGCCGATTATTATTGGTTTGTTGAGGTTTATGATAGTAACCGTCAAGATTCTATTAATGAAATTATCGTGATGCCATTACAAAAGCTGCAATTAAAAACAAAAGTCTTCGATGACAAAAACCTTGGGTATTAAACTAAAAGTTTGCTAACCTACTTTTGTATTAATGTTCTAAAGCAGATTTGTACATGAAGGTATTAGAGGAAGTTTTCAAAAATAATAAAAAGTGGGCAGATGATATTAAGCAGTCTGATCCTGAATTTTTTGAAAAGTTATCAGCGCAACAAAAACCTGAATACTTGTGGATTGGCTGTTCTGATAGCAGAGTTCCCGCAAATGAAATTGTAGGAATGATGCCGGGGGAAATTTTTGTACATCGCAATATTGCCAATTTGGTTTTGCACTCAGATATGAACTGTCTTTCTGTTCTTCAATATGCGGTTGATGTATTAATGGTGAAACACATTATCGTTTGTGGTCACTATGGTTGTGGAGGAGTTCATGCGGCTATGGATGGAACTGAGCATGGATTGATTGATAACTGGTTGCAGAACATCAAAGATATTTATAGAGATCATAAAGCGGAAGTTGATTCTTTACCTGACAAAGAAGCGCAAATGGAAAAAATGTGCGAGCTAAATGTCGTTGAACAGGTCAAAAATGTATGTAATACCACGATAGTTAGAAATGCCTGGAAGTCAGGGCAGTGCTTATCAATACATGGTTGGATCTACAGTATCAAAAACGGGATTCTTCAAGACCTTAGCATGTGTGTAAGTAGTATTGCAGAATATTCAGAAAAATTTGATGATTAAAACGGGTTAATTAGTACACACAACAACTTTTTCGCACCTATAATTATTTCCCCCTTCTTTATTGATTGAGTTAAAAAGTTTAAAGTTTTTAACTTCAAATGATAATTTTTCATGTATTTGCTGGTTATGTTTAAACATTTCAATAATTGATTTTGGAATAAAATTCCTGCTTCTCGCTAGCGTTATATGAGGGACGAATCGTTTTGAATCGCTTGGTATATTGGTTTTATAAAATATAGAAGCCAAATTTTTCTGAAGTTGTTCAATCTGGCGGTTTTTCTTGATTCCGGCCCAAAAAATTGCTCCGCCACTTTTGGTTGAAAATATGTCCAAGTGATCAATTTCAATATTAAATGAAGTAAATTTAAAATCTGAAACTATAGATCTAACTGTGTCGATATCGGCGTTACCAATAAAATTAATGGTTAAATGTAATTTGTCTTCTTTAGTGAAATAAATATTTTTATGTTTTGCTGGGCGAATCTGGATTTTAGATTTAAAGTATTAAAACAAACTTCGTTAATATTAAGTATATATCCTAGATAAAATATTGTTAACAGTAGGTAAACATAATTGGGGGATTTTGTAGATGTCTAATATATCAATAATCTCTAATGTTTGGTTTAATAATTATATTATTTATAGGTTATATTCAATAATTAAATCTTGGTAGTTATATGGCAATTATTAAAATTAATGGCTTTGATTGTAGATACGAAGTAACTGGTGATGACAAAGCTAAAGAAACTATTGTATTTATAAATGGAATTGCAAGCCCGTTGGAGTCCTGGAATCAGGTGAAAAAACAACTTGAATTTGACTACAAAATTGTAACTTATGATCTTAGGGGGCAATGGTTCTCTGAAGTGATAGATGGTGATGGTTTTTCTTTTAGGACCATGGCTGAAGATCTTTACCAGTTATTGGAGGAATTAGAAATAGCAAATGCCCATATAATTGGTTCAAGCTTGGGTGGTGAGATTGCGATGTGGTTTCAATTGCTTCATCCGTATAAAGTGAAAAGCCTGTCAGTCATTTCATCAGCTCCTGAAGCATCTGAGCTAATGTTGCGTCAGGTTTGGCGATGGAAAAATAAAGCGGTAGATGCGGTTATAGAAATAACCTGTTCAGAAGAGCCTTTTGCTGCAACAAAATTAATGGGGCATAAATTTTATCAAGAGCTAATGCCTGATGTATATGGCAATAAATTCATAGAAGAAAACCAGGAAATCATAGCAAAAAGCGAAGTAGCTTTTGCTGATATTTGCACATTGGAATTTTTTAAAGGACAAATAAAACTGTGTGATATGTTTGCACGACTGCGTTCAGATGAAAAAATAACTCACCACCTAAATAAGATAGATTGCCCAACGCTATTTGTTGCCGGTGAGCATGATCTAATAAAGCCGGTAAAGTCGTCAGAAATTATGCATAACCAAGTTCCTGGTTCTGAGTTGGTGGTTATAAAGGAAGCTGCGCATGCGCTATTTTTTGAAAAACCGTATGAATTAGGATTTGTTTTAATGCAATTTATTGCGAAGCATGCAGAAGGTGTAATTAAGGTTTACCCTGAAATGTATGGATACAATGAAGGAATGACAATAAATTAATAGTGTAGATTAGCAATCTTCTTCCGAGTCGAGTGCCGGGTGCAAATGTGCATTCAACTCCAGAAATCTATCTGTGATAAAACATGTTAATTCAAAGGCTTATTTGAAGTAAAAAATATATTATTAATAAATAATGATAAATACTATTGACGTATTTCCTCTAAAGTGTAGAATGCGCGTCTGCTTTGGACGAGGCCTTGGGAGAAGAGGCTGTTTGAGGCAAACTGGTTTAAGAATTTTTAAATG
>JAWSVC010000015.1:0-308578 GCA_033852075.1 Gammaproteobacteria bacterium | reverse complement strand
AAATTAACCTAAAAGATAAGCAAAGTTATCAGGCTGTTATTTTATCAGGTGATTTTGATGAATCTAGAGTTGGGCAGAACAATGTCGGTTGGATTGGGAAAAAAGCGACTTGTAGTTATTACTCTGATGATGGAGATTATGAATTTACAACTGATACGAGAAATTTTTCTGCTTGCTATGAGGATTGCCTTACTTGTATATTCTCTCTAAGTCACTATCCATGAAATAATATATTGCCTTATGTCCATATCTTAAGTATTGTTAATTGTCTTAAGGCATTAATATTTAATGGACTAAAAATGACCGTTTATTTTAAATTTAAAAAAGATGACTCGCATATCGTAAAGAATCTATCTTCTCAGGAAATAACTAAGATAGTTAAGACACAATTGAGAACAGATTATGAATTTTCTTTTCATACTATGCATGAAAGTGGATGGCCAGTTTATATAATTGAAAGTGGTAAGAGGGGAGTCCGCAGTCGTCCTAAAATTAACCTAAAAGATAAGCAAAGTTATCAGGCTGTTATTTTATCAGGTGATTTTGATGAATCTAGAGTTGGGCAGGAAGCAAAGGATGTTGTAGTTGCAAATTGGGCAATTTTTCAAAAGCTAGCGAAATTGTACTATGAAGGTAGCGATGAAGTTTCCACCAGAATAAACTTTAATGTGTTACCTAAGGCTTTTTTCACTTGTAATAATCCTCAGTGTTCAAACGGTTTTAAGAAAATTGGCGGAAGGCCTTATACTGTTGTATTTAGCACCAAGTATATTAAACAGCAGCATATAAAATTTATAAATGTACCTGGCGGCCTTAATAAGGAATCAAATGTTGAACATACAGCGTTTAAATGTGTTGAATGTGAATGGTCTTTAAACTTGCAGAAGGATTTGTTGAGTAGTGATTTAACTATGGGGCATGTGATTTATGTGGATAGGGTTTGATCTATACTTAATATATAGTCAGCAGTTTATGAAGGTTTAAATATATTCCTTATTTTTTATCGGATATAGACAATAATATTAAAATATGCGCCATATCCGATATTGATAATTTATCGGATATAGGCCATAATTTAAAAAATGGAGGTCTATATGAATAATCTTGTACGTTCCCCGGATCAAATTGGAAATGTAGTTCGTCAAGCACGAAAAAAACTTGGATTAAGTCAGGCTAAGTTTGGTGAATTGGCAGGATTACGCCAGGAAACAGTTTCATTGATAGAATCAGGTAATCCGGCAACTCGTTTAGATACAATTTTAAATGTACTTTCAGTGTTGGATTTGGAATTTCGTATTACTCAACGAACTAAGGGAAGCGAAATAGATATTGAGGATATATTCTAATGCCTAGACGTCGTGCATATGAACCTTTGAGTGTGCTGGTAAATGGTCGTCTTGTAGGGCAATTGGAAAAGGCATCAAGTGGAGCTATTTCCTTTAAGTATTATGATGAGTGGTTGGATTGGAAGCATGCGTTTCCTGTATCTCTTTCTCTTCCTTTGCGAGAAGATGCTTTTCGTGGTGAGCAGGTAATTGCTGTTTTTGATAATCTTCTGCCGGATTCTGAAGTATTAAGACGCAAAGTAGCAGAGAGAGTAGGGGCTGCGGGAGTTGATGCTTATAGTATGCTTGCGGCAATTGGTCATGATTGCGTGGGTGCGCTTCAGTTTATTAATGTTGATGACGATTTTGGAGAGGCCGAAAGTATTTCTGGTGAGTTGGTTGATGAAGTTGCTATCGAGAAAATACTTAAAGGATTAGCGCAAGCTCCTTTGGGGTTAGATCGTGGGGATGCTTTTAGAATATCGGTCGCTGGGGCTCAGGAAAAAACAGCTTTGTTGTGGCATAACGATCAGTGGATTAAGCCGCATGGAATAACTCCAACGACTCATATTTTAAAGCCATCTATCGGAATGCTACCTAATGGTATTGATCTTTCAAACAGTGTTGAGAATGAATACTATTGCTTAAAGTTAGCTGCAGCACTTGGTTTGCCGATAGCTAAGGCAGATATACAGGTTTTTGGAGCTACTAAGACATTAGTTGTTGAGCGTTTTGATAGGCGGTGGACTAAAGATGGTCGTTTGCTACGCTTACCTCAGGAAGATTGTTGTCAGGCACTTTCAGTACCATCCACTCGTAAATATCAAAGTGAAGGCGGTCCATCTTTAGTCGATATATTGCGCTTGTTTAAAGGAAGTGATACCGCTGCTTTGGATCAAACGATTGTTTTTAAAGCACAGATATTCTTTTGGCTGATTGGTGCGATAGATGGGCATGCCAAAAATTTTAGTCTGTTTTTAAATCCGGGAGGAGGTTTCCATCTTACTCCGATTTATGATGTGCTGACGGTGGAATCTAGCTTAAAAGCTCGACAGATAGAACGAAAACAAATGCGGCTTTCATTATCGGTAGGAACTAATCGTCATTATAAACTGGATGAAATAACCAAACGTCATTTTGTACAAACAGGTGAAGCAGCGGGTCTACCTAAGAAACTGATTAATAATGCAATTAAATTAGTAGCTAGTGATATTGAGAATGCGCTCGATAGGGTAGAGAGTGAGTTGCCGGACAATTTTCCAGAAACGATTCATGAGGCAGTAAAAGCTGCTGTGATAAAACGTGTTCGTAAGTTGCAAAATAAATAGGGAGGACAGACCTTATTTATCCAATCAACAATATCCACCATCTCCACAACCACAGGTGAGTTCGGTTTTTTTCATTTCATGCATTGCTCTAACCAATAGGACTATGTTTTGAACAATATTGTCATGTTTACTTTCTGGGATTTTGCTAAATAGAGTTTTATAAAATTGATTACATTGTTGGTTAATTTTATTTGCTTTCTTTTGACCATTATCAGTCAATTTGATTAATAATCATCGCTTATCGTCAGGGTTTTCAACCTTATAAATACAACCTTCTTTTTCAAGAGCATCAATAGTTTGACTGAGTGTGCTTTTATATAGTTCCAGTCTTTGGGTTAGTTCTTTGACGGTAGTTTGTTGTAATAAATCCAATTCCAGGATTACATGTCACTGAGCTAAGGGTACTCCGCAGCAGGTTTTTTCCTGCCTCATATTGTTTTCAATTTCCCGCTCCAGAATTCTAAGATGTTGTCTTAAATTTTTTAGCTGGTTGTTATCAAGCAAAATAGTCTCCAATAAAAAATAGTTGGCCTATGCAACTAGTTGAAGGGGGCTATAATTGCGCTTCCTGAAATATACTATGTACAAAAGAGGGGGCGGATAGGGTTGTACATAATTGTGCTAAGCTATAAATTATTAGAAAAGTAGAGTTTAATTTATCCTTAAATGTTTTAATGGGAAATCCAGATGAAAATCATTTTATATATTCTGATTCCAATACTATTGATAATAGCTTATCGATTTATATGGCAACAAAAATCCAATCAGGAAGAAACTCTGCAAAACCAAGTAGATACTGATTCTGAACTTGATGATATATTGGAAAAAGTAAATAAGTTTAAGCTTGATGTGATAAAAATAACCCCGCGAACAGATCCAATTGAATTTATATGGCAGAGTAAATTTGGAGGTAAGCCATATTGGCCCAAAGATATGGATTATCCTGAGAACAATTCAGGAAAACCATTGCATTTATTGGCACAGATTAATTTTTCTGAAGTTCCGGAATTGGAAGGCCATCCAAAGTCAGGGATGTTACAGTTTTTTATTGATTCTGATGATTTGTATGGGCAAGAGTTTTTAGAAGATGGAAAGACATTAGAACAGATAATAACTAATCCAAATGGATATAGAGTGATTTATCATGAAAATATCATTCAGGATAATGCCTTGTTAAGGAATGAATTTCCATCTCTTAAAGAGGACGAATACCTTCCGCTGACTCATGAGTATTCTTTGGTGTTTAGTAAAGAATCTGAAGGAGTTTCTCCTTCGGATTATCGTTTTGGAAATATTATTGAATCAATAGATGATTTATCTGATGACGTAATGGAGTCTCTTTATGAAATTCTAAGTTCAGGTGGTAGTAAGATTGGAGGTTATGCTCATTTTACTCAAGAAGATCCTAGACCATATAATGATAATGATGAGTGGCTATTATTATTCCAGATGGATAGTGATTATGATGGCGATGTCCAGATAATGTGGGGCGATTCTGGAGTGGCTAATTTCTTTATTCGTCCGGAAGACCTAAAACGGCAGGATTTTAGTAAAGTCTGGTATAACTGGGATTGTTATTGATTCGTTTGTAAGATTAGTGGATGAGATCAACGGGGTTAGACTTTGATTGGTCTCTACTTGAGATAATGACAATTAAACAAATCTTTTCCTGAATTCCCTGGGGGTTAACCCCATTATCTTTATAAATACCTTTCTAAATGCACTAACATCTTCATAGCCGACCTTATATGCAATTTGTTCAAATGTAGTTGTGGAACTTTCAAGTAAATCACAAGCTTTTTGTACTCTTAATCTTTGCAGGTATTCACTTGGAGTAATTCCAGTAGCTTTGGTAAATCGGCGCAGGAATGTTCGTTCCGTTAAGCAACTTTCTTTGGCTAATTCTGATATTTTTATTTGGTTGTTAAATTCAGCCTGAAGTTTTCTTTGTGTATCAATAATAGTTTGGTCTCCATGATTAAGATTAGGTATAAATTGTTGGTAATAGCATTGTTCTCTATGACCGGTATCTACTACTAAAATCTTACCTAACTGGCGCATTATTTCCGGTTTGGTAAATTGCTGAACCAGCTCGAATCCGAGATCAAGCCATGCCATTACACCGCCAGCGGTGATTATGTCGCCATCTCTAACAATAATTTTATCTGGCAGTAGGTTTATGTCGTTAAATTTTTCTTTAAAAAGGTTAACCAAACTCCAGTGGGTTGTTGCTTCTCTATTATCAAGTAATCCTGTCGCTGCGATTATAAAAGCTCCTGCACAAGCTGAGCATAGAATAGATCCTTGCTTGTATTTATCTATTATCCAGTTGATAAGTTCTATTGGAGCTGATAGGTAGTAATCCTGATTAATCCCCGGGGGTATTATCACGACTTGATAATTTATCTCTTTAGGTATTTTGTTTATTGACTCTGAATTCAGTATTTCTATTTCGAAGTTAAATTCAATTTTATGCATTTTGCAGAGTATGTTTGCTGTATTAAACATCTCGGATAATCCGTAGATTGCGGATTTGAGTGAGCCTGGATATTCGACTATTGCTATTTTCATTATGGCCCTTATTGTCTTATTTGGCATTAAATGTGTCGTAAATGACACTGCAAGTATAGCTTATTCATAGGCATAATTTCTATAGGTTGATAATTTGTAAACATATGGAGATAAAAATGAGTAATAAAGCTTTGATTGTTATTGATGTACAAAACGATTATTTCCCTGGAGGAAAATATCCGCTTTGGAATACTGATAAAACGTTGGAAAATATTTTAAAGGCAATTTCAGGAGCTAAAGAGAAAAATATTCCAATTATTTTGGCTCAACATGTTGCTAGTAATAATGCTCCTTTTTTTAATAATGGTACATCTGGAGCAGATATACACCCTGCAGTGCTTAAAGCTTCTCCAGATCCAATAATAATATCTAAGGAATTTGCAGATAGCTTTGAAAAAACGGAGCTTGACGATATTCTGCAGAATCTACAAATAGATGAGTTATTGTTTTGCGGAATGATGACGCAAAACTGTGTTACTCATACTGCGATATCAAAGGCGGCAGAAAAGTATAAAGTGTCATTTCTTTTTGATTGCTGTACTTCAGTTGATGAGATGATACATAACATTGCTCTTCATGCCGTTTCTACAAAAGTTACATTATCAATGGCAGATAATGCAATTTGAAACGTGTGGTGTTTATCAAAAATTGGCTAAGCGTGTACGTGTATTTACCTATATGTAAAAAAATACATATAAAGTTGTTGACACATGGATAAGTAAACACTAATATAGCTATACATATTAGCAATTACTTATCGAGGTTTAAAAATTTATGTCATTCACTTTAACTAAGAAAATCGCAATTTCAGCAGCATTGGCTTTAACATTATCTGCACCGGTTATGGCAGATACTTATGTTTCTGCTCGTTCTGTAGAGGCACTAAATGGAAGCCTGGCTTCAGTTGCCCCTGCGGTTGTAACTCCATATGATGCAGCTGACTATCTTGATGATGATAGTGCTCTTGGTTATTACGGTCCTATTGGTTCTTATGGCCCATTAGGAATGCTTGGTCCAATAGGGGACAACACTTGGAATGTTTCATATTGGATGAGTGCGGTTGGCGATTGGTCTGAATGGTCACAAGACTTGACTGATCACGGCGGTCCATTAAGCGAAGCAGGTCCTTTAGGTCCTAATGGTCCTTTAAGCGATCAGGCTTATAATTATGATCTACCAGCTATTAATGATTTTGGTAAACAGCTTCAGGCTGGCGGTGTATGGACAGTTCTTGGTCCTGTTGGCCCTCTTGGTGCGCTTGGTCCTCTTGGTCCTTTAGGTCCTATCGGTGCTCACGGATATGCAACCGACTATGATGGTAGATATGTTGCAAATGACGTTGAGGTTAGAACTGTAGACGTAGCATATGATGGTGGTGTTCGCACTTATGAGTTGGTAGAAAACTATGATGAGTCATATGCAAAATCAAAAACCGACAACGATACATCATTTATGGTAGAAGGTTATATCTGCTGGCCTTACTCGGAAACAGATGCCTATACATTTACATCAGAAGCTGCTCAGTACGTAACCATTATGGTATTACCTGAATATACTCTTGATGACTTCGATTTTGTAGTTAAAGATGCAGAAGGTAATGTAGTTGCTGATTCAAATTCCGGTGATTATGTTGATTGGGTACAGATTCCGGTTTCTGCAAACACAACTTTGACTGTTGAAGTTGAGCTTTACTCTACAGCGCATTATCTGACTAAAGACTATCGTCTATTTGTAACTGGATCGACTGAGTATATCAATTCTTCTGATATTACTGGTGATCACCAAGTATATTTTGACGGACTTTAGTCAAACTAAGATGCTGGTAAGAACTTAGATTCAATCCAGTATATAAAGAAGCCGGCTTTTGCCGGCTTCGTCGTTTTAGAATTAATACAAATATAATTTTGAGTTTTAATTAATAATTAATTCCACCAGTTACCCCAACTACTCCAATCGAAAGACCAGTTTGACCACCAGTTACTAGAAGAACTGGATGACTCAATTGTAAAGCTGGTTGTCGCGGTTGTTGTTCCGCCAAGGTCATCAGTAGCAGTAACAATTACGCTATGATCTCCTGCGTCTAATCCATCAGATACTGAAACGGAGTATTTCTTTGTATAGATGCTATATGTAAGTTCTACAGGTGTACCGCCATCTATAGATGCAGTTACTGATACAATTTCTCCGTCGGAATCAGATGCCACAGCATTTATTGTGACTTTTGTACCATACCATGTTGAAACCGTTGGCTCTGATACTGTAAGTTCTGGTAGTTCATTTGGAATTTCACCAATCCTGAATTCCATAACATTTGACATGGTACCCTGACCATCGTTATCAGTAGCTGTTACGTAGAATTCGTACAACTCATCGTCAAGATTAGTTAATTCGAGTTCCCAGTTACCTTGCTGGTCTAGTTCAATATCAATCATTCCACAAAAATCAACATATATAGATGCCTCTACAACTTCGCCATCTGAATCAGATATATTTCCTGTTAGTAGAACAGAGCTTCCATTCACAACAGGATCATCAACAATGACTACAGGTGCAGTAGGTTCAGGAATAGATCCGGATAGGGTTTTAGTTTTAAAGAAGTCCCAGATCATTTCACTGTTACTAGGGCCAACATCCCATGTCCAGGCATCATAATCTCTATCATCACCAGCCCAGTAGTGACCTGCTCCATAGTTTTGGCTAACTCTGGGACCTGATGTAAGGCCATTATAGAAGAAGGTTTGAACAATAGTATCGCCATTACTATCGTTGTATTTGGTCATTGTTCCGGTGATCCCTTCTTCGGTAAATGTTTCGATTTCATCTGCATTTTTATCGATACCAAATGCTTCTAAATGTGAATCACGAATTAATTCAGCAGATACTAGATCAACTACCTCATCATTTTTAGAGTTAATAATCATTATTGGGATAGCCCTGTTGTCATCCAGTTCATCCTGTATGCTGCTCACGTGTTGGCTTACAGATTGGTACATATCATTTGTAACAGATACGGACCAGTCGTCATAGGCAAGCCCGGCAACAGGGGCCGCTGCTGCCCAGTATTCGTTGTATGCAATTGCTGCAGCAACTGTCATACCTCCGCCAGAAGATATACCTGTTATATATCTTTTAGATGAATTGATATTGAAATTTGATTCAACTTCTTTACCGATTGATGTTAAGTCTGCAACTTCGCCTGCGCCTTCGTGAATCTCTGAATCGAACCAATATCCCCAGCAATTTTCATTTCGCATTCCTGTATATGATGTAATAAATGGATAAACAATAATCACATTGTTTTCATCAGCTATAAGATCGAAGTTCCAGCTATTAATTGAATCATTATGATCCATTGCACAGCCATGTAATACCATAATCATTGGTACTGCTTCACTTCCAGAGTAAGATTTTGGTACGTAAACCTTGTATTCCCGGTCTCTTGAGCCGGTATAGTCTTGTGCTTCAAAGTTATATGTTAAAAGATCTCCTGTTCCGGTTAATTCGCCGGCCCAAGTCCATCCAGGTATTATTAATAATATTCCCACCACGATTGCTTTTATCATTATGTTCTCCTCCATAATAGTATTATTATCTACTGTTTATCATAATAATTGTTAACAGCATCACATCCACTGCGTTAAATTAAACATATTCCTTTGGATATATAAAATCTGTAATCTGGTTCACATTTTCACGCTAATTATTAAAAATAATACCTTTATAATCATTATATTAAGCAACTAGTCGCGCACTGGAAGTATGATTGTTGATGATTAGAGAGGAGTATTAGTGTTATACATTAACTTTTTATTTAGGTTTAAATTGTATTTTTTGTGGCTCATATCTCAATTATGAGAGATATCATGGCCTTAAGTAATAATTATAGGATTTTTACTCTTTTTAGTATCTATACTTAAAAATGGGTTTAGCAATTGAATTTATTTATTGGTCTGCATCATTATAGATAATGAATCTATGATGTAGAGCGTAATGGATAATAAATAAGTTTGAAAATTCAAAAAAGGGTCGTGGTCAATTGAATTCATTGAAGTGGCGAATAATTGTCGTAATTTCAGGAATAGTTGCTATTTCATTAATAGTTCCTGCTGTTTTTATTCAGCATATGGCGAAAGATGCATTAGCCGAAGAAGTAGAAAAAAATGCTTTTGGGATGCTTAATGCGACAACAGAGCAGGTAGAGTCTCAATATAATAGTATTCTTTATCATAAATCAAGTATGCTGGAACGTAGAAAGATTGAATTAAAGAATAATATTGAAATTGTCTTTTCAATGATCGAAATGACCTACATTAAATATAGAAATGGATATTTTAACGAAGATATTGCTAAAAAAAATGCATTAATTGTTTTAAAAAATCTTCGCTATGGGGATGGAGTTGGGTATTTTTGGGTGAATGATTTAGGTTATCCGTATCCCAAAATGATAATGCATCCAACTATACCAGGGTTAGACGGACAGATTTTAGATGATCCAGGATTTAATTGTGCTCTTGGAAAAAAAGAGAATCTTTTTAAAGCAGCAGTAGATATTACCGGAACCAGTAGTGATAAAGATGGCTATATAGATTATCTATGGCCAAAACCAACATCAACAGGGCTTACTCAGCAGCAGCCAAAGATCTCTTATGTAAGAAGATTTGAACCATGGAACTGGGTAATTGGCACCGGTGTTTACATTGATGATATTGAGAAAGACGTTCAGGATAGAATTGATACGGTTATTAATGACTTAAATAATTCATTTAAAACGCAGAAGATTGGAGAGGGGGGGTATTTTTTTATATTTAATGAAAAAAATAAGATGCTTGTTCATCCAAACAAGGCAAATGTTGATTTTTCAAAAATAAAAAATCCATCTACTGGAGGTATTTTTGTAGATGATATTAAAAAAGTCGTTGCAAATAAATTAAATGTTATGGAATACAAGTGGGATAGGCCAGGATATGAAGGTGATTATCGGTTTAGTAAGAGAGTATATGTTTCATATTTTGAACCTTTGGGATGGTACATATGTTCTTCAGTATATATCGATGATCTTGAATCTAAGATAAATAAACTTACAAATGTAATAATTATATTTTTCAGTGTTTTTTCTGCAATTGCATTCTTGTTAGCACTGTTAATGTCTAAAAGTATTTCAAACCCATTAAATAAATTGATATCAATAATTAATGAAACTGATAAAGATGGAATTCCAATAAAAACAATACCTGATTCAGATGTTCAAGAAATTGAGAAATTGAGTAGTACGTTAAGAAATATGATTTCTTCTATTACTGAGTCAAGAAAAGTTATTGAAGAAAGTGAGGCTAAATTTCGCGGACTTATTGAATCCTCAACCGATATTGTTTGGGAAGTTAACCTAAAAGGAATTTATGAATATATAAGTCCTCGGGTTTATAACGTATTAGGTTATAAACCGGAAGAACTTATTGGACAATATGCCTTTGACTTTATGCCACCAGGGGAATCTGAAAGGGTAAATGGTATTTTTCGTAGCGCTGTAAGGAGTGAGAAAACAGTATATAACTTGGAAAATATTAATGCCCATAAAAATGGAAACAAAGTAGTATTAGAAACCAATGGAGTTCCATTTTATGATAGTGATGGAGTATTGATGGGGTACAGAGGTGTATCGAGAGATATAACCCAAAGAAAAGAAGATGAAAAAGAACTTAATAAACGTAGTCAGGAATTAGCTGAAGCAAATAAAGAATTAATGCTTCATAAGCAGCATCTGCTAGAGCTTGTTGATGAGAGAACAAAGGAATTAAATGAGTCATTAGAAAATCTTAAGAAAACACAGGATTATCTGGTTCAAACGGAAAAAATGGCCGCTTTAGGAGGGTTGGTTGCCGGAGTGGCTCATGAAATAAATACCCCGGTTGGAGTGAGCGTTACTGCAGCTTCTTTTTTAGATGACAAGACCAAGGAATTTTCAGAAAAAATAAAGCAAAAGCAAGCTACTGATGATGATCATTTTAAGTATTTTGATGTGGCAAACGAGAGTGCCAGAATAATATTATCTAATATGGAAAAAGCAGCAGCACTTATACAAAGTTTTAAACAAGTTGCTGTTGATCAATCATATGATGAACTTAGAGAATTTAATGTTAAAAGTTACATTGATGAAATATTACTGAGTGTTCACTCAAAATTTAAAAAGACTCCGTATAAAATTAACGTTATTTGTGCAACAGATTTTTCTGTATACAGTTATCCGGGAGCCCTTTCTCAAATTTTAACTAACTTATTAATGAATTCTCTTTTTCATGGGTTTGAAGGGTGTGATCAAGGAACCGTGACTATTGAGGTAGAACAAAATAAAAACTGTGCCGAGATAGTATATAAAGATGATGGAAACGGAGTGTCTAAAAACAATCTAAAACATATTTGCGAACCATTTTTTACTACAAAACGAGGAAAAGGTGGAAGTGGTCTTGGAATGCAAATCGTTTACAATTTGGTAACCCAAGTTCTTAAAGGGCAAATGGATATTTCTAGTAAACAAGGTGAAGGCATTACTATAAAACTTGAGTTTCCTACTGATCTAAGAAGTGAAGATCTTAAAAATTTATAAGTAGTTATGGTTTAAGTTAAGAATTATTAATATTCATCAAATTTAATTTATGTATTCATGATAGTTGGTTGAACAAGTAGTTTTGAGAGGACATGATTTTTAGCAAATTACTTGCAGGAGAATTTGCAATGTCTGAAATATCAATTGATACGCAAAGATGTAATAAAGATGGGATTTGTGCTGCTTCAAGTAAGGAAATTCTGTAATACCTAACCAAAGATGGGCTATCTCTCCCCCCAACTCTTATTTGATAAGAGCTGAGGGATGGATAGATAAAAAGTTAGTTACAGCTTGTTACTTTCTCCCAAACACCTGCTTCAACTTCTTTTAATGAGGTAGTAGCTGTTGAGAAACCAAGATAGTCCTTTCCTCCAGTTGAATAAATCAAGATATTATAGAGCTTGTATGCTCTTCCGGCAGAAACGTGTTCGGCGTTAGTGCTGGTAAAACACTCTTCAATACTTGCTTCCACAACATTAACTTGTCTGGTAACAGTAGTTGCTTGATTGCCGGCAGTATCAATTACATCGTATGTAACTGTGTATGTACCGACTGTTGAAGTATCAACATTACTTTTAATCACGATATTGCTGGAGATATCTCCATCATTATTATCAGTGGCCGTTGCTCCAGGCTCTGAATAAGTTGAACCAAGTTTAATTTCAAGTGGATTATCTCCAATAAGAGTTATTACCGGGGCCTCTGTATCAGGGCCAGGACATGTTCCTAGTTTATAATCTTGTCCATCAGTTAAACTTATAGTTATAACTTTTTCTCCATCGGTTCCAAGACTTTCATCAGTAGAGCTTAAGTACCATGTTGTAGTTGCAGGTATCCACCACCATCCGCCTGTAGTTTTAGAATATACGCGTCCCGCAGTTTCATGGTTAATAAGAGTGTCTGTGTATTCAGAGCATTCAGATTCTTTAACGATAACCTGCCTGGTAATCTGTGGAGCTGAATTTCCGGCGCTATCAATAACATTGTAAACAACGCTATAGGTATCAGGTGTATTTGTATCAATATTATTAAAAATGGTTACATTATCTGTAATGTCTCCATCTTCTTTATCAAATGCCTGGTATCCAGGTTCGATATATTCTTCACCTTGTATTATGGTGAGAGGGTTATCACCAATAAGAGTAATTTCAGGAGCAGAATCTGGGGTGTTGCCAACGTTCAGGAGTTGTAAGTCACCATAGCATTCATCTGTATTTATATCGCATACATTGATGATTAATTTGTGCTCGCCATCGGTTAGATTGTCGTATGTGATTATGAAATCATGGTTATCATTAACCTCTGCTATTTGAGATTCATATGAGATACCGGCATCTAGATTACTAAGTATGGTATTAATAGCGATATCATCAGATTGGATATATCCTGATATCTCAATTGAGTATTCATTAACT
Source organism: Gammaproteobacteria bacterium (assembly GCA_033852075.1). Lineage (GTDB taxonomy): Bacteria > Pseudomonadota > Gammaproteobacteria > QZLD01 > QZLD01 > QZLE01. The sequence continues at coordinate 295,338 of JAWSVC010000015.1, read as the reverse complement.
TTAACTGTATAGTCATATGGATTAGATGCATTTACTCTTCTGTTGTTATCAAAAAACCATTTTGTAATATAAGCAGGGTAGTTGATTGTAGAATGGTCCATATTGCCACCGCCTGATGTCCCTTGGCCTGCAGGCCATAAGTGACCAAGACCTTCGACCTCAATTATGCTTATGACTTCTTTTCCATTTAGTACAGATGCTATTTTGGTTCCTCTATCTGGAATAGTTTCTTCATTTACTGATGGATATTCAGCCCCATACATCTGTGACATTGCATAGGCACTTGCTTCAGTGAATTTTTCAGGAAATGGGTCTTGTGTGCCACGTAATATGGAAGCTATTTGGGTATTGAAATGAGCTTTATCTGTCCCGGCAAACTTTTCACATAATCGTGTGACAGATTCTTTAGTAGGTGATTTGTCATCAGGTGTTTGAATTCCAAGTGTTGGACCATTTACAACTCCAAAACCTGCAATTACATCGGGTGCTACACAGCTGGTAACAATTGATTGACCTGCACCAGCAGATAGACCGGTTAAGTATATTTGTTTGGGATCAATATTAAGTTCTTCAGTATTAATAAGCTCATCTATCATTGCCAGTAGTTTTTTATTGGCATGGCTTTCTTTTGTTTGGTTTTCTCCAATTACATTCCAGCATCCTACACCGTATTCCCCGTCTTCAGGTACCAGTGGAACCGCAACAACCATTCCGTATTCATCTGCTGTTGGTGGCCAATTTGCAGATTCTCGCATTGATATTTGTGCTGATTCTCCTCCACAAGAATGCATAGTAACCATTAAGGCTCTTTTGTTGTTTAGCTTTGGCGTAGTATTTGGAACATATACATCTACGGTTATTCCTCCAATTACTTGGTCATCTTGCCACGTGGCATGAGCAAATGGTGCGCAGAAAAATAATAATATTGATAGTGCTGCATAAATATATTGTTTCATGGTATTTCCTTATTTTATTTTTATCTAACAATATATTATCAATAGGAATTGTATTAACAATTGTACTTAAGTACATAAATTATTTGTTGGTTAAAATAAATAAATGATGAAAAAATAGTCAAAAGTACAATTGCTGTACATCTTATAACATCCTAATATTGTAAAAAAACCCGTTTAAATCTGTTGTCATAAATAGAAAGTAAAGTAAGGCAACAAAAACTTTAAAATACTGGTATTATAACCATAGAAAAATAACTGAACGTTTCATTATTTTGGGAATACCGATATTAAGCGATATATAAGCCGTATTTTATTGATTTTGACTATTGCACTGCCTGTTGCTGTTTATGGTGAATCAGGAGGCTTGGTGCTTATTGTTAATTCTAATGTCGATACAAGTACATTAAATAGACGTTATATTGAAGCGGTTTATTTAGGGCGTAGACGTTTTTGGAATTCTGATAGCCCCGTAAAAGTTATTATGCTTCCACAAAATTCATTTCCGCATATAAAACTTTGTCGTAATTTTCTCAATGTTACTCCAAAAGAGTTAAGTCGTTATTGGGATAGGGTTAAATTCACAGGTTTTGGAAGAGGGTATACCTTAGCCGCAAGCGAAAAAGAAGTGCTGGAATTAGTCAGGAATACTCCTGGTTCTGCAGGTTATGTTTCCAGTTCGTTTTTGAATAAAAATAAACAAGGGGGTATTAATGTTATCTCCTTTGAATAGAATTATATTTGTTGTGTACTCTATTTTGCTCGTTTGTGGAACAGCAAATTCATATGATATTGGCCCAGTTGAAATTCATGGATATGTAGCTTCTGGTTATTATCGTACTACAGGTAATAATGCTATTGATTCTGACTCTTTAGATGGCTCTATTGATTTTTATGAGACTGCCATAAATTACAATTATTCATCTGGGCGTTGGTTTACAATGGGGCAGGCAATTTCGAGAGATGTTGGTGATGCGCCGGTTAATGAAGAAAAGCTGGCCTTGGATTACCTGTTGCTAGGTGCAAATATTATTAATAGATCAAATTTTGATTTGCAGTTTAGGTTGGGGCAAATAAAAACTCCGTATGGTACGATGGATACAACAGATATTCCAACTACAAGAAATTATCCATTAGAAGGATATGCTGCTAGAAATTTACTCTTGCGTTCTCAGGGTGTTGTTTTTGATGCCTTGTTTATGACTCATGTTGGTGATTTTGAAATAAATCTTGGGTATCTGTGTCCTGAAGTTGATGTTGAAAAGGCTTTTGATTTTGGTCGCCAGGATTTTAGTGCCAGCTATAAAAAGTATTTCAATCATGTATTGCGTTTAAAATGGATATCTGGAGATAGGGATATTAGTGTTACCTATTCAACCATGAAGCTTCAATTTGATCTTGATTATAGTGAAGATGTGCCACCGATGACTATCAGTGTCGGTGACCCTCCGCAGGCTGTTCATATGCCCGCACAGACCATTCATACTTATATTTATTGCAATAGCAATAGATATCATCAACTTATTGTCTCTAAGTTATTTGAAAACTTTAAACTGTCAGTAACTTTGGGAACAGCTAAATTCGACCAGGATTTGAAGATTCAGTCTTCGCTAGGTCCAGTTTTTTATGACGGGCCTCTTTTGCGAGGACGCTCTAATGATTATCTGGTTAGAGGAACATATGATTTTACGCCTAAGTTTTCATCTGGTTTGGCTTTGGGTTATACCAAGAACGTAATTAGGGAACATGTAAAATCCTATGAAAGTAAAAGCCAAAGAGTAATGCAGATAACGATGGATTATGCCTTTAATCAAAATTGGGTGATTAAGAGTGCGTTTTCGCACTATAATGGATCAATGGAAGTTTCTACAAAATATAATCCTGACGGCATAAAAGAAAAATGGAATTTGTTTGAGGTAGAGGTTACATATTCCTTTTAGATGAAGAACATCGATTAATAATTATTATTTCTTTTTAGGTAATTCTATCTTGGGATTGCCGTGATTGCGTTTAAATATAAGAATGATATGTCCAATGCTATTGATCAGGAATGCATTGGTTTCTTCACAGATTTTAGCCGCAATCTCTTTTCTTTGTTCTCGCTCAGCTGGAATTTTTACTTTGATTAATTCATGGTGATCAATAGCAATATGAATCTCTTTTAACACCGCTTCTGTAAGGCCTGCATTGCCAAGTCTTACAACTGGATCAAGATGGTGGCCTAGTTTTTTAAGGTGTTTTTTTTGTGCCTGTGACAATGATTCCATTTTTATTCCTGTAAGATGATAATTTGTCAGCAAAAAGATGCAGATTAGTTTAAAATAGGCGCAGATTCTATCATTGCTAAGTGATAAGTGGAATAAATTTTAAATCAAGGCTTTAAATGGCAAGAAGTAAATCAAGCGGGGCATGGCTCAAAGAACATTTTGATGATGAATACGTCGAGATGGCTAAAAAAGAAGGTTATCGCTCACGAGCTGTATATAAACTTAAAGAGCTCCAGCAAAAAGATAAATTATTTAAGCCAGGTATGTTAGTAATTGATCTTGGGGCGGCTCCGGGAGCATGGTCTCAATATATTGCAGAGGTCGTAGGCGAAAAGGGGGATGTTATTGGTCTTGATATATTACCAATGGATACTATTCCTGGAGTTACTTCAATTCAGGGGGATTTTCGTGAAGATGATGTTTTTCATCAACTTTTGGAAATAATTGGAAACAGAAAGGTTGATGTGGTTGTCTCAGATATGGCACCCAATATGAGTGGTCATAGTGGAGTAGATCAGCCAAGAGCAATGTATTTAGTGGAATTGGCAATAGAATTAGCTAAAGAAACACTTAAGCCAGGTGGTGATTTTATAGCTAAGGTATTTCAAGGAGAAGGCTTTCAGGAAACGATGAAAGATTTGCAAAAATCGTTTACAAAGGTGTATACCAGAAAGCCAAAGGCTTCAAGACCGAGAAGTCGAGAGGTATATTATGTGGCTAGAAATCGTAAGATAGATTAAAATGCATAGGATGCATCAAAAAAATAGAGGTACAAAACCTTGAGTGATAAGGCAAGAATAGTTTTATTGTGGATCGTTGTAGCAGTTGTGTTAATGATGATCTTTAGTAGTTTTCAAGACGGTATGGGAGCTTCTGAGCGTCCATATTCAGAGTTGTTAACTGATTTGAGACAAAATAATATTTCGGAAGTTATTATTGAGGATAGTGATATTCTGGTAATGCGGAAAGATGGAACTAGGTATAAAACCTTTTCTCCTGAAACCGATAATGGTTGGCTTATTGGACAACTATCAGATAACAATGTAACTATCAAAGGGCAAGATTCGGAAGAATCAAGCATCTTCATGCATATTTTAGTTTCATGGTTACCAATAATTGTAATCGTAGGTGTGTGGATCTTCTTCATGCGCCAAATGCAAGGCGGTGGAGGTGGAAAAGGCGGAGCCTTTTCATTTGGTAAAAGTAAAGCTCGCCTTTTAAATGAAGATCAGGTCAAGGTAAGCTTTAATGATGTAGCTGGTGCTGATGAGGCCAAAGAAGAGGTTGGTGAGCTGGTTGAATTCTTAAGAGATCCCGGCAAATTTCAACGTCTTGGTGGAAAGATTCCTCGTGGTGTTTTGATGGTTGGATCTCCAGGTACTGGTAAGACTCTATTGGCCAAAGCAATTGCTGGTGAAGCTAAGGTTCCTTTCTTTACTATATCCGGTTCAGATTTTGTTGAGATGTTTGTTGGTGTAGGTGCATCGCGTGTACGTGATATGTTTGAACAGGCCAAGAAGCAATCTCCATGTATCATATTTATTGATGAGATTGATGCTGTGGGTCGTCATCGTGGTGCTGGTCTTGGTGGTGGTCATGACGAGCGCGAACAGACCCTTAACCAGCTACTTGTTGAAATGGATGGTTTTGAAGGTAATGAAGGTGTAATTGTTATTGCAGCTACTAACCGTCCAGATGTGCTTGATCCGGCTTTATTACGACCAGGACGCTTTGATAGACAAGTAGTTGTTCCGTTGCCAGATATTAAAGGACGTGAGCAGATCCTTAAGGTACATATGCGCAAAGTACCGCTTGCGGATGATGTTGAACCCAAAGTTATTGCACGCGGGACACCAGGATTCTCTGGTGCTGATCTTGCTAACGTTGTTAATGAAGCTGCTTTGTTTGCTGCACGTAAAAATAAACGTGTAGTAGATATGGATGATTTTGAAAAGGCCAAAGACAAGATCATGATGGGAGCAGAGCGTCGTTCAATGGTTATGAGCGAAGATGAAAAACGTAATACTGCTTACCATGAATCAGGTCATGCTATTGTCGGGTATTTAACCCCAAGTCATGATCCTATTCATAAGGTAACAATTATTCCTCGTGGTAGAGCTTTGGGTGTTACCTTTTTCTTGCCTGAGCAGGATAAATTCAGTGCCAGCAGGCAGAGTCTTAATGGCCAGATAGTATCGCTTTATGGCGGTAGGATTGCAGAAGAGATGATCTTTGGAGAAGAATCTGTAACCACAGGTGCTTCAAATGATATTAAGCGTGCTACTGAATTAGCCCGCAATATGGTAACCAAGTGGGGTCTTTCAAACTTAGGTCCACAGGCATTTGGTGATAATCAGGAAGAAGTGTTTTTAGGGCACTCAGTGTCACAAAATCAGACAATCTCCAGTGCTACAATGAAGCTTATCGATGAAGAAGTAAGAAAGATTCTTGATGATAATTATGATAAGGCTAAAAAGATTCTTACTGATAATATTGATAAACTTCATGCCATGTCCGATGCATTAATGAAATATGAAACTCTGGATCAAAAGCAGGTTAAAGAAATTATGGATGGTTTACCTGTATCTGAGCCTGAGGGCTGGAATGGAAATGGTGATTCAGGTAATGGAAATGATGATAGCAATGCTGAAAAAGCTACCGTTAATGTTAACGATAACGGTGAGAAAGAAGATATTGATGCATCTGCTGAGTCAGGAACCAAACACTAAATTTTATTGAAATGTATGAAAGGGCAAGCTTTAGCTTGCCCTTTTTGGTTTTGGATGAAGAAAATGAAGCTAAAATGCGCAACCAGAACAATTGACCTAACTATCCCAAAAATCATGGGTATTATTAATGCTACTCCGGATTCATTTTCTGATGGTGGAAAAAATCTATCTACTGAAAAAGCAGTTGAATCTGCATTACAGATGATAGAACAAGGGGCAGGTATTATCGATATAGGAGGCGAGTCATCTCGACCTGGTGCGCAACCAGTTTCTATTGAAGAAGAACTTAACAGAGTCATTCCTGTTATTAAACACCTGCGAAGTGAAAGTGACATCCCCATATCGGTTGATACAGTAAAACCAGAAGTTATGATGGAGGCCGTTACGGTTGGTGCGGATATTATCAATGATATATCGGCGTTATCTGCACCAGGAGCGATTGATGCAGTATCTGAAGCTGGAGCAGCAGTATGTTTGATGCATATGCAAGGGCGGCCGCAGACTATGCAGAAAAATCCGGAATATGCAGATATTGTCTTTGATGTTATTCAACATCTAAAGCAAAGAATAGAATGTTGTATTCGAGCAGGAATAGGAACCGAACAGATAATTCTTGATCCTGGTTTTGGTTTTGGAAAAACAACAGAGCATAATTATCGGCTTTTTGCTAAAATGAAAAACGTTATCGATATGGGGTATCCGTTATTGGTTGGTGTGTCACGTAAGTCAATGATAGGGAATATTTTAAATAAACCTGTTGATCAAAGGCTTGCCGGAGGATTGGCTTTAGCTGTTGTTGCTATTATGAATGGAGCTAAGATAATACGCACACATGATGTAGCTGAAACATCAGATGCATTTAAGATAACAATGGAATTATTAAAATATTAGCTACACTTAGTAGATCACAAACTTGGTCTAATAACAAAGGACACAATAGGGTAAGAGCATGGGCAAGAAGTATTTTGGAACTGATGGAATTCGTGGTCGAGTTGGACAATATCCAATATCAGCTGACTTTATTTTAAAATTAGGTTGGGCTGCAGGTAGGGTTTTTTCCAAAACCTGCGGGAAAAAAGTGATTATTGGAAAAGATACCAGAATTTCAGGTTATATGTTCGAATCAGCTTTAGAAGCTGGTCTTGTGGCAGCAGGATGTGATGTTATTCTTCTAGGGCCTATGCCAACGCCTGCAATTGCTTATCTTACTAAAACGCTACGTGCATGCGCAGGTATTGTAATCAGTGCTTCACATAATCCTCATTACGATAATGGGATTAAGTTTTTTTCTGCTGAAGGTACAAAACTTAGTGACGATTTGGAACTGGCCATCGAAGCTGAGCTTGAAAATAACCTTGAAACAGTAGATTCCGAAGAATTCGGGAAAGTTGTGAAGATCGATGCAGAAGGCAGATATATAGAATATTGTAAGCATTCAGTAATATCACCTCTAAGTCTACATGGTATGAAGATAGTTCTTGATTGTGCAAACGGAGCAACTTATAAGGTTGCACCAAGTGTATTTAAGGAAATGGGCGCAGAGGTTATCTCTTTAGGAATTGATCCAGATGGTCTGAATATTAATGTAGATTGTGGTTCAACTAAACCGCATTTGCTTGCAGATAAGGTCAAGGAAGCTGGGGCAGATCTTGGAATTGCCTTTGATGGAGATGGCGATAGAGTCATAATGATTGATGAGGATGGGGAAGAGGTTGATGGTGATGAATTAGTTTTCATAATTGCCGATGCAAAAAATAAAAAAGGGCAGCTACAGGGGCCGGTAGTAGGAACTCTTATGAGTAACTATGGTATGGAAAAAGCATTTAAAGATCGCGGTATACCATTTATGCGGGCGAATGTTGGTGATAGATATGTGCTGGAACTATTGCAAAAAGAGGGTGGGATAATAGGTGGTGAGTCATCTGGCCATATTATTTGTTTGGAACGTTCTACTACGGGGGATGGTATTGTTGCTGCGCTTCAGGTTCTAGAGGTAATGGTCGCTACTGGGATGCCTTTAAAAGAATTAAAAAAAGGGATGTCGAAATATCCTCAACAGATGATCAATGTTAAAGGAGCTGATAAAACCAGGCTTGCAACTTCTCAGGTTATTGCTGATGCAGTTGTTAATGCAGAAAAAGAGCTTGCTGATACTGGTAGAGTGCTGCTTAGACCTTCAGGAACCGAAGACATGGTTCGGGTTATGGTAGAAGGTAGTGATAAAGAGCAGGTTGAACAATTAACCCAGCGTCTGGCAGATGTTGTTAGAGATGAATTGGTTGGTTGATTTAGTTCGACATAATATGCAATGAACATAGCTGATAAGCGGTTATGTAATAAAAAATACATACCGCTTATCTTGTAGTTTTTACCTCTAATCTTACACCTAAAAAAACATAAAATACGTAACAGAAAACATAAATATTTGGACATATTATAAAACTATATCGGTAAGAAATGAGGATTTTGGCTATGGCAGGCTTTGCAGCAATCAATCATATAATTAGCTCAGGTTTTCCGTTGGCAGTTATTGAAACAGATAATGCTCAGCGCGTTATGTCAATGTTAACTGAATTTAGTATTAAGCGTGGAGGGGCGCTTTATCGTTGGGTGAATGGTGAAGGTATTCATCGTTGTGGTATGAATCATATTTTGGTTCCAAGGACTGAATCTGCAAATCGTTTTTTATCATATATAAATCATGCAAATCATTTTGGAATGTACATGGTAGAAAACTTTGATGAATATCTTGAAGAAGATTCGATTCAAATAGAATTATTAAGAATGGCCGCTAAAACTGATAATATCAGAAGAGTTGTTGTTGTTATAACTGATAAAGCTAAGATACCAAAAAATCTTTTGCAATTTACTGTTACGGTAAAACACAAAAACAGTGCTCAAAAGAATGTAGCAACACTATAATCAAAGTTTGAATTGATAACTGCATTATTCTTAACATTTGTAAACAGTTTGGCAGATTATGTTTGAATGATTCGGTAGTTTTAAAACTACCGAATCATATATTATTTTAATAAATAAAATTAGAAGGAATAAAATGAACGATTTGAAATACTTAAGGAATACATTGTGGACGAGTAAGTTTTCTAAGCAAGATGAAGCTACAATGGACGAAGTAGCTAATGTAGTAAATAATTCGAATTCTCCATTCAAAGAGCTTATTTTATTTTCACTTGAAAATGCTAAGCGAGATATTAGTGAGCAAAATTATAAGGTTGCAGCAAAAGAATTGAGCCTTGTTCACGAGCTTCCTATAGAAGAAGATGACGTGGAAGATTGGGATGATGCTTGGTTTTATAAAAATCAGTTAGGTGAATATTTTGATAAAAATAAAAATATAGATAGGGTTAAGCAAATAATTGATTATCTTGCCATGTCCCAAAAACGGATAGAACTATAGATATTTAGTTTGAAATAGAATATCGAATAGAAAAATGACTTTAGCATCTGCTACTCTTTTTATAATAGATTAAGCATAACGATATAAATATAACTGGAGAAGATGTCCAAAATGATTATTCGTAAAAAAATGCGCAAGATGGTTTTATTTGCATTAAGTATATTTGTCTTTTCTGGTTATATATTTGCAATTCCTATAGATGCTTATAATCAATACAAACAAGCATTAAAAGATTTTAAATCTAAAGGTTATGAAAAAGCACAGACACAATTTATTGTGTTAGCTGATAAGTACTCTTATGCTCCAGCCATGCTTAAGCTTGGTGTTATTGAGCAAAAAGGTTATGTAGCAAAACCTGATTATGTAAAGGCTCGGGATTGGTTTAAAAAAGCATCAGAACTTGATAATCCAGAAGCACAATACCATTATGCAAAAATGCTGGAAAGAGGCCTAGGTGGAGTGAAAAATATCGAAGAATCCGCCAAATGGCGTCGTCGATCTGCGGAATTGGGGCATGAAATAAGCCTATATGATCTAGGAGTTATGTACTTTTATGGAAAGGGAGTAGAGCAGGATATAGAAGAAGCTGCTGCATTACTTATGAGATCGGCAGATAAAGGCTATGAGTACTCAAAAAGCCGTCTTTTTACTATGAAAAGACTATTGATTGAAAAGAAAGAAAAAGGTGATCCTATAGCGTACTATCTTCTTGGATCACTTAATCGTAAAGGTTATGCTGGATTGCGTCCAGATGATGCCGAAGCTTTTAAATTATATTCATATGCAGCAGAAAAAGGAGTTGCACGAGCTCAATATGAGTTGGCACAGTTTTATTTTTATGGGAGACATGTAAAAAAGAGTTACGCAAAGGCGGCAAAATATTATAAGCAGGCATCTGATCAAGGACATATTTTTGCAATGAAAAAGCTTGCGGTCATGCATTTGAATAAACAGGGTGGGTTAAGTGATAATTTATCAGATATTATTCCTCTGTTAGAAAAATCTGCTGCTGGAGCCCATCAATTTTCTCAAAGAAAACTTGGGTATATGTATTTGGTTGGAGATTCAGTTAAGCAAGATAAGAAAAAGGCATTTGATCTTTTATTAGCTGCGGCTAAACAAAACGATGCGTTTTCCCAAAGAATCATTGGAGATTTATACCGTGATGGTGATTGTGTTGCCAAAGATCTGCAGGAGGCTGCATATTGGTATACATTAGCATTCGAAAATGGTGACAAAGATGCAGATGAAAGACTAAAAACACTAAAAAATGCTAACGAATAAACCTGGATTCCTCCAAATTTTTATTTTTTTATGGATTGCATTTAAGTTAATAATATTGAACAAAAAAAAATTGCACCAACTAAACATACTAGTCGGTATCGTAAATTTTAACTCTGTATTTGTGCTTAGCTAATCTGTTTTAAATGCCTTAGTTTTATTTAAGTTACTGATAAATAGTGTTATATTTTACGTCCCCCGCAAAAATGTAACAGGTTGTTGTAGTGAAAAGTAAGGATGATAAACAAAGAGTTTTAGTGAGAACTGAAAATATTCATGGTCATGATATTAATTTTTATAAACAGATGATAGAAGGATCAGAATATATTGTTCCAACTCATATAAATAGAGTTGATTGTGACAAGGCAAAAGGGTGGCAAATAAGGCGTATTAGAAAATATCAGCCTAAACTTGATAAATTTATTCCTGATAGAAAGTTTGCAGATGAAAATGCCTCTTTGAATATGGCTGTTGAGGTTTTGCGTATTCATTTAAAAAATATCCAACCAATGGATGTGATTCCATTTGCAATAAAAGATTCAAAGAAAGGGTTAAATAAAACAGGTTATCCCGGTGTTCGTCTTGATTGGGATAAACGTAAAGGCAAAAAATTCTACGAGCTTAGTATTGAGGTTACTATAGGGAAGTATGATCCAACTACATATAAGGCATTTTATGTTGGCACTGAAAATACAATAACTCAAGAGCGTCTAGATTCAGCCATGGCAGAAGCAACAGCTTGGCGAGAGGAGCTAGTCAGAAAAACTATTCTTGATAATGGGCTATCTATACCGGAATCAGTCAATGTTTCTAAAGTTTCCAATCACAAGGTTACTGTTAGCCAGATTAATAAACTGCTTAAGCAAATCAAAACTAAAGAGAAAAATAAAATTAAAGTTCAAAAAGAACTTTTAGATAAACATAATCTTTGATAGTTATTAATTGATATTCAGCATTGCCGGATTAAATTTGGCAATGCTGTAAAATTTCTTTTTTAAGTTGATGCTAACGAAAACTTCTAATCTACAGCAACTGCTTGCCAAAATAATAAAAGCCAGTATTATTACAGTCATGAATAACGGGGTGTAGCGCAGCCTGGTAGCGCACATGCATGGGGTGCATGTGGTCGGAGGTTCAAATCCTCTCACCCCGACCAACCCTACCTATTTGTTTATTAAACTTCGTCCAAAACCTGAGTGATTTTGGCAATAACTAATCCAAGAATTTTATCCATATTGTAACCTTTTTGAGAGGCTTCTAGAGCTCCAGATAGGTTTTCGTTAACTAGCTCTATAATATATTCTTCCTGATCTTGGTCTAAACCAAGTTTTAAAAACTCCATTTCTAGTGTTTTTACCATATCAGTCATAATCTCAGAATTTCGTTCTTGTTGTTTTGATACCTGATCTTCAATTTGGTGTAAAGCTTCATCAATATATTTTGCCATCTTCTGTAATGAATCGTGTTTTTCTTTGATCTTCATGTTGAAGCTTAATGACTGAACCTTAGATTCAGCACCTTCCATCATAATTGGAATATGCTCGTGGATTCTTTTGCATTTTTCTACGTTATCAATAGGCATGTTTTTGATTAGGAGGGATATGGTTTTGTAATTAAGTATTACTTTGCTACCAAATTCTAAAAATTTACCTTGTTCGGCAGATTTAGTTAATATTTCTTCTTCAATTGGGATAAATTGCCATTGGTCATCTACAGTGATTCTTTGGCTGTATGTTCTAATCTGCACAGAACAGTTAAGGTTATATGAGGAGGTCGCCTTAAATAGGCGTGCTACAACTTCATTAATAGTTTGGCATTCGAAACATCCCTGGAAAAACTCAATTATTACACCAAGCTCACCAGCATCACTAATCGCCTCTAATGCCGCTTTTTTGGCATTTTCAGCATCTGCATGAAGCTGTTTATTAAGTGAACGATTTTGTAAGGCAAGTTTGGCTTTAGTTAAAAGTTCTTTTGGAGATGCTGGTTTGATTACAAAATCATCTCCACCTACGTCGTAGCAATTCATTCGTTCTTCTGAAGAATTAAGCCCGGAGACAAAAATCACGGGAATATTTTCTGTAGCAGGATGATCTCTAAGTCTTTTGCAAACCTCTAATCCATCCATTTGAGGCATTATTACATCCAGAAAAATAAGGTCTGGTTTTAATATTCCAACTTTATCAAGACAGTCAAATCCATTATCAACGATGGTAACATCATATTCTTGTGATAAAGCTGCTTCCATAATCATTGGATTAACAGGTTCATCGTCAACAATCATTATTTTCGGTTTAACAGACACCAAATACTCCGATTTAGAAACTTTAATATATATAGAATATTAGCCGAAACGCTAGATAACAAGGAAGAAAATAAAAAATTATTGATGGAACAAAATACTAAAACAGTTGCCTATAAACAATAATTGAAGCAGTTGGTTTAAAATAGTAATATTGTTCAGGTTATTAAAAATAAAAATAAGTAGATATACAGGAGTTTATAAGATGCAACAATTGATGAGTTTTATTTTGCGTAGAAGAGTGTTTAATATCTGCGCCTTTTTAGCATGTGTTGGACTGATTGTTGCGGCAATGATTTTTGAACGACAAGGTGAAAATCCGTGTCCGTTATGTTTATTGCAGCGCTATGCCGTTATTGCGGTTGGAATTGTATATCTAGTTGCTGCTGTGATTCATCCTAAAAAGCTTTGGTTCTCACGAGTATTTTCTGTTTTGTTATTGTTAACTGCAATTATTGGCGCTGCTTTATCTGCTAGGCATATTTGGATTCAGTCTCTTCCTGATGATCAGGTACCTGCATGTACAGCACCACTTCATGTTTTGGCAGAGGATTGGGGATGGCAAAAGACTTTAGAACGCGTAATAATTGAGGGTAGTGGTGATTGCCATGATTCATCTTGGCGTTTCCTTTATCTAACGATGCCTACATGGGTTCTTATATGGTTTGCTGGACTTGGAGTGTTTGGTTTTCTTCGTAATTGGATTCCTGATCAAGAATCAGGTTATCACGCATTTGGTTCCTGATTGACTAATGTCATCGGGTAACAGAAAATCTCCAAAAAAATCTAAAGGTGTAGCTGAGAAAGCTAAGCAAAAGAAATCTAGCTCAAAAAAGTCGGCTACACCTTCGCGAAAACCATACTTAAAAAAAACATCTGCAAAGTCAAAAAAAAACATTTCTAATAAATTTGGTTTTTGGAAATTAATACGATTTCTTTTGATAAATAAAATCACTTTTGCCGTTTTTATTTTGATAATGATCTATGTTGCGTATCTAGATGTTGTTGTCAGACATCAGTTCGATGGGAAAAAATGGGCTTTGCCAGCTAGGGTTTATGCAAGGCCGTTAGAATTGTATCAAGGTTATCAAATATCTCCTCAACAGCTCGAGTATGAGTTAAAAGTTGCAGGCTATAAATCGGGATTTGATATTCAATCTCCTGGGACATATTCTTATTCTAAAGGCCAGTTTGTTATTTTCACTCGTGATTTTATTTTTGCGGATGAAGAGGTTCATAACAAGCCAGTAAGTATAAGTTTTGCAGGAGATACAATCACTAAGATACAGAATGCAGGTAATGGTAAAGAGATTGATATTATTCGGCTAGATCCAGCCCTGATTGCAAGCATATATCCATCTCATAATGAAGATCGTGAATTAATTAAGGTTAAGGATGTTCCTGAGAAACTTAAACGCTCACTAATTGCGGTTGAGGATAGGAATTTTTATTCTCATTGTGGTGTCTCTCCGTTAGCTATTGTTCGTGCGATGTGGGTCAATATAAAGGCTGGCAAGACAGTTCAGGGTGGCAGTACACTGACACAGCAGTTAGTGAAAAACCTGTTTCTTTCTAGTGAAAGAACAATATGGCGAAAAGTAAACGAAGCAATTATGTCGCTATTGTTAGAGGTTCACTATGACAAAGAACAAATCTTAGAAGCATATTTAAACGAAATCTATTTGGGGCAGGATGGTAAAAGAGCTATTCATGGTTTTGCTCTTGCGAGTAAATACTATTTTGGTAAAGAATTATCACGGATAAATAATGCTGAAGTTGCTGTATTGGTGGGAATGGTTAGGGGGGCATCTTTTTATGATCTTAAGAGACATCCGCAAAGAGCCAATAAATTAAAGGCAGTTGTTTTAAAAGTTATGCTTGATCAAGGAATTCTTTCTGAGAACGAGTATGAACAAGCTCGTGATATTACTGTTAAAGCTGATAAAAGTGGGCGTATCAAACGAAACTATCCTGCATTTCTTGATTTGGTTAAAAGTCAGCTTAGGGTGGATTATGTAGAGGAAGATCTAAGAACTGAAGGTTTAAGGATATTTACAACGTTATCACCATATATACAGAATGAATCTGAGAAGTCACTGCAAAGTCAGATTAATAGATATAAAAAACGTGATGGTCTTAATGGAGCTGTGATTGTAACTAACTCGAATAGTGCAGAAGTATTAGCTTTGGTAGGCGGTAAGGATGCCCAATATGATGGCTTTAATAGAGCTCTTAATGCTAAAAGACAAATTGGATCTTTAATAAAACCAGTTATTTATTACACGGCTCTAAATAATCCTCAGAAATATAATTTGTTAACGAAGTTAAAAGATGAACCTATTGAGTTGATCGATGAAAAAGGACAAGTTTGGTCACCTAATAATTACGATAAAGTATTTCGTGGTGATATTTCGCTGCTATCTGCGTTGACTAACTCCGTTAATTTACCTGCGGTACATTTAGGTTTGGATCTTGGAGTTGATAGGGTTGTTGCCAATATTAATAAAGCAGGGGTTCAGGCAGATATTAATCCATACCCATCTGTATTATTGGGGGCTCTACAGCTTACTCCTTTTGAGGTCGCTCAGCTTTATCAGACCTTTGCTAATGGTGGGGCGGTTATGCCTTTAAGGGCAATTCGAGAAGTATTGGATAACCATAATCAACCACTTAGCAGATATTCATTGAAATTAGAACAAGGGCTTAATGAAAAAGGAGTTTACTTGGTAAATCATGCCTTAAAAGAAGTAACCAAGTCTGGTACAGCAAAACAGCTTTCAACAATTTTTAGTGAAGATATAGCTGGAAAAACAGGAACAACAAATGATCTGCGTGATAGTTGGTTTGCTGGATATTCTGAAGATAAGTTAACAGTGGTATGGATGGGGGGTGATCAAAATCAAACTGTTGGTCTTACTGGATCATCTGGGGCTATGCAGGTTTGGAGTGGCTTAATGCAAAATGCACACATCAGGGCTCTTGAACACTTGCCTCCAGATGGGGTTGAATACTATTGGGCTGAAAAAGATAGCGGGTTATTGGCTGAAAAACATTGTAGTGGTGTAATTCCGTTGCCATTTAATTCAGAACATCTACCTAATCTTACTTCCGATTGTAGGATTGGTATTAAAGGTGCCTTGGAAAAGGTTATAGATTGGATAAGATGACACTGTTATTATATGGCAATGAAAATAAATCCTTATCAGAAAATATTAATCGCTATTTGTGTTATGGCACTAAGTGGCTGCAGTGGTATTTGGGGAACCAGAAAACATCCTGCTCAGGTGGATGATATTGGTACGGTATCAAAAAGTCATCGCGTTGAATCATCAAATAAGGAGACGGTTCGTGGTAGTAAAGCGGTTATTAAACTTATGAATAAGGCGAAGGATCAATCAAAATCTGGTGATAATATTGGTGCAGCAGCAACGATAGAAAGAGCTTTACGTATCGAACCTAAAAATCCAGCATTATGGCATAATCTGGCCTTGGTGAAATATAAGCACGGCGATTGTAGGTCAGCTGTGAATATGGCAAAAAAATCAAATTCATATTCGCCCAAGGGACATATATTGATTGAAAAAAATTCACAGATAATTAGTGAATGTAGAAAATAGTAAGGCTCAATTAGCCTTTAAAAATTTATGGGGAATAAAAGAGAAGTTGAATGAGCAAAAACAAGGATCTATTTCAGGAACATACCCCAGGTGAAATACTTGGTGGTAGCGGTCCTTTTATCAAGAAGATTGATGGTTTTTCACCAAGAGAACAGCAGCAAACCCTGGCGGATAAGGTATTTGATGCAATTCAAGATCAGCATGTATTAATTGCAGAGGCTGGTACCGGTACTGGAAAGACCTTTGCGTATTTGGTTCCTGCATTGTTATCTAGCAAACGAGTAATTATCTCAACTGGAACCAAAACACTTCAGGATCAGCTTTTTAAAAAAGACCTTCCTATAGTTCGTGATGTATTAAAACGTCCTGTATCTATTGCATTACTTAAAGGACGTTCAAATTACCTATGTCAATATCGTCACGAAAATGCCCAATCTGATGGTAGATTTTCCAGTAGACAAGAGATAGGGCATCTTAAAAAGATCACTTCTTGGTCAAAACGTACTAAAACTGGAGATATTGCTGAAGTTACATCAGTGCCTGAAGATGGAATGATCTGGAGTAAGGTTACATCTAACACAGATAACTGTCTTGGAAAAGAGTGCCCATTTTTTGATGGGTGTTTTTTGCAAAAGGCGCGAAGAAAAGCTCAGGATGCAGATGTTATTGTAGTAAACCACTATCTTCTTTTTGCAGATATGGCGATCAAAGAAACAGGTTTTAGTGAGATTTTACCAGCAGCTGATGCCTTTGTAATTGATGAGGCGCATCAGATTCCTGAGATTGCATCTGATTATTTTGGTATAACTTTTAGTAGTAGGCAGGTCTTGGAATTGGTTCGAGATACTGAGATAGAATACTTGCGCGATGCCGGAGATCAGGAAAAGTTTACTGATACCCTTGATGCATTAAAAAAAGCGGTGCAGGATCTAAGATTAGCGTTTGGTCTGGATCCATTACGTGCTGCATGGTCACAATATAAACAAGATAATAAGATAGGCCTGTTACTAGAAAATGTTGATGAATTGCTAAGCGAATTAAAGGTAAAGCTAGAGCCATTAGCAGAAAGAGGGAAGGGGCTGGAAAATTGTCTACGCCGAACCGAAGAAATAATTGAGCAACTAGAATTATTTGAGAAAAAGGATGATGCAGAAGAAAATGTGCAGTGGCTTGAAACTTATACTAAAGCATTTATGTTGCGCACAACACCTTTGGATATATCTAAACCGTTTCAGCAGTTAATGGATAAATATAGCTCAGCTTGGGTTTTTACATCGGCTACATTAACGGTAGGAGAAAGCTTTCAGCATTTTTGTTCTCAGCTTGGAATAGAAGAGGCGCAAACCTTGTTAGTTGGTAGCCCATTTGAATATAAAAAGAATGCCGTTCTTTATTCTCCTCAAGGGATGCCGGATCCAAATAGTCTTGATTATACTGATGCTATTCTTGACGACGTTATTGAGTTGATTCGTGAATGTGGAGGCAAAACCTTCCTATTATTTACCAGCTACAGGTCATTAAATCAGGCGGCAGATAGGTTGGAGGAAGAACTTGGTTTTCCTCTTTTGGTACAAGGAACAACATCAAGAACAGAGCTACTGCAAAAATTTAGAGATCTTGGTAATGCAGTTTTACTTGGAACCGGTAGTTTTTGGGAAGGGATTGATGTTAAAGGAGAAGCTCTTAGTCTTGTAGTTATTGATAAATTACCATTTTCATCACCAGGTGATCCTGTTATGCAGGCGCGTATTAATTCTATCAACCAAAATGGTGGTAATGCATTTATGGATTATCAGTTACCCAAAGCGGTTATTACCCTTAAACAAGGGGTTGGTCGATTAATTCGTGATGAGACTGATAAAGGGGTGATGGTAATTAGTGATCCAAGGCTAATTACCAAAAGCTATGGTAAAAAATTTGTTGAAAGCCTCCCTCCAATGGCTAAAACACGAGATAGAGATAAGGTTATAGGTTTTATTCGCTACATTAACCGATAATCGGAACAATCAATTTATAAATATATTTTATTTGTTTTAATATGATGGTATTATATAACAATAAATATCAATTTGTTTTTGATATTGCCGATAAGCTTTAAAGTAACTTTTATAAAGTTATGAGATACGGACAGACTAACTCTGCCGATCAAAAAAGCTGGGAATATCAAAGATAATTCGAACATTACTAAATAAATACCCCATATGCCTATGGCATAGATAGCTACGGACTAAGATATGTTTGCAGAAGATCTAATAGGAAGAACATCAAAGGTACAGGTCGCAGTTAGAAGCAAGCGTAGAATTGCGCAGACAACTAACGGTACTGATCTCGATGGTCTTAAAAGACAAAAAGAATATTTGGTATCAAGGCTTAATGATATAGATAAGCAAAGAAACCAAGTAAAAGCTCAATTACGTGCACTACATGGTCAACCAGGTAGATCAAGGCATGTTGCAAGGTTAAAGAATGAAGATGGTAAACTTCTAGCTGATAGAAATGATACTTGTCAGCAGATTGGTGATATCAAAAAGTTAATCAAAGCAATCAATAAAGAAACGCAACCAAAACATGAAGTATTGGCAGCTAACTTTATGCGTGTTGTAAGAGATAGAGTTTCTGATGAGATATACCAAGAATATCTAGAAGCAGCTCGTCAATTATGTATTGATGAAGAAGAGGCTGCGATTGGTATAGCAGATGTAAAAGAGACTTACGAGCAGCAGAAAAAACAAGCTTAATTTTCTTTTAGAATTAAATAATCAAAATCGCTGCAGGTAATTGTAGCGGTTTTTTTATTTGTTAATACAAAAACAAAATAAATATACTTTAATACTCTAAGATAACAAAAATAAAGATTACGCCAACTATGAAATTTTGGTAGAAAATAATTATAAGTATGTTATTCTTTATCCGCTTTAAAAATATAAAATTTTTAATACAAAAAAATATTAATTTTTATATTTAGTAAGACTGTTTTATTTTCAAATAGATATAAATTAATGGTGGGGAATTACTAAGCTGATCTTAGCAACTTGTATATTTTTACATTTAAAATTCATATAAATAGATTTTTTACTCCTGTTAAATAAAAGCCTGGGGGTTCAAATAGTTATGTTTTGAGTTTTTTGATGATTAGTTGTTAAATTTTTTGCAGTAATTTTGCATCTTATACGTATATAAAAGGTAATCCTATGGTTAGAGAAAATTGTGTTCTATTTTTATTTAGAACTTTATTTGTTTTTGGTTTGTGCTTTATAGCTGCACAGGCATCAGCATCTACGATAATTTTTTCAGATGATTTTGAAGCGGGAATGGGGAATTGGTCAAATACAGCTGTAGGTGATGGATTTGATTGGTATCTTCAAACAGGTCCAACAGCTTCACCTGGAACAGGTCCTAATACTGGTGCTGATGGTAGTAGTTACTATGTATATTTCGAAACATCATCAGGATATGCCTTTAACCCAGGAGATACAGCATATCTTCTAAGTCCAGATATTTACTCTCCGAGTATTAACTTAAAATTTAAATATCACATGTTTGGAACAGATTGCGGAACATTGTCGGTAGATGTTCGCTCTGGAGATACATGGATCAATGATGTTTGGTCAATTTCTGGTAAGCAACACCTGGATGAGTCTGCGCTATATACTCCGGTTGAGCTAGATCTTTCAAGTTATAATGTCTCACAAATTCGTTTTAGAACTACCGCAGTTGGTGGTTATAGAGCTGATACCTCGTTGGATGATATTGAAATTTCAAGTGTTGATACAGGCCCTGTAGCGCCTGCGTTTATAAGTAACCCGGTGATTAAGCCGGATGCATTCCAAGAAACTCCATATTCAGATTCTATTGCTTTGGATGCGGTTGATGCTAATGGAGACACAATAATTTTTTCAAAGATATCAGGACCTGATTGGTTAACCATTACAGCAGAAGGTTTAATTAGCGGAACGCCTACAGCAACAGATGTAGGTGTGAATCAATTTTCTATTCAGGCAAGTGATAGTGAATTATCATCAACAGCGACACTGCAGATCATCGTAAACGATAATGCAACACCAACACTTATAAATAGTACAGATTTTGAATCTGATTTCGGAATTTGGGATAACGTAACTGATGGAGATGACGAGAACTGGGTTCGTGATTCTGCAGGAACACCATCATCAGGAACAGGCCCCAATCATGGTGCTGATAGTAGTACTTATTATGTTTATTTAGAGACATCATCTGGAGCAGCATATGAAGCTGGTGATGTGGCTATATTACAAAGTAAGGAGCTTGACCAATCTGATATTCACCTTATGTTCAAATACCATATGTACGGTTCTAATACTGGTTCATTATCAGTTGATGTAAAAGCTGGTGGTAGTTGGATAAACGATGTGTGGAGCATATCAGGACAGCAACATAATAGTGAAAGCGCTGCCTATAATGAGGCAGAAGTTGATCTTAGTATGTATCCGGTTACGCAAGTTCGTTTTAGAGCTGTAGCAGTTGGTGGATATCTGGGTGATATGGCTATCGATTCTATAGAATTGTGGACTGTGCCTTCTGGTCCTGTTGCTCCAGTGTTCTATAGAGATCCAATTACAAAAGCAGAAGCAGTACAGGATCAAGCTTATACTGATTCAATTGCAGGTGATGCAGGTGATTCAAATGGAGATCCAATAACATTCTCAAAGATATCTGGTCCTGATTGGTTAGTAGTATCTGTTAATGGTGAATTGTCAGGAACACCTAGTGCTACAGATGTTGGGGTAAATTCATTCACAGTTCAGGCATCAGATGGAGTGCTATCAAGCACAGCAACTCTAACTATTAAAGTTAAAGATGGCAGAGAGCCAATAATAGTAAGTAGCTCAGATTTTGAAAATGACTGGGGTGATTGGCATAACGTAGCTGATGGTGATGATTACAGCTGGTATCGTAAATCAGGTCAAACGGTTTCATCTGGAACTGGCCCGTCAGGCGGTGCTGATGGAAGTTTGTATTATGTATATTTCGAAACCTCATCAAGTGACGCTTATTATAAAGGACAAACCTCAATTATTGAGGGGCCTGCTCTAAATGGTTTAACAGATAGTTCTATCTCATTCAAGTACCATATGTTTGGAGCACACATTGGGACATTGGCCATAGATGTGTTAAGTGGAGGAAACTGGATAAATGATGTTTGGTCTATTTCCGGGCAACAACAAACCAGTTTAGCTGATCCATATATCGAAGTAACAGTTGATTTAAGTGCATATGCAATAGATCAAATCCGTTTCAGAGGTATAGCAGCAGGTGACTACCAAGGTGATATCGCGCTTGATGATATTAATATTTATACCCTACCTGAAGTTGTAGATACTGATGGCGATGGCGTAGAAGACGGCATTGACCAATGTCCAAATACTCCTGCAAATGAAATAGTTGATTCGGTTGGATGTTCTGATACCCAACGAGATTCTGATGGTGATGGGGTTGTTGATGCTTTAGATGCATTTCCGCTAGATCCAACTGAATCAGTAGATACAGATAATGATGGTATCGGTAATAATGCAGATACAGATGATGATAACGATGGTGTTGATGATGCTGCAGACGCATTCCCGCTTGATCCAAATGAATCGGTTGATACAGATGGTGATGGTATCGGAAACAATGCAGACACTGACGATGATAATGACGGCGTCGATGATACTTCGGATCTATTCCCTCTTGATTCAAATGAGTCTTCAGATGCAGATGGTGATGGTATTGGAGATAACGCTGATCCAGATGACGATAATGACGGTATTGCTGACGCTGCAGATGCATTCCCGCTTGATGCAAGTGAATCAGTAGATACAGACAACGACGGTATTGGAAATAATGCAGATACGGATGATGATAATGATGGATTATTAGATACAGAAGACAGTCAACCGCTAGTTTATAATTCTGTAACCGTCACAATTCCTGATAGTGTAAGTAATGGAATAATTACCCTTTATGGTTCTCAGCTAATTGAAGAGGGGCAAACAGTATCATTTAATATTCTTCCAGAGAACGGATATAAAACTGTAATATCAGGTTGTGGAGGATCTGTAAATGTAAATACATATACAACAGATGCTGTGAATACTGACTGCGCGATATCTGTATCCTTTACTCCCTGGATGATAGGTGATCGTTATCAGGTATTTGGTAATGGTACTATTATTCGGGATACTGTTAATAATCTTGAGTGGTTACGTTGCAAACAAAGTTTAAGTTGGGATACCGAAACTGAAACTTGTGCAGGAACATCTTATGCTTATACATATTATGAGGCTGTAGATGCTTCTGGTTTTAGATTGCCAACAATAGAAGAGCTTAGAACATTAGTTTATTGTTCAAATAATGATCCGAGAGAATACCCAAATGGGGCTGTTTGCCAAAATGGTTCTGCTCAACCTGCAATTAATCAAATTGCATTCCCAGAAACTGGATTTGGTAATTATTGGACGTCAACAGATCAAGGGGCCAATACTAAAGCCATTGTAAGTTTCATTGATGGGTCAGAATCTACTGCAACTACAAATAGCGGGGCTTCAATTAGAATGGTTCGCCCTGTTGCTGAAATAGCAGGCAACTCTCATGGCTTCCCTGCTGATTTTGCGCCAATAATGGACAATGGCGGACTTGGTAAGGGCACATTTCTTACAGGTAAGGGTGGTGATTGGACAAAAACTCGTGATGAGCATCGAGCTGTAATAGCTAATTCTAATAAACGAGCAATTATTCATATTCATGGAAATGGCGGAAATGCCTATGCGCCTGATTGGGATGGCCGTGAATTTTACCAATATTTAAAAGATAATTATGGCTATACAGATTCTCATATATGGGCAGTTTCATATCTTGGGCTTAATAATAGAACTAAGCAAAGAGGTTGTACTGCTTATGCCAGAAATATTGAAGATGTAAGAAACTTTATAGATTCTGTAATTGAATACCTTGATGTAGATAAGGTTGATATTATTGGTCATTCGCTTGGTGGTGGAACTATACGTGGATATATTAATGGCCTTGAGGCTAATGATGTAAGTCTTAATTCAACTGTTGTATTTAATGAGAGTTTGCGCAGGCACGATAAAATTGGTACAGCAGTATTACTTGCTGGACTTAATCGAGGCATGGGAACGTATGTGGATGATCGATATGGATGTACTAATTCCCATTTCCAAACAGGATCTGATTTCTTTACTGAAAACACTGACTTTGAAGCAAATAATGGGGTTATATATGTATCTGGTTATTCATCTTATGACCATTATGAGTATCTTTATAAGGATGAGTTTTGGTATGACGGATTTGGTGCTGAACCTGCAGCTGAATTTGCTTTAAAATACAATTATGTTAATGGCAAGAATCCCGCTCCAGCTATTAAAAATCCAAATTTTGTAGGTGGTGAAACTGTAAACTATACAGGTATTATTCCAGCATCAATCTCTTCAAGGGATTTCAATATTGGTGAACTTAATCTAACCGATGAATTTAATGCAGGCAACAGTAACCTTCCATTTATGGCTCATGCAAACATGTTCACAGAATTGGAAGTTGTTAAATGGTTTGCTCCATTTTTAAATAAAGATGGTATTGGAAGTGTATCAGATGCTGATAATGATTCGATATTAGATGAAGTTGATAATTGTCCAAATGGTGCAAATACAAATCAGCTTGATACTGACGGTGATAATTTAGGTGATGCTTGCGATTCTGATATGGATGGAGACGGCATCTTAAATGATTCAGACGCTTTCCCACTTGATCCAACTGAATCGGTTGATACTGATGGTGATGGTGTCGGTAATAACGCAGATACAGACGATGATAATGATGGAATGTCAGATGAATGGGAAATAGCTAATGGTCTGAATTCAGCAGATTCTTCAGACGCACAAACAGATCTTGATGGAGACGGTGTAAATAATCTTAACGAGTTCCAATTAGGTTCAGATCCACGCAGCACAGACTCGGATTCAGATGGGGTTCCAGATGGTTGGGAGGTTGAATATGGATTTAATCCAGCCTCAGCAGATAGCCCTAGTGATTCAGGTGATCTTGATGGAGACGGTCTTCCAGATAGGATAGAGTTTTTTGCGAACACTAATCCGACAGAAGTAGACTCAGATAATGATGGAATGCATGATGGGTGGGAGCACTTAAATATGCTTGATCCTGCAAACCCTGATGATGCAGCTACAGACCTTGATGGAGACGGTGTAAATAATCTTAACGAGTTCCAATTAGGTTCTAATCCACGTGATATAGATTCGGATCAAGATCAGATTCCGGATGGATGGGAGGTTCAATATGGATTTAATCCAGCTTCAGCAGATAGCCCTAGTGATTCAGGTGATCTTGATGGAGACGGTCTTCCAGATAGGATAGAGTTTTTTGCGAACACCAATCCGACAGAAGTAGACTCAGATAATGATGGAATGCATGATGGGTGGGAGCACTTAAATATGCTTGATCCTGCAAACCCTGATGATGCAGCTACAGACCTTGATGGGGATGGGTTATCTAATCTGGAAGAATTTATAGCTGGTACCAATCCTAATGATCCTTTGCAATATCCTCATGTGGTTACAAAAGCTCTTGAGTTGGGAGAAAACCCTCCGTATAACTATTTTATTTGCGATATCTCAGCAAATGGTAAGTATATATTAGGTAATGCTACAAATGATCAATACGGTGGCTACTACTATTCTATGGTATGGGATGATCTGAAATTACAGGAAGGTGATTATCCGGCAGATGATTGCATTGCAATTTCAGATAGTGGTGTTATCGCGACTAGAAATCGTTTGTTGTTACCAACTGAAATTGAAAGTCATATTGAGTATTCAACCATTGAATACCCTCAGGGATTTGAGTATGCAACTGCTATCTCAGCGGATGGAAGCACCGTCCTTGGTCAATTCGAGGGACAAGCAGCGATATGGGATGGTGAGCAAATATCTAAGTTGATGGATGATGCTGACTTTACGGCTATTTTCTCAGATGCCAGATCAATCTCATCTGATGGTAATGTTGCTGTTGGATTTACAAGCTACAAGGATGGCGAAGAGCAACTTTCTTCTGGATTCAAGTGGGTAAAAGATAAAGGTGTGCAATTACTCGATTGTGGGAATGGAGATGATTGTTCGGCCTGGAAGGTATCAGATGATAGCAATGTGGTTATTGGAGATGTTCATATAAATGGTGAATATCATGCCGCATGGTGGGATAAGTATGGTGATATTCATGTTGTTGAAAATAATCAATTAAATGAATATCTCAATTTGAGAGCTGCATCCAATAATGGCGCCTATATTTTTGCAGAGCTTAGAGGTGATTCTGGACAGTTTCTAGGATTATTTGTACTGGAAACTGAAACAGATAATATTGTGCCATTCCAGGATTGGCTTGCAGATATTTCTTATCTTTTAAATGAACCCGTTGGAGATCTGCATCAATGGCAGTTTGAAGAGATAATCGATATATCAGCCGATGGAAATATTATTATTGGTAACGGAATTGATCCAAATGGAGAAAGAAAAACTTGGGTAGTAAAGATCATCAAATCTGATAAAGATGCAGATGGTATTGATGACCTATGGGAGCTTAAACACGGTCTTTCGCCAGAAAATCCTCAGGATGCCGATTATGATTTTGATGATGATGGACTGACAAACAGGCAGGAATACCTGTTATCAACAGATATACGCAATCCAGATAGTGATCATGATGGTATTGATGATGGTGAAGAGTTCGAACTGGGGCTTGATCCAAACTATGATGATCTATCTGGTGATAATGATGGTGATGGTGTAAGCAATCTGGATGAGGTAAGGGTTGGCACTGATTTAAACGATCCTAATGACTATCCGCAAGTGTTATTTAAAAAGCTATCGATCAATGAGCCAATGACTAGTGGTTATGAGATATGCGATGTTTCACCAAATGGTGAAAAGATCTTTGGCAAAAGAGTTGGCAATGAATACCATGATGGGTATGTTTGGGAAAATGGCATATATAAAAGCTACGCTCCTGCCTCTGAATTGTGTTCACAGATTGCCGATAATGGGGCTATTGCGCTAGCACATGAAATTGCTACTCCTGTAGAGTATCTTGATGATTACATATATATGTATGATTGGGCACCATATCCAGACGGATTTGAACTGTTTGAAAATGGCATAATTTCCGGTAATGGCCAGGTTGTTGCAGGAACCTACAACGGACATGCAGCAATTTGGAATGGATCTGAAGTTATTGATCTACTTCCTGCAGGAAAAGATTATTTGTATAACGTTGCTTCAGGTCTTACTTATAATGGCGAGATAGTTACTGGGCATGCCCATTATGATAACGGTGAGGGTGTCGTATCAATGCCATTTGTTTGGAATGCAAATGAAGGCATAAAACAGCTTGAGTGTGGATCTGAACATTACTGTGATGTATTTGGAGTTTCAGATGACGGATTGACGGTTATTGGTTTTGCTCACACTGGGCAAGCAGAAACTACAGCGGCTGTTTGGTGGGATGCAAATGGGAACCAACATTTAATTGATCCAATAGAGATGAATGGCTATGAAGGTACTTTATGGCCGAAATCAGTATCAGATAATGGTGCATATATAGTTGGTACTGTTGAATCAATATACGGTGAGAAAAAGGCCTTTATTTGGGAAAAGAAAACCGGTGAAGCGCGTCTTCTTTCTGATTGGTTGATGGATAAGGAATATGAGCTGCATATGCCGATTGGCGACTTCTATGCATGGCAGCTTACCTCAGCAGTTAGCATTTCCGCAGATGGAAATGTAATTGTTGGTAATGGTATTAGCCCTGAAGGTGAAGATAGTGGCTGGATTATTTCTATCAAGTCGAAAGATACAGATCAGGATGGAATGCCGGATCAGTGGGAGATGCAAAATGGCCTGGATCCATTTAACCCAGATGCTGATATAGACTTTGATTTTGATGGACTGAATAACCTGGAAGAGTATCAGGCAGGAACCGATCCACAGAATCCGGATACCGACGGAGATTCAATTTCAGATGGTACTGAAGTTCAGTACTGGTTGAATCCTAATGATGACCAAGATGCATATGCTGATTTAGATAGTGATGGCCTAAGCAATATTGACGAACTTAACCGAGGAACTGATCCAGGCGGCAAAGATAGCGACAACGATGGATTAGGAGATGGGGATGAAATTCTTTATGGTTTTGATCCTTTAGATGATCAATCCCCTAGTGATTTTGGAGATATGGATGGGGATGGCTTAGGAGATAAGGAAGAAATTTCTTTGGGAACAGATCTAGATAACCCTGATAGTGATGGGGATATGATGTTTGATGGTTGGGAAGTACAGAACGGGCTAAATCCACTGGATGGATCAGATGCAAACCAAGACAAGGATGGGGATGGCTTTACCAATCTGGAAGAGTACATGCAGCACACTGATCCAGATAATCCATTAAGTTATCCCGGTGCTGATTATGTTTCATCAATCTCGCTAGCTGAGCAGTATAGTTGTGCAGTAATTAACGCCGAGGTTGTTTGTTGGGGAAATGTTCCTGAATTTGGTGAATTTAACCCAGAAGAGGTTAATACAGGTTCTCAAGTTTTTGCAGGATCAGAAGGGATTTGTGTACTAACTGACAACCAAGTTTTTTGTCGTAATATAAATGAATCTAATAGGCTTTTTAGTAACGGGTCAGCAAATAATGTGATAAAACTATCTCTGGATAAATCAGGAAACAATGCTTGTGTTATTACTAATGAGGGTGGGCTTTACTGTGCTGGAGAAGATGAAGATATAAATTGGAATTCTTTAGATAATATAAATGATGCTGATTTATATAGTCGTAAAGCTTGTGGTGTTAGTCATCAGTCAGTTGAATGTTGGGGAAGTAATGAGGAAGGACAGCAAGAGGTTTACAGTGGTTTATTCCCCGCAGGAATAATTGATATTGAGGTTGGTGAATATCACTCATGCTTACTTGATTCTTATCATAATGTGACGTGTAGTGGCGATAACCAGTATGGTCAAACCGATGTGCCACAAAATCTTGGAGAAGTAGTGAGCATTGAAGCTGGTGAGTTACATACTTGTGCGCTAAATGCTCAAGGGCGGGTAATGTGTTGGGGGGATAATGCTCATGGTCAGCTGGATGTTCCTAGCTCAGTTGTAAATGCAACTAAAATTACTGGCGGGCCAAATAATGTATGCGCACTTCAGGATGGCGAGTATATTTGTTGGGGCAAGAACGATTTTGGCCAGTCATCTATCTGGTATAACCTTGATGATTTTGCAGTATCACAATCCAATGTGTGCTCGATAGGTAACGGGAGCGTTGACTGTTTCGGCGAGGTTGGCTCGCAGCCTGAAACATATACTCCGCCACAAGGGATTGAGACCCCAAAGGTTATCGGTGCGGGTAAGAATCACTTCTGTGTATGGGCTGATAGTGGAATGCATTGCTGGGGTGAGGAATCACCTGCGCTATATTACCCTAATGAGCTATCCAATGTTACCGAGATTGATGCTATTGAAGCTGCTACCTGTGCTATTGATGGTGATAAAGTGATTTGCTGGGGCGATAACCCGAATGGAGTAGTAACAGAGAAACAGCTATCTGGTAGTATCAGTGGACTAAATCTGTCGTCATATCATGGATGTGTGATTGAGGATGATCCGTATGTTCCTGATCAAGGTATAGTTGATTGCTGGGGCGATTCACGTTTTGCTCCTCCTTATGTAAGACACTATTTTGATAAGTCAACAGGTATGCTGTTTATGGGGGGGGCTGACCTTGAAAATGATGCAGAGGTAGCGTTTACCTGTATATTTGAGCAGTTCGATGGGAATCAGGGTAACTTCAATTGCTTTAGTGGCTATAGCGATAAAGATGATACCAACCCTTATAATCCGTTATATAACGTTGTTGATTTATATGCTGGTTACGGGAAAAGCTGTGCTTTGATGCAAGATGGCTTAGTTGAATGTTGGGGAAGTGAAATTAGCTATGAGGATATTGAAACCTTAAATATTGGTGAAGTTACGGATATAAATGGTTATCAAAACAATATTTGCGTCAGGAATGAGCGAAAAATATCCTGTCCAAATCTTAATGCGGGAGCCCTTTTGCTTAATAAATAAGATAGTGTTTATTAGTGCTATCTAAAAATATCGTTAATGTTAAGTCCCCCATTTGGAAACGGATGGGGGATTTTTTGTGATCAAAGGGAAATTTTTGAAGTTATTTTAATAACATCAATAATTATTGATCACTACTGTGGTTTTTTATATGTAAGATTATTTATTTAGTAGTTTTAATAAAACTTCGATAATATGCAAAACATGCAATGTGGATAGATAAGGATAAGTGGTTATTTATGGAAAAACAGAATCAAGCCTACGATATGTTGTTAAATTTACCATCTGCTTTGGTGGTTTTTAGTGTCTTTGTTATTATAAGTTTCATATTTAGCTATATACTAAAAAAGATTTCAAACAAATATGACACCAGAGCTTCTGAAATATTTAGATTGGTATCCAATTCTCAAAAAACGCTAATGATTTTTATTGGCGTGGTAATGGCAATAAGTAAACTTGGTTTTGATGTTTCAGCATTGATTACTGGTTTGGGTTTGACTGGATTTGCTATAGGTCTGGCATTGAAAGATGCAATATCTAATATTGTTGCTGGTGCGTTAATTGTTATTTATAGGCCGTTTGTTATCGGTGATGACATAAAATTCTCTGACTGCAATGGGCGTGTAAGCGACATAAATTTGCGTTATGTAACGGTTGAAACGGAAGATGGTCAACAGTTAATACCAAATTCATTATTTTTGAATACAAAGATAGCTCTTATGAATAAGCAGAATAAAGGCGATATGATTGAAGGCTAAGTTAATGAATAATAATTGATTGTTAAGAATGCCTATTTAGTTACATGGGAAGAGATTATTTAGTTAAAACGAATAGGTAAGTTCAACTATAAACATATTCCAATAACGGTCATAACCATCACCTATCTCATTATCACTTGATCCAATATTTCCTGCAGCATAATTTAATGCTGCACCATCAATAATATGGAATTCGGATTTAAGTATGAAATTATCATTAATATCGTACTTTGCACCTACTATCCAGTCTTTGCTATATCTGTAATAATTGATTGATTGATTTCCTACCGAGTTAGCCCATTTAGATCCATTGGTATCTGACTTGTCCATAAAATAAGCTTCGTAGCGTAGCATTGCTTCAAAATCATGTCTTAATTGGTAAGTTACTTGTAAATAGTATGCCTCACTTCTTATTTCGCCATCAAAATAATCGTAATAGTTTAAAGATGGAATGATTGTAGTGACTTTATTTGAAGTAAAGATACTGTGATATTCACTTGTAATAGTCCATTTATCAGCAACATATTCAACAGAAAAGGTGTCAGTATTACCATCAACTATATTATTGTAGCTGTAATATGGGCAATCAACGTTAATGAGCAAAGTTCCATCATTAAATGTTCTGCTATAACCTAATAACAGACTATTGTCTGGCGAAAAGTACATTAATCTTGCTGAGCCGGTTCCATCGTAACTACTTATTTCACCGGTTGCTCCATCTGAATATGGCTTAGTGTCCTCAATGAACTGATTTATTGCGTCTCTTTCTCTTTTAGTTTCATCAGGATTTTTACCATACATAAAATCAAATCTGAAACTACCAATATCATTAAACCTAAGGTTTTGTTCAATCTGTATACCATCTAGAGAAAGAGTATTTAAAATATAGTCAAAATACATAACTTGAGGAGCCAGAATGCCGGGAGTAGCAACTGAAATATCCTGAATGTCGTTTAATAGTCCATATGAATACTTAAAACGGCCAAATCTTGCATTTATATCATATGAATTATTTGATATTAGATTGAAACCGATTAGGCCGTAATCGAGTTTTAAGTCATCCTCTCCTGATTCGTAGTCACCAATATTTCTTGATATCAATTGAGTTGAAAAATAAATACGATTTATTGGTCTAAAGTATAAGTTTAACCCTGCTTCTCCAAAATCAAATGAGCCATCGCGATTATCGCCAAGGTAATTATTGCCAGCGGTATTAATATATCCTTGGCTTACGTAACCTCGAACCGTAAAATTATTAGTCTCAGCAAAGCAGCTTACGTGTGTAAATATAGATAATATGAATATGATGGCACTACTTAATTTTAACAATTTGTACCTCCATATCTGTTGTTATTTTATCTGCATATCCAATTGCTCCAGGTATTGAATTAATCTTATTAATTAGTTCAACTTCATCCTTAACAATCATTGGCCCCTCGCCAACACCAGAAAAAATGATCATATCCCAAGAACGTTGTAACTGCCTGGGGTAAACATCTAATATTTCGCTGCAAAACTGCCTATGTTGATTTGTATCAGCTTTGTACATTACTACTCGAACAGGGGTACCATCAGGCCAATATTTCATTCTTCCAGAAAAAATAGCTCTTGCAATATTGATGCTTATATCTTTTGTTTGCAACGATTTATTAGATACAATTTCTATGGAATAAACCAAACTGGCTAGGGAAAAAAGCCATACACTTACTAATGTTCTAATTGCCCACTTATGCATCTAAATACTGAAATATAGTTATTTTTGATGTAATAATATAATGGAAATATTAGTCTGGGTAAAGACAGGGTAAAAATAGAATAAAAAAGATGCATACTTTTCATACTAATATTATATTCTGCTTTGATGTTTATAAATATGTATAGGTTTTGATTAATGTCTCAAGGATCACAGCTGTATAGCTTCAGGGTAGATTTGTCAGATATAACTAATAATAACTATGGGTTAATTACCTATAAGTCTGTTTTACATCCATCTGAGACTCTTGAAAGGATGGTGGTTAGATCAATTTTATATGCCGTTTATAATTATTGTAATGTTGAGTTTACAAAAGGCGTTTGTGTTGCCGATGAACCTGATTTATGGAATAAGGCTGATGATGGAAAAGTAGATTCATGGATAGAGATTGGATTACCAACTAATGAACGTCTACGGAAGATTTGCCGTGATAGCAAACAAGTGATTCTTTTTTTATATGGCAAGGCATTTAATCGTTATAAATGCCAAAAAAACATCAGTAAGACAAATCAAAATAATTTAAAAATAATCTCTCTAAACGAAGAAATTATCGGAAATATCACAAGAATAACGTTAAAAAATAATCATTGGACCATTATATTTCAAGATGAAGATGCGACAATAATAGTTAATGGCGATGAAAGTTATACGCTGAATTTTCAACAAGTTTATTAGAAATCAATACCTATACTGGTTTTCCAGTAATCTTAATTCGTTTCTAAGATGCGCATTTTTTTGGTCAAGATGACGTATCTCTTCTCTGATTTCCTTGCGTTTTTCTTGTGTGATTTTCTTGTCGGTTAGTTCTTTTTCAAGTTTTTTAATTTTATGGTCGTTATTAGATATTTTTTGTTTAACATCATATATCTCGCGCCCATGTTTATAAGCAGTTAGAAAAGCAGGTTCTAAATCGATAGGGCAGGCACCACTGTAGTATTTCCCATTGTAACCTTGGTTGAATCCGTTATACGCAGTGCAGTAAATCTTAATCCCTTCTTCTCTGCCCATATAATATTGTTCTTTGTCAGGAAATATCCCATGTTTTTTACATGATTCTCTATGGTCATCCAGGCGGGAACTTGGTCTTCCATTAGCTCCGTCCTTTGCCCCAATTTCATACCAATCAGCCTCCATGCATTCACCTTTAGAAAGAGTTGAGCAGCTAGTTAATAGCGGTAATATTGATAAAAGTGATAATACTAATGTGGTTTTTAAAAGTGTATGTATGTTATTCACAGCAAATTCTCTTGATTGAACTAATTTATTGATGAGTTTATTTAAATATAACTTACTGTTGCCGTCTTTGCCATTTTGGTTAAGTTGCTCATTATAAAATCGAGAGCGATTTCCTATT
This sequence comes from Gammaproteobacteria bacterium, assembly GCA_033852075.1. GTDB lineage: Bacteria > Pseudomonadota > Gammaproteobacteria > QZLD01 > QZLD01 > QZLE01. Next base: position 261,740 of record JAWSVC010000015.1, on the reverse strand, counting down.
ATATTGGAGTGTCTAATAATTTTACTCTAATCCAAAATAAATAACCGGTGTATTTAATCCATGATTTATGAGATTATGTGCGCCTCGCGTATGCTTGATTTTTAATTTAGCATGAAATTTTATAAGTAATTATTGAAAATTCTGGATATATGAGCAGGCTTTTAAAGCGATTATTACTAATTGAACTATTGCAGGGTATGTGGGTTACTTTACGCTACATGTTTCTTCCCAAGATTACAGTTCAATATCCTGATGAAAAAACACCGATATCGAATATCTTCAAGGGTAGGCATGCACATGATATGTATGCTGACGGAAGAGAGCGGTGTGTTGCTTGTAAATTATGTGAGGCGTCATGTCCAGCTAAAGCCATTACAATCAAAATAGGTGAAAAGGATGGCGTTAGATATGCTGAAAAATACGAGATAGATCAGTTTTTATGTATCTACTGTGGGGAATGTGTCAGCGCGTGTCCTGAAAAGGCGATCGTGCAAACGACTGAGCATGAATACGATATTTTCAGCGATGATCGTAGATACATGACTAAAGAAGAGATGCTGGCTAATGGCAAGAAAGTAGGGAAGAAAAATGATTGAGAATATTATTTTCTATGTTATTAGTGCAGTTACAATCGGCTCAGCTTTAACCACTATATTTGCCAGAAAATCTGTATACGCAATTATAGGAATGGTTTTAGCTTTTTTTTCAGCTGCGACCCTTTGGATTTTACTCAATGCTGAGTTTTTAGCCATGATTCTTATTGTTGTATATGTTGGTGCGGTCATGGTCCTGTTCTTATTTGTAGTTATGATGACCGACGCTGATACAGTGCAGAACAATATATCTAAATTTTTTATTGTTATTTTATCGATACCAACCATTGCCTTTTTGTTCGAGTTGATTCTAGTTACATCAAAGACCAGTTTTAAAGTCGTAGATGGTGGCGGTTCATTTGATATTAAGTCTATTGGGACTGCATTATTTACTGATTATGTGCTAGCTACCGAAGTGGCGGCTGTAATACTTTTGGTTGCTATTATTGCGGCAATTACATTGCCGGACATTAAACCAGCTAAGAGACCAGAACCTGATTTTGACTCTGAACTTGCCAATAAAGCTAACCGTTTGCGCATGGTTGCAATGAATAGTAGTGAAACAGAGGCTGATCAATGATAGAACTAAAAGATGTATTAGCTCTTAGCTCGATATTATTTGCTTTCGGTATTGCCGGGGTTATCCTGCATCGTCGTAATCTTGTACGTTTGCTTATGTGTGTTGAATTGATATTGCTTGCGGTAAATATCAATTTTGTAGCGTTCTCTAATTCTTTAGCTGATATATCTGGTCAGATTTTTGTATTTTTTATTCTTACCATTGCCGCGGCTGAGTCAGCTGTTGGTTTGGCGATGATTATCACCCTTTACCGTGAATATAAGACAGTAGATCTGGATAAACTTACGGAACTAAGGGAATAGGAACGGAAAATAAATATGGATTTAGCTTATTTAGTCATTCTTGCTCCTTTATTTGCCGCAGCTATTACTGCGCTTTGGGGTAATAGATTAGGAAGAAAGTTTACCCATTCCGTTACCAGTGCATCTGTATTTGTTGCTTTAGTGGTATCGAGTGTATTGCTTTATAAGGTTTATATATTGCAACAGGCACCGTACTATGTGCAGATGTTTAAATGGTTGGCCATTAGTGATGCTATTAAGATAACCATTGGTGTGCACGTAGCTCCGCTTACAACTTTGATGATGGTTGTTGTATCAGCGGTATCTTTCTGTGTTCATATCTTTAGTATTGGCTATATGGAAGAGGATGAAGGTTATAATCGCTTCTTCACTTATATAGCATTCTTTACCTTTTCTATGTTGACTTTGGTTGCAGCTAATAACTTTTTACAGTTATTCATCGGTTGGGAGGCTGTAGGTCTCTCTTCTTACTTATTGATTGGATTTTGGTATAGCAAACCTTCGGCAACAGCAGCTAGTCTTAAGGCGTTTTTGGTAAATCGCGTTGGTGATATGGGACTTGTTCTTGGTGTAGCGGCTATATTTTATACATTTAATACTTTTGAATTTGCAGATATCTTCTCCCAGATAGCAGGTGACGGCGCCCAAAATGATATTAATTTTCTTGGATTCATGATTTCGCCTTATGAAGTTATTGCAATATTGTTATTTATTGGAGCGATGGGTAAATCAGCCCAGTTTCCTCTGCATGTTTGGCTTCCTGATTCAATGGAAGGCCCGACTCCAATCTCAGCTTTGATTCATGCTGCGACCATGGTTACTGCAGGGGTGTTTATGGTTGCGCGTCTGGCACCTGTTTATGAACAGGCTGAATTTGCCAGAATGTTTATGCTTACCATCGGAACAATTACTGCTATTTCAATGGGTTTTGTTGCAATCTTTCAATATGACATTAAACGCATTGTTGCCTATTCAACCATTTCTCAGCTTGGATATATGGTGATTGGACTTGGAGCATCTGCGTATAGTGCCAGTATCTTTCATCTAGCAACCCATGCTTTTTTTAAAGCGCTTATGTTCTTAGTTGCTGGTTCTGTTATTCTGGCCCTGCATCATAAACAGGATGTTCGTAAAATGGGTGGGCTGCGTAAAAAGATGCCGATATCTTTCGTGTGTGCTGTCTTTGCGGCATTGGCTCTGGTTGGTTTTCCAGGTACTTCAGGTTTCTTCTCGAAGGAGTTGATAATCGAAGCTGTGCAGCATTCGGGAATGGGAGAGGTATTTTATATCCTGGCTATGTTTGGGGTATTGCTTACATCTATCTATTCATTCCGTTTTATCTTTATCGTATTTTTTGGCAAGCCAAGAATGTCGGCAGAGGCTTATGATCACATACACGAACCAGCTAAAGTGGTTACAATTCCATTGATACTGTTGGCGATTCCGTCATTTTTAGTTGGCGCATTAATGTTTAATCACCTTATTTTAAATAATGCTTTGGGGGTTGCTGCTCTGGCTCAGCCAGATAACCCGCTTGCGGTTAGCATATCTGAATTCTCCGGGTGGGGGGATATGTTGCTTGCTGTGGTTCATCACCCAATAGCACTTATATTAATTTTGGTTGGTTGCGGAATAGCTTGGTTTATTACAAGATCTGGTGAATTTGCTGAACATAAGTCTAAGTCAGTTAAAGGTATCTTGAGTAATGGTTACTATCTAAATGAAATATATGCTGTTTTTGTTGTACAGCCAGTTCAGGTAATTGCCTTAATAGCTCACAAGGCCTTTGATAATGCCTTTATTGATACCGTTTTGGTTAACGGTACTGCATTTGTAATTGAGAAGTCTTCAAGGTTGTTGAAGAAAACGCAGACAGGTTATGTTTACCACTATTTGTTGGCTATGTTTATTTTTGTAGTTATCTTTGGATGGCTGGCTATTCGTAGTGGGGTAACTTTATGAGTCAATTTCCATTGTTATCTATATTGATTTTTTTGCCTGTAGTAACTGGTGTAATTTTGTGCTTAATGTCTGAAGGGCGTAAGAAGGCATTATTTTCCATTGCACTTGCTGGTGGCGTTCTTACTTTAGTGCTTTCGGTATATCTATGGTGTCAATTTGATACTGGCTCTGCATCATTGCAGTTTATTGAGCGTTTCAGTTGGATCTCAAAGCTTAATATCGAATATTTTCTTGGGGTTGATGGGATTTCAGTACCATTGATATTGCTTTCAACCATAACTACTATCGTGATTCTGTTAACTGCGGATCGTACAACCGAAAACTACAACCTTTATCTTGGCCTGTTTTTGATGTTGGAAGGGGTTTTGATCGGAGTGTTTTCTGCTCAGGACTCAATACTGTTTTATCTGTTCTGGGAGTTGTCTCTGGTGCCATTGCTGCTTTTGATTGGTATCTGGGGGGGTGAGAACAGAAAATACGCAGCGATTAAGTTTTTCTTGTATACCTTTCTTGGTTCTGTACTGATGTTAATTGCACTTATCTATCTGGGTAGTAATTCAGATACATTTGCAATTGCAGATTTAACGGTTAAAGGGATTCCTCAGTTTTATCAGCAAATGTTATTTCTGTTTTTCCTGATAGCATTTGCCATCAAGATCCCAATGTGGCCGGTACACACTTGGTTGCCGGATGCGCACGTACAAGCTCCAACTGGCGGTTCGGTAATCCTTGCTGCAGTTATGCTAAAGCTTGGTGGTTATGGTTTGCTTAGGTTTAATCTACCTTTATTTGCCGGATTATCTGAAGGTTTTGCGCTTTTTATTATAGTTCTTTCTTTGATAGCTATTGTTTACATTAGTTTTGTTGCTTTAAGTCAAAATGATATGAAAAGCCTTATTGCTTATTCATCTATAGCGCATATGGGGTTTGTAACTCTTGGCTTGTTTGTTATTTTCTTATTTAAACCGTTTGATGCAGCAACTGCTGCTATGGGTGTTAATGGTGCAGTATTCCAGATGGTATCCCACGGACTTATATCAGCAGCACTCTTCTTGGCGGTAGGGTATCTGTATAAGCTTACAGGCACTAAGAAAATTAAAGATTTTGGTGGAATTGCTCGTAAAGCTCCAGTTTTTTCAACTTTTTTTGTATTTTTTGCATTTGCTAACGTGGCATTACCCGGAACTTCTGGTTTTGTAGGCGAATTTTTGGTGATCATAGCCTCATTTCGAGCAAATTTTTTAATTGCATTAGTCTCAGCCCTTACAATGGTGCTTGGAGCGTCCTATACTCTATTTATGATAAAACGCGTAGTCTTTGGTTGCGATACTGGTAAAGCAGTCGCAATGGTTAAAGATATTGGTGTTATCGATAAATATGTATACGGATTGTTAGCAGCACTAGTGTTGCTGCTAGGGTTGAGTCCATCAATAATTATTGATGTATTTCAGCCTGTTGTGGAAAGAATAATAAAGCTTGCTATATAGCTCTAACAACACTCAGGATAAATGCAAATGGAAAGAGAAATTCCTGTTTTTATGACCTTGGCCCCAGAGATATCTCTGCTAGCATCGGCAGCAATTATTTTATTGATAGATCTGTTTTTAAAAGGAAAACAGAAAGTAATTAGCTACTGGCTTTCAGTTATAGCATTATTAATAGCAATGATTATTACAGTTATTACTCAAATAGCTGTAGATGATGTAGTTTTAAGTGGAACCTATAAGGTTGATATATTTGGTGTGGTTCTTAAAACGACCATATTATTTATTGTGGCGGGTGTTTTTATTTATTCCAGGACTTATCTCGAAGTAAGAGAACTTTTGCGAGGAGAGTTCTTTATTTTAGCGATAATGGGCACATTAGGTATGATGATCCTAATAGCTGCTCATAGCCTTATTACTATATATCTTGGTATCGAGCTTCTTTCCTTATCTATGTATGCCATGGTGGTATACTGTCGCGAAAAACATTCTTCGATAGAATCAGGTATTAAATACTTCATAATGGGGGCTGTAGCTTCCGGAGTATTGCTGTTTGGTATGTCGCTTATCTACGGTGTTGCGGGTAGTTTGAATATATTTGAAATTCGTGAGGCTTTGTTGTCAACAAAGCCAATTCCTCTTGCAGTTCCATTTGGTTTGGTTCTGATGATTATAGGCGTGGCATTTAAGTTTGGTGCTGTACCATTCCATATGTGGGTGCCTGATGTATATCATGGTTCAGCTACAGTGGTAGGTTTGTATGTTGGTACAGCCCCTAAGGTAGCAGCATTTGCACTTGCTATGCGTTTATTAGTTGAAGGGTTTGGTGCAATTCATACCCAATGGGCTGATATTTTTATTGTGCTTGCAATACTATCTTCTGTTGTAGGAAATCTTGTTGCCATTACGCAGAATAATATCAAACGTATGCTGGGTTATTCTGCAGTAGCTCATATCGGTTTTATCTTGATGGGTTTTGTAACTGGTGAAACAGATGTGACAAATGGATATCTGTCATCAATGTTTTATGTGATCGTATATTCGATTATGGCGGCAGGGGCTTTTGGTATTGTTATCTTTTTGAGTGATCGTGGATTTGAATCCGGCGAGATAGATGATTTTAAAGGGTTGAGGAGCCGTAATCGTTGGGTAGCATTTATAATGTTACTGATTATGCTATCTATGGCAGGTATGCCAGGTACAGCTGGGTTTTATGCAAAGTTTTTAATTATTCAATCACTAGTTGATGCCAATATGATTTGGCTTGCAATCTTGTTTGTCGTGTTTGCTGTGGTTGGTGCTTTTTACTACCTAAGAATAATAAAATGTATGTATTTTGATAATGCCTATAAAGAAGCTCTTCCAGATTCAAGATTTGAGTTTAGGATTCTTCTAGGGGTTAATGGGATTGTGATCCTGGGTTTCGGCATATTCCCGGATGGGGTTATTTCCCTCTGCAAAATGGCCTTATTCTAAATTTATGGTCTATTTCCCCAATATCTTTGTTGCGATTCATTAAAAAATGAGTCGCTTACAGGGTGTAAGCTCAACATCTTTTTAATAAATCGCGCCTCGATCTTGTAAAAATATCTGCAGAAATTTTGCTGCTGTAGATATTGTCATCCTCTGGCTTGACCAGGGGGCATGAAAATAAGCAGTTATGCTTTGATCTTGAAAAAATATTTTCAGAATAAGAAAGCTTTATACCTTACTAGTACCTATTTTTTATGGTTTTAGAGGGAATTTATAAACAAAAGTAAGTCTGTTGAGCGCATTCGAAACCATCTTATTTTTTTCTTTATATTTTTATCAAAAAACTTTTAAGTTAATAAATCTGTAAAATCAATGCAGTATAAGGTTCCCCTTAAATTTTTTAAAAGTATCTGTTGCATCATTGAGCCTAAGCTATTATTATAGCGCTCATCTGATGCGGGGTGGAGCAGTCAGGCAGCTCGTCGGGCTCATAACCCGAAGGTCGTAGGTTCAAATCCTGCCCCCGCTACCAAGGTTTTATACTTGCTTGTTTTTAAGCTCACTGCCTGTTAAAGAGCTTATAGGAAAAACAAGAAGCTTAGAAAAGCTAACCGTGTACAGAGCCTCTTTTAAAGAGGTTTTTTTATTTGCAAGGTAGTGTTTGTAAAGGTGGGCTTTAGGCCCTTTTTTTGTATGTGTATTGCAGTGACGGGCTGTTGATATACAAGTAGATGGTTTTAAGAGGATAGGTTTTGCAGATTCAGGATCAATTAATGGCAATGTTTGAGCCAGTTGTTTCCGGACTGGGATATGAGCTGGCAGGCTTAGAATATAGGCCAAATCCAAATTATGGTTTGCTGCGAATCTATATAAACAAAGATGGCGGAATTAATGTTGATGACTGTGCTACTGTGAGTAGACAGATAAGTGGCATTTTGGATGTGGAAGATCCTATTCCTGGTCACTATAATTTAGAAGTTTCGTCTTTGGGTATTAATCGTCCTCTTTTTAAACTTGCAGATTATGAAAAATTTGCAGGTCAAAAGGCAAAGATACAACTTGATAGCTTGTATCAAGGTAGAAGAAAGTTTAACTGTATAATTTCAGGAGTTAATAAAGGTTCTGGAATTATAATTCTTGAAGAAAATGGTGAAACGTTTGAAGTACCCTTTGAGCGGATCTCAAAGGCAAGACTAATACAAGAGGTATAGCAATTATGTCGGGGCTTGGAAATGAGTAAAGAACTACTGCTAGTAATTGAAGCGGTCTCTAATGAGAAAGACGTTGATATTGAAATAATCTTCGAAGCGATGGAGTTAGCATTAGCTTCTGCAACGCGCAAAGGTCATAAAGAAGATATTGATGCGCGAGTTTCAATTGATCGTGACTCAGGTGAATATGATACCTTCAGACGTTGGCTTGTGATTGAAGACGACGCAGAGATGGAAAGCCCTGATAAAGAAATTTTCCTGAAAGATGCGAAAGAGAAAGACCCTGAAATTGAAATTGAGGGGTATATTGAAGAGCAGATTGATTCAGTGCCTTTCGGTAGAATTGCTGCCCAAACAGCTAAACAGGTTATTGTTCAAAAGGTAAGGGAAGCAGAAAGAGCCAAGGTTGTTGATGCATTCCAAGACAGGGTTGGCGAATTGCTTACTGGTGTTGTTAAACGGATTGAGCGCGGTAATGTATTTCTTGATTTAGGGAATAATGTTGAAGCGTTTATTAGTCGTGATGACATGATTCCTCGTGAAGCGGTAAGAAATGGTGACAGATTACGTGCATATTTACAGGATGTTAGGCTTGAAACTCGTGGTCCTCAATTATTCATGAGTCGAACTGATTCAAAGTTTTTAGAAGAGCTTTTCCGTATTGAGGTTCCTGAGATTGGAGAAGGCCTTATTGAGATCAGAGGTAGTGCCAGAGATCCAGGTGCTAGAGCCAAAATTGCTGTCCTTACGAATGATCAACGTATTGATCCGGTTGGGGCATGTGTTGGTATGCGTGGTGCCCGTGTGCAAGCGGTTTCAAATGAGCTTGCAGGCGAAAGAATTGATATCGTGTTATGGGATGAAAATCCAGCGCAGTATGTAATTAACTCAATGGCACCAGCAGAGGTGGATTCTATAGTTGTAGATGAAGATGAGCAGAGTATGGATGTTGCTGTACAAGAAGCTCAGCTGTCACAGGCTATTGGTAGAGGTGGTCAAAACGTTCGTCTTGCTAGTGAACTTACTGGTTGGACGTTAAATGTTATGACTCTTGAAGAAGCCACTGCTAAAAATGAAGAAGAAGCAACTGAAACTATCAGAATGTTCATGGAAAAAATGGATCTTGATGAAGATGTTGCAGCAATCCTTGTAGAGGAAGGTTTCACCTCTCTCGAAGAGGTTGCGTATGTACCAATTGCTGAAATGCTTAGCATTGAAGAATTCGATGATGAAATAGTAGAAGCATTGCGTTCAAGAGCAAGAGATGTATTGATCACACAAGCTATTGCAACAGAAGAAACTGGTGGCACTGAGCCAGCTCAAGATTTGCTTGAGATGGAAGGAATGGATAATTCTTTAGCAAATGCACTTGCTGCAATTGGCGTATGTACAATGGAAGATCTAGCTGAACAGGCCGTAGACGATATTATTGAAATCGAAGGTTTGGATGAAGATCGTGCTGGTCAGCTTATTATGAAAGCTCGTGAGCCATGGTTTGCTGAAGACGCAGAGTAATATTATTTGCTATATATTTTTTTGAGTTTGGTTTTAAATAAATTCTTCGGAATGAAAGAGATAGGGAGAAGTTAATTGTCGGATGTAACTGTTAAACAATTTGCTGAGATTGTAGGAATACCTGCCGATAAGTTGCTATCCCAACTTAAGGAAGCTGGGATTGAGGCAGAGAGTGAAGATTCAACGATTACCGATGATGAAAAGACGGCTCTGTTGGCATTTTTACGAGCTTCTCATGGTAAGGGCGATGATACTTCTGATTCCGCACCTAAGAAGATTACCTTAAAAAGAAAAACTCATAGTGAGATTAAACTTTCTTCTTCTTCGGGACAGCGCGGGGCTAGAACTGTAAATGTTGAGGTTCGTAAGAAAAGGACTTATGTTAAGCGTTCATCAATTATTGATGAAGAGCGCAAAAGGCTTGAGGAAGAAGCTCTAAAGATAAAAGAAGAGCAGGAACAACAGCAAGCTGCTGAACAGGCAAAAAAAGAGCATGAAGAAAAGCTAAAGGCAGAAAAAGAAGCTGCTGAAAAGGCACGTCTTGAAGCGGAAAAAGAGGCCGCAAAGAAGGTGGAAACTGAGGCTGCTGAAGAGATTGTTCAGGCCCAGGAGCCAGAAGTTGTTGCTGCTGAAGAGTCTGAGGTTGAAATTAAACCTGTGGCAGAAGGCAAACGCGAAAAACCTAAGAAGGTTGCTAAAGCAGAGCCAGAGCTTGATGAAAAGCAAAAAATTGCAGCCTTAGAGGCTGAGATGAGTGCTTCTGAAAGTAAGGAAGGTGGCCGTAAAGAAGATAAGAAGCCAAAGAAAGGTGCTAAAAAACACCGTACTCATGAAAGTGAAGACTATTATGAAGAAGAGTCGCCTTCATCTAAGAAAAAGGGTAAAAAGAAAACGGTAGGTGATGATAAAGGTCGCGGAGCTAAAGGCAAAGGTAAGGGTAAACAAGGCCCTATAACCTCAACTTTAACCCAGGAGTTTGCTAAACCTACGGCTCCTGTAGTTAAGAATGTTGTAATACCTGAAACCATATCTGTTGCTGAACTTGCGAAAAAGCTGAGTATTAAGGCTGGTGAAGTAATTAAAGAAATGATGAAGATGGGAACTATGGCAACCATCAATCAGGTTCTTGATCAAGAAACAGCAGGTTTAGTGGTTGAAGAGATGGGGCATAACTATACCTTCTCAAGTGCCAATGCGATTGAAGAAGATATTTTACGTGATGCACATATTGATGGTGAAGAGGTTCCAAGGCCACCAGTAGTTACTGTTATGGGGCATGTTGATCATGGTAAAACCTCATTACTTGATTATATTCGTAGTTCACGTGTTACCAGTGGTGAAGCAGGTGGAATTACTCAACATATAGGTGCATATCATGTAGAAACTGAAAAAGGGGTGATCTCGTTTATTGATACTCCTGGGCACGCGGCATTTACCGCAATGCGTTCACGTGGTGCATCTGTAACCGATATTGTTATTTTGGTTGTAGCTGCTGATGATGGTGTTATGCCACAGACAGTTGAGGCCATACAACACGCTAAAGCTGCCGGTGTTCCAATTATCGTTGCTGTTAATAAAATTGATAAGCCAGAAGCACAGCCTGATAAGGTAAAGCAAGAGCTTTCAGGTTATGAAATCATCCCGGAAGATTGGGGTGGTGAAAATATGTTTGTAAATGTTTCTGCTAAAACAGGTGATGGTATATCAGATCTTTTGGATGCTATTTTGCTACAGTCAGAAATCATGGAGCTAACAGCCAAGAAGAATGTACCTGCGGCAGGTGTTGTTCTTGAAGCTAGCTTAGATAAAGGTCGCGGTCCGGTTGCAACTATCCTTATTCAGCATGGTGATCTTGCTAAGGGGGATATTGTTTTATCAGGTAAAGAGTTCGGAAGGGTTCGATCACTTCTTGATGAAGATGGTAAGCCTACAAATAATGTTGGACCTTCTATGCCAGCAGTGATACTTGGACTTTCTGGTGTACCTAATGCTGGTGATGATGTGATGGTACTTAAGGATGAAAAGAAGGCCAGAGAGATAGCTCTATTCAGACAAGGTAAGTATCGTGATACCAAACTTGCACAGCAAAAGGCTGCGAAGCTTGATCAGTTCTTCTCTCAAATGGGAGAAGGTGAAAAAGCTACTCTTAATGTATTTATTAAATCTGATGTTCAGGGTAGTGCTGAAGCATTGCAAGAATCATTGATTAAACTTTCTAATGACGAAGTGACTGTTAATGTAGTTGCAGCAAATGTTGGTGGTATTAATGAGTCTGATGTACATCTGGCTATTGCCTCACAGGCTATTTTAATTGGTTTTAACGTTCGTGCAGATGCCACTGGCAGAAGATTGATTGAGTCTGAAGATGTTGATGTTCGTTACTACAGCGTGATCTATGATGTAATTGATGACGTTAGAAAAGCGTTAAGTGGTATGCTGTCACCAGAAATGAAAGAGCAAATTATTGGTCTTGCAGAGGTTCGTGATGTATTTAGATCATCTGCCATTGGGGCTATTGCTGGTTGTTTGGTAATTGAAGGTAACGTTAAACGTAGTAACCCAATACGTGTACTTCGTGACAATGTTGTGATCTATGAAGGTGAGCTTGAATCTCTACGCAGATTTAAAGACGATGTAAACGAAGTAAAGGCCGGTACGGAATGTGGTATTGGTGTTAGAAACTATAATGACGTTAAAGTTGGTGATCAGATCGAGTGCTTTGAAAATTACGAAGTAGCTCGTGAGATTTAAGGTATAATTTACACGTCATTATAAAATTAGTGCGTCATTCCCGCGAAGGCGGGAATCTCGAGCTTAATATGCACTAACTATCGAGATTCCCAATTAGGTTGGGAATGATGCGTAATATTAATAGAGACAACTATGCCAAAAGACTTTTCAAGAAACCAACGAGTTAGTGATCAAATTCAACGTGACTTGTCAGTATTGATTCGTAAAGAGATCAAAGATCCACGTATTGGTATGATTACTATTTCAGAAGTTGAGGTTGCAGGTGATCTTGCTATTGCTAAGGTTTATTTTACTGTTCTTGGCGGTACCCAAGAGCAAAATCTTCAAAGTGGTGAAATTCTAAATAGAGCTGCTGGTTATTTACGCTCTTTATTAGGTAAAGGGATGAAGATTAGAACCGTTCCTCAATTGAAATTTATCTACGATAATGCATTTGAAAATGCATCACAAATATCTGATTTAATTGATAAGGCTAGAGCTTCAGATCCAGGCCTTCCGGATGAAGAATAGTTGTTCTAAAAATCAGGGTCCTGTATTCACTAAGTTGCCCAATAATGTTGGGTAATGACATTCTTAAACTTTCCCCAAGTACAGATACTGTTATCTAAAAAGTAAATTACTTATGGCAAAAAAGAAAAAAGGCAGACCATTAAATGGTATTGTTTTGTTGGATAAACCATACGAACTTAGCTCCAATAAGGCATTGCAAATTGTCAAAAACATCTATAACGCTCAAAAGGCTGGACATACAGGCAGTCTTGATCCTTTAGCGACTGGAATGTTACCAATCTGTTTTGGTGAAGCAACTAAGGTGTCAGCGTTTCTCTTAGATGCCGATAAGCGTTATAGCTTTGATTGTAAGCTGGGGCAGGTAACAAGTACTGGTGATGTTGAAGGAGAGGTTATTAATACCTTTCCTGTACCTTTTTTATCGGAAGAAAATATAAACTTAGTATTACAGCAGTTTATTGGTGAAATTGATCAAATTCCACCAATGTATTCAGCTTTAAAACAAGACGGAAAACGCCTATATGAACTTGCCCGCAAAGGGGTGGAAGTAAAGCGTAAACCTCGGCGTGTAACAATCCATGAGCTTGTATTAGCTGATTTTACTAGTGATACCATATCCTTGGAAGTAAAATGCAGTAAAGGGACATACGTTCGTTCATTAGCGCAAGATATTGGTGAAAAACTAGAGAGCGGAGCTTATGTTTCTAGGTTGCATAGAATATCCGTTGATCCATTTCCGGTAAATAAACTAGTTTCTCTTGATGAAATCCGTACTTTGCAAGATGTAGGTCAATCAGAGCTCGATTCTATTGTACTCCCAACGGATACTGCCTTACCGAATTGGTCATCAATATCTATTGATGATGATATGGTGTTTTATTTCAGGAGAGGGCAGCAGCTAATGGTTTCCGGCCAAAATTATGATTCTCTTGTAAAAGTTTACGATCTAAAAGGAGAGTTAATTGGTATTGCTCAAGGGGATGGTTATGGAGGCTATGCTCCAAAGCGAGTTTTTCAGTTATAAGGCTTGTTGAGGAATAAAATCCTGTAATTTAATGACTGTAATTCATTAACTGGAACTTCAGTTTGTAATTAACCTACAGCTTCGCTATTATTTGTTAATCAGTATCGGAGTATCTAATGTCAAATCTTGAAGTTCTACATCATATCCCCGCAGAAAAGAAGTTTAAAACACCAATTTTATTTGTTCATGGCGCCTATGTTGGAGCCTGGTGTTGGGAAGAGAATTTTCTACCTTATTTTGCTGATCTTGGTTTTGAGGTTTATGCCATAAGTTTGCGTGGCCATGGAAGAAGTTGGGGGCGCATGTTTGTGCATTCTTATGGAATTAGAGAATACGTTAAAGATGTTGAGCAGGTTATTTTACATAATGTAAAAGAGGAAGTGGTGTTGGTTGGACATTCAATGGGAGGTGCTGTTGTTCAGCAATATCTAAAAAAACATGAACACCAGGCGCAGTGTAAGGGTGCGGTATTTATGTCTGCAGTACCATATCACGGAGTTGCTCCATCATCTATGGAGATTGCAATGCGTGATCCAATGAGTATGATGCAGATACAGTTGGTGCAAATGTTTGGTAGCTCATTTGCTACTCCTGATTTTGCGCGCAAATCACTATTTACCCCTGATACCCCAATGAAAGACCTGATTCGATATAGGCCTCTATTTCAACCAGAATCATTTAATACTATCTGGGATGTAATCGTTGCAGAAATGCCAACTAAAAATGACCTTAAAGATATTCCTCTACACTTTATGGGCGGAAAAAAAGATATGATATTTTCTGTAGACTCAATCAGAAAGTCTGCTCATAAGCTTGGTTGTGAACCAGTTTTTCTACCTAAATCATCGCATATGATGATGCTTGATCCATATTGGCAAGATGCCGCTGATGAATTGATAGGCTGGCTAAAATTAAATGTAAAATAGCTTTATGGGATTTTTTGCTATGGTCTATTTATCTTAGTGGCCTAATCGTTTCCCAATTGAGATTTGAATTTCTGTTTGGATTAAACCCCGCGTCATCAGTCAGGATGTATTCACCTTGGGTATTAGTCCAAGTGTGCGCATAACCACCAGGTAGTTCAACATTGGTTCCATTGACGGTATCGTTATAATTTTCAGAACCTCTAATGTATTCACTAAATTCTCTGTTGGCGCGATCTTCTGATTGTTGCCGCGCATTCCATGATTGCATCATGGACTGATTGAATTGGTCATTACTCTTACTAATAGCATCACTTAATGCACCAGCGCTTGCAATTCCGCGCTGTTGAGCTGCTATCCATTGTTGTTGTATTTGTAAAAAGTGTCCATACCAGCGTTTTTCAAGTCTAAAAGAGTTTACAAACGCATTGGCTAACGGTTGTATCGAATTTAGTTTTCCTACTTCAGTGCGAACTGATAAATTTCTATCTGCTAGCCAAAACATATTTTGTGGACCAGCTCTTGAAACGAGTATGGCGCAATAAAAATCTTCTTCCCACTTTTTACCGTTTTCTGTATAAGCAAAGCGGGCTCTAACGCCAAATCCTTGTGGCATGTTGCCGGATTGAGCTGTGGTAGCAGCAATATTTGCAGCCCAGGAAGACAGATCCTCTTCTTGAATCAATTTTAGATTTGTTGCATGTGGTCTTTGTTCAGGAATTACAATTTGTTGGATAAATTCTGTAGGACTATTTGGCATAGGCATAACTATCATACCTAGATATAGTTGTCCCTGTTGCCATTGATATTGAATTTGACCGCTGATAAACATAGGTGATGGGTGAACGTAAAAGCCTGCTGATTTATCTGGTGCCGTAATGGCAATATTTGCAGTTACAAGGTTAACCAGGTTATGGTTCCATGTTAAACCACCGTTAAGTTGCCAATTGCTTGGAGCCAATATTCTAAAGGCAGGAATACCATTCATTTGTTGATCTACTACGGCAAATTGTTTCATATTTAATTGAATTGCCATAGCTGAATCGCTTATGAGAAGCATTAATATGGTAATCAGTTTAATACTAAATATTTTGATAAGTAGAGACTTCATGTTCTGCTCCTTATGGTTTTTTACTGCATTACGCAATTTCTGCCGTTTCTTTTAGCTTCATAAAGTGATTTGTCAGCCATTTCGATAATTGATTTCATTATTGATTCAGTTGCATTTGAATCTGGTTCAACAGTTGTAATTCCTATACTGATAGTTACGTTTTCGCTGCAACTGGAATCTGGGTGTTTTAAATTCGCCTTTTCTACGGAGCTGCGTATTCTTTCAGCAACGATTAAAGCATCTTGAGGGGATGTTTCTGGTAGCAGAACTATAAATTCTTCACCACCATATCTTGCAACCATATCTGTTGATCTAAAAACAGAGCGTGCAATAACAGTTGCAACCATTTCCAGAATGTAATCTCCTGCTACATGTCCCAAGATATCATTAATTTTTTTAAAGTAATCAATATCACATAAGAGGAGAGATAGTGAGGTTTTATTTCTAATTGCTCTTTTAGTTTCTCTTAGGAAATTTTCGTTAAAACACATTCGGTTAGGGATTTTGGTTAGGGTGTCGATTCTAGCCATTTCTTCAATATGGAATCTAGATTGAAGTGCTTCAGTAATAATAGAGTGTGTTCTTTTTGATGAAATGGCTAAATAACCCATAAATAAAAAGGTAAGGATTCCTAAGTAGTTAGCGATTATTTCATCTTTAAACACTAACATAATTCCTAAAGGGGCCATTATTTGTAATAAAAATGCCAGATATACTCTCCAGAAAACAGGCAGGGAGCTGGCTGCACCTGCGGCAACTCCTGCTAATTCAACAACAAGAAAAAATTGATATTCAGCGGCATCTGTTGAGTTAAAACATATTATCCCTATGGCTCCCCACATGGTGCCAAGAAATATTATGTGGGGCACATAAAATTCATAAACAGTTGTTATAGATTTTATTCCAAAGATATTTCTTAATGTTTCATATCCTATAATTATCCTGCTAATTACGAGTAAAATAATTATGAGTAGCCAGCCTGTAAGTATAAATTTATTAACAACAGGAAAAAATACTATGTATAGAATAAGCGCACAGAGCCCATTGCCAGCTACATCGGTAGCAGACTGACCTATAGCAAACCCGATCTGTTTAGCTAAAATCTGTGATTTAGCATTTTTGTTTTGTTCAGATACCATTACAGTTAATTTATTGCGAGATAACAATTTGATTGCTACTTAATTACCAATGAATTTAGTATAGTATGAGGATGCTATTATTTTGTAATTGTCTTTAAAAACTGTGAATTACTATGGTTATTATTGATTAACTTTTAGCCTTTAAGGAGAATGCATGAAAATATGGGTAGATGCAGATGCATGTCCTGTAGCCATTAAAGAAATACTGTTTCGAGCAGCCAAGAGAAAAGAGATATTGGTTACATTAGTTGCTAATCAGTCTATTAATGTTCCTCCGTCAAAATTTATTAAATCTTTGCGGGTTATGCCTGGATTTGATGTGGCTGATAATGAAATAGTGCAACGCTCTGAAGCAGGGGATTTGGTCATAACAAGTGATATACCTCTTGCGGATGAGATAATAACAAAAGGTGCAGTTGCATTAAGTCCAAGAGGAGAGTTATTTACCAAGGATAATATTAAATCGCGTTTGAATATGCGCGATTTTATGGACACAATGCGAAGTAGTGGTATTCAAACATCGGGGCCACCTCCACTTAATCAAAGTGATAAAAAGCAATTTGCTGATCATTTAGATAGGATATTGGCAAATCAATCGTAGTATGGCAGTAATGTAACTCATGTATGATTTTTGTTTGTTTTTAGTGATATGATAAAATTCCGGCCGGTTCAAAATTTTAATCAAGGTTATCTATATGGCGGCAGCTAATAAAAAACCACTAATAATCACATTCATTGTGATATCTGTTGTATCGCTATGGATTATAGCTGTATATCTTTATCTTTATTATTATGTCTTTAAATTAGATGAAGCACCTGTTTGTGAATCAAAGGTTATTGATAAAGTAACCGTTCTTGATGATAAGACTATTGATGGTGATAAGTTCCATGCCCTTTATCGTCTTTCTGGTTCTGGTGATGAATTTATCGAATTGTATGATCAAACAATAATTATCGATCGTTGTGCGAAGGCAAATGTTGATCCTGTTTATAGTGTGGCTGTTAAACCAAATAAAAACAGTGATTCTGCTCAGTTATGTGCTTATGGCCTTAAAGTGGATGCGAAAACAGTTGAAGTGTTGTATACGGAAGATAATACTAAATGTAAGTTGATAAATGAGCTTAAAATTATCGATGATTAATTTAGAGGTGGGCAGTGCCCACCTTCTGTAAATTATTTCTTTAATTGCTGCTTGTTTTTCATAACAGAGCGAACCATCTTGCCAAACTCCTTATCTTTGGCTCTTTTTTCGGCGAGGGTTGCACTATTAAAAGCCTGCTCTCTTAAAAGCTTAAGGTAGTTATTCAGGCGCCTTTCATGTAAATGTCCGTCAGTAATGGCTTTTCTAATAGCGCATCCTGGTTCATTCTGATGAGAGCAGTCTGCGAATTTGCACTGTGTAGCAAGTTCGGCAATCTCAGAAAAGGTATCTTCAATTCCTTGTTCGCAATCTGTTATTTGCAATTCTCTCATTCCGGGGGAGTCGAGTAGTAATCCGCCAGATGGAAGTAAATGTAGAGATCTATTCGTTGTTGTATGCCGGCCTTTATTGTCATCATCGCGAATAGCACTGGTTTTTTGAGTTTCAGTGCCAAGTAATGAATTAATAATGGTTGATTTACCAACGCCGGATGAACCTAATAGCGCAATAGTTTTACCAGTTGTACACCAAGTCAATAATTGCTGAACACTGTTATGATCAAGGCTGTTAATAGCTACCATTTCAATAAGAGGGTTCATAGACTGTGCATTATCTACGTATTCCTGTGGATTGATGCAGCAATCTGCTTTGGTTAGAACTATTACCGGTTCAACGCTTGCTTCATTTGCTATTGCAAGATAACGCTCAATACGGTTTAGATTGAAGTCTAAATTCATAGAACAAACAATAAAAACTGTATCGATATTGGCAGCAATCAGCTGAGTATCAACTTTTGTTCCTGCTGCTTTGCGATAAAACAAAGATGTTCTTTGTAATACTTGGTGAAACTTTCCATCATTAGTTAATAATATCCAGTCACCTACAGCAATTGGAGGAATTGAATGGGTGATAGGAAGAACTTGTTTTCCTGTTTCAGTGAGCAATATAAGTTGAGAACGTTCATGGCCAATAACTCTTGCAATAGTGAATGTTTCCCATTCTTCAAGAGATAGTTGTTGTTGAAAAAAATGTTGCCACCCTAACTGAGTTAGAGAGTATAAAATAGTCATAATAAACCCCTGCGCAATGATAGCGCTATATTGAATAAGGATAGGGGCATTATTTGCCCCGGTTCAAAACCGGGTGTGTTTATAGATAGTGAATACTATTAATAATTTACCCGGAAGGTTTTAACTACAATCATCTGTACCCTCCTAAGTTATGTTAATTTTGATGGAGCATAACAGTAATCAATGTATATTGCTATCTTATTGATCACATTGCTTTTCAAAATAATTTGAAACTGGACTATCTATCTTGAGATTAGATTATCTATCATGCTGTAGATTTTTTACCTATCTCAACCAACCTGGATTTTAGAGATTTGATTTTGCAGTGTTTAAGTATCGAGAAAAATGGAATAGGGATGATTTCCTGATTAGCTATTTTTTGGGTTTTTTTTGAAATCTTGCCTTGAGTACCTAATTCGTATCCGGCTTTTTCATATGCATTGAGGATTTCTTCTATGTTTGGAAATTTTGTATTAGTAGCTTTATCTTGGTGTCTAGAGATTATTTTCATTGTATTTCGTTGTAAAGTACCGATGTTTGTGGCATCGGTAAAGTCGGAAAAGCTTTTGAAATAATCAATGCTGCTTTTAATGGCTGCATATTCAATGTTTCCGTAATTAACTATAACTGCGTAAGGCTTGCCGCAAATTGATTTATTTAATTGATGGAAAACTAAACCATTTTTTGAAACGATTAAATCAGAGTTATCGCCAACGGAATACATTCTTTCGAATAAAATTTTAAGCTTTGCAGGAAAGTGAAAGCTATAAATAGGAAAAGCAAAAACTACATAATCAGATTTTGAGAGACAATCAAAAATTTCAGGAATGTTGTCTTTTAGAACGCAATGTCCAACCGATCGACATTTGTCACACGCACAGCATGGAATTAATTTTTTCTCGTTTAGATGGATAATTGAGTAATGAACATCAGCGCGTTTCAGACCTTTACAAAAAGGATTTAGTAGAAGCTGAGTATTCCCGGCATTTCCTCGCTGGCTTGCGTTGATAATAGTAACTTTCATTATGAGTACTTTTGTCCTTAATTAAGATTCTTTAAAGCAATATTTCACTATTTATTATAATTTAATTTGTATATCATAAATCTGAGTTAAAGTAGAGATAGCGGGAATACTGGTAATGATTATGACATAGATCTTGAAGGTATGGTTAAAAATGTTTCTTCTGCGAAAATGCTATTTGAGCGTGAATTAGCTAATGCTGTAAATTACATTTCGAAGCAACCTAAAGGAAAAATTTCGTTTACATCTGCAAATGCAGTTAATGGTTATAATTTAAAAAATCAGAGTAGAGATTGGTTTTTTGCAATCGGGGGTTATTCCGTATGGAGTAAAGGAGAAGCAATTATTGATATTGATAGCTCGGGCAAGAAAGCATATTACATGGAGTGGGAATATAAATTTTTTGATCGTTATAATTGGGATAATGGTAAAGCCGTTAAAATTTTTAATATTGAAGTAACTGATAAATTCATGGGGACTTTTCATCGGCAAGGTTTAGCTAAAGAGTTTAATTGTTTTGGAAGTATTAAATTGACTAAGGCTTGGGGTGAAACAAAAATATTGGATTCCAATTTAGTTAAAAAAGCTCAGGATAGCCAGAAAAGCTGGGATAGATAATAATGAATAAAAATAAATTTTTATTATGTCTAATATTATTAGGCATAATTTGTTCATCAATTTACTTTATTAATATTTATAGTAGAACTGACAATGCGGTTAAAGTTACTAAGCAACAAGAAAGAGTTGTTATAGATAAAATAGTATCCGTTACAGGTTGGAAGTGGGTTAAAGATACCAAACTATTAGCCAGTGAAATAATATCCCGGTTTAATGCCGAAGAGTACTTGTTAAAAGCAGAAGAAGTGCCTCCATTACCCAATGACGCTTTAAGTTATAATGGAGCTGACTCATTGGTAGAAACAATAAAAAATACCTTTACTAGTCAAATTGTTGATTATGACTATGATGTAGAAAAGGATATATGGAACATATTGATTATTACCGACAAAGAGCAGCATACATTTAATTTTATTCACTCAAAAGAAAATGGAGGGTATCTGCATTATAGTTACATTAATAAAACAACAGATACCCCTTAAGCTACCATAACCAGTGGTGTGAGAGTTCTTCTTATTTTTATCAATCTTTTATGGTTATGTGAAGAGGTAGGGTGAACACTGTACACATTAAGAATTTACCTAATCCGTTTCACAATCCCGCTTCATATATTTATCTACAATTGCATCTTGCACATCATCAATTGCAGCGGATAGAAAATCCAGAATTACTCCTGCGCCAACTTCTGCTCTTTGATTTTTTGGAGAGGAGGGATCAAGTCCAAAAAATGTTCCCATAAATGCTAGTGCATCGCTGATAAAGGGCAGGGTTTCTAATGGGTGTTCTGGGTCAACGACCAGAAGAGTGTTGTCGATTTTTCTTGGTGGATTATTTGTGGTTGTCATGATGATTCCTTCATTGGTAGTAGCATAACCACCGAAGAGGTCTCAATCTCTTAATGGTGGCAGATCAACGAGGTTGAGACTACCGCCCCAATGAAACGGCCTACCCGAAAGTAGCCCCGCTGACCTGCCATAACATAGACATACGCCAACAGATAAAATCTACAGTTCTTCCCCATACCCCCGCAACTCCCCAAAAAACTCAAAAAACCTGCTTTCTAGTTCTTGGTAATTATCTCTTAGATCAAATATAGAATCTGGTATGTGATTTTCTTTTGAGAGTCTGTTGGAGATGTTATCCAATGCATAACCAATTACTTCAATTTTTTTATAAGATACAAACCAGTTGCGCTCAATCATAAGCGATAACACATATTGGAATGTTTTAGGCAGGTCATATTTATTCTTATCAAGAATGTCATAGATGTTTTGGGTATGTTGCTCAAGTGGTATTGGACTGAATTTATCCCAGTTTAAAGCCAGGAAGTGATCGAAAAACATATCGAGAATTATTCCGGCAAAACGACGGTTTTTTTCTTGAATATAGTTTTTGCAGTCAATAACAATGGGGTGAGAATCTGTATAGCTATCGATTTTACGGTGGAATTCAATTCCAGCAAGTATCTTTGGTGAGTATTGGTCTTTTAGGCGCCCTTTAACGAAGTCGGCGATCATGTTGCCGATCACCGACTCGTCATCATTCTTTGATAAGAAAGAATGGGCTAGGAAGTTCATGATTCGCGCGAGGCCCTTTTTCTTTCATGTTCCTTAAGCAGCTTTTTGCGTACGCGTATGTAATTAGGGGTTACTTCTACCAGCTCATCATCATTAAGAAACTCAATTGCTTGCTCTAGTGAATATTTGATGTGAGGGGTTAATACAATGTTTTCATCATTGCCTGATGCGCGAACATTGGTAAGTTGTTTGGCTTTAAGAGGATTTACAACCAAGTCATTTTCTCTGGAATGTATCCCGATAATCATACCTTCGTAAACGTCAATTCCTGCACCAATCATTAGTTTTCCGCGCTCTTGCAGATTGAATAGAGCAAAACCAACACTTTTACCTTGGGCGTTGGATATGAGTGAACCGTTATGGCGGCTGGTGAAGTCTCCTTCAATCTTTGGTCCGTAGTGGTCAAAAACATGATAGAGAAGGCCTGTGCCAGAGGTGGATGTTAAAAACTCGGTTTGGAAACCAATCAAACCACGGGCAGGGATAATATAGTCCATTCTTACCCGGCCATTGCCATCTGGAATCATGTCTTTAAGCTCACCTTTGCGTGAACCTAGTTTTTCCATTATTCCGCCTTGGTGTTGCTCTTCAACATCAACACTAACTTGTTCGTAAGGTTCTTTTAATTGGCCATCGATCTCTTTTACGATAACTTCAGGTCTAGAAACTCCAAGTTCAAATCCTTCACGACGCATATTTTCAATCAAAATGCCTAGGTGAAGTTCGCCACGTCCAGAAACTTTAAATTTATCCGGATCGTCGGTTTCTTCAACGCGCAGAGCTACGTTGTGGAGTAGCTCTCGTTCCAGGCGTTCTTTAATCTGTCTACTGGTTAGGAATTTCCCATCCTTGCCTGCAAATGGGGAGTTGTTTACCTGAAACGTCATGGTAACTGTGGGTTCATCAACTGTTAGCGATGGAAGTGCTTCAACCTCTGATGGATCGCAAAGGGTATCTGAAATTCTAAGATCAGATATTCCTGTGATTGCAATAATATCTCCCGCCTGGGCCTTTGGTACTTCGACACGTTTAAGTCCTTCAAAGCCTAGTACTTGGAGCACCCGGCCATTTTTAACTTTGCCATCTGATCCTATTACTTTAACTGCTTTATTGGTTTCTACGGTTCCTCTGGTAACACGCCCAACACCGATAACACCAACGTAGCTGCTGTAATCAAGCTGAGAAATTTGCATCTGGAACGGACCTTCAGTATCAACTTCCGGAGGTGATACATGTTCAACAATCGCTTCAAATAAAGGAGTCATATCACCTGATCTATCTTCTGGATCTAATGATGCAAATCCTTGTAGGGCTGATGCATAGATAACTGGGAAATCAAGTTGCTCTTCAGTTGCGCCAAGTCGATCGAATAGATCGAATGTTTGATCAAGTACCCAGTCAGGTCGAGAGCTTGGGCGGTCTATTTTATTAATAACAACAATAGGACGAATCCCCATTGCAAATGCTTTTTGGGTTACGAATCTGGTTTGTGGCATTGGGCCTTCAACCGCATCTACCAATAATAGAACGGAATCAACCATAGATAGAATACGTTCCACCTCTCCACCAAAGTCAGCGTGTCCTGGAGTATCAACGATATTAATATGATAATCATTCCATTCAATAGCTGTATTTTTGGCAAGAATTGTGATTCCGCGTTCTTTTTCCAGGTCATTGGAGTCCATAACTCTGGATACAGGCCCTGATCTTTCGCTAATGCTTCCTGATTGTTTCAATAGTTCATCAACAAGGGTGGTTTTGCCGTGATCAACGTGTGCGATAATGGCTATATTTCTTAATTTTTCTATCATATTAACTTCTTAATACCAGCAAAGCCGGATCTGATTGTGGGTGGGAAAAGATGGGCGATTATACCTGATTTTTATGAAAAAATAATTGATTTAAGTGATTAACTTATTTTTTCATAATTTTATTTAATTCTTTTTGCATTAAATCCCAAGATTTTTCACCTTGATGAGGAAAAACGCACTGGGAACAGTCTTTGATTTTTCCATCAATAAGGGTGTAGTTTCCAGGACAATCAAAAAAGTAAAGTGGACAATAGCAAAATAGACAATTGAATTTACCTTCAATCTTGTGGCAAGGGTAATATTCGCATTCAGTGTTAGTGAAGCATTTTGAATTATTCATATAATTGCCTTTTATTGTTAAACAATTAAATTTAGCTATTTTTATTATAAATACAACATGTTAATAAGATTTTAAAGAAACGGGTTTAATTTGGCGTAAGTGTGCGATTTCTGAAAAATAAAAAACCATTATAAAACATAGCAATAAAAGGTGAAACTGTTCAAATATTGGTCAGTTTAAAATTGCTTTATGCTAATAGGTGCGCCATATTTATTTTATGTATTTATTTTTAGTTTGTATCTAATGCTCAATATTAATTCGTTACTGGTAAGATTGGACATTAATGATATTTCAAGGAGATCTTCTTGAAAAAAATCTTAGTTATTGAAGAAAATCAAAAACTAACAAAATCATTGTCAGAAGTTATTGAGGATGATTTTTACGAGATTCAATGTGTAGATTCGTATTCTGACGCAGTGAAGCTTATGTCGGCAGAAATAGGAAATTCCAATATTGATGCAATTGTACTGGGGTGGTGTCATGAAGATAATGAAGCCTTTCCGGCTTTAAAAAGATATCTTTGCAATGAGCAATTTATTAATATTCCAATACAAATTATTTCGGATACTGCTTGTGAAGATGTATTAACATTTTCAAATTCCAGAAAAAATAGCGGGTTATTACTGTGGGATAGCTATAAGACCTTTATCAAGGGACATTTGCAGAATCTCATTGATAGAGCAAGTGGTAGAACTTTGGCAAGTCTTGCTGCCATACAACATGTAACTCCGATAAGAATTTTGTTTGTTGATGATTCAGCTACCGTAAGAAAACAATTTTCAACATTACTTGCCAGAAATGGTTACGAAGCAGTATTTGCTGAGAATGCTGACCAAGCATTCAGGATCGCTCGTGAGTCATTCTTTGATATTGCAATTATCAATTATTATCTTGGTGAAGAGCGCGGTAGTGAATTATGTAAAAAGCTTAAAGATGATAAAGATACTGAGGATATTGTGCGCACTATCCTTTCTTCTACATATGAAGAAGCGGTTGTATTGGATGGATTAGAGTGTGGAGCGATCGATTTCCTATTTAAAAACGAGGCCGAAAATTTGTTTTTAGCCAGGTTAGATTCAATATCAAAGGTTATCAAAGTATCTAAACAGACTAAGTCCGAAAGTAAAAGGTTGCTTGGAATTCTTGAGTCAGTTTCCGATGGAGTATTTGGAATTGATTTAGATATGAGCGTTACCTTTATGAATTCTTCGGCAAAAGAGATACTTGATTTAGAAGAAGATAAAGATCTTCTCGGAAGTTCTATTGTGTCTAAGTTGCATTTTATTGGGCAGGAAAAGGAACTAGACCCCGAGTATAGTATTCCTCTATTTCAGGCACATAAATCAGGTCATATTATAAATAAATCTGAATTAATGTTTGTAAAGTCAAACGGAAAAAAGATTACAGTTGAGTGTGATTTATATCCTTTAGAAATTGACGGACAAAGAGAAGGCTCTGTTATTGCGTTTCGGGATGTTACGGAAAAGAAATTATTTCAGGATGAATTACGCTGGCAGGCGAACCATGATTCTTTAACAAAGCTATTAAATAGGCATTATTTTGAACAACAATTAGAGCAGGAAGTCAGTAGAAAAATAAGGCATGCGGATACAGAAGAAGTTAGTGCACTGTTGTATTTTGACCTTGATCAATTTAAATATCTAAATGATACCGCAGGTCATGTTGCTGGTGATCAGCTATTAATTGAGGTTGGGCATCAACTACAAACAAACTTAAGGTCTGCAGATACTCTTGCCAGGTTGGGTGGAGATGAATATGCAATTATCCTGAGGGATATTAAATTTGAGGAAGTATCGCTAGCTGCTGAGCGTTTTAGAGATATTCTAGAAAAGCATTGTTTTCAATTTGAAGGTAAAAATTACAGTATTAGTGTTTCTATTGGCGGGGCAGTAATTACTGGCTCCTCATTAGGTGCTGGTGAGGTTCTTGCTAATGCAGATGTGTCATGTCATATAGCAAAAAACAAAGGTAGAAATCAAAGTCATATATATGATCCTGCATCAGATGCTCGTTTGGTAATGGATAAGGAGCTAGGGTGGTCAACAAGGTTAAGAGACGCATTAGGAAACGACAAGTTTGAACTTGTATTTCAACCGATAGTGCCTTTATCAATGCTCAAAGGTATAGATTTAGGTAGAGATGGACTGGTTGATGAGGCTACTCCTTGGCAGATTTTAGACCAAGATGGCAAGAAAAATCAGATTGTATTTGAGGTATTGCTTAGATTATCTGATGAAGGTGGAAAAATTATTGCACCAGATATGTTTTTACCGACAGCTGAGCGCTTTAATATGATGCCTGAAATTGATAGGTGGGTAGTTCGTAATTCTCTTAAAAGGCTTTCCATGGAAAGAGCTACTGGTCGAGATATAAGGTTTACTATCAATCTATCAGGGAGCACTATGGTAGATAAAAATATAGGACAAGATATTAAACAGATGTTCACCAATTATAATATTTCTGGTGATTTGATAACTTTTGAAATTACCGAGACATGCGCAATAACAAATATTGATGCTGCAAATAAATTGATTTCAGAACTAAAGGAAGTCGGGTGTCTATTTGCTTTAGATGACTTTGGCAGTGGATTTTCGTCTTTTGGACACCTAAAGCATCTGGATATAGATTATGTAAAGATCGATGGTATGTTTATTCAGGGCATACTATCAGACAATATGGACAAGGCAGTAGTGCAATCTATAAATCAAATAGCTCACTCTTTTAAAAAGAAAACTGTAGCAGAATACGTTGATAATAAAGAGATAGTTGAAGTATTGGAAACTATTGGGGTTGACTATGCTCAGGGGTACTTTGTATCCAAACCTAAACCATCTCTAGGTTTCTAGCTCTTTTAAGCTATTGCACTTGCTTATGCTGCGTTATAGCTCCAGATTTACTCGGTCACTACAATATGCTCCATCATAAGGCTTCGCTATGCCTTGCCTAATCTGTGCTCATTACGCTTAAAAGTTTTCTAACAGCTAATAGAATAAATAAGGAATTAGTCGCCTACAAAAACGTAGGCTCAACATCTTTTTAGCACTTTGTGCCTCGATAAATCTCCGCTCGCGATGCTAGAAATTTTTTACCTTTTTATTTTGAATTTTAAAAACTTACGTTATGAATATTAAGTTATTCATGGGGAATGTTATTCTCTAACGTAGGCATTGTGTGTTATGGTTATATCGATGGATTTAAATAAATTAAAATTATATTTTTTATTAGAACAAAAAAAATAATCAAATTACATAATAAGAGAGAACAAAGATGTTAATAATATTAAAAGGACTTTGGGCACTTGTTTTAGTTATTTCACTTATGCTTGTTGGTTGTGGAGGAGGTGGTTCTACCAGTGACGATGGAGGTGGTGGAGACGGAGGTGGCTCTACAGGTAATCAAACAGCGCAACAATGGACACCTTTGCCGATTAGATCTCAGGAAGAGTATGAGTTAGATATGGATGGCGGAGAAGGCTATCAACATTTTCACTCAATAACCAGAAGCCTTTATAACCCGGATTATATATATGCTACGCAAGATATCGCGGGCCCATGGAAAAGCACTGATGGCGGTGAAACATGGGAAAAAACCATCGACAGTAATCTTAAAGTGAATATGGGTGTTAGTATAACTGTTGATCCTGCTAATCCGGATATCGTTTTTACAATTGGCGATAATGGTTGGAGCGCTGATGGAGAAGATTATCAGGGATTGTATCGTTCAACCGATGGCGGCAATAGTTGGGAGTTAGTATTACAGGCGACGACAAATTTTGATTGGGGAAAACATCGGTACGATAATCATAATATTGCTTATGACCCTACAACAGCGACTGAAAACTCATCTGCAACTAGATGGTATGCTGCTTTTTATAATAATGGTCTGTATAGATCAGAAGACAGTGGAACTACATGGGTCAAGGTAAGCGATCTTCCCGATCATACATATATATATGCAGTCAAAACTCATCCAACAGATGGCGAAACTGTCTATCTGGTTAGTGATCAGGGTTTTTTTGTAAGTCATTCAAATGGTGCTGATTTACAGTCTATAGGTACTTTTGACCCAGAGATAGATCCTTTTGGCACCACCGGTATGCATGCTCAATCAATCGTCATAAACCCACAGGATCCAAACAAGATATTTGTAACCGTTGCCAGATATATGGAAAGCTGGTATCGACCATTGGGGGAATCGCTATACAAATCTGTTGATGGAGGCAGTAGTTTTGAAAAGGTAACGGGCGATAATATTGATGGTTATGCTGCAACCAGAGTCTATATGAATCCAAACTATCCGGATGTCCTGTATTTGACTGGAGATACTGCTCAGGGTTTGAGATCAAGTGATGGTGGAGCAACCTGGAATAGAATGGGTACAGAGGAGATAACCCCATTTCCCGGCAATGGCCGTAATATTGAAGATGCGGCGTGGCGTACAAGAATATCCGGGCGGTTAGCAGGTATCGTACCTAACCCTGAAAAACCTGATGAGGCTATGGCTTATGCAAATGCGGCCTTTTGGAAGTTGACTAATTATGGCGCGATAATAAATGAGAGTTCTACAGGGTTTACCGGAATTGCCTGGAGCTGGTGGAATACCGGTGCAGCGTTTGATCGAAGTAATCCTGATAGATTTGCATTTTTTAATTGTGATGTCGCGATGAGAATAACTGAAAACAATGGGGCGTGGTTTTCGGCGCCCTGGTATGGAACCAATGACCGCCTATTTTCCCGTTGGTACAGAGATGAGGGTTTAACATTTGGTCAGGGGACATTTGCTGGAGATATTCACCCAACAAATCCAGACGTTATCGTAGCCTCTGTTGGTGAGTATTTCAGAACGCGATTGATGAGAACAGATGATGGAGGGGTAAACTGGAGTCTGATAGATGCGGATCTACCAAGGGATGATGATCAGGTTTTACATATGCATCCCTTTATATCGTTTCATCCAAACAACACGGATGTCGTATATGCCGGGAACAAGATATCACGTGATGGTGGAGTAACATTTAGCGTCCCGGATTTTGGTAATAATGAGTACGGAGAACCACATGTATATCAGCCACAGATAGTTGGTTTCTGTAACGCCAACCCTGATATAGTATATGCCATTGATGGCACATTGCAGAGAATAATTCGCTCCGATGATGCTGGAGTCAGTTGGGCAATGTATGCTGGTAAAGGAGTTCATGATGGCAATATGCAATTTAAGGGAGTTGATAGTAAACCGATTTTTGCAGTTGATGCCTTTGATTGCGATAAGATCTATTCAATGATTAGCACAACAGCAACTCTGGAAATTGTTGAAAATGACCTGGTTATTTATGATGGTGAAACCTGGGTAAATCCTGGAGTGATTGATTTGGCTGGTGGAGCGGAAGTTGGTAATTACGTTAGCACTATTGTGGTTGATCCGGTAAACGAGGGAGTTATCTATGCAGGAACCATGGCCGTTGGTTATCCATGTATATTCAGAAGTACAGATGGTGGGGCAACTTGGGAAGATATTACTGGTAATTTACCTCGTAAAGGGATGGGGGCGATGGCGGTAAATCCTCATACAGGAGAACTATTCAAAGGAAGTTCGATAGGAACCTGGATTTATCCTGCGCCGCAATAGTATATTGATAAACCTGTATTTAGAGCAAAAAACAAAAGTATCGTCATCCCGGCGAAGGCCCACTACTGTCCGGGGAAAATATTACCTGTCTTTGGAAAGCCATGCGTAGCAAGGTTTCTGAATGAAACAGGTGATTTTAGACTTAAATTTTTCAAGTTCCCTGAGCCCTTCGACTACGCTCAGGATAAACCAAGGCCGAAGGGCCAAGAAAAATTCAATAAAATCAATGAGACTTCGGCTACGCTCAGCCATCTTGATTCTATTAAATTATTTCCCCGGACAGTAGTGGGCCTTCGCCGGGATGACGTAGTTAGGGGTTATAAATCCCGCAATGGGTGATCGTCTTCACTCCATGGTGAAGCAAAAATTCCATCAACAACAGACTGCTTAACTTCGCTTAAATCAGTTGGTGACCATTTTGGGTTGTTATCTTTTTCAACTAATAAAGCACGTACACCTTCAGCAAAATCACTGTGTACGGTCATGTTTACGGCCATATCAAGCTCTTTCATAAACACTCTTTTAAGGGAAAGGTTATGCTTTGGGTCTAACTGTTCAAAGATAACCGCAAACGATGTTGGGGACCCTTTTACCATTGGGTTAACAGCATTTTGCATCCATAAGCTGTGTTCTTGTTCCTCAATAATTTTATGGTAAGAGTCGACATGGTTATTAGGTTCAATGATTTTTTCAATTAGCTCAAAGTGAGCCTCGATTTCCGAAATTTGTAGTTTAGGGTGTTGGCCAGACATGCTTTCTAATAAGTCTGTAATTAGGTTGTTGTTGAGCTTAGTGTCATTACCAAGATTCAGCTCTGTTAATCCATTAATTAGATGAGGTTTGGTAGTCGATAGAAGGGCGTGATCTGCTAAGTTGCATAAAATAGCATCTGCTGCATTCATTCTAAGTCCGGTAAGGCCTGCAAATATTCCGGTTTTATCTGGCATTTTGTTAAGAAACCATGTTCCTCCTACATCTGGGAACAGTCCAATAGTGATTTCTGGCATTGCTAACATTGATCTTTCAGTAACAATGCGGTGACTGCCACCTTGCATTAGCCCCATGCCTCCACCCATTACAATTCCATCTCCCCAAATTATTATCGGTTTTTTATAGGTGTGAATCTTGTAATCGACACTATATTCATTGATAAAATATTCACTTGCAGGATTTAACTGATATTGTTGTGCTGATTGAACAAATGAAACAATTTCAGTGACATCTCCACCAGCACAAAATGCTTTTTCACCGGCACCATCAAGAATTACAGCTGCAATTTCATCATTATTCTCAATTGATTCAAGAGCAAACCTAAGTTCCTTAATTACTGCGAGAGACAGTACATTTAAGCGAGAAGGTCGGTTTATTGTTAGATAAGCGATTTTTTTATCGCTGGCGGAGGTTAATTCGTCAACGATTACAAGTTGTTCCATTATGCTACCTTTGCTTTAATAAAATTACATTTGCTCAAGTATAGAGTCTATATTTTCGATAATAAACTTGCACAAACTTTTACCCACAAAATTTTCTAACTTATTGTGAAGGCTGCGTTTGGTTTTGTCTTCTGAAATAGATGTAAGAAGCTCTCTTATTTCTGTGCTACGTATCTTGCGGCGCTCATCTACAATGGTAAGGCCAAACTCGCTTTCGATCTCTTTATGTTTATAGAATTTTTGCCAAGTTTCTGGGACAGCATTATCCGGACCTATAACCAGATGGTAGTCGGCAAGGTTTAAACTATTAAGATGCTGCAGAAGGTCATAGCTGTATACAGGTTTGTCTTCGTTTGCATTGTCTAACATATCGAACTCAATAAGCGATAATTCAACTTTACTATCGTTTGCAAAATAGTCGCTCAAAATTAATTCGAGCATTTTGGTTCTGCATTCAATATCAAGGGGGGTTTTGCCAAAAGCGTGTGCGGCACTTGGTACCAAAAGTATCTTATCAAATTTTGGCTTTAATTGGTCGATAACGTCCATGTGCCCACGGTGGGGGGGGTTAAAGGCTGAGCCGAATACTGCTATTTTATTCATGTTTATTTGTCCAAATACTGTGTTAAAGCTTCGTAAATTATGCAGTCATGCACTATAAGTGCACTTCTTTATAATTTCTTGCTTTGCCTTGTCTTTGAACAAATATACTATGAATAACGTATTATCTATTTGTCCAAATTCTGTGTTTATCATCATACCGGTGTAGGCCGGTATCCAATCATTGCTTTATTTCTTTCTTTAAAAGATGGGGGAACAATCCAGAAAAACAAAAACGGCTCCGAAGAGCCGTTTTTAAAACCTGTGGATTAATTAAACAATAAATCCAACTTTTTTAGCTTCTTCTTCCAGCCAATCTCTAAAGTCAGGATGAGCAATGGAAATAAGGCGCTTTGCTCTTTCTTGGATTGAAACGCCTTTTAATTTGGCGACACCGTATTCAGTAACAACATGGTCGATGTTAGATCTGTGTAATGTTACTGCCGCACCTAATGCAAGGTGAGGAGCGATTTTAGAAACAGTTTTTCTAGTGCCATCGGCTTGTTTAACGCTTGCAGTTGAGTAAAGAGCAATAAATGATTTACCACCTTCTGATTTTTGTGCGCCAATTGCAGTGTCTGCCTGACCTCCTGTTCCACTGAATTGAGTAGGGCCAATACTTTCAGAGCAAACCTGACCGGTTAGATCTATTTCAAGGCAGGTGTTGATTGAAACTTGTTTATAGTTTCTGGCTATTACAAAAGGATCATTTACCCAGTCACCATTCATTAATGCAATTGCAGGATTTTCGTGTAGGAAGTCGTATAGCTTCTTAGTGCCAAGAGCAAAAGTTGCTACCATTTTTCCAGTAAGGATTTTTTCACGAACACTTCGAGGAACTGTGCTAATTACACCAGCTTCATATAGGTCTACCATTCCATCTGTGAACATTTCAGTATGGATAGAAAGATTTTTCTTATGCATAAGTTCAGCAGCAACGGCGTTTGGAATACCACCAATACCAAGCTGGATTGTAGAACCGTCTTCAATTAGATCTGCAATGTAGCGACCGATCATGCGATCTTTATCTGAAATTGGTACTTCGCCTAATTCTGGAATCGGAGCAGTGTTATCAATTAAATAATCAATCTCATCTAAGTGAACAATGGTATCTCCATATGTTCTTGGCATGTTTTCGTTGACTTCAAGAATTACTGTATCAGCAGCTTCAATCATAAGTCTTTCATAGGTTACACCTAGAGAAAGAGAAACATAACCAAAACGATCCGGTTTAGTACATGTGCCCATGAAAATATTTGGCTTGTGATTTTGTAAGCGATCTGTGCCAGCTTGATGTAGGTGATTAGGGATAAAAGAACATGTTCCTGCTTCTTTATGAGCTTTTCTAATCGCAGGACCATAAAACCATCCTTCATGGAAGAAGTGGCCTTTCATTTCTGGTTCCATATACCACTTATAAGGTTGCATTGGCAGACATGTGCAAATCGAAACGTCTTGTACATTACCTGCAATTTCATGAAGTCTGGAGCATATTCCTGTTGGTTCTGACGCGGCCATTGCTGATACAAGGCTGAAGTTAGATTGGATCATTCCGAGGGTATCATCAACGGAAATAAGCTTTTTCTTAAATTTATTCTCAGAATTCATTAATTCTTCTCCTGGTAGTGACCTTTGGTCGTCTTTTCAGCAATATTGCGGGGTTTTAAAATTCAGAATCTTTATATTTGGTGTAATTACGTTAAATTCCTTATTCAAAAAAATCCCTTTTTATATAAAGTAAAAAATTGCTGCAATAGTTAATACGTAAAGCTTTCGCGCAATATAATACGATAATTTTTATTGCTAATTCAATTAATTCATATTTTGAAACTTAATATCTTTTCTTTTGTCTCTATTGTAGTCATCGTTAAAATTGGTAAGTGCCTTTTTGAAAACATGTTTTTCTTTTTGTTCATACAAAAATCTTCAAATGGCCTATAATTTTAATTGCGCGTTAACAAACTGAATTTGAAATGAAATTTATAGTTTTATGGATGATGGTCGAATCTCAATTCAGGTGTCTATTTTTTGGAGTAAAAATTTATGTTTCGTTTAAATGGATTTTCCGTATCTTTTTTTGCATTGATTTTATTTGTCTCTATTTCTTCTGTAAGTGCAAGACAGTTTCAGAATGCTGGAAAAAATAATAACGAAATTGATGTTGCTGAAAATTTTGTATTTGCAGAAGATAAAACTAATGTTTTATCTTCCTTAGTACCAGGTAGCGAAGAGTATTATTTCTATCATGCGTTATATTTTCAGAATAAAGGGCAACTGAAAAATTCTGCTCGTATGCTATATGAGTGGGAACATAATAAAGATAACTCAGGGTTAAGATCAGAGCGTTTTATAAACCTTAAAAATCGTCAAGCTCTTTTGATGTATGATAAAGATCCTTCTGAAACCATTGAATATTTAACTAAGAAGTTAGGGCTTAGATATAATCATTTTAAAAAAAGTGGGGTAAAGCAAAGGAATTATTCTTCCAGTCTCGATCAGGATACTATTTCAACCGATCAAATCTCCAAAAAAATATTATCCAAAAGAAACGCAACGTTGTCTGATTTTACTGATGAAGGTCTTTATCAATTAGATAGTAGTAAATTTGATATTCAGCAGGTTAGAGAACTACTTAAACGTGTTAATACACCTGATTTTCCCAATTTAGTTCAGTTAATAATAAGAGAATTAAAAGATAAAAGAAGCCAGGGTTTTGGTACCTACTTGATTCATGAAAAGCTTACTCTTGCACAAATGGATTCATTAATAAAGAGCGTTAAGGGACTAACTAGTAACAATGACTTTGTTGCTGCATATATGCAACGAATTATGCCGAAAGAGGTTATAGATGAAAAAGATCCTGCAACTAAAATAAAAAAACTTAAAAAAGTATGGAAGTTTGTAGTAACTTTGCCAGATATACATAACTCAGTTAAGTTGCATCTGTTACATGATATTCTCAAGTCTGAACAGAAGGTTGGAAATTATAATAAGAAGTTATTCGTAGAATATTTGAAGATACCGCGGATGTCTGTATTTGCCAAGCAGTCTCATCTTAGCTCACGTAGTAAAAAAATGGCGATGTTTAATTCTTCTATAGCTATTCAATCTGGTTTTAATCGTATTGATAATGATAATCAACTTGTAAAAGATTATTTAGAACAATTCTTGGCACAAGCAAATAGCTATGGTGAATTTTTGCCGTATCTTGAAGAGAACTTTTTAAAGAATGTATTTGCGGAAATAAAAATACTTAACGGTATTGGGGATAAGAAAAAGTGGTTTGCTCAACTTCCTGCAAGCAAATATGAGGAAATTAATGAAAGGGTAGAATTACGTATCCTTCCGCAAAATAAAGTTAGCTATAAAAGTAACGATAGTGTTGAGTTAAATCTTGCGCTTAAGAATATTGATACGCTGGTTGCGAATGTATATGAGATAAATGCGCTAAATTATTATAAAAAGTTTTCCAAACCTGTTGCAGTATCAATAAATCTTGAGGGGTTGGAGGCAAATAACCAGTCTGTATTAAAGTTTGATAAACCATCACATATCAGACATAACTACACCTTAGCTCTTCCTCAGACAGCAAAATCTGGAATATATGTTATTGACTTGGTAGGCAATGGCATAAATAGCAGGGCAATAATTAGTAAGGGAGGTTTGAACTTTACCCAAAGAGAGGGAGTATCGGGTCATCTTTTCAGAGTATATGATGAAAATAATAAACTTATAAAAGATTCTTCTATCTGGTTAGATGGACATAATTATACAAGCGATGAAAATGGCCGAATAATTATTCCATTTACAAAAAAAGCTTTAATGCAGGATATTGTTATTTCTGCAAATGGCATATCAAGCCTACACAAGTTTTTTCATGATCATGAACGATATCAGTTAAGAGCTGCTGTTTTGTATAACAAAGAGGCTTTGATTAGATCTAATCCGACCGAAATCGCTATTAGTCCACAACTTTCATTAAACGGAAGACCTGTAGATGCTTCTATCTTAAAGAACCTATCGGTAGAGATAAGCCTTGAAAAATTAGGAGATAATAGTTCTGAGATTGTTGAGAAAAAGGTTTATTCAGATCTTAAATTTAATAATGGTAAAGATATAAAGATACCTTTTTCTATTATTCAGGGAATTAGTGTGGCTAAGCTAGGTATTAAGGTTAGCGCCAGTGTTGAAAATATAAGTCTTAACAAGACTGAACAGTTGAATTATACAACGGGTGAGGCGATTAATTATGATTCTTATATAAGTAAGATTGGTGATGCTTATCTGCGTAAAGTTGGTGATGAATATTTAATCGAAACTATAGGGCGTAATGGCGAAAGCCTGGCTGATCACTCTGTACATCTTGAATTTACCAATGAGAACTTTACTAAAACTATAAGGGCAAATTTGCAGAGTGATGTTAATGGCAAAATTAATCTTGGTGAATTAAAAGATATCAAGCAAATTAAGGTAAGTGATTCTACCGGAATTAATCGAAAGTGGTCTTTGGAAAAGCAAGTTGCCAATATTCCAGATTTCATAACAGCAAAGGTTGGTGAAAGGTTAGTATTTCCTGTTAATAAGAATAAATTTATAACTCTATTTGAGTTGGTTGATGAGCATTATTTTAAGGATCTAAGTAAAAAAATCTCTATTACTGATGGGTATGCTGCAATTAATGGTCTAAATGTTGGCAAATATATTTTGCGTAATGGTGCGACCAAGGTATCAATTACGGTAGAGGATGGTATAGCTGATAATGGTTTTCTTTTATCCAAGGAGCAATATCTGCAATATAAACCGTATAAACCTTTATTAATTGCAGAAGTGAATGAGAATGGCTTATTTTCAAAAGATCTTGTAATTAAGACTGAAAATTTCACTAAAGATACACGAATTCATATATTGGGTACTCGCTTTTTTAATGAGGATTTATCAAACTTATATAATTTAAATCCATATCCATCAAATGGTGGAGCAGCTGTACATGATGCTATGGCTAAATATAGTTCTGGCAGAAGGCTTAGTGATGAGTTGCGATATATTATGGAAAGAAAACTTGCTGATAAATATCCGGGTAATATGTTGAAACGCCCAAGCTTGTTGATAAAACCATTGGAGTTTGGCAAGACTACAACCAAGGAAAAAAGCTTCAAGGGTGGTGGTAAATGGGAGGATGATGCGCTTCAGGAAAGTATGTTATTTGGCAGGGCTCCATCTGAAGCTATGGATGGCAAATTTATGTCTGATTTAATGCCTCATGATTATAATTTTCTAGCTGGTAAATCATTAGTATTGCTTAACCTGATTCCGGATGAAAATGGAGAGGTAAGGATAGATCTTGCCAAGTTGAATGGTAATCAGCATATTGCGGTTATTGCTACTGGAGGAAGTGATATTGCCTACGCTTATTATGATAGAGAAGAAACTGATCCTGCATATAAAGATATTAGGCAAAAGAAGTTGTTTGCTACAAATGATCATTATCGCCAGGAAAACAGTATTCAGGTATTTAATGATCTTAAAACGTTTAAGGCAGATAATAAGGGAATAACTGATTACGAAATCTATTCATCTGTTGCAGATGTTTACGCCTTATATAAAGCAATTAATGGTGATAATGGTCTTGATAAATTTAGATTTTTACTCCAATGGCAGGATTTAAGCGAGGCTGAAAAACAGCATAAATATTCTCGTTACGCATCGCATGAATTAAATTTTTATCTTTATCAGCGTGATAAAGACTTCTTTGATTCAAAGATTAAACCAGTTATTAGCAATAAATTGAAAAAAGATTTTATTGATGATTGGTTGCTACACAATGATCTATCAAAATATGTGGTTGAGAGTGAATATTCAAGATTGAATGTAATTGAAAAAGCACTGTTGGCGAAAAGGGTAAAATGGCAAAAAGATGCCGTTTTATCTGATCTTACCGATGCTATTAACAGCAAGGAAGCTGATTTATATAAGCAGGATATGTTGTTTGATATTGCTTTAACTGGTGGTGTTGATGCATCACAAGATACAATAGTATCTGGGGATGCTATGGATGAAATTGTTGAGGAGGAATTTGATTCAAAAAGGAAGTCCATGCCAAGAATGAGGGCAATGGCTGCACCACCCAAATTGATGAAGCAAAATTTTATTCAGCCACAGGTTTTAGCTGAATCATCAGATAAGGATTTTGAAGCCAGAAAAAGGCATGAAATAGAGCAATTTTATACCGCGCCAGATAAAACAAAGTCATGGGTAGAGCAAAGATACTATGGTGTTTTACCGAATGAACTTAATTTCAACTATATTGAATTATCCAAATTTTGGATTGATTATGTGAAGTCTAATAAGGATAAGGTGTTATCCAAAAATTTAGCGTTTCCTACCAATAACCTGACAGAGATGCTATTTGCTTTAGCGGTATTAGATCTTCCAATTAATGAGGCAAAATCTTCTAATGGCATTTCTAAACAGGGCAAAGGAGTTGTATTCGCCAGACTTCAGTATAAGGAAAACAATCCTGAACAAAATGATAGTATTTTGCTTGGACAAAATATATTTCCTAAGGATCAACGATATAAATATATAAATAATATAAAACAGGAAAATTTCTTAGAAGATGGTTTTGTTAAAGGAAAAATATATGGGATGCAAACCGTTATTACCAATACAACATCTTTGCAAGATACTCAGGAACTATTTATACAGATTCCTCAAGGTGCGATCCCGGTAGCTAATGGATTTTATACTAAGTCTATTAAGGTAAGGCTGGATCCATTTGCTACACAAACCATCGAGAACTTCTTCTATTTCCCTAAGTCTGGCAATTTTAGTCTTTATCCAGCGCATGCCTTTGATCGTGTTGGATTGGTGTCGTTTGCTAAAACTAAAAATCTAACCGTGAATGAAAATGCAGTCATTGCAGACAAAGATTCATGGGATTATATATCACAAAATGGCACAGAAGAGCAGCAGATCGAGTTTATAAAAAAGAATAATGTTAAGCGAATTGATCTAAATAAAATTGCTTATAAGTACAAAAATAAACAATTCTTTTTGAAATTATTAAAAGTATTAAAAGATAAACATCATTATGATTCTACTTTCTGGTCATATTCCGTTAAACATAACATTCCTGAAGAAATTGCTAATTATCTTCATGTAGGTGGCTTTGCGCAAAAATGTGGTGATTACCTCAACTCATCATTGATAAAGATACATGCTGAAAGTGATGGTAGCTACCTGCATAAAGAATTTTGGCCTTTAATAAATAAGCGAGCATTTCAGTTTGGGAATAAACGCTATATCGAAAATAAGGACCTACTAGATCAATATAATAGCCTTATGCAACTGCTGAGTTATAAAGGTGAGATAAGTGATTATGATTCTCTGGTTATTAGTTATTATTTACTACTTCAGGACCGATTAGCAGATGCAGAGAAATGGTTTGCAAAGGTTGATAAAAAGAAGGTGTTCCAAAAGATGCCTTATGATTATATGGCTGCATATCTGTCATTTTATAAAGCTGATGTTAAACACGCATATTCTATAGCTGAAAGATATTTAGATTATCCAGTAGAACATTGGAGAGATAATTTTACAGATATAATTAACCAGGCCAAGCAGATCAATCAAACAGAAGTGAGGCAGGCTTATTCTGTTGATTCTCTTAAAGACAGAGAAAGACAGATGTTCAGTTTTGCGTCGGATGATTCTGCGATTGATATTATGACTGGTGGTGAAAGTGTTCAGGTGCGCATGCAAAATCTGCAGAAGTGTAAACTTAACTTTTACACTATGGATCTGGAGGTGTTATTTTCCAGGAAACCATTTGCAATGCAACTATCTGATCAATTTGCTCTTATAAAACCCAATGTGACTCTTGATGTTTATAATGATGTTAAGAAAGATATGATTGAAGTAGCCATACCAGATCAACTAAAAGGGCAGAGCTTATTGGTGGAAGCTGTAGGTGGTGGCGCGATTGATAGTGTTAGTTATTATCCGAATACCTTGATAACGCACATCAATGATAAATACGGTATTGCCAGAATTGCATCTACTAAAGATAACAAAGCATTAAGTTCGGTTTATATAAAGGTTTATGCAAGATTCAAAAATGGAGAAATAAAGTTTTATAAAGATGGGTATACAGATCTAAGAGGGATGTTTGATTATCTATCGCAAAATGATGATGATCTTGAGCTTATCGAGAGATTTTCGATTTTGATTCTTAGCGAGGATAATGGAGCTTTAATTAAAGAGGTTGATCCACCGAAGATTTAGATGCTGATTGAGCTTTAATATCCAATAAAATAGTAGTTTTAAGCGTAAATATTGCTTATAAGTCATTAATCCATTCAAAGGTTTTTTCAGGATTATTGATTTCACCAAACTGTAGGTGAGTAGGGAATTTTTTGCACCAAAGAAAATAGCTATAGGCCGGGGATGCTTTATTTTCTGCACTCATTACCCATTTTCCGTTTTCTTCAAATGTTTTGTTGTTAATCATATAGGCTTTATCGACAGGGATGTCTTTGGGGCCGCGAGTCATATGAGGTTCGATAGCTTCTTTTTCATCGATAGGCATGGAACAGAAGAAAGTGGGCCATGTTCCGGCTCTAGGTCTGATTTCTACAACACATTTACCTGTGTTTTCGAATTCGTGGTGAAGTTTTACGACGAATTGATCCAGATCATCGGTATAAGTTGTCATCCATGGCTCCGTTTATTTATCTTTATATCGACTATATAAGCAAATATAGATCATGAGAGTAAAAATACCAGTAAAAGAAAAGCCCAGTCAGGTTACCTGACTGGGCTTTATGATCAGATTTTAAAAGTAGTTATTATTCACAGTTTGAAACTTTTGTCCAAACTCCATCAGATGTTTCTTCTAATGATGTGGTATCGCTACTCATTCCAAGGTAGTCATTTGAACCATTAGCATATACTAAAATGTTATACATTAATGTTGCACGATCAGCACTAATATGTTCGCTATTTGTTGCTGTATAGCAAGATGCAGGTTCTTCCCATTTAACTGTAAATTCATCAGAATCCGTGAAGTTTTCTGCTAAATCAAGAGCTCTAGCTTTCCAGGTCATAGTAGCATAGCTAGTACCTTGCAATTGCATATCACACTGATACTGATCTCCTCCCGTGTTACTACATTCAACAACACCAATGTCATCAATTCTGTATAGGAAAACAGCATCTAAGTCATCATCTACATCTGTAACAGTTAGAGTTACTATTTCAATAGTGCCTTCTCTGGTTTGTTGAATATTGCTAATAACCGGTGGAACAGATGCTTGTTGCTCAGGTCTGGTTAGCATGAACTGTTCAACATTTGAACCTTCATTGCGTGAATCCCATGCAGATACAGATAGTGATACTTCAGCTCCAACCTCAAAACCATAGTCATCCCAAATAAGTGTACATGTGAAGTTTGTTGTACCTTCGCAAACGATACCAGTTACAGCACCAAGACCAAGAACTACGCGATCAATATCTTCGTCGTCATCAGAAGCTACGCCTGTAATAACTGCTTGAGTGTAATTGTTAGAGGTAACTTCATATGAAACAATAACTGGAGCAACAGGATCGGTAGGGCAGTTGCCTGTAATATAGCCTTCTGTACTGGTTCTTAGGGTAACAGTAGCGCTACTGCTAGTACCAAGATTTTCATCTGAGCCTTCTGCATACCAGGTTGTAGTGGTGGTTCCACCCCAGCACCATGAGCCATAGCAGGTTTGGCCAGTCGTTTCAGTTACTGAATAGGCGCGACCAGCTGATTCATGGTTAGAAATGGTGTCTGTGTATTCCTGACATGCAGGTTCAGCAATAACTTCAACTGTTCTTGTTGCAGTAGCGGTGTTGCCGGCTGCATCAGAAACTTCATATACAACTTCATAGGTACCTATAGTATCAGGATCTACTGGAGCAGCTACAGCGATTGATGAGGTTATATCACCGTCAATATTATCTTCTGCGGTTGCACCAGGATCTGTAAAATCAGAGCCCTGATAGATCGTCATTGGGTTATCGCCGAGCAGAGTGATAATCGGAGCAGTTAGGTCTGGTCCAGGACATACTCCTGTAGCAAATACTCCTTGTGATTCTTCATGAAGAGTGGTTGTAGTTGATCCGCTAGTACCTAGGTTTTCATCAGAGCCAATTGCGTACCATGTCGTTACTTCGGTTCCACCCCAACAATATGACCCCCAGCATGATTGACCTTCTATAACGGTTTCGCTGTATGCACGACCAGATGATTCATGGTTGGTGTTAGTGTCTGTAAATTCGTCACAAGTGAATTGTGCTTGTAGAGTTATTGTTGAACCTAAAGTGCCTTCTGTGCCATTAGGGATTTCAGCAGAACCAATGCCGTCAGCATTGTCATCGTATTGAGGTACTTCAAGGTAGTAGTCATTTGCTGCTGCATAGATAAATGTTTCAGCAAAATCCACAACGCCGTCGCC
Source organism: Gammaproteobacteria bacterium (assembly GCA_033852075.1). Lineage (GTDB taxonomy): Bacteria > Pseudomonadota > Gammaproteobacteria > QZLD01 > QZLD01 > QZLE01. The sequence goes on along the minus strand of JAWSVC010000015.1, from coordinate 219,423 downwards.
ATTTGTATCTGCTTCTACAGCATTACCGGCAATATCAACACCTGCTAGTGCTGCAACAGTATTTCTTATAAAGTAGTTTCCATATGAAACTGTTTCTTCTTCAGTAGGAGACATTATTACATGGTTATCACTACTGATGTCATCAATAAAGCCACCACTGTAACAAGATTCCAGAATTAAAGTGACTTTTGCAGATCCAAGTTTTTCTATTTCTGTTTTTAGTTCATCATCAGTGATGTCATTTACTACTAGCTGGACTTTTTCATCGATATCAACGTAATCGTCGAAATCTCCATCCATGTTGATATCAACACCTTCATCATAGTATCCATTATTGTCTGAATCTGTAGCTATCAAAGTGTAATTAACACCATCGGTACCGCAATATAGATCCATGGTGTTATCAAGATCGGTGTCTTCTTCTTTTCTCCATGTGCAACTTTCGTTATAAATAGAACCGTATGCTCTTACTCCTGGCATAGAAGCTATTTCGGTAACAAGATCGATATTACCCCAGTCATCTTCATCAAACTCTCCAGTCTCAGGATTGTATGGTTCGATGCCATCACCATCGAAGTCTGTAATCTCATCGCCGGTTATTTTTCCGTCTTTGTTTACGTCACCAAGCAGGTAATCGTAAAACATTTCAATTGTTTCATCTGAGTCTGATATGGTTTCATCAGTATTTTCGAAGTAAACGTTTTCAAAATTACTTACATATTTAATACGGTAATATTTGTCATATGCATTTTGAATATGAGGTCCCCACTGATTAAGTGAAATAGCTTTGGGGTAGTCGCCTTTCTGAGCAACTGATCTTAATACAAATTCGCTTTCCAGATAGTCGAGTTCTTCTGAATTTGAATTGATATTACCTGTGTTGTATCCAAAAATACCTTGTTGTTTTTCTGAATGTTGATTTGGACCGGTATAGCCAAATCCATGACCGTCAACAAATACATGAACAACGTCATCTTCATCTATTTTAGATGCTAACTCGGTAAATACGGTTTGAACATTTTCAAGTTCAGCAGAATAATCAATCATTCCATTTGGGTTTTCTCCATCCAGATTAGTGCCATCTGAATTAAGAAGATATATATCGTCTGCGGTATAACCTTGGTTCAGTAAAGATGAATATAGGTATTCTATATCATCCCAAAAACGCTGTTCCTGAGAGTAGCTAATTATAACGGCATAGTGTTTTTCAGAGCCGTCAGCAGCTGCAATTGCGGTAGGTTCAACTGATGCAGCTTGTAAACTCATAGTTTTAGCAGCAATATCACTTGATACAGAAACTTTAGTTGAGCTAACAGGTAGTAATTCACCATTTTCTGTATAAGCTTTAAATATCGCTTTGTATTCGCCTTCTGCGCTATATGTGAATTTTGTTACACCTGATGCTGTAGATGTATAGTCAATTATACCATCACCTTCAAAGTCCCATTCGTATTTAGTAATAAGCTGGTCTGGATGTGATGCAAATCCCATCAGGGTTGTTTCAACTCCTGGTTGTGTAGTGATTGCTGGTGCTGTATCTGTTACGCCATTTGCATTAGCAGCAAATGATGCGCTGGCACATGCAAGAGCACCGGTTAAGGTAAGTATTTTGGTTAATGAAAAAATACGATGACTAAATGGTTTCATCAGGAATAATCTCCATATATCCGATTTGATTTTCTAAGTAATAAAATGTTGATGTATTTGTATTAGCTAGGTTTATTATTATACTGGCCCGAAGAGGTCAAAATATTAGTTTTTAATTATATGGCTGTGTGATGTAATTATCAATATTTTTTTGAGCTAATTCTCATTTTTATGTTTATTTGTAGACTGTTAGATTATAAAAATAACAAATAGCTTATGTGTAATTTATGAAAAGTTGCCTTGGATCTAAATTAAGAAAAAGCCCTTTATTTAAGATAAATAAAGGGCTACTCGTTAGTTCCTGTTAAAAGGAGGTTGGAGGATTAGTCACAGTTTGAAACTTTAGTCCATACACCGTCTGATGTTTCTTCTAATGATGTTGTGTCACCGCTCATTCCAAGATAATCATTAGAACCATTTGCATATACAAGTACGTTGTATTGTAGAGTTGCTCGGTCTGCACTTATGTGTTCGCTGTTAGTTGCTGTATAGCAAGATGCAGGTTCTTCCCACTCCACAGTAAATTCAGCAGAATCTGTTACATTTTCAGCAATGTCAATTGCGCGAGCTTTCCAGGTCATGGTTGCATAGTCTGTGCCTTGAAGTTGCATTTCACATCTATACAGATCACCACTAATATTACTGCATTCAACAACTCCCATGTCATCTATTCTGTAAAGGAAAACAGTATCTAGATCATCATCTACGTCGGTAACAGTAACGGTTACAATTTCAACGGTGCCTTCTCTGGTTTGTTGAATATTGCTGATAACCGGTGGAACAGATGCTTGTTGCTCAGGTCTGGTTAGCATGAATTGTTCAACATTTGATCCTTCATTGCGTGAATCCCAGGCAGATAATGATAGTGATACTTCAGCTCCAACTTCAAAACCGTAATCATCCCAAACTAGAGTGCATGTAAAGTTTGTTGTTCCTTCACAGGTGATGCCGGTTACAGCGCCAAGACCAAGAACTACGCGGTCAATATCTCCGTCAGCATCAGAAGCTACACCGGTAATCACTGCTTGAGTGTAATTGTTTGAAGTAACTTCGTATGAAACAAGAACTGGTGCAACCGGATCAGTAGGGCAGTTGCCAGTTACATAACCACCATCGCTATCTATAAGAGTTACAGTGGCGCTGCTGTCTGTACCAAGATTTTCATCAGAACCTTCTGCATACCATGTAGTTGTTGTAGTTCCACCCCAGCACCATGAACCGTAGCAAGTTTGACCAGTAGTTTCGGTTACTGAATAAGCACGACCAGCTGATTCATGGTTAGAAACTGTATCGGTGTATTCCTGGCATGCTGGTATTGCAATTACATTTACAGTTCTGGTTTCTGTAGCTTGATTGCCGGCTGCATCAGATACGGTATATACAAGCTCATAAGTATCAATGGTATTTGTATCAACATAACCTGTTACAACAATTTCAGAAGTGATATCACCATCTACGTTATCTTCTGCAGTTGCACCAGGATCTGTAAAATCTGAACCTTGGTATACAGTTACTGGGTTGTCACCAGCTAGAGTAATAACTGGAGCGGTATTATCTAACGCAGGGTTATCATTAACAGGACAGTTTCCTACAGCATATTCTCCAGGTACGCCTTCGTGTAGGGTGTTTTCTGAATCTCCGTTAGTACCTAGGTCGATATCAGTTCCAGCAGCATACCAGGTTGTTACTTCTGTTCCACCGTAGCAGTATGTGCCCCAACAAGTTTGACCTTCTATAGTTGTTTCGCTGTATGCGCGTCCAGAAGCTTCATGCTCAGAGTTGGTATTATTGAATTCACTACAGTTGAATGCATTATTTTGGTTTATAACAGTAATAGCTTTAGCTAAATCAGGCAGAGCACCAATATGTTTTTCAAGTTCAATTTCCTGGTCAGTACCATTGTTGGTTAGAAGGTTTCTCATCTCTTCTGGAGTTAAGGTTTTGCCATATACATTTTGTGAAATACCTTGGATAACAGCAGCAGCTCCTGTAACAATTGGTGAAGCTGAAGATGTTCCAGAGAATGTGCCAGAATACATTTTATCTGAGTTTGTTTCATCATCTGGATCTTTGTACATGGTGCCATAATCCAGAGTAGCAACAAGCTCACCCCATCCACGAACATCTATACGTGATCCATAGTTTGTCCAGCACATAGGCTCAGAACTTTTAGCGCGGCTAGCACCAATCATAATAGCGCCAGAATCACGATATGAACGGTCAAATATGCTGTTGTATTTAGAATCATCCAGGTCTGCACTACCGTTTCCGCCAGCTTCGATAACAATAACGCCTGCGGCAGTTGCTAGTTCAATTGCATCATAGTTTGCTTGTCTATGTTCTGCTGGTGTAAAGCCGCATTGAGCGTCATTACAATCACAGTTACCTAGTCCATCTTCACCATTACCATAGTGCAACTCAATAAGAACAATGCCACCTTCGCCTACAAGTGATGCAGCTCTTTCAATCGCGTCTGCAACATCATCTGTAGTGTCTCCATCAGTATCATCGCCGTTGTAAATATTTGAAACACCGATATTAGCCTGGTTAGCAATGCCAGTAACACCATAACCATTATCAGGAGCCCCGATAACACCTACTACTGCAGTACCATGGTTAATCCAGCTACTATTGTTAAATTCTGTATTATAGTCAAAAGCAAGAGTAGGGAAATCTTCGTGAGTAGTTCTCCAGCCACCTTCAACATCAACTACGTTTACTCCGTTGCCGCGACCACCGCTGAAATTCCAAGCATATTTTGCATTGATACCAATATATCCGTTAGTATCACCTGGCTCATTTAGATATCCTTGGTAATAATCATGATCTGCATCATAGTCTTGAAAGTCGGGTGTTATTGAAGCGGGTTGAGGAGCGTTATCTGCATATGCGATTTCAACAGTTTCGAATGAGTTTAGTGAGTTTAGTATTGCTTGAATTTGACTGTTGTTAAGGAATGATGGAATTTCAATATTGAAATAAAGATTAAGGTCGGCAAGCTGCTTACCGGTTCTTTCTTCACCAATTTTTCTTAATTCATCTATTTTTTCTTCCGAAGTGCTGAATTTTTTTATTAGGTTAAGGCCTTGTGCTGAAAGTATGTCATTAACACCAGTTAGTTCCATATTGAAACCTGACCAATCCATACCAAATAGTGAAGGCATTTCAGGGTTGCTAATAATACTTGAAAGACCAAAATCACCAAGTCTTACACCAGTACCTTCTTTGAATTTTACGACAATTTTATTGTATTGAGCATTATCAGATACTTTGTATTGCTCTGAAAATTTATTTATTAATGCTCGAGGGGTTAGGGTGTTAGTGGCGAGAGCTCCGCCAGAAATGCACATCGCGGTTGATAGTGCTACTGCTTGGGCCATATGTTTTGAAAAAATAGAAGTAATAGTATTTTTCACAAGATCCACCTAGTAAATTAATAATTAAAATAAATAAATTAAGGAATGTGGATATTATGCGAAAAATAACCAAATGCTTATATTGCTTTTCCTATATATTTTAAGCCCTATGTGTTTACTTTTAGTTAACAGGTATGTATTCAGGATATTCGGTAGTAAAGATTGCTATTTAGATTAAATTAAAGTGTTTTTGCATATATCAAAGATTAATTACGTTGCTTTTTGTATTTACTTAATTCCAATCTATTTCTTTGCTTCCGATAGAGCGAAGAAATAGATTGGTTTTTGAGAATGGTTTGCTTCCAAAAAATCCTCTATAAGCGGAAAGTGGTGATGGGTGTGCTGATTCGATAATCATATGATGATTGGCTATAAATCTGGCCTTATCCTGAGCATGCTTGCCCCAGAGTATAAAAACAATTGGTTCTCGTCGTTGACCAAGTAATTCAATAATCTTATCTGTTACACGTTGCCAACCAATAGATTTATGAGAATTGGCTTGATCCATTCTAACGGTTAATCCTGTATTTAAGAGTAGAACTCCCTGTCTAGCCCATTTTTTTAGATTTCCTGTATACGGAATTTCTACTGAAAGATCATCTTTAAGTTCTTTAAATATATTTTGAAGTGATTTTGGAAACTTAACTCCATCATTAACAGAAAATGATAGTCCATGTGCCTGGCCAGGTTGATGATATGGGTCTTGGCCCAGAATGACTACTTTAACAGCTGTAAATGGTGTTTCTTTTAGAGCATTAAAGATATTTGATTTTTCAGGATATATAATGTGGTTGTTATATTCATCTGATAATGTTTGTTTTAACACATTAAAATATGGTTTTTCAAATTCTTCAGACAGTTTGTCGTGCCAAAGTGTTAGTTCTGTGAAGTCGATCATATGAAAATTAAAAAATATACTACAATTGATTTATAGGTAGAAAAATAAATGAGTTACAAAAAATAAACTTGCTCTTATTGTAAAGGAAAATTAGATAATAACAATGGATAATCTTTATCTTTTTGAGTCAATCATGCGGATCATGATTCAGTCATCAGAATATTTTTTCATAGCATTTCATTCTATTTGGAGAGGTTAGTAATGGAGGGGGAAATCACTGAATATCAGCTTAAACGATATGATCTTATTGATAGGCTATTTGGTGAAGAAGATCTTGATGTAGTTATGGGTCTCTTGGCAGATGATCTGCTTAATTTGTCATTTGTAGATGGGGTTGTAATAAATCTTGTTAATGATAAGAACAGGTACTTAGTTTGTAGATACATAAATCTTCCAAAAGAATATAAAGGTATTGAGGAAGCTTATAAAAAATTTCAGCATAGATTATCAAGCAGATCAAAGGTTGATGGTAAATATCCTGATATTAATGTTAAGGCGTTACAAGATAGAAAAACAATTATTCTTAGTAAGGACGATGCTGTTAAATATCCGGAAAGTACATCAGAGCGATTCGTCAGATGGGGAATTAATCAGCTTGTAACCATACCAATTATCTTTGGTGATAATTCGTTGGGGACTATTAATCTTTTAATTCAGAATGGTAAATTTTCCCAAAAAGAGCTTGATTCTACAAGTGTATGTTTTGATGATTATTTTTTAGTGATAAATAAGCTTAGAGATTTTTCTATTCTAAAGGAAAAGGAAGCAAAGATCCGGGATGTAGCAATTGAACGAGAGGAGTTCTTAGAATTTGTTACAGAGATTAACAGCGTAACCTCAAGTGAAAGAATCTACAAGATGCTTTCTACGGAATTTTTAAAAAGGTTTTCATTTGATGTTGCTTTGATATCCATGGTTGAAGGCGAAAGTATTATTGGTACCAATAGTATTTGTACTGATAGTGCATTTGAAGAAAAGTGTAAATTATGGGATGAGTTTTTTAGCAGAGAACATTATAGCGCAACGGTATCATCTGGTGCTATTGGTGCTTCTGTATCCAATAATATTCATATTGTAATTTCAGAAGTTGATAAGATAATGCATTTGCCTATGTCTAGATTAGATAGAAAGGCATTGGAGATAATGGAAACCGTTAAGTCTATTGCGCATGTTCCTATTAGAAAGCACCATGAGGCTATCGGTGTGCTATCATTGCTGAGTTTAACGGATAATATATATCTTGCTGATTCTGAGATTAATCTTATTGAATTGCTTTGTTCATTTATAGGGACTGCAATTATCAATGCAGAGTTATATACAAAGGTTGATGATCAAAAAAACCAAATTAGTAAGACTTTAGAAAAGTTAAAGGTGGCGCAACACCAACTGGTTGAAACTGAAAGAAAACGCGCAGATGCTTTAAAAATTGCAAAGGAAGCAGCTGAGGCTTCTGCAGAAGCAAAAAGCAATTTTTTGGCGAATATGAGCCATGAAATTAGAACACCGCTAAATGCTATTATTGGTCTTTCTAAACTTACTTTGGACACGGTTTTAGATGATAAGCAGGAAGATTATTTGCAAAAAATAAGCAAATCTTCTCAAACTCTATTAGGTGTTATCAATGATATTCTAGATTTTTCCAAGATTGAGGCTGGAAAGTTAGAGATTGAAGAGGTTAAATTCAATCTGCATGATGTATTAGATAATGTTTGTGATATGTTTTCCGGAATGATTTCTGAAAAGCAGATTGATGTTGTTGTTTATATTGGTTCAGACGTTCCGTTGGGGCTTGTTGGTGATTCTTTACGTTTAGGGCAGATTCTTATTAATCTGGTTAGTAATGCTATCAAATTTACTGAGACAGGAGCTATTACTATAAAGGTTGAAACTGTCGAATTAGCACATGCATCTGCTAAATTGATGTTTTCAGTTACTGATACCGGTATAGGTATTCCTGATGACTTGATTCCTGGGTTGTTTAGCTCATTTACTCAGGTAGATGGTTCAATTACAAGAAAGTATGGTGGTACCGGTTTAGGTTTGAGTATTTGTAAATCTCTTGTTCGTGCTATGGGAGGAGATATAAGAGCCGAAAGTAAGGTTAATAAAGGTAGTTCTTTTATTTTCGACCTTAATTTTAGTTTATATGAATATGATGGGAAACTTCCTGTTCTTCCAGATAAATATCATGGTAAGCGAGTTATGGTTGTTGATGACAACCAATATGTAACTGAATATTTAAGACATGAGATGTTCCAGCTTGGGTTGGATGTTGATGTGTTTACATCTATAGATGATGCTTTGCTAAGTGCTAGGGAAAAAGAAGACGAACAAGATAAAGATAGATATGAACTTTTTATTATTGATTACAAAATGCCGGAAAAGAATGGAATTTCTGTAATAAGTGAAATTCAGGCGATTGTTGATCCGCGACCGGCTAAATATGTCTTGATGACAACCCTTAATCAGGATAAAGAGCGTATCGAAGCTGAAGAGATAGGGGTTTTCGATAATATTGTAAAACCGTTTAATCAAAGAACCCTTTATGAAGTTATTGTTTCGTGTATTACTGGTACAGATAACCATGCTTCGCATCAGCATGATGAAAAGGCGCGCAATCTTGACTTGATAAATAAAATTTCAGGAAGCAAGGTTTTGCTAGTGGAAGATAATCCAATTAATCAACAAGTTGCGACTGAATTTTTGCAGGCGGCTTATATTGATGTTGATGTTGCTGATAATGGAGAGCAAGCATTAAAGCTACTTGATATAACAGAATATGATGTTGTATTAATGGATATTCAGATGCCGGTAATGGATGGTTATACTGCTACTGCTCGTATTAGGAATAATCCCAAAATATCTAAGATTCCTGTAATTGCAATGACAGCTCATGCAATGGCAGGGTATAAAGAAAAGTGTATTAGTGCCGGAATGGATGACTTTGTTACTAAACCTATTAATATTGATGATCTTTATGAGGCATTATCGCGATGGGTAACAAGAAAAGATAAAAAACAAGAAATTGATTTTGATAAAATAGTAGAGGTATCTGAACTTGTTACAGAAGTTATAGAAGATGAAACCGAAACTATAGATGTTAATGCTTGTTTGAAGAAATTAGCTGGTAATCAGAAGTTAATGCTAAAGCTGTTTGAAGAATTTAACGATGATTATGCTAATGCAGTTAAAGATATTAGCACAGCTATAGATGACGAAACATTGGAGGAGCCGCTGAGGATTGTACATACAATCAAAGGCCTGGCAGGTACTTTTGCAGCATCTGATCTTCATAGTACTGCTATAGAATTAGAATCTAGTTTGAAAAACAATGCACATGATATTAAAGAGAAATTACAGGAATTTTCTGAATCAATAGGCGAGGTTTTCTCTGCGATTAATATATTGATTGACAAACATAATCAAAGAAATAAACAAATAGAAGATGGAGTTAATGATATTACTTCAGATTTTAATATGGAGAGAATTTCCCTTGAATTCATAGATCTAGTAGAGCAATTAATATTAAATGATTTTGGCGCAAATCAAACTATCGATCTTATAAATAAGAGAATGCAAGGAACGTCTTATGTATCTCAGATATTAAAAATAAAATCCAGTATTGAAAAATTTGATTTCAGTAGTGCCAGAGTAGGAGTTATGGAGTTTATTCAGCAAATTCTTATAGAGGTTCAACGAAGAGAGCAACTCAAGTTAAGCAATATTGAAGATGCTCATGTAATAGCGAACTTTAGTATGTTGATGACCAAACTTCTTAAGGCGTAATGTGATTAATTAAAAGATATTTTTTTAAACAGTATTTTAATTGCTGAACCAAGTTCACAAAAATTAAAATATAAAAGGAAAAAACCGAAAAATTTCGGATTTGGCGCCATTATTTACTATTATTTAAGAAGTGAAAATGTTGATGTTGATATCTAATAATATAGTTTATAGGAAATAAAATGGATAACAGGCACGAGTTGATCAAATTAAAAATTTTGATTGTGGATGATCAGCCTATAAATCATGAATTGTTAAACGGAATGCTTAGGGAAGCGGGTTACTCAAGAATCAATGACATCATTGATTCGAGAGAAGCGGTTGATGCATATAAAAAATTTAATCCTGATCTTGTTATTCTTGATCTTAATATGCCGCATCTTGATGGTTTTGATGTGATGGAGCAAATCCTCCAAAATGACCCTGAATCGTATGCGCCAATTCTTGTATTAACTTCAGAGACCGATCAAGAATATAGAGTAAAGGCATTGCAGGCTGGAGCAAGCGATTTTCTTAATAAACCGTTTGATTTTGTAGAAGGGTTAACTCGTGTTGAAAGTCTACTTTCAATAAGGTGGATGTATAATCAGCTTTTAGAACAGAATAAAAATCTGGATATATTGGTAAGTGAAAGAACGCAAGAATTAGAATTAGAGTCACAAAATCGTAGAGAAGCAGAAGAAAGAAATATATATCTGGCAATGCATGATTCTAGAACAGGGTTGCCAAACAGATACTTATTAGAAGACAGAGTCCAAAAATTAATTAAGGATGATGGTCAAAGATCTTTTACTCTTATGTCCATATATCTTGAGAGATTTCACGAGATTAATCATACCTTGGGACACCATAATGGAAATGTTTTACTTGGTAAAGTTGCAAAACGTCTTAGCCAACTAAGTATGGATATTGAAGATTCAATGGTTATTGAGTCTATCGATGGGGTAGATCAGTGTATTGCTGTTATGGAAGGTGTAAATTTCGGTTTGCTTATAGACAATAGGGGGGTTGAAGGTCAAGAGGGAGATAAGGTTCCGGATAAGTTAGCTAAAATTGCATGCAAACTCCTTGAGAAAATGGAAGAGCCATTTGAATATCAGGGAATGTCTCTGGATATTGGTGCTAATATTGGTATGGCTACTTTTCCAAGTCATGGAACAGACCCCGGAATATTGATGCAGCATTCATATATTGCCCTTGAATTTGCACAACGAAAAAATGATCACTATGCAATATATTCGTCAGAAATAGATCCATATAGTGCTCGCAGGTTGACTTTGATGGGAGAATTAAGAACCGCGATAGATAAAGATCTGTTAAAGATGGCATATCAGCCACAAATTGACGTAATTAATGGGAAATTGGTTGGTGTAGAGGCTCTTTTGCGCTGGAATCATGAAGAGCTTGGTTTTGTTCCTCCAGATGAGTTTATTCCACTTGCAGAACAAACCGGTGTGATTAAGCCGCTAACTAGGTGGGTTCTAAACACAGCCATAACCCAGTGCGCAGATTTTTTAAAGAAAGATATGGCGATTCGGATGGGTATCAATCTTTCTGCCAGGAATCTACAAGAGAAAGAGTTGAGCGATTATCTGATCGATCTTGTTACAAAATATAATGTTCCTCCTGATTTGATTGTTCTAGAAATTACTGAAAGCGCTATGATGGAAGATCGTGATCATGCTTTAAGAGTTTTAAAAGAGCTTGATGATAAGGGATTCAGAATTTCCATAGATGATTATGGTACCGGTTATTCTTCTCTTGCTTATATTCGTCAGCTACCGATTAAAGAGATCAAGATAGATAGATCGTTCGTAATGGATATGATAGAACAAAAAGACGATATGATGATTGTGCATACCACAATTGAAATGAGTCATAATCTTGGACTTGAGGTTGTTGCTGAAGGGGTTGAAAACCAAGAAGCTTTAGATGAATTAAAGAAAATGGGGTGTGATTTAGCGCAGGGATATTATTTGAGTCGTCCTGTGCCAGTCAGTGACTTACTTGAATGGATAAAAGAGAGTGAATGGAAGGTAGATAAACCATAAATAAATAACGAAGAAACCCGGAATATTTGGATTTGTGAAATATGACTGAAACTGAAAATATCAGTACAGAGGATGATAATCTTGGTCAAAATTGTCGCCAATCCAAAAGTTGCGTCGATATTGGGTCGTTAGAAAGTAGTCTGGAAGTTTTATCTCAAGAGTTGGAGCGTGAGAGACAAGAAAAGAAGCTATTGCAAAAAATTGCAGCTTCTGTGTGGTCACTAGATGAACTATTAGACGAAGTTCTATTTCATATTCAAAATAACTGGGGTTTTACAGCATTTATAATTCAAATTGTAGATGAACAAAAGAATGTTCTTAAATGTCATCGCTATACCGGTATAAATACTGATAATAAAGAATTTGAAAAAGTATTAACCAGTGATATTGATCTTTCGCAGCCAGATCTTTCAATTAGTTCTAAGGTGGCAAATAGACAGAAGTTATTTTATGCCAGGAAAACTGATTTAAATGCTCAAGATGACTTACTTGAAATGGACGCTAAGACTCTTAGCTATATGGATATAAAAGATAATTTGTTGGTTCCGATTATTGATCACGGTAGTACTATTGGTGTTTTTCAATTACTTTCTGTTGATAAGAGTCTTGGGCTTTCGATTAAAGAAATAAGAGACATAAAAAGGTTTATAGCAAGTTTATCGGGAACAATTAGGTTATTAAAAAATAACTATGAAAATGAACGCATTAAGAGCGAGCAAAAACAGATAATTGATCTGGTAAATAAACTTGGTGCTACTATTGATTTAAAGCAGATACTTAGCATATTTGGAAATACCGTAGTTAATGAAAATGATTTAGACGGATATTTGATCCTGCTTAAATCTAATACCAAAGATATATTAGAGTGTGAAAGTATATCTTTACCAAAAGAGTATGCCTCTATCATTGAAACATACAATGGTTTTAAAGCAAATCTTGATGATAAAAACCCATACTCAGTTGTGTTTAATACAAAAACAGTTCGTACTTATTATTTTTCAGAGCATGAAAAGTATAATAAGGTAGAGAAGGATCTATTTTCTGTATGGAGACTTAAATCATATACGATTGTTCCGGTTGTTAAGGAAGGTGAGTCTATTGGGGTTTTGGTTTTCTTCAGCCAAACTCGTAATATTCGCCAGTCAGATATATATAATATCGAAAAATTAGTGCCTTTCCTGGCGTCAAAGATTGAATTTTCACAATACTATGATGTGATTAAGTCCAGAGAAGAAGAGGTAAATAGATCATTTGAATTCAATACTTCTTTTCTGGAATTTATCTCAGAAATAAATACAGTAGCAACGGTTGAAGATATATATAACGCATTCTCTAAAGAAATTATTAGTAGATATAATTTCTATACTTCCATGGTTTTTATGATTGAAGATGATTGTCTAAAATTTAATTATATATATCAAGGGGGTGAAAATTGTAATTTCAATAAAGAATTAGAAAAACATTTCAGAGCAACTGACTTTACCATGAATAAAGATGGTGGGGCACTAGTTCTGGCAATTAAAAATGGCTCTGCTGTATTTATACCAGACGTTCAGGCCATAAAAGATTTGCCAATGGTTGAAGTGGATAGGAAATCTGTAGAAAAGTTTCCAGAAATGAGTTCATTGCTTCATATCCCTTTGAGAAAACATGGAGAAATTATTGGGCTTTATACACTAGTTGGATATGGTGAGCCTGTAGGTATTTCTAAAGAGGATGCAAAAATTATTGAACGTTTATGTTCATTTATGGGAACAGTTATTGTCAATGCCAATTTATATACTCAGATTGGGAAACAAAAGGATGAGATTGAGCGAACTTTAGAGGAGCTAAAAAACACCCAAGAACAATTGGTTGAGACTGAAAGAAGCCGGCTTGATGCTATGCAGCGTGCGGTAGAGTCAGCGCAGGCCGCTACTGCTGCAAAAAGTGGATTTCTTGCGAATATGAGTCATGAAATAAGAACTCCTCTTAATGCAATTATTGGGCTAACTGAATTATTACTACAGACAGAGCAAAATCCTAAACAGCAGGATTACTCGAAAAAGATTTTCAGCTCATCCAAGTCTCTTCTTGATCTTATAAATGACATTCTAGATTTTTCCAAGATCGAAGCAGGAAAGTTTGATATAGAAAGTACCTTTTTTAATCTAAAAAGTGTTACCAGAAGAATAAAGGATATATTTGCAACAAAGGCTCATGAAAATAACAACAAATTAAATATTAAAATAGAAGATGATGTCCCAGTGCATCTTATTGGTGATCCACTAAGACTTTCGCAAGTAATAATTAACCTAACTAATAATGCCTTAAAGTTTACTAAAGACGGTAATGTTGATATCCAGATTAGTTTAGAAAAACAAACTTATGACGAGGCTAAGATTAAATTTGAAGTGCATGATACTGGGACTGGTATAAGCAAGGAAAAAATTGGAAATCTTTTTGAATCATTTACCCAGGCAGATAGTTCAACTACAAGAAAGTTCGGAGGAACTGGTTTAGGACTTACCATTAGTAAATCTATTGTTGAATTGATGGGGGGGAGAATATGGGCTGAAAGTGAGCTTGGAAAGGGTAGTACTTTTGCATTTACTATTTTATTTGCTACATCATCAGATGGTATTGAGGCCAAACTTAAAAATAACACCAAAGGTAAAAAAGTTCTTATTGCAGATGATAATGAGGCTATAAAAGTATATCTAACCTATGAATTACATAAGATAGGAATGGATGTTACTGCGGTTAATGATGCTCAACTTTTGTTGGAGGCATATGATAAAAGCATTAAATACTTTCCTTATGATCTGATAATAACTGATTGGCGAATGCCAAACATGGATGGGATTGAACTAGTTGAAAAATTAAGAAATGATTATGGAGATAATGATACTCCAATTATTATGGTTTCAGCTTATTCATCAAGTGAACTTAAAAGCAAAGCCTTAGAATCAGGCGTTAATTCTTGGTTATCAAAACCAATAAAAGATACAGAGTTGCATAAGGCAATAAGTGAGATATTTATTGATCCGGAATATGATGATGAAAATTTATTTAATACCAATATTGCTCAGGCTTACGAAAAAGTTAATGGTGCAAGGTTGCTATTGGTAGAAGATAACTTTATTAATCAGCAAGTTGCTCAAGAGATGTTGCAAGGGGTTGGGGTAACAGTTGATCTTGCTGATCATGGAGTTATGGCTCTGGAAATCCTAGAGAAGAATTCAGCATATTATGATGCCGTACTAACTGATATTCAGATGCCAGAGATGGATGGATATACTTTCTGTAAAGAACTAAGAAAGATTAATCATTTTTCTGATTTGCCAGTGATCGCTATGACTGCTGATGCAATTACCGGAGTTAAGGATCAATGCTTAAAAGCAGGTATGAATGATTATGTAACTAAACCCGTTAATTATTCAGAGTTAATTCAAACGCTATCTAAATGGGTAACGCCAAAAAATACTAATGTTGAAAAGGTCATAACCTTTATTGGAAATAAAAAATCTTCCTCAAATAATAATACAGATGATGATTTGGATTTGCCTGGTATTGATCTAAAAAAAGCTTGTGAAAGAATGGCTGGAAATCGCAAGTTAGCAATTTCAGTAATAACATCATTTGCAACGGATTTTTATAACGCTCCGGAATCTATTCAAACTTGTCTTAGAAATAACAATAAGGATGAAGCAATTAGAATTGTTCATACTGTAAAAGGGCTTGTGAAAACATTTTCAACTAAAGAGGTAATTGAAGATACTGTTGCTCTAGAAGATGCTATTAAAAATGATAAAGGTGATGTGATTTCTGTTTTATTATCAAAGTTTAGATCATCATTACAACCAGTTTTTGAATCAGCTAATTTGCTTATTGAGCTTAATGAAACGGAGTCGGTATCTGATAATGTAATTTCATTTAGCAAACAAAAAGAAACAGTATCAGAGTCAGAGCGGGTTGAAAAAATATGGTGCTTTATAAATTACTTGCAAGATAATGATTTCTTAGCAAAAGATTATCTTGATGAAATTAAAGGAATATTTGATGAAAATGCATTTGGTAGTGATTTAGAACAGATAGGCGCAAAGTTAAATGAATTTGATTTTATTGGAGCATTAAATATTTTTGGAAAAATTGCTACTCATTATGGAATTGAGATTAAGGGAAATTAGTAGATATGGAAAAAAACGGAAGAATACTTATAGTTGATGATGCTCCTGCTAATATAAAAATTCTTGGTCAAACTCTATGTGAAGATTACACAATTCAGGTTGCAAATAATGGGCGTGATGCATTGAAAGTGGCGTTTTCGGATAATAAGCCTGATTTAATTTTGCTTGATATCGTAATGCCGGAGATGGATGGTTATGAGGTTTGTAAAAAGCTCAAAGAAAACGAAAAAAGCAGCCATATCCCAATTATTTTTATTACGGCAAAATCAGATGATGAAGATGAACTAAAAGGCCTGGATCTTGGAGCGGTTGATTATTTTACTAAGCCATTTAATATCACAATTGTAAAAAATCGAGTAAAAGCCTACATGAGGCTTGTAAAACATCAAGAGATTATGCAAATGGTTAGAGATGATTGTTTTGCAACTATAGATGACATTAAAAGATGTTATGAGAGTATGAAAAACTAATCTTCTGCATTGAATACTTTTTCGGCTATTACAATCTGATCCATGCCAGATTGCTTGGCTCGGAAGGTGGCACTAATTACTGCTTCCATCAATTCTTCACAGTTATCCGCATGATTTGGATAACAAGCAATACCGATTGATGATGTAATTGCAGGGAGCGCATCACCCATATATTTAACGTTTAACTCAGTTATCCATTGACTAAGCTCTTCTGCTCGTTTAAGAGTATTTTCTAGGCTTGCTTCAGGTAAAACCTGAATGAAAACATTTTTGCTATACCTGCAGCTAATATCATGCCCGCGAAAAGTTCCTTGTAGTAATCCGGCAACGGATGAAAGTATTTTATTTCCAGCCTCGCTTGTGAAGTTTTCGATGATTTCGTCAAACTTGTCAATTTCAATCATTAAGATGCCGATAGGGAAATTGCATCTATGAGCACGATGCAGCTCTCGTTCGATGGTATCTGCCAAATAGCTCTTATTATAAAGACCGGTGATAGCATCCCTTACCGTATTGTTCATTAAGTTTGAACTTGCTTTTATATTTGTTAATGCAAGTGCGGATATGTTTGATGATGTAATTAAAAATTGATTGTCGTCAGTAGTAATAGGGCATGGGGATTGACCCTTTTTCCAAATCCTTATCTCCCCAAGGCTTATATTTTGAGTATAAATGGGCTGTAAAATATAATCTGTTTCATTCAAATTGGAAATTTCATTGGTTATTTCATCAATATCAAATTCGTGATCTATGTGATTAGTTTCATTAATCATTAACGGTTTAGATCCTGCAACCCATAATGAAAATATTGAAGAATCACTATTAGCAGAGTCAAACTTTGCTAATACACAATTATAATCTCCAAACTTTTTATTCAAGGCAGTAGTGAGTCTATTAAAGATAACATCAGGATCAGCTATGTCGCCGATATTATAAGCAAGGTCATTTAGAATATCGGTGTTAGTAATATACTTTTGGCAAGATGGGCCTTTTTGTTGTTTATAGCTAACCATTGACGTTGTAATAATGCCGCAAATAAAAAAGCCAACAGCACAGATAATAAATTTTAGTTCGAATGAGGTTTTAGTAAAAAGAAAGACACAGATGGGTAAGGCAATTGACGCTATAGCAATTACCAAAGTTACGATACTAAAACCAAAAGGGATTAAATTTGAACTATTTGCATTCCTTTGCATAATTTGCCTCTAAACAGTTAAAGATTCTTACGATCTTTCTGAGCCTTACGTTGTTTTCTTTTTTCAGCCAGTTGTTTTCTTGCTCTTGGTAAATACCACATAATAGGAGAGCTTATAACAAAAATAGCAAGAGCTATGTAACCTATAGCTTTACCCCAGTCAGGAAGTTTTGGCCAAGCAATAACTATTAAATAATAGATTATAAAACCGTAAAATAATACTATGCCAAGGGCTAGTATAAAGGCTAGTGCTGTTTTGGAAAAATCCTTAATCATATGTGAGAGGTTATTAGCTTTCTTGTTCATATAGACGTCATATCATAAAAACGGTCATTATAACCTAAGTTTAATAGATCATATAAAAATCAGCATATTTTATTAAAAATAATCGGTAAGGCCATAAAACTATTAATAAAATGACTTTATTTGACATAGTTCCCATTTCAAAAAATTAGATTAGAAAACAATGCTTCATTGAACTAATTTTAAGATATATATAGAAAGGAATTTTATGTCAGTCAAAAAAATAAATACAACAGATTTAAAACCAGGGATGTACGTCGTTAAGGTGAGTGCAGAATCCCTTTCTTTACCGCAGTCCTTTCAAAATTTTCACATCAAGAATAAGTCAGACATTGCCAGATTAATAAAAGCTCAAATTAAATCAGTATTCATTGATGAAGCAAAAGGGAAAATAGCTGATGGTGTGGTTAAGGGACCGTCGCCAGAGTTGAATAAAGAGCTAAAAGTTGCAAAGCAGGTACAGGAAAAGGCCAAGGATACCATTAATAAGGTTATGGATATGGCTTTGCAGGATCAGCCGGTAGAGGCCAAGATGCTTACACCGGTAGTTAATCAAACATTTGAGAGTTTAACTAGAAATGACCAGGCTTTGTTGACTTTGATGCACATGAAAAGGCATGGTCAGGTTTTATTGTCTCACGCTTTTAGTGTACTAAGTTTGGCAACAGCTGTAGCTAATCGCCTTAAATATTCATACGAACAGATAGAGCTCTTAGGCATGGCTGCAATGATGTATGATGTTGGCTGGGTTAGGATGCCAGCGAATTTAGTAGCGAAAGATAAACCTTATACAGAAAAAGAATTAAAGCTAGTTCATCAGCACCCCGGATTTAGTGAGCAAATAACTAAAAAAAGTGAAGATCTGCCTGAAGAAGTGATACGGATTATAAGAGAACATCACGAGTTTTTGGATGGAACGGGATATCCTAATAAGCTTAAGGGGGATCAAATCTCAGATTTGGCTCATATTCTTTGCGTTGTAGACTATTATGATGCAATGGTGCATGGTTTTATGGGGTATCAAGGTAGAACTCCTAATGCTGCTTTAAAGGTTCTATATAAAGCGTCTCAAGATGGAAAAATAGATAATAAAATCATTGTGCCTTTAGTTCATGTTCTTGGCGTTTACCCTCTAACCAGTGCTGTTCAGTTAAATACTGGGGAGAGAGGAATAGTAATTGAGATGAATCGCAAATCACCAGTAAATCCTACGGTTAAGATTTGTTACGATGAAAATATAAAGCCACTTAAAAAACCAATAATTGTAAATTTAGCAGAACAAGAGTGTGAAGATGCAAGGAAAATTGAAGGTATAATAGATCCGAGTGCTGAAGGAATTGATCCATTTAAAATACTTAAAATGGATGAGGGGGAATAGTTCCTATGACTGACGATAAAAAGCTCGTAACAATGCAGGGCTGCAGTTGTGTAGAGATTATCAGTCAGTGGCCTGACGGTGTTATCTTTATGTCGTTAGAAAGTGACATTATAGATATGAATCCAAAAGCGGAAGAATTATTGGGGTGGAAATTAAAGAAAGTTCAAGGGCAAAATATTCATGAACTTTTGTGTACTGATGGCATTGATGAATTACATGCACCGGACTGTTGTCCGTTTCATTATAATGAAGAAGATGATCATGAAGAGTCAAAAGAATCGGTATGGATAAAGGAAGACGGATTATTTATTCGAGTCGATTATAGAATTTTTCCTGTTTCCTCTGATGGCAATAAACAGTTTTACGCAATCATTTTTAATGATGTATCTTCACAAGAATATAGCAAGGAAGAATCTGAGCAATTAGTATCTTTTGCCGAATTACACCCGTCTCCTATTGCTGAAATGGATGAAACCGGTGCAATGCGTTATGTTAACCCAGCCATGACTGATCTGCTAGTTGAATATGGTTACAATGATTTTGGTGTTCCTAATGTATTTCCTGATAATTTTATGGAAATTATTGAAGAATGCAGCACTAATATGGAGCCTATCCTAGATGTTGAAAGTCATATAGAAGGTAAATGGTTTTTGTGGCATTTCCACTATATGATGGAAACGTTTGTAACAAGGGCTTATGGTGCTGATATTACACAGTTAAAAAATACCCAGCTTGAATTGCAGGACGCTAAGATTGCTGCGGAATCAGCCAATGAAGCAAAAAGTGCTTTTTTAGCAAATATGAGTCACGAGATCAGAACACCTATGAATGGTGTTTTAGGTATGCTGGCCTTGGCTTTGGATTCTGATTTAACTGATGAACAAAGAGAATTGCTCACCATAGCAAATAATTCAGGTGAAACCTTGCTTGAAATCCTAAACGATATTCTTGATTTCTCAAAGATAGAAGCAGGAAAAATGGTTCTGGAAAAAAGGTCTTTTTCCATTTCCCAGGCAGTGGAAGAAGTGGCAGAAATTTTATCAGAAAGAGCAGTATCCAAAGGTTTGGAACTTGGAGTAATGATAGGCAATACGGTTCCCGGTCTCACATTGGGTGATACAACAAGGTTTAGACAAATAGTTACGAATTTAACCGGAAATGCTATCAAATTTACCTCTCATGGTTACGTTAAAATCCAGCTTGATCTAGTTAAAGAACTTAATGATTGTTATGAAATTAAATGCCAGGTTATGGATACAGGAATTGGTGTTCCAAAAGAACAGCATGAAAATATTTTTAAATTATTTACACAAGCTGATGATTCAACAACCCGTAAATTTGGTGGTACAGGGTTAGGACTTGCTATAAGCAAACTTCTAGTACAAGAAATGGGCGGAGATGTCCATGTCGAATCAGAAATGGGTGAAGGAAGTAACTTCATCTTTACTATACAACTGGACAAGGATCCTGAGTGTAGAAAACCTGAAATCAATAAGGAATTAAATAATAAAAAAGTTCTTCTTCTGTCATCAAAAGGAATTGTTGAAGATATAGCTTCATCATACCTTAAAGAGTGGGGTATAACTGTTGATATTCAAAA
Organism: Gammaproteobacteria bacterium; assembly: GCA_033852075.1. Classification (GTDB taxonomy): domain Bacteria; phylum Pseudomonadota; class Gammaproteobacteria; order QZLD01; family QZLD01; genus QZLE01. Next base: position 198,513 of record JAWSVC010000015.1, on the reverse strand, counting down.
TTCAATTGCAAATATTAATCAAGCAATTGAAAGTAAAAGCTATGATGTATTCATAGTGGATGATGGCTTGCTAAAAGATGCAGAATCTAAAGATATAGAACATATAAGTTCCATAAGTAGTGTGCCTGTATTGTTATTGGTTTCGCGTTCTGTTGCAAATAAGGGTAATTCAGAAATTAAATGTAGTAGAAGCATTTATAAACCATTAAGAAAACAGAACCTGTATTATGAAATACAAAAAGCTTTAGGTCTTGAAGAATCGGGTGTGGCGGCAACAACCCAAACTCAAAATAAGATGCAGTCCTTAGGGCGAAAAGCTAAAATACTTTTGGCAGAAGATAACTTAGTTAATCAGCAGGTTGCTCTTGGTATGCTTATAAAACTAGGGGTTGATGCGGATGTAGCTAACAATGGCCGTGAGGCATATGATAGTGTGTGCGCTAATGATTACGATTTAGTTTTGATGGATTGTCAGATGCCTGAGATGAGCGGTTTTGAAGCGACAGAGTCGGTTAGAAATATCGATGGAGAAAAAAGTAAAACCACAATAATTGCATTAACCGCAAACGCAATGGAAGGCGATCGGGAAAAGTGTATTGATTCAGGAATGGATGATTATCTTGCTAAACCATTTAAACCGGATTCATTAAAAGAGATACTGGAAAAATGGTTGCCTCCTGATAGTGTGCACGAGCTATAGTAGCTAATAATCTATAGTTCAAAAAAATCGATCATAGTAATCTAAAAAAACCTCACTAAAATAGTTGGGCTTGGCTTCCCTTCAAATTTCTTGGTGTTAGAATTCTTACAAATAAACAAGTTTATATTTAACACCAAGGGAATTAATTATGGCTACAATAACTCTGAAAAGTAATTTAATTGAAACTGTAGGTGATTTACCTGCTGCAGGGATAGATGCTCCAAATTTTACTTTGAGGGCTACTGATTTATCCGATGTTGATCTTAATGATTATTCTGGGAAAAAAGTTGTTCTAAATATCTTTCCAAGTATAGATACTGACGTATGCGCAATGTCTGTAAGAAGATTTAATTCTGAAGCTTCGGCTAATGAAAATACTATTGTTATATGTATTAGTGCAGATTTGCCTTTTGCTCATGCGCGCTTTTGTGGAGCAGAAGGTCTTGATAATGTTATTTCGGCTTCAACAATTGGTAATCCATCATTTGGAAAAGATTATGGGGTTGAAATGGTAACTGGTCCATTATCAGGTATGATGTCAAGAGCTGTTGTGGTTGTAGGTGTGGATGGCAAGGTTATATATACTGAGCAAGTTCCGGAAATTACCCAAGAACCAGATTATGGTGCAGCTATAGCCGTACTTTAATATTGAATATAAAAAGGCCGCATAAGAATATGCGGCCTTTTATGATGATTTAATTAAATATTAAAGCACCATAACATTTAGAGCTTGTGGGCCTTTTGCTCCATCTTCAATATCAAACTCAACTTGCTGGCCTTCAGCTAGAGTTTTAAAACCATTTCCACTAATGGCTCTAAAGTGAACAAAAACGTCGCTGCCGCCGTCTCTTTCAATAAAACCAAAACCTTTCTTTTCATCAAACCATTTAACTTTTCCAGTAGCACTTGCCATAGGTAATCTCCAATAAAATGTAAATAAATGCAAACAATAAAAGTTTGCCTTTTGCGGAAAGAAGCACGGATTACTTACGAACAAACAATGGCGATAGTCTTAAGTATCTAATTTGCAAGACATAAATACCTGCTGTAATCTTTACCAGCAATCCTAGTTTAACCTAAATATAATTAAAGTAAAGTTTTGTTTTCGCTTCAAAATTAATAGGTTATTCATTCATGAAATTAACATATCTAATTTATAGAATAATAAATTTTAAAAACATGATGTGCTTGGCATTAGTTGTTTGACTATGTTTGTGCTAAAGCTATTCTTTTAGAAGGGGTTTTTTAATTTATTTCGATATGAAAGAAGGTCGTATGTTATCTATTGCTGGTTATGAGGTTGAGGAGCAGATATATAAAGGGGGAAGATGCTCTGTATATACAGCCAAGTGCATTGATAGCGGGGATCGTGTAATACTCAAAACCATAAATGATGATCTTAACGGAATTGATTACGAAAACGCATTAATTAGATTAAATCATGAGTATTACGTTGCATCTATTTTGGATCATTCTTCAATATGTGTTCCACTAAGATATTGTGAAGGTGCATTTCCTGTAATCGTATATCCATTTTTCGCTGCAGAATCACTTCTGAAATTTATTGATAGTAGTAATAAGTTATCTTTAAATGAGTCTCTTAAAATAGCCATAAAACTATGTAATGCGTTAGATGAATTGCATAAATTAAATATTATCCACAAAGTAATTTGCCCAGATAATATTCTTATAGATATAAATACCCTTGATATTAAAGTAATAGGATTTGCTGATGCGTCGACAATTAAAACTCATGGCAAGAAGGAAATTGTTCAGATTTGTAGTCCGGAAAGTCTTAAGCTTGATCTGATATATATATCTCCAGAGCAAACAGGAAGGACTAATTGTATTTTAGACTATAGAAGTGACTTTTATTCCTTGGGTGTAACCATATACCAATGTATATCAGGAAAGGCTCCATTTGCTTCAAAAGATAATCTTGAATTAATACATCAACACCTAGCAAAAAAACCAGTTTTATTGTGTGATCTGGATTCAGATGTGCCTATTGTTGTATCAAAAATTATCGATAAATTATTGGAAAAAAATGCAGACGATCGTTACCAAAGTGCATATGGTTTGCGAAATGACCTTGAAAGATGTCTTGAATATTTAGATAAAAGAGGAGGCATTCCAAATTTTAAAATTGCTGAAAAAGATGTTTCCGAAAAATTTCAGCTTTCAAGAAAACTTTATGGGCGCGAATCAGAGTTAAGTACTTTGTTAAAAAGCTATTCTCTTGTAAGGTCAGGAGGAAAACAACTGTTGATGGTGTCTGGTTATTCAGGTATTGGTAAAACATCTTTGATAAAAAGATTATACGAGCCAATAACTGAAAGTAGAGGATACTTTATTAGTGGTAAATTTGATCAATATCAACGAGACATACCATATAGCGCAATTGTTAATGCATTTCGTCAGTTATTTCAGTTTATCCTTAGTGAAGAAAAATCCAGGCTTCAGCAGTGGAAACATAGGTTAATTGAAGCTTTAGGCGAAAATGGCCAGGTAATAATTGATGTAATTCCCGAGCTTGAACTTATTATTGGTAAACAGCCCAAAGTTAAGAAGATTGATTCGGTAGAAATGAATAAGCGATTTCGCCAAGTATTTCAACGTTTTGTTCGTGTCTTCTGCGCCAAAGAACACCCTCTTGTTATATTTATTGATGATTTGCAATGGATTGATCCAGCTTCCTGTAATCTTTTAGAGCTTATTATGCTTGATGATGAGGCTAGGCACCTGTTCGTTATCGGTGCTTATAGAGATAATGAAGTAGATTCTACTCATCGTTTGATGGCGATGATCAATGAGATTAAGGAATATGGTATTGTTCCAGCGCAAATTGCATTACCTCCTCTGGATCAAAATAGCATTACTCTTTTATGTGCTGAAACGCTACAGCAAGATACAACAAAGGTGTTTGAGTTAGCGAAGTTAGTTAATCAAAAAACATCTGGAAATCCATTTTTTATTGAAGAAATGTTACAGATGCTTTATGAGGAGGATCTTATTTACTTTTCTCCAGAAAGTGGGAGTTGGGGATGGAGTCTTGAAAATATTATCGATCATAAGGTATCAGATAACGTAGTAGATCTTTTGCTAACAAAATTGCATAAATTACCAGAAACAACCAGATATGCTTTAACTGTGGCATCTTGCATTGGTGGTAAGTTTGATATATTTACTTTGGCAGAACTCACTAAAGAAGAACCAAAAAGGTTTACAGAAAAATTATATGCAGCCATATCTGAGAACATGGTTGTTTCTATACCCGAGGCTAATCTTAGGGAAAATAATCTTTTCCAGGAAAAGTATTCTGGAAAAAATATTAACTTAAAATTTGTTCACGACAAAATTCAGCAGGCAAGTTATTCATTAGCGACAAAAGAGCAGCTAAGAGATATACATTACAAGTTAGGACACCTTCTTCTGGATAATTATAGCGAAGAGCAGCTAGAAGATAGAATTTTTACTGTAGTTGATCATTTTAATAAATGTATTGATTTGATGGATTCAAAAGAGGAAAGGGCTCGAATTTCATCGTTAAACCTTCTGGCAGGTAATAAAGCAAACAGCACATCAGCATATGAACTAGCATTGAACTACTTTACAAATGGCATAAAACTTTTGGGAAGAAATTGTTGGGAAGATGATTATAGAAAAACCTGTTTGTTGTATGTGAACGCTGCAGAATCTGCGTATGTTAATACTAATTTTGAATTGCAGGATTATTTTAGTGAAGTTGTTTTAAAACGAGCAAAAAGTATTAATGATAAATTAAAGGTGTTCGAGCTAAAATTTCAGGCTTGTATAGCACAAGATAAACTGGAAGAAGCAAAAGATTTTGCTATTACAGTTCTAAAAGATATGGGAGAGGATTTTCCGAGAAAACCTACTCAAATTCATGTTAATAAAGCAAGAAAGAAAACACTTGAGTTAATTGGTGATAGGAAACTGAAAGACTTTATTGATATGCCTGATATGACAGACGAGGTAAAGCTTTCTGCTATACGAATTTTAACGGCATTGGGTGGCGCTATTATTGTTACATATCCGGAGCTTCATAGATTAACGGTGTCCAGACGAGTTGATATTAGTCTTCAATATGGATTTGCTCCACAAACACCGTTGGCATTTGCTTCATATAGTACCATGCTTAGTGCTCTAGGAGACGTAAAGTTTGCATTTGAATTTGCAGATCTTGCACTTAAGTATCTTTCTCGGTGTGATAATGCGGCACAAAATGCCAAGGTTGAATATGTTGTTTATACAAATGTAATACATTGGCATTCAAGTTTATCTCTTTCAGCCAAAGCTTTGCTTCGGTGTTACCAGCAAAGTTTAGATGCGGGTGATTATGAATTTGCAGGTTATGACGCTTATCATTATGTGACTCAGGCTAATGCATCTGGAATGTACCTTACAGATTTAGAACACCAACTTTCTGATTTGCTAGTGTCATTAACAAAAATCAAGCAGGAAAGAACCGCATCATATGTTGATATAATATATAAGTCAGTGCAATGTCTAACAGGAAGCAGTTATTTTGATTATACAGAAAGAGATTTTTGCGCAGAAGATCTTAGTTTGATAGCAGATTGTAGCGATTTGCATCAGTTCTTGTTTTGTTTATATTTAAATAAGCTAATTACATATTTTATTATTGGGTTATATGATAAGGCTCTGCAGGCGTCAGAAGATGGTGAAAAGTTTAGATATGTTGAACCAGCTTGTACAACAAGTGTGCAATTTATATTTACTCAGTCACTTGCTTTGCAGCAAAATTATAATGACTTTAGTGCAGAGCAGAAAAAACAGGCAGATATAAAGCTAAAAAATAATCTTAAATTGCTTAAACAATGGGCTGAAAATGCCCCAATGAATCATCTTCATAAATATGAATTGGTTCAGGCTGAATATTTCAGAATTAAAAATGATAATAAGTGTCAGAAGCTTTATGATCAAGCTATTGAACATGCAAAACAAAATAACATCATTTATGAAGAGGCCATTGCCAATGAACTTGCAGGTAAATTTTATCATGGTTCTGGTCGGTCAAAGTTTGCAATGGGGTATTTTCTGGATGCTTATGAATGCTATAAAAAATGGGGAGCTTTCGCAAAGCTAACCCAGCTAAAAGAAAAGTATCCTAATTATATTCTTTTTGAAGCTTTCTATCCGCAAGTTTCGGTTGGAGGTAGTTCTGTTGAAGCTAAAGTATCATCTTCGGATGAAAAGTCATTAGATTTTAGATCAATATTAAAGGCATCTCAAAATATCTCTGGAAATACCGACCAGGATGATTTGATAAAGTGTCTTCTCGACATAGTTATAGAAAATGCAGGTGCGCAGAGAGCTTTTTTGATACTGGAGGAAGATGAAGAATATATTATAGAGGGTTATAAATCTTTGTCTGAAGGTATAAATATTAGTTTGCCAATGAAATTGGAACAGTGTAATCAACTACCTAAAAATCTTGTTAATTATGTCGGACGTAGTGCGCAGATAGTTGTTTATGCTGATGCTCAGAATGATCAAAACACATTTATGGATGAATACTTTGAGGTTAATAAAATTGGTTCGGTATTATGTTTGCCAGTTGTACGCCAAGGTCAATCACTTGGTGTGTTATATCTTGAGAATAATTCGCTAACAGGAGTTTTCTCATCTGACAGAGTAGAGGTTTTAACATTAATTTCATCTCAAGCAGCGATCTCAATTCACACAACAAGGCTTTATAGAAAGCTTCAACTTTCAGAATCTAAGTACAGAGGAATCATTGAGAATGCGGTAGAGGGAATTTTTCAGATAAATCTGGAAGGTAGAATTATTACTGTTAATAAAGCATTTGCAGATATACTTGATTACTCATCTCCAGAAGAGCTTATTAGAAATATACCAACGGTTCGTTCTTATTTTGTTCATGCAGAAGTTTTAGATAAACTAATAATCTTATTGCAAGAACATGGTGTTATTAGAAGATATGAAGCGCAGATATACGATAGAAATAATAAAATAATTGATGTATCTATTACATCTAGAATTGTAAAGGATGAAGATAAAAACGAAGTTTATATTGAAGGCTTGGTTGAAAATATAACTCAGCGTAAAAAGGCGGAAAAACTTAGGCTGGAAAAAGAAACTGCTGAAGCAGCTACAAAAGCAAAAAGCGCATTTCTGGCTAATATGAGTCATGAAATACGCACTCCTATGAATTCTATTATTGGTTTTTCTGAACTTGCGCTTAAAACGGATCTTTCTCAAAAACAACAAGATTATCTAAATAAAATAAGCTATTCATCAAAGTCATTATTAAAAATAATAAATGATGTTTTAGATTTTTCTAAAATAGAGTCTGGAAAGCTTGAGATTGAAAAAATTGATTTTGATTTAAGTAAGATAACTGAAAATATAGCCAATCTGTTTTCTAACAAAATACCTGAAAAGAATATAGATATAACAATTAATATTGATAATTCCATACCTAATGGACTTATAGGTGATCCTGCAAGGTTAGAACAAGTTTTAATAAATTTAACAAATAATGCTATCAAATTTACCACTCAAGGAGATGTCAAATTAGACGTATTCCCATATAAGGATATAGACGAATATAAAGTACTCAAGTTTGTCGTTTCGGATACAGGTATAGGAATACCTAAAGAAAAGATAAAGACGCTTTTTTCAGCCTTTACTCAGGCCGATCAATCTACCACCAGAAAATTTGGAGGTACTGGGTTAGGGCTTAGTATTTGTAAAGATCTTATTGATTTGATGGGGGGGCAGATTTGGGTTGAAAGTGCTATAGGGCATGGTAGTAAGTTCATATTTACTCTTCCGTTTGGCGTTTCAGAAATACAGCCAGAGATCGTGGTAAGTCAATTAGCCCAAGGTAAACGTTTATTGGCAATTGATGACAGTCATGCAGTATTGGGTGCAATACAAAATATTTCAGTATCAAGTTCAATGGAATGCGACGCAATAAATGCCAGTGATTTTAATGATGATATCTTAAAGAAGGAAGATGTCTTATCTCAAAAAGATGTAAAAAGAATCAATGATGATTTCGCAAAAACTATTGCCAAGTACATCATAGATAAATCTGAGCAAGGTGTAACTTACGACCTTATAATGCTTGATTGGAAAATGGGAGTAATAAGTGGCGTTGAAATAGCAAGATATTTACAAGATAGTTGTATTATTAACTCAATACCAATCATTATGATGAGCGCTAATGGAATAGATAAAGTTGAAAAAGCCCTCTTAGATAAAACTATTAATTGCATTTTGCAAAAACCATTTTCATTAAGATCAATTGAAAACATATTTTCTATGGTATTTGGTGATGATAAGAAAATAAATGGATTAGAAGCATCAATTGTAAATTTAGTTGATCAAAATTTAGCAGAAAGAATACGTGGAGCAAAAATCCTTTTGGTTGATGATAATATCTTTAACCAGCAGGTTGGAATTGAAATACTAGAACAAGTCGGATTATCTGTAGATGTTGCAGATAATGGTATTGATGCGATCGATATGGTTAATAATAATCATTATGATTTGATATTTATGGATGTTCAGATGCCTCGTATGAATGGTATTGATGCAACAAAACATATAAGAAATACATATTCAGGTAAAGAACTTCCTATTGTTGCCATGACTGCAGATGCGATGAATTCAGTTAAGTGTGAGTGTATAGAGGCAGGAATGAATGGTTTTCTGGTAAAACCGATTGATATAGATAAACTTTATTCCAAACTTATCGAACATTTAGCTCCTGATGCAGAAAATGAAATTGATCAATCTAAAATAGTTTCTGGCTCAGCAGTGGTAATTTGTGGAGATAATCAGAATATCATAGATATTGAGTCAGCTTTGCAACGGATAAATAACAATAAAAAGATATTTGAAGTTATTTCACGTGAATTTATTAAACAATATGCTTCTTCCTTCGAAAAAATAAATGATGCAATAGCTGAGGATGACCTTAAAGCAGCGATAAGAATTGCTCACTCTGTTAAAGGTGCGGCTGGTTCCGTTGGTTGTGATTCGCTATATGAAGTAAGTTTTCAATTACAAAAGGCATTGGAGGAAAATAATTTTGAAACTGCAGGGATTTTACTAAAAGAATATAAGGACCTGTTGTATAAAACCGTAATAGCTCTTGAGGAAATATTGCAGCAGGATGATTCTCAACAAGAATCCATCATACAAAAAAATGGACATAAAAAACCTAATGATAATGAATCAATAGTGGTAACTGATCTATATAAAACGTCTATATATTTTAGACAGGCTATACAAGCAATAAAAGACCACGATCCTAATGCTAAATCTATAATAGTTAAAATAGCTAAAAATATTAATGATAATGAAAAAGTATCGATGACAGATGAAATAATTGAGTTATTGCACTGCTTTGACTATCAAGATGCAGAGTTATCGTTACGCGATTTAGCTAATGATCTTGAAATTACCCTGAATTAGTTCTTTCCACATATTATTTTATTGATCGATTATTTTTAATAAATCTCATTCATAAATTTCAGATAAATTCTGCTAACAAGCGCATTAAATAAAAAAATATTGCTGTTTGGTAACCGTTTGTCAGCAAAACTAGTTAAAAATGTCGAAATATTCAAGATGCTGAAAGGTATTCATTATAAATAAGCAAAAAATTATGTGCTTCGTATCATGTTTTATTAAAGATATATCGCGTAACCAGTCACAAAAAAATCAGTATATTTGATAATTCTTAAATATGGTGATGGAGTCCTCAGAAAATTCAATCTTTGTACACAATTATTTAAGCAGGCGATGAAATATGGAATAAATTTTGTCGCAAGTACCAATGGATGCGGTCAAGCCAAAAAGGAATTGGGAATAGGTACTAAAAAACATGAGGGTTTATGAACATGAATTTTAAAAACGTAATGAAATTAACTGCAATTGCAGTATCAATGGTATCGGTAACTGCTTTTGCTGGTTCTACATATAATTATACAATGGATGCTAAGTCTTACTCTGGTTCCAGAGACCGTGATTATAGTGTATATGTTCCTACAAATGTTTCTAATCCAGCGCCTCTTGTGATGGTTTTGCATGGTTGTGTGCAAGATGAACAAGATGCTCTTAACGAGTGGGGAATGAAAGCTAAAGCTGATGCAGAAGGCTTTATTCTAGTTACACCATTTATTACTACTTATGATGGTATGAGAAGTGAAAACTGCTGGGGATTCTGGTTTGATCAACATAATCACGAAGGTGGTGGTGAACCAGAAGACCTATATCAAATTGCTCTTGAAGTAGAAGGTAATTATACAATCGATACAAATAAACGTTATATCACTGGTCTGTCATCAGGTGGAGCAATGACAGTTGTTGCAGCAGTAACTCACAATGAATATTGGACTGCAGCAGCGTCAGCATCAGGATTAGCATATGGAGAAACATCATCCTCAGTAGCTCTTGCAATGATGGCACCAACATTTGAGTCTGTATCAACAACTGCTTCAGATATGAAACGTGAGATAGATAGTGACTATCAAATTCCAATGATGGTTTTACAGAATAATAATGACGAGGTTGTGCAGCAGCCTGCTGGTTATAATATTAGGGATTCATTCCTAAAGGTGTTTGGTGCTTCTGGTTATCAATCTGCAAACTCAACAAAGGCATCTGAAGCTGACTGTTCTGCAGTTTTGACTACAGGATATAATTGTAAACACACTAAATATACTGTAGATGGTACTACTTCTGGGCGTTCAGTAGTTGAAACAATATTTTATGATGGTCCTGCTAATGGTATGAAAGGGCACTATTGGGTTGGTGGAACAGAAGATAATTACTGTAAAGCAACTGGTCCTGATTATCCAACACTTGTGTGGAACTTTTTTGCAGCTCAAACAAGAAGTGGGGAATCAAGTCAGCCAAACGGTGTGCCAACTGTAACTCTTAATGGAGATAACCCAATGTTCCTCGATTTGAATGATACATTCACAGATCCTGGAGCAACAGCTACAGACCCTGAAGATGGATCACTAACTGTGACAGCTGATTGTTCTGATGTTGATACATCAACAGAAGGTGAATATGCATGTACATATAGTGTTTCTGATTCTGATGAAAACAACAAAGTTCTGGTTCGTGTTGTGAAGGTTATTGATCCTAGTGCCCCAACAGCAAGTTGTGGTACTTCAACGGCATCACCTAGCGACCATATTTCATCAGGACGTGCAGTAAAAGGCGGAGACTTCAATCTTCATGCTATGGTTGGTAATTCATCAATCGGATATTCATTTGATACCTGGTCAAGTGTAACCTTGTATGAAGGTGAGTCTGGTGAGTGGTTTACTCAAGAGCCAGCAGTTTGTCATGGTCTTGAACAACCAGCTTCTAGTTGCACAGAATATTATGACAGCAACTATAATCATGTAATAGCTGGCCGTGCATACAATGATATGGGGTACGCTAAAGCGACAGGTTCAGGTGATAATTTAGGTCTAAATAACACCTTTACATATACTACTCTTAAAGAAACCTCTACAGGTTACTATGAACTGGGTTCTTGTCAGTAAACTCTAAAAACCTAAACTGCGGAAGAGGGCCCTGCTTTGTCAGGGTCTTCTTTATTTATATTTTAAATACTATCTACAACATTTGGTTTTCCTTGAAAGGGTTAGGGGCGTCATATATAATTTGCCCAGTTTTAATTACATAAACCATTACTATTGGAGTAGATCATGGCAGAAGTATTAGTAAACCTTTCAAATCGTCATATCCACCTTTCTCAAGAAGATGTTGATGTTCTATTCGGAGCTGGATACGAACTAACTCAACTTAAAGATCTAATGCAGCCTGGACAATATGCTGCTGAAGAGATTGTTACAATTGCCGGAGATAAAGGTAAAATTGAAAAAGTACGTGTACTAGGTCCATGTCGTTCAGAAAGTCAGTGCGAAATTATGCAGTCTGATACAATCAAACTTACAACTCAAGCAGTACCTGTAAAAGAATCTGGTAAGCTTGATGGAAGTGCTGCATTTGAAATTATTGGCCCAAAAGGTTCTGTTAAAAAAGAAAGAGGTTTAATGATCGCAAAACGCCATATTCATATGGATCCGGAAAGCGCAGAGAAATTTGGACTTGCAGATAACCAAGTTGTTTCTCTAAAAGTTGGTGTTGAAGGGCGTGAAACAATCTTTGGTGATGTAGTTGCTCGTGTTAACGCTGCTTATGCTTTAGAAGCTCATCTTGATCTTGATGAAGGTAACGCATGCGGAATCGGTAATGGTGCAATGGCTGAAATCATTAAGTAACAGCTTTATTTATACCATAAAAAAAGCCTGGCTCAGTGTCAGGTTTTTTTTCGTCTACAATTTATTAAGATAGAAGTGATTATTGGTTATGTAACTGAAGGAATTATTTTGCAAAATCCATTAAAAGCTGAAATTCTTGATTTTCTGCAGCTAAAACCAAATGGGACTACAGAGTACGAGATAATAAAAATGCTTGAAGAGAAACAGTATTTTTATGGCCTTGCTGACGAATCTGAATTGGCGTTGTTTCAAAAGCATTTTATAACGATGAATGCGTTGTACCAGCTACAGATAAGCTTGTGGAAAAATGATCGAATATTTCTTGATATTACTTCAATAAGAGTTTCTATAATTGAGGCTAAAATTAAAGATAATAAAGGATCAGAAATTACAGAAACTGCAGCAGTAAGGGAATATTATTTGGATTGGAAAAACTATGAAGCTACTGATCAAGAGCAAGTTCTTAAGATGTTAACTAGCTTTTGGGAGATGTTTTATAATCAAGATAAAGTTTTTTCGGCATATGAAACACTTAAGTTGTCGCAGTATGAACCATTTGATGTTGTAAAAAAACAGTATCGTAGGTTGGCCATTAAATATCATCCGGATAAAGGTGGCAATCAAACAGATTTTATTGCGTTACGTAAAGCCTTTGAAATTATTAAGCAGACTGAATTTGGAATAGGGTGCTAAAAATTATGAGTAAAAAAACAGTGTTTATTAGTGGTGGTGCGTCAGGAATTGGAAGACAGGTTGCATTGGATTTTGCAAAAAGCGGAGTGGCTGTAGTTATTGCCGATATAGATGATATAGAGGGACCTCGTCTTCAATTTGAAATCATTAATAATGGCGGAAGAGCACTTTTTAAACAAACAGATGTTACAAACTCTGAAAGCATACAGGAGTCTATGCAAGAAGGACTTGCGAGTTTTGGTTCAATTGACTATGCATTTAACAATGCAGGTATTGAATCAGGTTTTGCAGGTTTTACGGCAGATTATGAAGAAGGTTTATTTGTAAAAATGATTGATGTAAACCTAAATGGAGTATGGCGTTGCATGAAGTATGAGCTTGAAGTGATGCAAGAACAAAAAAGTGGAGTGATTGTAAATAATGCTTCGATCTTGGGTAAGGTAGGGCATAAGACTGCATCTCCTTATTGTGCTTCAAAACATGGTGTTATTGGTCTTACAAAGACCGCCGCTTTAGAGTATGTAACCAAAGGGATTCGAATAAATGCTATTTGTCCGGGGTATGTTGAAACCCCAATGTTAGAAAGAATGGGGATCAATGAGAATGATCAGCTTAGGAAAGCGCTTGAAAATATGCACCCAATTAAAAGATTAGGAAACTGTAGTGAAGTAGCTTCAGCTGTTTTATGGCTTTGTAGCGATAGTGCATCTTTCGTTACTGGAACTGCGCTTGAGGTTGATGGCGGGTATTTAGCTAGATAGATAGATAGATAGATAGAGGCAATACTTCTATCGTCTTCAGATAGATTATTCTAGATCATTTGTGATTGACAATCTTTGCATGCACCGTGGGCTTCTATAACCTTTGAAGTAACCTTAAATCCCATTTCTTGAGCATACTGATCAAGAGATCTGCACGCTTCAGGAATTGGAACAGCTTCAACCTTTCCACACTTATCGCAAATAAGAAGTTGAAATTCGCATGTTTGGTTTATTTTAGGACAACTAAAAAAAGAGTTTATACTCTCAACTTTATGTGCTAACCCATTGTCTATTAAGAAGTCTAAAGCTCGGTAAATAGTTATTGGTTTTGCAGATTTATCTTCTTTTTCGAGAACTTCAAGGATGTCGTAAGCCTTAAGTATGCCTTGGTTTTGCCAAATAATTTCTAAAACACGTTTGCGTGTTTTTGTTAGACGTACGTTTTTAGTTTTACATAACGCTTCAGCGTTAGCCATTGCCTGTTCAAGATCAATATCTTCGATAATTCTTGCTTTATTTATCATGAGAAACCATTAGTCATTTTTTTAATGTGCTTAATAATATCACGCTATTATCATTTAACAATGTCTTATGCCAAAAAGATAGATTCAGCGATGTGAAAGGAAACAGTTATAAATTTTCCTTTCCGTTTTTGAAAAAAATCTAAGCTCATGAACTTCTTTTGATATGTTCTTTAGCTAAATCGCAAACTTGTATTGCTTTTTCAACGGCAACAGCGTGACCTGCGTCTGGGAATATAACGTAATCTGAGTTAGGGATATTGTCAGCAATTATTTGGCTATAGCGTGGAGGTTTTAATATATCACAGCCTCCCGCAATAATTAGTGATGGGCATTTAATCTTATGCAGAAATGGAGTCATTTGTTCTTTATCCGCAATGCCTTCAAACATTTCGCATAATATAGCATGACCAACAAAAAAGTTTTTGGTTATGTTATTCATGAACTGCAAATCTCTGTCTTTGATAATTTGATATTGTTGATTTAGAAATTTATTGCCATACATTTCCGGTATTGCGTTATGTAGGAATTGATGAGCAGCCTTTTTTAAAAACTCAAATTTTTCTTCATCTGGTAGCTTGTCATGTTGTGTTACGGTGTTACTTGCAAAATCACGCCATCTAGACACCTGATGTAATAAAATATTATCTGCTTCTGAAACTGAAGCAATGACAGTTATACTGTTAACGATTTCAGGAAAATCTATAGCTAGTTGTAGTGCTATTTCACCTCCAAGGCTTGTGGAAATAATATGGACGTTTTCAACATTAATTAGCTTTAATAATTCTACAACTTCTGCAGCAAGATCCTTGAATGAATATGGGCCAGGAGTTGCCTCTGAGTTCCATTGTCCTCGGTATTCTAAGCCAATTACCTTGTAATCGCTTTCAAAGCGTTTTCTATGATATGACCATGATTCTATTGGACTGGCAATACCATTAAGAAATAGAATATTCTCCTTGCTTGAAAGATTGCCAGATATTTTATATTTACAGTTGAAATCTTTAATACGGATAAAATCACTCATTAAAACACACCTTCTACAGATACTGCATATTATTGTTCTTATATAAATACTAGCACTGATTATGTGTCGTAATTGATTTTTTTATTGATTTCTGAACGTGGTTCACTTATCACTTATGATTAAGTAGGTAGGAGAGTATCTTTGTTGTATTAGTGAGCTAAATGATTTACGTTGAAGTAATTAATCTTTTTAAGAAAACATATATTGATGCCCGGTTAAGGACATCAATACCTGATTAACTAAGCTAGTTTGCAATGGTTAGTAACCAGAAGCTGCAGCGAATGTATGGACGTTTGACTGAGTATTTTGTTGTACCGGTCTTTGAGTATGTTTTATAGTACAAGTAATACTTTTAAGCTGCTCTGGAATTTTTACGTCTTTACCAATTATGGTCAGCAATCTTCGTACACCATCTTTTTTTAACGAGATATCTAATATCTGGTTTTGAATGGCTTCTTTATTAAGCGCTTCTTGGAAGTCACTTAAAAAATATATTCCAAAATGTCTAGCGGTTTTAATATATGTTGCTAGATCTTGATCTGATTTTGTGCGCGGTATCAAAATATGTTCAAAGCCAACTCTGTGAAGGCCGCAATCTTTTTGCCAGTTATACACTGCACAACCGGTTTCGTGGTTAAACCTGTTGAATATATCAAGTAGCTTGTCAGTGTCGTCAGATTTTATGTGGACTATTGTATAATTAGAATCCACTAGACTTTGAAGTAGGTGATTATCAGCCATGACTTCGGTTCTCCTGTTACGTGTCATTCAGCTGTCTTTTGTACCTCTATCCGTGTAGGTTCTTATTTTTATTATTACTGACTGCTGTATTAACTACGCAATTTATTCATCGATATTTAAGTTTGTTTTTTACTTTTATAATAATAATTATACTCTTTTTGTGATGAATATCAATTTTTTTTGTCATAAAAAGCTTGAAATCTTAGTGCTTTTTCTGTTAAAGGGGCTGGGTATCCTTGCGAGAAATTATTTGAGGTATCCCTGTTTTTTCATTAGATATGCGTTTAATTGCGAATCTGTCAATTTTTTCTAATCTTTGCTCTGTTGCTCTTGCTACGGCATCTACCAAAGGTTCATATTTATTAAATGCCTTGTGTTGAATTTCATCTTCCTCTAAAAGTTCATGGGCTTCCAAGTAGAGTTGATCCATTAGCCAACCTGCTTTGTAAGGGGCATTTATGATTCTTACTTTTGTACCTTTAGGAACTATATTGAAAAAATATTCAATATCCTCCGGATACATGCGTATACAACCATGAGTTACTCGCATTCCAAGACCTTGAGGTTTATTAGTGCCATGAATTAGGTATCCTGGTATACCAAGTCTCATAGCATAGGCTCCGAGAGGGTTATCTGGTCCTGGGGGAACCTTTGTTGGAAGAGGATCTCCATCTGCTTCGTGCTCATCTCGTATGGTTTTTGGAGGGTACCATGCAGGATCTTTAACTTTTGCGATGATTTTGGTTTCGCCAAGAGGAGTATTCCAATCCATTCTGCCTACACTGATGGGAAATGTTGTAATTACAGGTTTCTCACCCTTTTTAGGCTTGGGATAATAATAAATTCTCATTTCTGCAATATTAACTACAACTCCTTCACGAGGTCCTGGAGGCAGAATAAATTGGGTTGGGATTGTTATTTTTGTACCTTTGCCTGGTACCCACATATCAACTTTGGGGTTGGCAGATTTCATCTCATTAAAACCAACACCATAACGGCGGCCTATATCAAGCAAAGTATCTTCTTCTTGAGCCTTTATGGTGAATGTTTCGCCAAAAATATCAATACCTTCTGGGGGAAGGATGTAAGTTCCTGCATAGCAGTTTGCAGAAATAATAAAAGCTGATAAGGCCAATAAAAATTTTAATTTATGAAGTTTATGCTTCATATTTTTTTAATCTCTCAATCCAATATCAAATCTCTCAATCCAATATCAAATCTCTCAATCCAATATCAAATCGATATTAACTAACAATTTTGATTGTTAGTTGGTTAAAAAGTTCATGTAATATCAGTAGTTATATTTATTTGTGTTTAAAATCCAAACAAATTAAAACTAACAGATTGATGTGATTCTATAGGTTAATAGATATAAAAAAAAGCCCTGGATTTAACCAGGGCTTTTAAAACTAGATACAAATCTATTACTTGTACATAGCCTTTTTAAACATGCGATCGATTTTCTTAGAGTTTCTTGTAGCTCTGAAATCCGCAGATTTAGCGATACCGCCAGCTTTACCAGCTTTTTCATTTGCTTCTTTAGCAATGATAAGAGCTTCTGTTGCCTTAGCATCAGCTTCGTCAGCTGTGTCTTGAGCAGCGTCTGCAGATTCTTGAGCAGTTGCAGCAGCAGCTTTTGCTTCTTTTGCCATTGCTTCTACACTTCCGTCTGAAGCGCAACCAACCATTAGAGCAAAAGATGCACCAAGAAGTGGCCATTTAAGAACGTCTAAAATTTTTGACATTGTTTTTTCTCCTTAACATTTCGGATTTTTTTCCGAACTTTCCAAAAATAACACTCAACAGTAAGTGTAGGCATAAATCCTTCAGTAATAAAGGTCGATACACTAATTAACAGACAAAAAAATAAGTTTCAATTAAAAAAATGTAATTAATTAAACACTTATTTACTTAATAACAACAATTGTCCCAAGTTTTATATACTTACGGAGTTTCATTATTTGCTTATTTGTTACTGCAACGCAGCCTTTTGTCCAATTAAATTGTTTGTGTATTTCCAAGTCGGCTTTTCCAAGTCCGTGAATCCCTAAATATCCACCCAAATCAGTAAGTTGTGGTGGCGTGTTGTTGTTTTTAATTGCGTCTATAATAGAATGGTAGGTTTTAAAATCGATTTTTTCAGATAAATATGCTTGTTCAGCATATGATTGCGTTGGGTAGTTTATTCCAAAAAATAACTTATATTGACTATTGTTATTTATGCGATTGATCTTAAATTTACCGATTGGAGTCATTTCGTCGTTTATAGTTTTATCTGTTGTTGTTCCGTTTCTTCCGATAGATATGTCATGTAGTGTTAAAGTTGATTTATTATTATGCATGACTGATATAGTTTTTTTTAGGGTGTCAACTAATATCCAGCGCCCTTTGGCGTTTTCCTGATTGAAATTATCGAAGTGGTTAATTTCATTATTGCGCAAGTAGTTTTTATCTTTATAGAGATATAAAGGGGTATCTGTTTCTAGTTTTCTATTGATCATAGCGAGTTGTATATTATCTTCGCTTTGAATATTGCTAGCCTTGAATTGGCTTAATGTGGGCGGACCCACAAAAGGTGCTTTTGAGATACCTGTGTATTTTTGAGGGGGTTCTTCAGTTAGCATTGATTCTAAAGAAGAATTAACAGGTTTTGAGTTACTTTGAATATTAATTGGGTTTGTTGTTGGTGTATAAACTATTTTATTTCTAGTTAAGTTATTTTTAAACGTAGCATCTGTTTTAATAGAAGGAATATTAGTTGGTATTTCAGATGGAATTACAACTGGGTGATGGCGTTTTTTTACATAAATTTCATGATAAATTGGTGTTGCATTGGTTAATTGGGGTGTCACAGTCATAGCAAGGCAGGCAAGTGATGTATACACTCTAAAATTATTTCTAATTTTACGCCTTAACTGTTTCATTTGTAGCTCTTTTTTTGTTAATTTAGCTGGTTTATCTTTATTAGAAATGCGTGAGGCGTATTTGCCACCTTTTTTTGTTCGTAGTCAAAAAACACAATTCCAGTCTTAACTTCTGCAACTACTCGTTTAGAGTTTTTTTCAATAACCTGATAAATAATGTCACACCCATATTTATTATGATCTTGTGTAGAAATATTAATAGTAAGTGTTTCACCATAATGAGATTCAGATTTATAAACTATTGCACTATCAGTCATTATGATACCAAAGCCATCTACGTCAAGCTCGGAAAACCCTAAGCTTGCAAAAAAACGGCATCTTGATTCATGTACTATAGATAGGATTGAGTCATTACCAACATGATTTCCATAGTTTATATCTGAAATTCTTACGTCAATATCGGTAGAAAATATGTAACTTTCTGGCATATCAATTTGTATACGCGCCATTATTTGTCCTTGAATAACTTGATTTAGGATAATTCCTTATGAATTTTATATGTCTAGAAGAATGTTTTGTAGTATTAAATTATTAATATTACCTTTATTTTGAAAAATATGCCCCTATCATATTTTGATTTGCGGATTTTGTATTATACAGTTATTTTGAATTTTAATTTATTTGTGTACTTAGTGATGATATCTTTTTATAACGATGCTATTAATTTTATTATCCGTGTTGATTCAATGAGATACTAATAAATATGTTTGATTATGGTAGGACTTATCGCGTCTATTTAGTCACAAAACATGCGAAAATACATGAATCATTATTTTTTTAGGTTACACTTTAAATTAAGGATTAATTTGTACAGGAATTATTTTTTGATATGAGTAATCAGGCTAACGATAGCAAATTTCGTATTTTGGTCGCTGATGATGAACAGTTGATGCGTTCTGTGATAGGGGGAATTCTTACTGAAGCCGGATATGAGGTTATGGAAGCTTCTACGGGTGAGGAATGTATTCAATTGGCTACTTTTGAGAAGCCTGATCTTATTATTCTTGATGTTATCATGCCTGATATTGATGGTTTTCAGACTTGTGAGCGCATGAGAAATATTGATGAAACTTGTTCTATTCCTGTAATTTTTGTGTCTGGGCTAGATAATCGTTTTAGTATTCTTAAAGCTCTTCGTGTAGGTGCTACCGATTATGTTATTAAGCCTATTGAGGCGGATGATGTTCTTAGTCGAGTTAATTCTTTGCTTGCAACAAAGAGTCTTATCCATGACAAAATTAATCTTTTGCGTCTAAATGAAGCAATGGTTTCACAAGTTAAAAAGTTTATTGATGAACTATCTATCATTAAAACTGTAGATAATTTGAAAAGTGATATTGCTGATCAAAGTGTAACTACATTTGAACATTTGAATAAAGTTAGAGAGTGCATCAATAGTTTTGATGAAGATGGTGCGCTAAAGGCTGTTACTGATGCCGAAATGTCACTTCAGTTTGCAGATAGGGTTAGTCAGCAGTTAAATGAATTTGCGAAGATAGTTGATCAAATACATAAAATGATGACTGTAAAAGCAGAAGAAATTTCTGTTGAAGATGGTTCAGACGGTTTAACTAAGGCAAGTAGCGATTCTGTTTTAAATGCGAAGGCCAGTCAGGCAGAGGTTGATGATTTACTTGATTCATTAGGAATTTAAACTCAAATCCTTTTTGTTATTGTTTAATTTTTCAAGGACTTTATACGTTATCTGCGCTAATATACGCACAATTTTTATTGTGTGAATTTTTTTAGTGAGTGTGCCTTGAATAATATAAAATCTTCTCCAGAATTACTGGCTCCGGCCGGTACCATGAAAAGTTTACAATACGCTTTTGCCTTTGGGGCCGATGCAGTTTATGTAGGTCATCCACGCTGGAGTTTACGTGCTAGAAATAATGATTTTTCTATGGAAAACCTGGAAAAAGGGATAAATTATGCGCACGAACAGGGCAAAAAAGTTTATATAACCAGTAATATTTTTCCTCATAATAATAAAGTTAAAACATATTTAGAGCATATGGGGCAGATTGCTAAGATGACTCCGGATGCCTTTATTATGGCTGATCCTGGTCTTATTATGCTTGCTCGTGAAGCGTGGCCAGATATTCCTGTTCATCTTTCAGTTCAGGCTAATACAATCAATTATGCATCGGTCAATTTTTGGAAGTCTGTTGGTGTTTCTCGCGTTATTCTTTCTCGTGAGCTTACTTTACGGGAGATTGAAGAGATCAGACAAATGTGTCCTGATATGGAGATTGAGGTTTTCATTCATGGAGCTTTATGTATTTCTTATTCCGGTAGGTGTCTTCTATCTGGATATTTTAATAAAAGAGATGCTAACCAAGGGACTTGTGCAAATTCTTGTCGTTGGAAGTATAAATTGTACGAGGAGTCAACTGATTATTCTGGAGCAGCACTGGAATCTGATAATGGTGAGCAACGGGATCTTGTAGATAACGAATATCTTATCGAAGAGCAGGAGAGACAAGGGCAGTACATGCCAATAACAGAGGATGAGCATGGTACTTATATCATGAATTCAAAGGATTTGCGTGCAATTGAATTTGTAGAAGATCTGACCCGTATTGGTGTTAATTCGATTAAGATTGAGGGACGCACTAAGTCTCATTACTATGTATCTAGAGCTGTTTCTGCATATAGAAAAGCTTTGGATGACGCAGCCGCAGGTAGACCTTTTGATAAAGATTTGTTGCGTTCTCTGGATGGGCTTTCCAATCGAGGTTATACGTCAGGATTTTTTGGCGGCTATATGCCGTCAGAGATGCAAAATTATGAAACCGGTAACTCTAAGAGTAAATATCAGAAGTTTGTTGGTGAGGTTGTTGGTGATTCATTAATTGATGGTTGTGTGATTATAGAAGTTAAAAATCGTTTAAGGCTTGGTGATTCTGTGGAATTACTTACTTCTGGTGGCAATTATCGTTTTACTGTTGATGATATTATTCTGGATAAAAACGGTGAACGTTTAGATGTTGCTCCTGGGTCTGGATATATAGTTCGAATTCCGGTTAAAACTGATTTGCAGGTTGAGTTTGGTTTGCTGGTTGTGGATTTATAATTGCAGGTATTTGTAGAGTATTTTGCTAAGATCGAGGCGCAATAATTTATTTTTTGAGGAAGTTTACAAAAAAGTAAATGACGACAAAAATAAGTTGATGTAATAAAGATATTGGTGAAATAGACCTGGATATAAAAAAGGGCGCATGATAGCGCCCTTATATCTAACATCCATTGTTAGGACTTCCATTTAATTACATTCTCATGCACATTGGGTTGTAGTTGGTGGCAACTGCATATTCTGCTGATGCGTTTCTAGAGATAATAGATCCGGTTCCTGCATCACTATCGTCTCCCCTTGCTTCAAGAACCCGAGCAACTTCACCGTTAATGTTTCCAAAGCAAACCCATACACGGTTACGACCCATTGTTGCTGCATAAGGAGTATTGTATCCAACTAGTCCGATAATACCGCCATAAGCATGGTTAGGCTGAGCATAGCTTTCTGCATCACTGGTAACAGGGCCAGAGATAAGTCCGGCACCTCTTAGGTGTTTCCATACCAGCCTGGTTTCATTGGTATTGGTTGTTGAGTTCCATGCGCCAGTTACAAGCCCGTTACCATTACCGTTATCCGCATCTGCCCATGTACCTGTGAATCTGTCTCTGGCATTTGCATCATCACCAGGAATGCGGTTGAATCTATCTTGATAAGTATAAAAGGCAGCAGAGATACCACGGAAGTCACTTTCCAGTTTTTTGATCTTCGCGTTGGTGATCATCTCTTGACCTTTAAGTACGCCACCAAGTAGTAGTCCTATGATTACTAGTACGATAGCGATCTCTACTAGTGTAAATCCTGATTGTCTCTTTTTCATGCTTGTTTTCATGATAGTCTCTCCGTAAATCCGTTAACCATTTAAAAATTAATCTTTAATAAATGTTTTGCATTTTGCGTGCCAGCTTTTAAAAGCACTGTTCCCTTGGGTTATATCTAGAAATATAGGGTAATACATGTGTTTTTCACTTATGGATTACCCAAACTGTGGACTGGTTATCGGTTATTTATTTTGTAATATAATAAGAAGCTAATATAGGGCGGTTTTTTTAGTGTTGGTAGAAAAACACCTGTCTAATTTTCGACAGTTCTTTGTTTGATTTCAGTCAGTTTGTCTTGTAAAAATAATAATTCTTTTTCATCTTTGTATTGTTGTGATGATATTAACCCACCAAGGATGATCTCTGCAGTTTGATATTCTCCTATATCATCTAGTAGCAAAGCCTCCATCTGTTTTGCCCATGTAGGGGCATTTGAAGCATGTTGTCTGATTGCTCTTGCATATTTTAATGCTAGTTCAAAGTCGTTCAGTTGATGTTTGGCTATAACTGAGCATTGGGATAGCCAGCGCCAGTTCTGATTTGGTTTTTCCTGAAATTTTTTATATACATATTCAAGAGCAGCTCTTTTTTTATTTTTATCGGGTACCATTGTGTATATTTGAGATGCTAATAACATTGGATAGTCGCTATTTGGGTTTAACTCAATAATAACGTCTAACCATTGGCTAAGTTTTTCATAGTCCAGATCGCTATATCTTAACTTTACACCGCTTTGGCTATCGAAAGCCTGTATCCATAATAATGTTAATTTGGCCAATGCAGAAGATTCCCCCATACTTATTATCTTAAAATAATTGGGATTTGGGGCTGAATTGAGATTTGATCTTGTATCATCATTTTTATAGCTGATGTGATGAAATGCTATTTGAGTTATAAATGCTATAGCAAGAAGAATGGTTACCAGCGGATTTATACTTTTGATAGGCCTGGTTTTTATCTTCATATATTTTTCCGGCTAAAGTCGAAAATTGACACCGCTGTAAGGAAACAGCAGAAAATCAGAGTTTGGATCAGAATAAATCCAAGTTGATTATATTCAGTGATTGTTCCTGATAACCAGTCACTGTTAGAAAATCTATGTAGTTGCGGGATAATATAACCAATTGTGATTAGTATCTTTCCAATAACTCCGCTGGCAACTGAGTCTTCTGATCCACTTGCAACCATCATAGTAATGGCTCCCATAGTTCTGGAGAGCAAATAGAAACCAAGCTGAAGAATAAGTGAAATGGTTAGGTTATTGATGATAGTTGCTAACATAAGCGCAGACGTTATCATTATTAATGTTTCACAAAATACGGATAAGGACCATGCTAATGCTGCTATAGGGGATGTGAATAATAGTAGTGTAATTCCTATTGCGGTGCAGATCAGAATCCCTATTAAATAATATCCAATTAATTTACCAATAAAATATTGGGTGCGTGTTACAGATGTAGATAAGATTAGTTCATGATTTTTGTCGTTAAATTCTCTATTAGCTCCTGAAATAACCATTAATGAACAAATAATAATTGCTCCAAATCGGTATATTAACCCCAGTATTTGTGTTTGAG
Organism: Gammaproteobacteria bacterium; assembly: GCA_033852075.1. Lineage (GTDB taxonomy): Bacteria > Pseudomonadota > Gammaproteobacteria > QZLD01 > QZLD01 > QZLE01. The sequence goes on along the minus strand of JAWSVC010000015.1, from coordinate 174,351 downwards.
TTTGTTGGGCTTCAATTATTGAAAGACTGCCCCCAAAGATCGCAAGGCCAATTGTTAGTGCAATAAATATTATAATTATATACAAAAGGCGGTTGCGGAAGGCCTCTAATAAAGTATACGATGCAATAACTTGTAGTTTATTTTTCATATTATTTTCAATAACAGATTCTATAAAATCAGTAGCAGGTTAATAAAAGAGATGGATCTCCCTTTAAATAGCTTACAGGATAAGCATAGATACAGATTGCTGGCATTACTACTGTGTTTTTTTCAATTAGCCGTTAGTTATTCAGAAAATCAAAAGATTTCAATTACATTAATGATTATTCATTTTGGTCTTTTTTTATTTTGGCAGCCAATCTGGAGCAGAAAACAGCGCATTGATATTATCCCTTTTTTAATATTTTCAACTTTTATTGGCGCGTTTCTATGGGTATCTCCACTCTGGTTTTTAATTTTATGGGCAGGTGTACTTTTGGCATTGATTGAAAGTACCCCTTTTTTCAGTAAAAAAGATAGATATATAGAAATTTTTTCAACTGCATATTTGATTTTATCCATTAACTTGATAATTGTTCCTAAGATATTTTCAATATTAATAACAGAAAATACGGTTGTTCAATACTGTATAAATGAGCTTGGTTTTTTACTGCCATTACCTTTATTGATGTTTTCTTCTGTACAAAATCAGGTAAAGAAACAAAATCTAGATTATTTGCGCGGGATAATAATTGCCCTGATATCGATTGTGATTGCAATTGCTAGCGTTCTTAAGATGCATCAGTCGAATATTGATTATATATACGCATTGATACAGGTGTTTATTGTTTCAGGAATAACCATAATCTTTATCTCCTGGATATGGAATCCAGGGTCTGGATATAAAGGGCTTTTTGTAATCTGGAATAGATATCTTTTAAATATTGGCACACCTCTTGAAAACTATTTAATTCAACTAACCAATCTTGCTCGTGATCACAATGATCCTGAATTGTTTTTGCAAGGTTCAATGGAAAATCTGTTCAGTCTTAATTGGATTTATGGTTTGAAGTGGAGCTCTGCGTCAGGAAATGGTGAGTTAGGACAGCGGGTGGAGATTCCTCTGCCAATATCATTTGGTGATTTACGATTGTCAGTGTATACAGAGAAGTCTATGAATCCAGCTATGATTATCCATACAAAATTATTAGTTCATATTCTGGCATTCTTTTATATAAGTAAGTTGCGTGAACGTAAATTGTCTCAGCGAGCTCAATTAGAGGCAATTTATGAAACAGGATCTCGTCTTACTCATGACATGAAGAACGTATTGCAATCGTTGAGTTCTTTAATCGGCATAATTAATGCGAGCGATCAGAATCAGGCACAACAGGTGCTGGATTTAGTGAAAAGGCAATTACCGGCCCTTAGCGAACGTTTGTCATTAACTCTTGATAAGTTGGCATCTCCTCAGGATGAATCCATAACTATGATAGATATTAATGATTGGTGGAATAGATTGCTGGATAGAAACTCTGGTAGAAAGATAGAATTTATTAATGAGGTATCCTGTAATGTTGAAGTTGTTTTGGAGGTTATGGATACCGTAGCAGATAATCTTTTGGATAATGCTCGAATAAAACGCATACAAGAGCATGATATTGATATAAGGGTTATATTAATGCATGAAGGTAGTGGTTTTAAGTTTGTAGTTGAGGATACAGGTTGGTCTATCCCTGAAAAAATTGCAGAGCATTTGTTTAAAGAGACGGTGGATTCTGAACATGGTTTGGGAATCGGGCTTTATCAGTCAGGAAAACAGGCTGAGAAGTATGGTTATAAATTATATATTGCAAAGAATGAGCAGGGTAAAGTTCGGTTGGAAATGAAGCTGCCAGAGTAACTTATGACAAAAAATAATACGCCATCAATGTATTGGCATGACTACGAAACATTTGGTGCTACTCCATCACAGGATAGACCGGCGCAATTTGCTGGTATACGTACTGACGAAAATCTGAATATTATCAGTGATCCATTGATGATTTATTGTAAGCCTGCCGATGATATGTTGCCTGTGCCTGAGGCTTGCCTAATAACTGGTATTACGCCAGGGGAAGCAGCAGAAAAAGGTGTTTGCGAAGCTGAATTTATCAAGCAAATCCATAGGGAGTTCTCTCGTCCAAATACGTGTGTTGTTGGCTATAACAATATTCGTTTTGATGATGAGGTTACCAGATATACGTTATATCGTAATTTTTACGATCCGTATGCGCGCGAATGGCAAAATGGTAATTCTCGTTGGGATATTATCGATATGGTTCGTCTTACACGAGCTTTGCGTCCTGAAGGGATCAAATGGCCTGATTATGAAGATGGAACGCCTTGTTTTAAATTGGAAGAAATCAGTAAGGCTAACGGCGTTTTGCATGAGTCAGCTCATGATGCCTTATCTGATGTGATAGCTACTATTGAAGTTGCCAAACTTATAAAGAATGCTCAGCCTAAGCTTTATAACTATATCTATTCGATGCGTGATAAACGCAAAGTTATGTCGCTTCTTGATACCAGGCTTAAAACCCCGGTAGTTCATGTTTCATCCAAGTATCCATCTTCGCTTGGTTGTCTGGCTCTTATCGCTCCTGTAGCTATGCATCAAACCAATAAGAATGGTGTGATTGTTTATGATCTACGTGAAGATCCAACCGAAATGCTTAAAATGAACGCTGAAGAAATTCATGCCCGGATTTTTGTTAGTACAGAGGAGTTGGAAGCGAGAGGGGAAAAACGTATTCCGCTTAAACAAGTGCATATTAATAAATGTCCAATAATAGTTCCTGAAAATGTAATGTCTGAACAACAGGCAGAGCAATATGGTATAGATAAATTGAAGGCGTATTCATATTTGGAAATGATTCGCAGTGCAAATGGAATTGAATCAAAACTTCAGCAGGTTTTTGCAATGTCTGAATTTACAGAGACATCAGATGTTGATCAGCAGTTGTATAGCGGATTTTTCTCTTCAGATGATAGGCGAAAAATGGATTTGATTCGTGAAATGACCAAAGAGCAGTTACAAGGATTTGATACCATTTTTGATGACAAACGAATTCCCGAGATGTTGTTTAGGTATAGAGCCAGAAATTTTCCAGAGTCACTAACTGTGGATGAAAAAGAAAGGTGGAAGAGCTTTAGGTATTCGCGTTTAACCGATTCATCTTTTGGGGGATCTATTGTATACGATGAATATAATAAACGGATTGCCGAATTGTTAATTGATGAATCAAATCAGGATAAGGTTTTGATATTACGACAGCTGCAAGAGTATGGAGATCAGATTTTAGCTGTGTAGAAAATATAGAAACCCATGAGCGATTAAAATCGCTCATGGATTGTATAAGGTTATTTTGTCTTTTCAGTAAAATACTTGGCGCTTCTGATCTCGGCTTTGCCGACACTTTCATCCTTCATTTCTAATTCGTACGCTCCGAAGAGTGCGGGTTCGGCTTTAATATAATATGCCTTGCCAGCTTTAAGGTTATTGAAGTTAATATCGTGTAGTTTACCACCTAAAAGTTTGTCCTCTTTTAATACAAGGTTTACTGTTCCTGGCTTAACGTATGTATATACGTATGAGTGATTGATTAAATGTTTAAGAACAATCTTGCCATTAACGGTAACAGAAAAATTAATTCCTCTGCTTATTATACTTTCAGGTCTATAGATATAGATCAAAGCCATATTTGAATCTAATTTTTCTGGCTTAAATGGTTTATTTGCAAGCATACAGCCTTGGATGGTAATTGCTGTAAAAAGTATTAGAAATAGTGCCGCTGATCGCTTAAACATGATAACTCCTTTGCTAGACGGGGACTAGACGGGGACTAGACGGGGACTAGACGGGGATGAAAAGTGCTTATTTATATAATGTTATGCGTGATAACGATTAATTCCAGAATCTACTGGGGTTTTTTTTGATTTTTTGAACTGTTACTTATTTATGAGATTAACTGAGTGAGTTATTGGTGTGTCTAGACCAATTTTAACTTTGGCTGATTCATCAAGAGCAACTCTATTAAGTAAAAATTTGGCATCATTCATTTTATAAATTTTTTGTACGGTATAAAAAAATCTCCAGGTTACAGCATGATTTCCTGTATTGATAACTTTAAGGTTATATCCCCGATCAATATCGTAATAATCTTCTGTAGTGGTTGCGATATTCCATATAGTTTCGAAAAGTTTTTCTATGTCGTTGCTGCTAGTCCCATAGCCAATATTAAAATCGATATATTGCCTGATAGTTCCGGTAATACTGCTATTTAATATTTCGATCTTGGTATTGCGGAATTTGGAATTAGGTATAACGATTTGGTGTCTTAGGGCTAGGTCACGAAAAACAGTTTGCGTTAGAGTAGTTCGAATTACAATTGCCATTAAATCAAGCTCTTCTACTCTTACAATGCTGCCTGATTCAATATTGCCGTTATAAAGAAGTATTAATCCATTAATATTATCAGGAGCCCAAACCTCTTTTGTTGAGAAGGCGATGATGGCCAATCCACCGATTACACTAGTAACTTGAAGTAATTCAGTCATATCCCAGATGTTGATAATTATAAGAAAAGACGCAATTAGTATGATAATCATGCTTAATAAGGCAAATACTTCAGATTGGTAGGTTTGAATTAAAATCTTTTCATCTTCTATTTCTTTTTCGCGCCCATATTTTGTAATGCAATAAAAGTGGGTAAGTTGAGATGTTATTTGCATTATCAACAGCACTAAACCAGTTTGAGAGATGTTGCGAATAATATGTACTGTATTGGCATCTTTTAGGGAAAAATGACCAAGAATTACTGAAATTACATAGAGTATAAGCAGAACTAAATTTATAAATCTAAGAGACCATAATTTATTCCGAAAAGTTTTTTCATCTTTGCCTTTAGATAAGGTCGTAGTTATTTTTTTAGAAAATATGAAAATTAGTAGATTAAATACACAGACAAAATGTTCAAAGCTACTGACTGCTGATAGTAAATTCGAACTGTTTTCCATTTGAATCCTTATTTTTGTTCCTGATCGTCTTCAAAATCAATTATATCCTCATCATGGAGCTTAATTATCTCAGTTTGAGATAGATCTTCCATTTCAAGAGCAAATCTATTAAGAATTTCATTGCAATCAAATGCGCTCATAGGGATATACAATGTAATTCCGTTAAACATAATATAAAAATTAGTTTTAGTGGCATATAGTTTCTTTAAGATTTTCCAGTGAAAAAACATATTGTAATTATCGGTTACTTCACTTAATCCTTCTTGAGTGATTTTAATAGTAACTTCACCTTCCTGCTTAAAGGTTTTCTGGGTGCTTGATTGATGCGCAAAATCAGTGATTTTAAGGAAGAAGTGATTTGATGTCAGCGCTAAAAACAGCATCATACATACGACTAAGTACAATCCGTTATTTGCTATTTGGGGAGATAGTAGGGCAATTGTGAAAAACATAACGCCAGAGAAAATAGATAACCAGTATAAAACTACCAGATATTGAATTAGTCGATTAACTGATTGTTCTGTATAAATAATGCGTTGTATTTCATGGTACGCACTACGTTCCAGATCAATAGTATTGTGAAATTTTATTTCCATAGCCCATGCTTTTATTATTTTATCTATTTATAAGCTTAGACTATTTAATATAGGTGTGCTTTTTATAAAAAGCGTGAAACGTGAAAATTATAGTGCTTTCTATTTTTCCTGAAATAAATACGGAAGATTAACGTATCGTTCCCCAGTATCAGCAAAAATGACTACTATCATTTTACCTTTATTTTCAGGATTTCTGGATATTTCTTCAGCAGCTTTTATCAGTGCTCCAGAGGAGATTCCACATAAAATTCCTTCTTCTCTAGAAATCATTCTGGTGTATTCTAAAGCATCATCATCACTTACAGGAATGATATTATCAATCAAATCTGTATCTAGAATTTTAGGTATAAAACCAGCCCCTATTCCCTGAATTACATGCTGATTTAGTTTGCCGTCGCCTGAAATTGCTGCGCAGTTTTGTGGTTCCACGCCAACTATCTGGATTGTATGATTTATTCTTTTGAGTTCTCTTGCAACACCGGTAATAGTGCCACCGGTACCTATTCCCGCGATAAACATATCAATTTTACCCGCTGTATCACGCCAAATTTCCTTGGCGGTTGTTTTTGCATGAATATCGCTATTTGCAGCGTTTTCAAATTGCTGAGGGATAAAACTATTATCTAAATTTTTAGCAATTTCGTGGGCCTTATCAATGGCTCCTTGCATACCCAGGGTGGCGTCGGTAAATTCAACTTTTGCTCCGAAAGCACCTAATAGTCTTTTCCTGTCACTAGAAATTGCATCGGGCATAACTATGATAACTTTATACCCTTTAACTGCCGCTATCCAGGCCAGGCCAATTCCTGTATTGCCAGAAGTCGGTTCAATTATTGTTGTTTCTTTGTTAATTAACCCTTTTTCTTCTGCGCTTTCAATCAGACTAAGAGCAGTGCGATCTTTAATGCTGCCCCCGGGATTAAACTGCTCAAGTTTAGCAATGACCTCAACACCCATCCTATTAGAAATTTTATTTAGTTTAACAAGAGGGGTATTACCAATGAGGTCAGTAAGTTTTTCAGCAATCCTTTTCATTGAAAGTTCCTAGATCGAGTAATTAACGCTGTTATCCGATTTTAGCATTTCAGCTAAAGTTGTTGAACTTAGATGATTAATTAGTTTTTCATCTAGTTGCTGCATTAATGAATGAATAGAGGAATTTTCTGGAATATTTTTTTGCCTAGAAAATCTATTAATTCCCTCTAGAGCATCAATAATCTTATTTAGAGTGATATTTTCAGCAGGTAGGGCTAGAGCATAACCTCCGTTTTTGCCTCTGGTTGCAGTGATAATGTCATTTTTTCTTAGAGATGAAAAAATTGCCTCAAGATATTTTTCAGAGATTTTTTCTTCGCTGGCAATATCTTTAAGTAATACAGGAGGGGTTTCTGCTGAAGCAAGGTTGATTAATGCGCGTAAACCATAAACGCCTTTAGTAGAAAGTTTCATCTTTAATCCTATTAATCCTATAGTTGAAATAGGACTATATATGTTTGCATGAGATTTATAAAGGACAAAACCTATAATATTAAGTGGTTAATGATCCTTTGGTCTTGTAACTATTTGTATTGCAAGATTTAATTTGGGTGGTGTTTTTTGCATGCTTTATGGCTATATAAAATATTCCGTAGCAGATGCTTAAAAAAGCACCAAATAGACTAGCGTTAAGGTAGACAAAAAGGCTTTTTAATACAATTGTATTTATTTTTATGAAAATATAACTATCCGAAAAACAAGGGTATTTTTAGTTTTTACTTTAAACATTGTAAGTGAGTATGGAATATATTTGCGTTAATTAGACTTATAAATTGTCTTAATCTTATAAATAATCTATTTTGACTATAGGCTAACTCAACAAGTGGTGACTAGTTATGAATATCACAAGTAAGGCTAACGGTTGTCTTAGAATATTATTGCGTATGGTTGATACATATCCAAATAAGCCAATTCATGCTGAAGAGCTTTCAAATGAGTTAGGCATAACTATAAAATATATTCAACAACTTCTACTGTTGTTAAAAAATGAAGGTTTCATAACTAGTAAAAAAGGTCCTAGGGGAGGGTATTCATTTGCAAAAAATCCAGAGCAAATAATATTGGGAGATGTTCTTAGAAAAGTAGAAAGCCTTTCGTTTCCACTATCTACAATAGAAAGTAATCGTGAATCAACTGATGTTTTTGATAAAATTTGGTGTGAAGTAGGTGATGCTATTTCCGAAATTCTGGATACGCTAAGTTTTGCAGAGCTTGATGAACTACAAAAACAGTCGCGAATGACTACAGCACTTCAGTATTATATATAAATATTGTGTTGTTTATTGATGCATAAGGTCATTAATAAGATTTGAAAAACCTATAATTTATGTAGATTAGGTTAATTAATTAGAGGCAATGAATGGAATTATCTCCAGAGCAATTAGAAAGATATAACAGACATATTATTTTGGATAATGTAGGTGTTGAAGGACAGAAGCAACTATTGAATTCAAAAGTATTGGTTATTGGTAGTGGTGGGCTTGGTTCTCCAATATTGATGTATCTTGCTGCCGCTGGTGTAGGAACTATAGGTGTAATAGATGGAGACGTTGTAGATTCTAGTAATCTTCAGAGGCAAATTGTTCATACAACGCAACGTATTGGAATTCCTAAAGTTATATCTGCCAAGCAGACGATTGTGGCGATAAATCCTGATGTAAAAGTAATACCAATCCAAGATATTGTGACCATAGAAAATATCGCATATATCATTGCTGATTATGACTTTATCATTGAGGCTACCGATAATTTTCCAGCCAAATTTCTAATAAATGATGCATGTGTTTTAGCAAACAAGCCTTATTCTCATGGTGGTATTTTACGTTTTGAGGGGCAAACTATAACGGTTACTCCTGGTAATGCTTGCTATAGGTGTATTTATGAGCAACCTCCTGCAAAGGAAGATGTTCCTACCTGTCAGGAAATTGGAGTGTTAGGCGCTATTCCCGGTGTTATAGGTGCACTACAAGCGACAGAATGTCTTAAATATCTTTTGGGTAATGGAAAGCTGCTAGAAAATCGTTTATTGGTTTATGATGCGTTAAAGGTTAATTTTAGAGATATAAAAATTAAAAAGAATCCCGATTGTCCGTTATGTGGCGAAAATCCAATTATCGCTTCAATGGCAACTTATCAGCCAGAATTTTGTAATCTTAAGTAGTTATTCGTAATTTACTGATCTTTTACAAAGATGTGCGGTCTAAACTAAGATCAGGATATTAATATTAAAAATGAAGTTCTAAATCTGAAAATCATTTTTAGTATAAAGGGGGTAACAATGGACAAGCAAACTTTAGTAATTCTTGCAAAACGCCCACAGGTCGGACATGGTAAGCAGCGTTTAGCTGCTGATATTGGGCCACAGGCAGCATTTGAAATTGCGCAAGAGATGTTTCAATGCGCTCTTGATGATGCAAGGCAGTGGCAGGATTATGGGCATGTTGTTTTAGCTGTTGAGTCAGCCAATGATATAAATTGGGCTATGCAGCTTGGCTTTGATTTCCATTTAATTGTTCCGCAGATAGGTAATAATCTTGGTCATAAAATTAATTTTGTAGATCATACTCTGCGTCATGTTGGGCATAAGAAAATTATTTATATAGGTACGGATGCTCCTCTTCTTAATACTGGGTATTATGAAAAAGCACGCCAAATGTTAGATGCAAACGACTTTGTATTTGGACCAACAGATGACGGTGGTTTAGTGCTTATGGCCAGTAAAAATCCATGGCCTAAGCTAGATTTATTAGATTGGCATAGCGATAGATTATGTGAGCAACTAATAGCTGTTTGTAAGGGTAATAACTTTATCCCAGCATTGTTAGATAGCACTTATAATATTGATGCCTTAGATGACTTAAAAAAACTGGTTAGAGATCTTGCAACTGATGTACGACCTAATAGGAAAAAACTTCATGACCTGGTTGAAGCAGAATTAGATACGCTAGAGTTTTATTAAGTCTAAAAACGGTATTAAATTATTGGAATGGTTTTGGGAATGATACCGTAACTCTGGTTCCTTCATCTTTAGATGTTTGCATTGTTATTGTGCCGCCTTGAGCTTCGGCCAATAATTTTGCGCTGTAGGTACCTAGGCCGGTTCCGCTTGCTTTGCCTTCAGTGCAATACTTATCAAAGAAAGTTGCACGGACTTCTTCTGGTACGCATGCATCGTTATGGATAGTGACTGATACAGAATCTTTTGTTGTTATATATATGGATATTGTGTTTTTTGTGTTTGGTGCTTCTTTAGCATTGGTTATAAGATTGCTTAACATGTTATAGCAAAGATGTTCTTCAGCTCGTATAACGACATGTTGTTCTAAAAGATTTTCTATTTGAAGTTTATCTATATAAACTTCAAAGTCATCTTTATTAAAAGAAGATGCCGGATTTTTATCGCATATCACCTCGTATATGACTTCAACAATATCTAAATTACACGGATTAAATATATATTTACCTGTTTCAATTTTAAACAGGTCTAGATGCATATCAATTATTCGACGCATAATCATCCCCGCGCGTAAAGAAAGGATAGCTGATTGTCGTTCTTTATTTGTCAGGTTGGGAGAATCTTTAAGAAAATGTTGCAGCATCATAATATTATTTAATGGGCTTTTAAGGTCATGATGCATTATTTTTTCTATGTCTTCTTTTAATTCATCTACTTTCTTGCGTTCTGTAATGTCGATATGGGTTCCAATCATCCTTATGGGATTGCCATTAATATCCCTTTCTACAATTTCACCTCTATCTTCAACCCATACCCAGTGCCCATCTTTGTGTTTCATACGGGCTTCAAAATCGTAATACTCTGTTTTCCCATCAAAATGATCATTTAATAACTTTTCTGATTTTATTAGATCGTCTGGATGACATAAATCAATCCATGTTTGGATGCTTACTGGTTCCAGTTCTGTTAATTTATATCCAATAATATTGGCCCATCTTTCGTTGAAAATTGTTTTGCCGGTTTGAATATGCCAATCCCAAAGGCCGGCTTTAGTTCCTTTTAAAGCAAGGTTTAGTCGCTCTTCGCTTTCAGTTAATTGTTGCTCAGACAGCATTCTTGATCTGATATTTACTAATATCTGTGAAAATAGCTTTAATAGATCAAGTTGAATATCAGTATATTTATTATGATTTAATACCCAGTCGAAACCGATAAAACCAATAGTTTTATTGTTTAGCATCATAGGGACTGAAATTAGGCTCTTAATATCTTGAGCGGATAGATGCTCCTTTAATTCCCCATTTGGTAATTTTTCAACATCTGCAACTATATAGTTATCTCCTTTAGAGTGATGTTCAATTACATCTGAAAGCTCATCAAAAGATATGTTTTGCAAATTATCTATTTGTGGAGTTATTCCTATATTGCACCACTCATGTGTGTTTGTAGCTTCGCGATGATCATGGTCATAGTCGAAAATATAGGCTCTATCAGCGGAAACGTAATTTCCGATTTGTTTAAGAGTAGTATCAATGGATTCATCGATTTCAGTTAATGGGGTATTTATACATCTACTGGAAATATCAATTAATATTTTTTGAAATTCATTTTGGAATTTTAAAGAATTAATATTTGAGTTGTTCGATTTGTCCATTCTATATAGCCTTAGTGAAATCCTTTTTCAGCAAATAAATAAAGAGCTTAAATCTAATTAAAATATTAGCACATAAAATTTTAGATATTCATTAAGTATACTTTTGAGTAAATGGCACTCTCTATTTTAAGAATTAGTTCACTTTTGGCATGTTGCTTAGTTCCCAAATAATTTAGGAAATAGTTGGTATTATGTTTGGCGACTATCTACTCTGGTTTAAATATTCTTAAGTAGAGTAGTGTTTTTTTAAAGTCTACTATACTCAATATAGGCATTTATAAATAATTCCAGTTTTGATTCAAGAATAACGAGGAAAAATAATGGATTTCAAAGAGATTTACAGGAACAAACTTATAACAATACCCGAAGCGGTTTCAATGGTTAAGTCTAATCAGATCGTTGGTACATCAATCATTGGTTCTGAGCCTCCGGGACTTTTGGCTGAATTAGGTAACCATAAAGATAGGCTCGAAAATGTAGATGTATATGTTTGCTTACCAATGAGAGGCCATTCATATATGACTCAAGACGATATGGCTGGTCATTTTAATGTTAATAGCTGGTTCTATGGGGGGCTAGAGCGTAGTGGGCATAAGTCTGGACGTTTTTCTTATTGTCCAAACAATCTGCATACAGCAGCATCTCTGTTGTTGAATCAAACAAAAGATCATATCAATGTATTTTTCGGAATCGCTACCCCTCCGGATGAAAAGGGTTATATGTCGCTTTCTCTTGGATTAATTGTAGAAAAGCAATTAATGGAAGCGGCCGATCTAGTAATATTAGAGATTAATGACAAACTCCCATATACCTATGGCGACACATTAGTGCATATCAACGATGTTGATTATGTAGTAGAAAATAATTTTGACCTGCCAATTCTTGCTAGTGAGAAGCCAGAGTCGTGGCAGGAAACCATTGGTGGATATATAGCAGAAATGATCGAAGATGGATCAACTCTGCAATTAGGCATTGGTGGTATTCCAAATGCAATTACTCCTTTTCTTACTGCCCGCCGTGATCTTGGCATTCATACCGAGATGTTTGTGGATGGATTTCTTGATCTAATTAATGCAGGTGCAATTTCAGGTAAGAAAAAGACTCTGTGGAAAGAAAAGATGATCTGCACATTTGCGTTGGGTTCGCAGAATTTATATGACTTTATTGATCGCAATGTCAGTGTTGAAGTTCATCAGGGTAAGGTGGTAAATGACCCATTTGTTATTGCACAGAACTATAAAATGATAAGTGTTAACACTGCTATTACGCTTGATGTTAATGGTCAGGTTTGTTCACAAAGTCTTGGTCCTCGTCATTTTAGTGGAACTGGTGGGCAGCTTGATTATCATCTTGGGGCACAAAAATCAGATGGTGGTCGCGGCATTATTGCCTTACGTTCGACTGCTAAGGAAGGAGCGGTATCAACCATTCTTCCTCTATTGCCAGAAGGCTCAGAGGTTACTGTTCCTGGGCAATATGCAGATACCGTTGTAACTGAATTTGGTGTTGCCGATCTTAAAGGTAAGACTATAAAACAACGAATGGAAGCCCTTATAAAAATTGCTCATCCAGATTTTCGTGAGTGGATTCGTGATGAATGTCATCGTATTGGTACCGTTCCAAAACTACAAGTTCCAGGATTTAGTGTAGAAAAAACTTCATATGCAGATCCGGAACCTGTAGATGTAGTTGGTGTTACTAAGGATTCGATTAAACTTGGAACATACCTAGACCTATCTGGACCGAATGCCACTCTTGGTTTAGATATGCTTCATGGAATGAAGGCTTACTTTGACCACATAAATTCAGCTAAAGGCGGTATAAATGGTCGTAAGGTAGAGTTTATAGTAGAAGATAGTGCCTTTGATGTGGAACGATCAAAGGTAGTAGCTAAGAAACTTGTCGAAGAAGATAATATTTTTGCAATGGTTGCTCCTTTCGGAACCCCATCAAATCTAGCTACCATGGATTATTTACTTGAAAAAGAGATTCCTGTTATTGCACCAATAAGTGGTATTTCAACTTGGTCAACTCCACATAAAAAGACATATTTTGCATATCAGACCAACTATCAAATAGAAGGGCAGATATTAGCGCAATATGCTGCTAGTTATCTTGAACCAAAAAAAGTGGCTATATTTGCGGTTGATGACAAATTTGGTCAAGAAGGTGCTGAGGCAGTAACTAAGGAATTGAAAAAACAAGGTATTGATAACGTTTCAACGGTTTATCATAAGCTTGGAGATACAGAGATAGAAGAACAGTTGTCTCAGTTAAAATCGTTAAATCCTGATCTTGTGGTTATTTATACTTATCTTAAACCTGCCGGAAACCTTTTGCTTGCTGCTCATGAAGATGGCTTTAAGCCTGAATGGTTAGGTAGTAACGTTATTTCAGGTCCGGGTTTATTTGATATTGCAACAGAGCAGGGCGCTAACGGTGTTCGTACAGGTTGTTTCCCTCCAGGACCTAGTTTCCATCGTGGTGAACGCTTATATCGTAAGATTATGGCTGGCCATTATATGCGTGAAGAAATAGGTACATGGAACTCTATTGCATATGCAATAGCCCAGCTTACTGTAGAAGGGCTTGAAAAAGCAGGGCGTACGTTAACCAGAGACTCGTTTATTGAAAGTCTTGAAAGTATAAAGGATTGGACTGGAGGTATTCATCCGCCAATTTCTTATGCTAATGACGATCATCGAGGCCTTAAAACCATTGCAATTCAAAGAGCAATTAATGGTAAATGGTTAAGAGAGCGTGCTACTTACGAGTTGGAGGAATAATAAAACGTTTATTATATAAATTCTGATAGAATTATTTTACAGAGGAGGCTGCAGCTTCCTCTTTTTTTTGATTATAGTATTCATTATTTTTTTAAGAACGTAAATTATTGAATCGTTATATATACGATGCAACCAATGCTTGTATGGAGCTATGATACTGAATCCCCTAGATTATTTTATAATTGCAATAAATTTTTAACATAACAATTCTATTGATAGGTATTACGAAAGTAATGGTTTAAATTCGTGACTTGTTTCACTTAAAAATTGTTCAGTGCAACATTATCCTGTGCGCCATATATAGATGGACATATTTCTATATGAATGGGCTTAATTTTTTAAATTAATATGTGGAGTACAAGATGAAAAAGTCTCTTGGGTATTCAGTAGCGCTAGCTGCTGGAATTTTTTTAACTACATCCTTTTCCTCTTCTCTAGCAATTGCATCACCTGCTGCTGACGGTATTGAGAAACATTATGCTTTATTGCTTAACTCAAGTAATGAAGCAAGATTTTGGAGCGATATGGAAAACATTCATCAAATGTTCCAGGAAAAAGGCTTATCTAATGATGATATATATCTATTAAATTATAATGGAAAAAATCCAGAAGGGATTAATCCAAATGGAATGATTGATAATGAGTTGACGAATTATACATTAAGTCTGGTAATTTCAGATTTATTACAAGTGGTTGATAGTGACGATGTGTTGCATGTGTGGATCGACGGGCATGGTAGTGGATATAATCCTGAACAGGGTTATATTGTTGGTGATGTATCAATTGATCCAAACGATGAGCAGGATTTGGTTGAAAGTGAATTTGCTTCGTATGTAACAAGGACTTATAACGGTTTTGCATTAGGACTGAATGAATGGTTTTTTAACGATGAAAATGGTCAGCAAATGAGATATAAATACGTGAGCCATTTTGATATGCAGTATGTGACTGAGCTTGATCAAATAATCTCCGATACCGATGAAGATATTGAAAAAATTTCAGATTTCTTAATAGGTGATACAAATAAAAATGGAATAATTGAGCCAGAATTAGGTGAGATTGCTGACTTTGATGGAGATGGTATTCCTGGTTGGGATAGCAATACAAAAACTTTTGATGAAGATGACTGGGGAGATATTGATTTAGTCAGAGAAGAAAATCTTAATGGCTCTGCAATCAGTCATGCATGTGAATCATTTAAGATCTTTGATTTAGGGCTTGATAATACATTTGATGTTGATTGTGATCCTGATGGTAATGGTTTTGTGGCTGATGGTACTGATATTGATAACGATGGTATTTTTGATGGTGTTGATATTAATAGTGATGGTGATCAAGACGATTGGTTAAGTATTGACGAAAAATATAGTATGCCAGGTGGATCAATTTCTGATGATGAGCTGGCAGAATATTTTCAATATTTCGAGGCAGGTAAAATAGTATTTGTTATGGAACCTTGTCACTCCGGTGGTTATATTGATGACCTAAGTGCTTCAAATCGTGTATTAATGGCTGCGATTGATGAAGAAGGATCGTCAGTATCGAATACTTTTATTAGGAATGTGGCTCAAGCATTATGGGGGAAAAATGTTTCTGGTTGGGCTGGTATCGATCAATCTAAATCTGATTTAAATAATGATGGTGTTGTTGATATGCTTGAAGCCTTTAAGGCAGGAGTAAGGCATACAGGTGGTGGAGATATGCCTGTATATGATGACAATGGTGATGCGCAATACACCTATGGTGATCAGTTTGGTATTAACCAAGGGGCAGCTGAAGGCAATCTGGGTTCACTTACCACTATTGGATCACTTGGTGCTTCAGGTGTTTGTGAGGAAATAACATCTTCAAATAGCGCTCATGTTGATGCAGGTCGTGCATATAGTCAAACAACTACAAGCTGGTGGTGGAGTACAACCACATATTATGCTCAAGGTTCTGCTGACAACCTTGGAACTATTGCTTCAACACAAACAACACTTTTCTCAACCACTGAAGGTGTTTGGGAAAAAGGTAACTGCCCTGAAGGTACTGCACCTGTAGTTAAAACCATGACTATTGAGCAGAATGTTGCAAATGTAAGAGTATCCGGTACCGCAATTGATGCTGATCAAGACTATGTACAAGTTGAGGTTGAGCTTAATGACAACGGACAATGGTTAGTTGCTGATGGGTTAAGTGCCTGGACATATGACTTTGGAGAGCTGTCAGCAGGTTCATATACTGTAAAAGCTCGTGCTATTGATCAACAAGGTCTGGTAAGTGATGAAGTTTCAGATTCATTTGAGGTGTCTGGGCCAAGTGCACCGGTTATTAATGGTTATAACGTATATCGTGATATCACCACTGTTAAAATTGATGTTGATGTTACAGATGTGAATGACGATATTGCACAATTAACTATGTACATAGATGGTATTGCTATTGAATGCGAAATTGACAGTCTTTATTGTCAAGCAGGTGATCTGGTAAAGGGTGAAACTTATCAGATTTCACTTGTGGCAGTAGATGCTACTGGATTATCAAGTGATGTATATGGCCCATTTGAATATGCAATGCCAACTGATAACGCCCCAAGCATAATCACGGTTGGCGACTATAGCTATAGCGATGGAGTAATGACAATCAGCGGTACTGCTTCAGATATCGATGGTGATTTGCGCACTATCTTTATCGGTATGGCTGGAATGTATATGCCTTGTGAAGGCTTAGAGAACTGGACTTGTGCTGTAGGTCTGTCTCCTGGTGTTTATGATCTGGAAATTAAGGCGCGCGATACATATAGAAACGAAAGCGAAAGCTTCTACTTTACTGCAGAACTTGAAGATGGTCTTGTTTGTATTACCGCAACCAATGCCGATCACTTAAGCGCTGGTCGTGCTACAGAAAAGTATGGGGTGCTTTACTATGCTGTAGGATCAAATGACTATCTTGGCTTGGGCTCTGCAACAACCTCTTTAGAGCAAGTTTCTGAAGGGAACTGGTCTAAGGTAAGTAGTTGTCAGTAATTCCCAATAATTTAAAAATCAAAAAAAGCGGTGCTATCGAAAGGTAGCACCACAAACTAAAAGGACAAATCATGAAAACTTTAAAATTTATTGCTGCAGTAGTATTACTTGCAGTATCAAATGTTGCGTCTGCAAAACTTATTACTGTAACTGTTACTGGCGATGGGGTATTAAGAGATGAGGTAAACAGTACAACTGAATATATGGATAGCTCTTTAAGCTTCACTTATGATGAATCATTATTCACATTGAAAGAAGAAAAAAATTTTACTACAGGTACAGGTAAAATATTTTCAACTCCAGATGTTGAGCTAGATGTTGTTGCTGGTGGTACGCAGTATAATGTTTCTCCTTTAACTGGAGCTGAAATATTTGATCAACCAGATAAGAATGATCAATTTTCTTTTAGATATGGTGGTAACGTTCTAATGCAATGGAATGATATAACAAGTTCTGCTTTTTCAGATCCTCTGCCATTAGATTTTGGAGAAGTAAGTGATTTATTAATTGATCAGGTAATAAATAATCCAAACCTGAAGCTATCTAATAATGCGGTTCATCTTCGAGGTTTAAATGGTAATAATCGTTTAATATTAGATATTAAAAACGCAAATGTTTCTTTTACTATAAAAGATGGAGCTGAAGTTCCTGAACCTGCCGCAGTATTTTTATTTGGGTTTGGTTTGTTGGGATTAGCAGGATTTCAAGTTAGAAGAAAATAGGTTGATAAGCAAACTTTATAGTTTTTCAAGCCGGCTTGATGTCGGCTTATTTTGTTGTATTTAACATATTAGGCTTAATTTTAAGAAAGTGAGTGTAAAATACCATATTATTGTGTTATAATATAACAAAAAACCACGAGTAAAGGAAAGGAGTTGAAAAGATGACTATTAATGAAGGTCTAAGAATGATGGCAGGAGTAGTTATTTTAATATCGACAGCTCTTGTATATTTTCATTCACAATATTGGTTATTACTTACAGCATTTGTAGGTCTAAATTTATTGCAGTCGGCTTTTTCAAAGTGGTGTCCTGCAATGAATATTTTAAAGGTGTTTGGATTTAAACAAGAGAAAGTTGTTGATTGATTAAGATCTAAATGGATAAAAATGCGGCGTAACTCCCCCTTTTAAAGGTTTTTACATGCCTTTGAAAAGTTATCTAAAGAAGGAGTTATAGAGATAAAAGCCAAAAAAATCATTTTATTTTTAGGTGACTAGTATAAAAGAGTGGTTTATTAGTATTGCTCTCTATGTATAAATTCTTTAATATATGTCACAAATTCAGCGTAATATGTTTCGTATTTGCATAATATGGACTAAATTATAATTAATAATATTTTTAAGGTGTTAGTTATGAGGGCGAATAAAAGTGCAAAAGCACTTTTGGTAACATTGGGGATAATCGGTTACACAGGTTGTACTGTATTCACAAGCAAAGACCATATCTCAGACAATAGTTTATCAGATTCTAATCAAATAGATTTTTCATATAAAGTTGTTATTAATAACTACCCTACTGAAGAAACGCTGGTTTTTGATGATGGAAAAAGGACTTATTTTAAAGTTCCAAATGGGATCGCTATCTCAAAAGCTTATCTTATAGATCATTCTGGTTATAAAGAGGTGGATATTAAGTCTACTTCATATTCGAAATCAGATTATAAATATTCCAATAATATTGGTAATAAATGGGTTGTATTTTTCCACGATGGTGGGCAGATGGTATCTACAAGAATGGAGATGCCAAAAGACATATCAACTTCAAACTCTAAAACTAAAGAAGTAGAGCATAAGTTGGTAGAACAAGAAGTTACCAAGTTAAATGTTCAAGATAGAATTGGTTATCTTGAAGAAAAGCTTGGAGGCATGCTTGGGCTTTTAAAGAAATATTCTCCAAACAACAAAAAAGCTCAGGAAATATTAGCCCAAATTAATTCAGAAAATGAAAACAAAGCTGACGTTCAAATTGTTAACAATAATAATGTTAACTCAGGTGATGTTGTAAATTTATCTGATAATGATACTGATAACAAACCTGGCAATAATTTAAAAGCTGATATTGCGCTAACAAGTTCTGAAAACAAAGTTATTCGTCAAATCGATCAAAATGCTGAACATTCAACAAATATTGTTGATAAATTCGCTAAAAAAATAACAGATATATATTACGGTGATTTAAATTTAGATCTCTTGTCTCAGACATTTATTGCGCGCAATCGCAATAAAGCAGAAGCAGAGCAGAATGTTGCTAATGTTAACGAAGTTGTTTTAGATGAAAAGCTTGATGTAAATATTGGTAAAGGTCATTTAAAACAAGATGATGAAAGTTTGTTTAAGTATGCTGATTCTTCATTGGTAATTGAAAAGGCAAAAGAATCAATTATTGAAATTAAAGAAAATATAAAAAATACATTAGCTGAAAAATTAGCAACCCAGTTGGGTTACGCTAATTTCTATGGAAATAGTTATAGTATTGAAGTTCCTTTTGCATATGGATATAGAAAGATTGGTCCGAAAGGCTATGATGTGATTGAAGCTATGATTGGTGCTATAAATACAATTAACGACCATACTAAAACAAATAGTATAGAGCTGATTGGATTAGCTACATCCGATGGAGCTGATCAAAGAAATGATTGGTTAGCTGATGAAAGGGCGGTAGCTGTGAAAGAAGCTCTTATCAAGAAGGGCATTAGTCCAGAGCTGATTAGAACCAAAAAAAGAGATGATGGGCAGTATGGTCTATCAGTAAAAGTATCTGTTACTTATCAACAGCAAGAATTGTTGTCACAAAATTAATCGTTTTATTGGAGAAAGAAATGCTGCGATATTTTCTAAGTAAAGCTGTATGCATGCTTGCAATTGTTATGTTTCTGCAAGTTAGCGCAGGTATAGCCCATGCCAATGATGACATAAAAAAACAGGCGGAAAATAACCAAAAGGATATTGAAAAACTGCTTAAGTTAGAAAACAAGGTTGAGCAAATTAGTGCGGCCATTGAAAAGGTTGTATTAGAAGAGGAATCAAAAGAATATCAAAATTCAAATCCGCAGGCAGTATTGGATGGAAATGTAAATATCTAT
Organism: Gammaproteobacteria bacterium; assembly: GCA_033852075.1. Lineage (GTDB taxonomy): Bacteria > Pseudomonadota > Gammaproteobacteria > QZLD01 > QZLD01 > QZLE01. The sequence continues at coordinate 154,195 of JAWSVC010000015.1, read as the reverse complement.
CTAAAGCAGGCTGATTTTAAAAGCGTATTAAAAGCAATTGCTCCGGATGGGTGGAATATAGTTGTTGATATTAAAAATACCGAGGTATTTGAGAATCAATATATGTTTATTTCTACTTCAAGCAGAAGGGAGTCATTGTTTAAATTTCTTGATGATGTTTCCAGATCATTGCAAGAAACAAATCTGCAAAGTAAGTGGTTTTTTGATCTAAAGGATGAAAAGGGCCTTTCATCACCAACACTTTTGGTTTATGAGCAAAAGTAATAGGAGCGGAATGTGAAAAAAATATTAGGAATTAGCTCTCTGATTTTATTGACATCTACTGGTTGCTCGATGGTCGATACAACCCCGTCCCAAGAGAACAAAACTAAAGTATTATTAAAAAAAGAAGTGGAATGGCCGGATAAACCATCAGGTACTTTTACAAAAATTATTAAAAAGTCTGATCTGCAAAAGCAAAAAAGGGTAACAGTTAGTTTCCCTAATGGTGCGCTTGTGGAGATTGTTAAGGATGCATTTCCAAATGCCAGCGTAGTGCCTAAGGATCCAGGTGTAGATCTTAAAACTAGTATATCAATCATGGCTGACAATATGTCGGTATCTGATTTCATAAAAACAGTAGAAGGTGCTACAGGTTACGGTCTGGAAGTAAGCGGTGATACGGTTTATGTTTCCAGCTATAAAAAAATGCAATGGAATGCTGCAGCGTTATCCTCTTTAAGAAATTCAAAAGTAAAAATTGGCCAGAAACTTAGTGGTGGAACCAAAGGTGAAAATAGCGGCAACAGTGATGCATGGTCAGAGGTTGAATCTGTTATTGATTCCTGGGATTCATTGATTAAAAATGCTAAAGCAATCCTGGGTGTTACTGGTGGTGATGAAGGGCAAACCGGAACTGTAGCATCTAAAAACAATAAAGATGATGAACACTCTTCAATAAAGCTTTTAAAGCCATTTGTATTAGGAATGCGCGCATTAGGAATTATTAGTGCAGCTGGAGCACCTTATAAAATTGATATTTTGGATGAATATATAAGAAATTATAGTGCTGCATCCAGTAAGCAGATAAATATTGATGTTAAGATGTACGATGTAACTCTTAACGATGAAAGAGCAGCTGGTATTGACTGGAGTGCATTGGTGCGCGGTACTCTGGATAAAGATCCATGGTCATTGGCTTTAGGAGGTGTTTCAAGTCAAGGACTTACATCCGGCTCTAGCAATGCCTGGTCAATGACGACTACATTTGAAGATTCTCGTGGGAGTTTTGAATCAATCGTAAGGTTCCTGGCTCAGTATGGTACTGTTGATTTGGTTAACCAGCCAAATATCACTACTCTTAATGGATCTACAGCCTATTTATCAACCGGAGATGAATTTAGTTACATTGCTGATATAGAAACTGTTCAGGATGATCTTGGTAATGTAAAGACAACCCCTAAGTTTGATAGATTAAAGGTTGGAGTAACTCTTTCTGTAACCCCAAGGCTTCTTGATGGAGATCGTATATTGCTGGATATTGTTCCTGTTGTTAGTTCAGTACAGGGTAATGATTCATTTACAGTTGAAGGTTATGATTTTGTAACACCCGTAATTGCCCTGCAAGAATTATCAACCCAGGTTATCACAAGAAACGGTGAGCCAATACAGCTTGGTGGCTTGATAACTAAAAAGATCTCAGAAAGTCTTACATATCTACCCTGGAAACATAAAACGACAGGAGAAATGCTGAGTTTACTATTTGATGCTGAAGATAATGAGCTTCAACGTAGAGAGTTGGTAATAACCGTCGTACCTAAAATTGTGGAAACCGGAAAATGGAAGCATACGGTAAATTAATTGATACACCTGCAATATTAAATATTGCAGGGCAGGATGTCATACTAGTTAATGATTTCCTGGGTAAACCACCAAAGGTTGATAGTGCTTATACTGAAGTACAGGCAACTGATCGTGAAAGTCCGGCTGTTTACGTAATAGATGAAGATATTCGTCGGCTTCGCGTACAGTTTGGTGATGTAAAACTATATGGATTTTGGCAGGTTGTATTTGCCAGTGGATTAATCTCTAAAGATTACCCTTTGCAGATTATCTACGAGAATCGTAAAACCAAAACCGGTTTCTTTGTATTACTTGAAGATGGTGTTATTAAAGAAACTGGTGAGGTTGTTGGCGGAACTTTTATTTCTGATCAGGCGACAACTCTTAATATTGGTGATGCCGTTGAAATTGAAGTTAATTCTTCAGCACTAAGGCTTCCGGAACGAGAGTGCATGACCGCACTTGAAAAATATCAGTTAGCTGGAAAAAGAAAGAAAAGAGAAGTTTTGGTATTTGCAGCGATTGCTATTTTGATAATCCTTGCCGCTGTAGCCGCTGATATAATCCTTGATTACAGTTATGCTTATGAAAAAAAGCAGTATACTCAGCTTAAAAGTAGAAAAAAAGAACTTGTTGAAAGTGTATTTCAGTTAAAGCAAAACTATATAGAAGTATGGCCTGAACAGCAGGAAATATTTGATAAATTAATTCTGCTAAGTAAGGTTGATCCTAAATTTACAGTAAAAAATCTGGATCTTAATTCTGGTGTTGTTACGGCAGTTGTTTCAACTACTGATTTGACTCCGCCGGATCAGCTATATTCATGGCTTAGTTCGGAACAGCAGCCAAACGGTACCTGGATTGTAAAATGGAGCGTTACTGAACATGAAAACTAATACTATAGCAAGAGAACGCATGATTATGATAATTGCTATCATGGCCGTATTAGTTGTGGCTGTGAAGATAGTAGTTGAAAGACAAGGTTCCAGAGGTTCAATTGGTGATATGCAAAAGGTTAAATCTGAAATTAGCCTTTTAGAAAATCATATAGAGTCCATGAAAGGAGTTAAACAGGTTGATCATGTTAAAGATTCATGGAATAAATTTTTACAGTTAGCAACTGACTTTCCAGTTAAAGTCGGTGTGCTTGAGTCACAGCAAAAGGGCTTTGATGTGGGCGATATGAACGCCTGGCATGGGGTGCTTAAAGGTGGATTATTAGATATTCTTGTTCTTGCAAAGATATCGCAGACAATGGTGCCAGTGAAGTTTCATTTTTTAGATTCTGGAAGTTCTGAAGCTACTTTAGTTTTTTCGGTAATCGGTCGTAGGAGTTAATTTAATGATTAAACTATTGGGAATTGTAATTGCTATTTCGGCAATATCTTTACCGGTTAACGCAGCTGATTATAAAGATCAGGCCAGTAAAACCGTAGATGATTATTTATCACATGTTAAGCAGAAGAAAATGCTGGAAAATCAAATGGAGTTGCTTAGATTAAAAACTGAGATTGCCAGGGCATACAACGAATGTATTTCTGCCGGAGCTGCTCCTGAAGACTGTGATGTTGCCGGAACCGTATCGCGCTCAAGTGAGCAAATGCAAAATAATAGCTCAGACACTGTCAATGCCGGTTTGGATAGTTCAGCAGAAGATTCCATGAATGAACCTGCATCAATAAGGTTATTAAGAGAATTAAGTGCTGAAATCAAAGGTGTAAAAACCCGTGTCGACGATAACGCATCAAATGAAAATCCGGAAGATATCCCTAAATTTATAAAGGTTATTGGTAATAAAGCCTATTTTTCTACCTCTTCAGGCATTATTGGAGCAGGAAAAGATACTGAACTGCCGGGTGGTTATATAGTTAAAAACTTTAACTTAACAACCTCATTTTTAGAGAAAAACGGAATTGAATATATTGTAGCAATGGACTGGAAGAAAGAAGATAGCTCTAAAAAAACAAGTTCACGCCCGAAATATGCCAGACCAATAAGATAATTTTTGCGTAAGTTTTAATTATGAACGAAAGGGTTTCTTCAGATACAAAGGCTATATTCGACAATGTTCTTTCTGAACTTGTTAATATAAATGCCATTACTCGCGTAAAAGCTATGGCTATTACCTGTCCGGTTGAACAAGGTTTTTTTGTTACCAGATTGGAAGAAGAAGGTATAGATTCCGATAGTATTGCTTGTGCAATTGCAGCGGTTTTTAAACTTGAGCTGTTCAAAGGTAATGAAACTATAAAAGAGTACGGATCCGGATGGATTCTTTGTACGGAAGGTACAGTATTCTTTACCAAACCACAGAGTAAAGAATTTTTTCAGTTTTTCCAGAATCACCGTCGTGATAAAAGCGTAATAAGAACCGGTATTATTTCTACAAAAAAATATAGTGAGATTACGCTTGATGCCGGTCAGGATTTACAAGAAGCCATAGCAATTGATGATGATAATATTGGTGAAAAGCTCCTTAATCAGATCCTGGAAGCCTCTATTTTACGTCACTCTACAGATGTACATATTCAGCCTCTTGATGCTGAATCTGTAGTTGTTAAGTGTAGGGTAGATGGTAGTTTGATACCGATTAATATATCAATAAATATCAGAGATGGTTTTGAAACTTCTGCATACAAGAGTTTGGCAAATGTACTTTTAACTGCTGCTGATAAAGAGCCTGGATCATTCAGAACCCCGCAGAGTGGTCAGTTTGTATTTTCAAATGTGTCGGTACGTATGGAGATGGTTCCATCCAAGATTGGTTTGGAAATAATACCGATTTTTGTATTAAGAATACTTGGGCAAAAAGTAACCCTTGATCATTTGCAAAACCTGGGACTTTCACAAAATGATCTGTCAACATATCAAAGTATTGCCAGAAAGCATCCGCACGGTCTTATATTAGTTACCGGCCCTACTGCGTCAGGGAAAAGTACAACTTTGTATGCCTGGATGAAATATATTGCAGATACATTCCCGGCAAGAAGCTTTTATACACTGGAAGATCCGGTAGAGAAGCAAGTCAGAGGATTCAGGCAAGTTGAAGTAGGGAAGAATCTTACTTTTCAAACAGGTTTGCGTTCGTTATTAAGGGCAGATCCGGATGTAATTATGGTCGGCGAAATACGCGATAAAGAAACTGCTGACCTTGGTTTGCGTGCTAGTATGACAGGACATCTTGTATTAGCTACCTTGCATGCCAATTCTGCGCTAAAATCCATATCCAGACTGATTGAAATGGGACTGGATCCTATCTTATTAGCTGATTCAATAATCTGTGTAACAGCGCAACGTATGGTGCAGAAGGTTTGCCAAAACTGTAAAAAAGAAGCCCTTTTTGGTGATATCCCTGATTATGAAACCTATTCACAACTAAAACATGCTCCTGCTTCATCAGCATATATATATGAAGCCAATGAAGAGGGGTGCGATGCTCCAGGCTGTATTCACGGGTACAACGGAAGGCATCTGATTAACGAAATTATACGTGTAGATTCTGTACTGCAGGAGGTAATAGGTAAAAAAGCCACCTCTGCAGAACTTAAACAAACAGCCAAAGAGAGGGGGCAAACCTTCCTTTGGGATGATGGAATGCGCTTGGTAGCAGAAGGTATAACTACTATCGAAGCACTTGAAATGGTTCTTGAACCCTTAGAATGATTAAGTATTTAATATTACTGCTCAGGAGAAGTAAAAATGAAAAAGATGCATAAAATGCATAACGTAAATAAGAAAAAACAAGCTGGTTTCACCATTTTAGAGATCGGTATCGTGATGGTTATTCTGGTTAGTCTTGTGGTAGCATTTAGTTCTGGTTTATGGGAAAAACAAAAGACATCAGAATTTCAAATTATTAAATTATGGTTTACTAAAAATGTGCCGGAAGCCATAACAACCTGTCGCATGAAATATGGAACAAATCTTCAAAATGTATCTGCAGGAGGTATGGCTACTGCTCTTGAGGAGTGTGGACTACAGCCAGAGACAATTTATGGTACAGATTTGACTACAAATAGCAGAATTGGTGATGTAACTACTAATGCAGCAGGTCAAAGAGTAATTACAATTACATATCCGTTGACTGGCATGCAAGATATAACAGAAGAAGGTCCTACACTTGCTAGCATTATTGATGAGGAAGGCGGGACTGTTATTGAAACGACTAGCTTTGCAGACCCTGATCTAATTATTGAAGTTAGAATCAGATAATTTTGCTATAAAAACGGGGCAAGTATATGCAGTTTATTGCAACTATCATATCAGATAACGGTGAAGCCATTACAACAACTATAGAAGCTGCCACTAGAGATGGCGCTCTTAGTAAGCTTGACTGTCCTCCTGAGCGTCTGGTTAAGTTACGCAAAAAAGCTGCATTTGATTTTCTTAATTTTTCTGTCAAAAGAAAAAAATCACCAAATAAAGAGGCGCAGATAATATTTCTGCAGATATTATCTGGTCTCCTTAGATCTGGTAGAAGTTCGCAAGATGCTGTACGTAGGTTGCTAGGTGCCATGAAAAGCCGTATTAAAGTTTCCAAAGGGGAACTAAATGGTAAATACGAAGTTTCAGAAATTTTGCAGACATTAGAGTTTGATAGTTCAGCTGTTATTATGGCCCAGGTTGGTGAGGATACCTCTAATCTTCCTGAGATGTTATCCAAGGCATCAAAAAACATAATGAACTATCTGAAAATCAGAGAAGATATGTGGAAAGGGATTCGTACCGGCGGCATATATCTGATTTTAGGTTTAGCAATATTTATTGGCCTTCCATTATTTATTGTTCCTGAAATATCAAAGCTTCTCGCAAAGCAGCAGATCAATATTCCAATAAACACAGCTACCGATGTCCTATTAATACTTTATGATATCTATGTAAATTTCTGGTGGGCAATTTTAGCTGTAATAGTGGGAGGGATAATTTTTCATAAAATAGTTTGGGGCTTTTTAAGGCCATTTCCATTCTTTAGATTGATTCATGAATTCCAAAAAAATATGCGTGGCTTAACCTTCTTGGTTGCTTATCGCCCTTTATACGAAGCAGGGATTAATACTGATAGAGCGCTACGCCTTATTCGTGAAAATGCAAACAAGGGCATGAGCCTGATTCTGGACGAGATGATTAAACAGATAGGTCTTGGAGCAGATATTTCAGATGTATTAAATACCGAGCATTGGCCACTTGCAATTCGTGATGGCTTTATTGGCTTTGCCGGGTTGGATGCAGAACAAAGAATGGTGGTTATTGATCAGCAGATAGAAACACTATCTTTGGATTTAAAAGTAGTAGGCAGACAGATAGGGTCATCATTTAATATGATGGGAACCGTGTTGATTGTGCTATCAATTGCGTCTGCAGCTATTGGTTTTTATTTGCCATTGTTGTCTATGTCATCGGGTGGTGGGTTTTAATGTTTAGTCATAGAAAGCAACATGGCTTTACTTTGATTGAATTATCTATAGTTATATTGGTAATCGCTTTTATTATTTCAATAACCTTTCCAGCTTTGTATAAAAGGGCAGTAATTAGAGAAATTGACAATACAGTAAGTGAAGCGCAGATGATTGCAAATTATGCAGATAGTCTTCGTAGAAAATGGTTGATATCCACGGATACTGCAAGCGGTGTTTACATTCATAGGTATAATTCAACTCATCGTTTTGGTCCATGGATGACAAGTACAGACTCATATACTGTAGATGAGTTACCGTTTGGAATGAATGACGACTTACCAGAATTTAATCATACTGGTCATCCATACGAAGTTATAACTAATGATGACACTGGCTTTGTTAGAACAATTATAGGCACTACTGATTCTGGTGAGCAAGCACAAATTATGAGTCAATTGCAAAGCAACCCCTTAGTTAAATACTCATCAATAGAATCTCAAGGGGTCGAATTTATTGTTGTTGGGAAACCAAATACAAGTTTTTTTGTATCACAAGTTGGAAAGTCTAAATTTGATAAAGCTTTTTTATATAACGAGACAATTAGATGAATTGTTTTCTTATATAGAGCTTTTATTATGGAGTATAAAATGATCATGCAGCGTGGATTTACTTTATTAGAGATCTCTATAGTGATGATTATTATGGCGGCTTTAGCATTAGTAACTACTAGGTCTTTATATCTTAAGGTGGATACTCGTATGATAGAACACACTGCAGCTGAGGTTTGGACTATCGGGGAATATGCGCAGAATTATATCCAACAAAATGGAGAATGGCCCGATCAAACAAATAGTTGCGTAGGAGCTATTTCTACTATGGAAACTGCATTAAGTTTAGCACCTGGTACAATTCCATCACAATCGCCATGGGAAACATCATATGTCACAAGTTGTTCTGCTAATGTAAGTTTTTCTATTGCTGTACAAACTGATGATGAATGGGCTCCTGCTTTAACAAATATGTTAGCAGTTACGCAGATGGTTGGTGGAACAACAGATACAACCATAACTACCTTACCGTTACCTGGTTCTATTGCAGCTTTTGATAGTGTTCTTAAAAAGGTTGATACTGGTGATGTAAATGATAATACCATGGAAACGGATTTATATATGGGGGATAACAGCATATTAGGTGCTAATCTGGTTGAAGCTTCCGGGTTTGTTGATGCCGATAATGTTAATTTTGTGTTGGATCCAAGTGATCACAGTTCCGTTAATACCCTTGTTGTTAATGGTCGTTTATATTCTGAATCTGAACTTCATGCAACTAGTGGAATTGTGGATGAAGGGTCGGGCAGTATCCGTACGTCTTATGCAGCGGATTTTTTTGGAAGAAATAGTGATGGAGATAAAATAGCGACTTCTGAACCCGGATCGATTAACGGGTCTGTAAATGTTAATGATATTTTGCTGCGATCTGTTGGGAACTGGTTGTCAGCCAGGCTTCCGGATATGGTGGAAAAACGCAGCTTTGAGGCCTATGGCGGGGATTTGGTTCCAAAACCTGTTTGCCCACATTTGGAAAACTCTGATTTTCCGGATCCGGAACCACGAATTAAAGTCCATCCTGCCGAAGGGAACTACGCAAAAGATTATGATGACCAGTATTGGGAAGTGGTTTCGGATAATAGTAATATGTTGCATGCCGATATATATTGTTACTATCCTCCTCTAAATGATACCTTGCCGGAATTTGTAAGTACGGGTACAGATCTTTATGATTTGATTGATTCAGGAGACTTGGTTATTAATGATTTGACTGATGCATATGCGGTCTATATTGGCGAGATATATAGTGATCAAGGAAATGGAATATATTCATTAAATTCCCCCCCTCATCATTATTACAAGAATGTTAGTCCTATATGGATTCATCATTCAGATAACATTTTGGTTCCTAATGGATCAGATTTCGATACTGTAAGTGGATTTGTGTTTGACGGTCCTACAGGTCCAATTCTAACAGTTAATAATACAACTGATAAATGGATTTCATTCGATATATCATTGACATTAGTACCAAATGGCGAAGATGATGTAGGTTTTACTCTGTTAGTTAACGGAGGTAGTGTGGCAACAACTACGGTTTATGCAGATGGAAGCCCCAAATATTTTAATCATACTGTTACTGTTGACCCGAGAGATTATGCAGAAGTTACACTTATTTCGTATTGGTATGGTGGAGAAGGTACAGAAACGGTTCAAATTACTGGTTGTGATGTGAATACTACTATGCATGCAAGTGAACCATAATCCGTATAGGTTATTATATTAAAGGTAGTAAAAAGGCACCTGTAACTATTTGTATACAAAAAGATTAAGAGTAATGGACTATATGCAATGGGGAATTTTATCAAAAATAAATCGTTAGTATTAATCCTTTTTGCCCTTATGTCATAATAAAAAGGACACCCAGTGCGCCAGGATAAGCTGGTGTTTGATCGGAAGTGAAAGTCTTCCACTCGGAAAGAATTAGCAATTCGCCGAGGCTCCGAAAGTAATAAAAGATAATAAAAAGGACACCCATAATTATTTACATTAATCTCTACCCAAAGTAGAATAGGCAACCATGACAAAAGCAAGACAAGAACAAGTTAGTTTAGAAGATACGCCATATTATCACTGTGTTGTGCGCTGTGTGCGTAGAGCTTTTTTGTGTGGTGATGATTTTAGTACAGGAAAGAATTTCGATCATCGTAAGAAGTGGATGGTTGATAGGCTTAAGCAGCTTTCTTCTATATTTGCTATAGATATATGTGCTTATGCAGTTATGAGTAATCACTATCATGTTGTTTTGCATGTTGATGTAGATAAGGTTGGTCGTTGGTCTGCTAAGGAGGTTATTGAACGCTGGCAGCAGTTGTTTTCAGGCAATATCCTGATTAACCGTTATATGACAGATGATGAGATGAGCGAGGCAGAGCTTGATGCGGTTAATGCTATTGTAATAGAGTGGCGTAAAAGACTTGCTGATATTTCCTGGTTTATGCGCTGCGTGAATGAATCAATAGCCCGCCAGGCTAATAAAGAAGATAACTGTAAAGGTAGATTCTGGGAGGGGCGTTTTAAGAGTCAGGCTCTGCTTGATGAAACAGCTCTGTTATCCTGTATGGTTTATGTTGACTTAAACCCTATTAGGGCAAAGATGAGTAAAACCCTGCAGGGATCGGATTTTACCTCTATTCAAGAGCGTATAAGGATATTTGCTGAAAGAGAGAATAAGCGAAAGCAACGCGAAACTGATGATGTAAAAGTGCTTACCTCTGAATTTAGACATTCTAAAAAAGAGATAAAGAAGATTGCACAGCCTAATGATTTGCTGCCTTTTGTTGGTGCTTTTACCAATGAGGTAGGAGAAAAGGGGATAAACTTTTCCCCTTTTGATTATTTTGAGCTTGTGGATTGGACGGGTAGGGTTATTAGGGAGGATAAGCGCGGTTATATTCCTCCTGAAATCAGATCAATACTTCAGCAGCTTGGGGTTCAGGAAAAGAATTGGGTTAGATCGGTAAAATATTTTGGTTCACGGTTTTATCATATTGCAGGGGCGGTTGAGAAACTCAGAAATTCAGCTATAAGACTTGATCGGTGCTGGCTTAAAGGGGTAGGAAGTAGTAAGTTGCTATATGCTTAGTTGATTTTAGGAAGTTATATTTAAATTATTGCATACTTAAAAATTGAACAAGATTGCGATTATGTCTATAATAAATAGACATTTTAATTGTAATTGAGGTTTGTATGAAGGCTTCTATAGTAGATTTAAGATATAAAACCAGCGACATACTAAAAGCGATCGATAGAAATGAAAGTGTTACAGTTTTATATCATGGCAAGGTTAAGGCTGTAATTAGCCCGGTAAAAGAAAGGAAAGTCAAAAACATCAAAGATCATTCTTTTTTTGGGATGAACCAATCTGCTGAATTTTCTGTTTTAGATGAGCTGGATGATCTAAGAAAGGGCAGATATGATATATGATACCGATATGCTTATTTGGGTTCAAAGGGGGAGCGAAAAAGCTGCAACTTTAATAGAAAAGGATGATGACAGGTTTCTTTCTATCCAAAGTTATATGGAGCTTTTGCAGGGCGCTAAAAATAAAACTCAGCATAAGTATGTTAAGGATTTTATCTGTGATTTTGATTTTTTAATATTGCCATTGACTGAAAATATTGGGCACAGGGCTTTGATATATGTAGAAGAATATGCGCTTTCCTCAAATATGAGATCAGGAGATGCAATTATAGCAGCTACAGCAGTTGAAAATAATCTGCCGTTAGTTTCAAGTAACGTTAAACATTTTAAAGCAGTAAAAGAACTTCAATTTAAAGCATTTAGGCCGAGTGCTTAGCTCCATAAATCTTTTCTTTTAAGTTGAAATATACATCTTGCAACAATCCTAAGATTAGCTTATCTTATTGGAATAAGTTTTGCAGCTTGACGATTTAAAATCGCAAGTTTCGATTCAGTTAAATTAACCAACCTACGGATTTCGAGTTTATATAATGCATTTTGATGTTTATATCAGGGAAACCTGTGTGATTATGAGTGGGGCGGACGGTATAGATCGTACAGTTTCCTTAACTCAGGAATATCAGGATCTAAGAAAGCAGATTCTTGAGCAATTCATTCCTCAACCTCCCGCAAAAAGTAATGATTTTTCCTTTGCGTGGAAAGACCGTTTTTTTCGTGGACATATATTCATGTCTCGCGGCTCTTGGATTATTCATTTAAGAGGTTTGCTTTATGGTGATCTTTTTCTTGATGAATTGGGGTTTCAGGGGAAGACCGAAGATATTTTAAGTGTCTCTCAGGGAAAAGGGTTAACGCTTTTTGTTGGGCCATCAGGTTGTGGAAAGACAACAACCATGCACACTGTAGCTCAGGAATTGGAGCGTATGGGGGTGCGGGGTTCAATGGTTACTCTTGAAGATCCGGTTGAGTACTACTATTCAAGTGAAAGAGTATTTCAAAGAGAAGTTGGTAAGGATGTTGATTCTGTATCAAAAGGATTAATAGAGGTTACCAGGCAACGCCCACGTACCATTTTGATTGGTGAGATTATTGATCCTGAAACTGCATATGCTGCTGTATTAGCCGGTTTATCAGGTCATAGAGTACTTGCGACAATGCATGCAAATAATATTCGTTCTGCTATAGCAAGGATGATGTCGTTGCTTGGTAAGGATAAATATCATTTATTTGCTGAATCTATGCAAGGGTTAATGGCTCAGGTTCTTGTTTGGCCGGATTATGCAAATGCTGAGGAAAAGCCTATAGTTATCTATGAAACTTTGAAAATTGAAGATGTTTCAAGAGGTATGTTTAGGGAAGGGTTTAATAGGTTGGCTGAATTGGGGCATGAGTTTAAACGACAAAAAAGGCCTACATTAACTGAGTTTGGTGAAAGTCTGGTTCGCAGAAACCATATCAGTGCAGAGCAGTTTCAAAAGGCTATTGCATGTTAGTGTTAAATAGCATGACATGAAAGGGAGATTTATATGCAAGATAGGCGTCAAGGGGTAAGGCACAAAGTTATGGAGTCTATCACCACAAATATTATCGAAAAAAAATGGCTTGGAATCAGAAGTGTTAGCCAATCCGGTGAACTGCTTGATATTAGCCATTCAGGGGCCAGGATAAGTTATAAAAAACATCTTGAGGTTGGTTCTGTTATTGGGTTGCATATATTTTTACCCGGCGTAATTGATAATATATTTGAGGTATTGGTTAAGTTTAACCAGCAATCCGGTGATTTTGTTGATATTGGAGTTGAGTTTCTGGATGATTTGAATGTTAAGGAACTTAAGGACTTGATCTTAAGAATAAGTGGTGATGTAACAGTTTAATTATAAAGCTAATTAATTATCTCTTTAGGCAGGCTTGAGTTTTTTTTATTCATCGAATATTATTGTTTTATTATAAATGGGCGATGTATGGTGAATCTTGAGGCTTATCTGTTTTTTTATTATTGTTTTTTTTGCACAAAGCAGTTTTGCATATGATGATGTGTTTTCATATTATGCGCATGCCTACAGGATACCTAAAAGGGTATTGAAAGCGATTGCCCGCCACGAATCAAATATGCATCCATGGACATTTAATATGGTTGGGCGATCCAGTAATAAAACCAGCTTTGAGGCATTTTATTGTGATGACAAGGTTTCTTGTCTGCAAATGTTGGCTAAAACTGTTGACAAACCATGGCTGGTTACTGTTAAACTGCGCAACGGGGAAATAAAACGATTTTTCTTTGATTCTAAAGTTAAGGCCTATCGTAAAAAGAAGATTGCTGCTCTTGTTTATGAAAAAAGCCTTAAGGATCTATATGTCGTTAAATTAGACCCAAAAATGGTTGATATCGGGATGATGCAGATTAATTTGTATTATCATGGGGCAAAGTTTGATTCAATTTCTCAGTTATTTGAACCAGATTACAATATCAACTATGCAGCCAGTTTCTTATCCACTAAACTTAAAGAGTGTGATAACGATATTATCTGTGCTGTTGGACGGTATCATAGTAAGAATAAAAGTAAGCAACAAGCCTATATTAAAGCGTTTAAAAGAGCTTATGCAAAAGAAAGCAGTTTTTAGTTCCTGATTTTATTCTAAATAACCTCAAAAACCGATTTTGTATTTATATATTAAGTAGTAAGCATAGTTTATGGATATACCAGGATATACAATAATCAGAGAGCTTGGCCAAGGGGGAATGGCATCCGTCGTATTGGCTAATCAAGAGTGCGTTGATCGTAAAGTTGCTCTAAAGATACTGGATCAAAATTTGATTCATGATACCTCTTTTTGTGAGCGTTTCGTTCGTGAAGCTAAAATTATTGCAAATCTATCCCATCCTAATATTGTTTCTGTATTTGAGGCAGGTAATCATGAGAATAATTATTATTTAGTTATGAAGTATTATCCTGGCGGAGACCTTAAAACCAGGATAAAAAACGGAATGCAGCCACGCGAGTCTCTGGTTTATTTAAAGCAACTGTCTAAAGCTCTTGGTTTTGCTCACCGAGAAGGTTATGTCCATCGTGACATTAAACCGGAAAATATCCTGTTTGATGCAAATGATGTTTTGGTGTTATCTGATTTTGGTATAGCCAAAGCACAAAAAAATATTACGAACATGACTCAAATGGGAGCGGTTATTGGTACGCCGAGATATATGAGTCCCGAGCAGGCTCAAGGTAGTAAGTTAGATACCCGAAGCGATATCTATAGTCTGGGTGTCGTGTTATATGAAATGCTCACCGGCAAGGTTCCGTTTGATTCTGATTCTGATATGGCTATTGGTATTATGCATATCAATGATCCTATTCCCAGATTACCTGAAACCATTCCTGATTATGATGCATATCAGCTGATAATTGATAAGCTTTTGGCAAAAAATCCAAATGACAGATATCAAAGTGCCGAGGCGTTAATAGGTGATATCGATCGTTTTGATAATATAGGCAATAAGACAAAAATACTTACGCCGGTTAGTAGTGATGGAAATACTGATACGGTGGTTGTTAATCATTCTGTCAGACTTAAATCACCATCGGGTTTTAGCCGAATAATAGCTCCTGATAGGGCAAAAGTTGTTGTTGTATCCTCGGCTGTTTTGGTTTTGATACTGTTGATAGCGTTTGTTTACCAGATTATGCAGAATCATTTCATAAATACTGGACGGAATAGCAATGATAATCAGTCTTCGGAAGCCATTAAAAAGGTATCGGTTGATTTTACGTCTATTCCATCTGGTTCTGTAGTCAAAATTGATGGTAAAAAGATTGGTATTACGCCTATTGAGAGATATCAGTTAAGTAATACAATTCATCAGATTGAGCTAGAGCATGAGATGTACCTGAAAATAAGTGAATCACTTGATCTTAGTGGAGAATTTAATCCCAAACAGCATTATGTGCTTGATCATGGTAATATTGAGCATGCTCATGTTAATTCCGGAGAGATTTTTAGAGATGAGCTGGAGACAGGAGGATACGGACCGTTGCTTATTGCCATACCTGCTTCTCATTTTATTATGGGAGACCTTAATGGTATTGGTAAAAAACATGAGCTTCCGGTTCACGAGGTACGCTTCAGTAAATCTTTTGCTGTAGGAATTACCGAGGTTACATTTTCTGATTTTGATAAGTTTTCAAAATCCACAGGAAGAGATAAATTAAATGATCTGGGTTGGGGGAGAGATAGTAAGCCGGCTGTCGGCATCAGTTGGTCGCTTGCTAAAGAATATGTAAAATGGTTGTCCAGCCAGACAGGTTACAATTATCGGCTGCCAACTGAGGCAGAATGGGAGTTTGTTGCACGTGGGTTAACTGATAGTGATTATTTTTGGGGTAATGGATTAAGACTTAATTCTGCCAGATGTATTGGTTGTAATGGTTCTGTGATTACGCATACCGCAGATGTGGCGACATATGAGCCAAATGAATTTGGTATATATGATATGCATGGCAATGTTATGGAGTGGGTAGAAGATTGTTGGAACGGAACATATAAGGGAATAATCGCCGATGGTTCTGCTGCTTATAGTGGTGATTGTAGCTCGCGAGTTCTTCGTGGAGGCTCATGGTTTAATCAGCCCGGTAGTTTGCGCTCTTCTGCCAGATTTCATGATAATAAAGATATGGCGCATAAATTTTATGGATTCAGGGTAGTGAGAGAGTTATAAAATGCTATTCTTTTCCTTATATATTTTGCTTTTTTGGGGTTCTAATGATTGAAGATGTTGTTTCAGAAAAAATAAATGGAAAGAAAATCGCCATAATAGATGATTCCGCTACTGTAAGAAAAAATACAGCAAAATTATTATTTAAATATAATGCTATTGTGTGTGAAGCTACTGATGGTCTTGAAGGTTTGGCATGTGTTTGGGAGCAAAGACCTGATTTGGTGTTGCTGGATATCCAAATGCCAAGATTATTAGGTTATGATGTGTGTCGCGCATTACGTCGGCATCCTGAATTTAATGAATTGCCGATTATTTTTCTTTCTTCAAATGATGGTTTTTTTGATAAAGCCAAGGCAAGAACAGTTGGAGCAAACACTCACTTGTCCAAGCCTTATAAAAATTCTGAGCTTATAAGTACTATCGAGCAGTATCTATAAACTAGTACATATTAAGGGAGTTGATGTGGTTAAATATAAATCAATTACAATGGTTTCTAAATTACTGTTATTTATTTCATTGTTTTTTGCTGTAATGACCATTTTCTTTGCTTTTTATCACCATAAGTCATTTGTTACCAATTCAGAAATTAAAGTTGTTAGTGAAGATGTGTTTTTTAACGCCAAGAAACTGTCTGAAATTATGAATATTGCCGTTTTTGGTGATATGAAAGCTTTTGATCAGGTAAATCGTAGTTTTATTGGGGTAAAATACAGTTTTAAAAAGATTTATGGAAAATCTGCTGAGTATGAATTGCCAGATGAAATAGCAGATCTGGCTGAAAAATTAAATGGTAGTATTGTTGAAACTCAAACCTATATTGATAGTATTTTATCCAACAGGGAACTGTTTGAAATTGCAAATAACCGAAAGAATTCATTATCCAAGACTTTTCAGGAATTGATATTTGTTTCTGATAAGGCAATTGTTGCCTTGAAAAAAAATAAAGGTTCTAGTGATCAGATCTTTTTTGCAACTAAGCTACAGTATTATTTCCAGTCTTTATATTCTCTTGTTCTTCAATCATACAATACCAACATTGATCCTAAGCAAATTTCCTCTGATTTTATGGAGCATAGCTCCATTGCAGATGAAATACTGCGTGGTTTAATTGGTGGTAATTCTTCTCTTGGAATAAAAAAGGTTAGGTCTAAGTCTGTAAGAGGAATTTTTAGCGTTTTGCAAGCAAGTTATGAGTCTGCTCAGGTTACATTATTAGAGAGACTTTCCGGATCTTATGAAATTAAGGAATATTCTATAAATTTAGAGAACAACAACTTGGTTATGTCTAACCTTCTGGAAGCATCCTATGCATTGTCTTCTGGCATTACAAATTATGCGAATTCAATGTTAATTAACTCAATGACACTAGGGGTTTCTTTTGCTGTTTCGATTATCTTTTTTGTATTTACCATTCTTTCGTTCTTTTACGATGCAAAACTTAAATTTACTTCATATTTTAATGACTCATCGGTAATAGTTGAAGAAAGCAAAAAAGTAAATAATGAGCTTGCGCTTTTATTAGATGAAGTTTCACCATTGTTGGAAAATGACTTAAGTGCTGAGGCTTCTGTAAGATCGAATGCCAAGACGGTTGGTGTGGCAAGAGCATTTAACTATGCTGTTGATAAACTTAAAGGTGTTATTGATTCTGAATCAAGTAATAAAATTATACTTGAAAAATCAATATCTAATCTTGCAAAGCTAAATAAAAATATTGATACGATTAATATCGATATTAAGAAAATTGCAGATGGGGATGAGACTGTTATTTTACAGATCAATTCCCATTTTTCTAAAATCGCTTTATCCATTCGAGAAATAAAGATGGCTTGTAGTGGTGAAAATGCTGGTGATACCAGTGATATCTTCGGTTCTGCTGTAGGTCATTTGGATAATGTACAGCAAGCTTTAGATATTATTGAACAATCTGCTGATGAATGTATAAAGCTAACTTCTGCTATGGAGTCTGGTATAAAAAACATCAGTGAATCAGCTGTAAAAACCAAGGTATCAACTAATAAAGTAACCGAACTACTAAATAGATTAAATGGTATAACAGAAAAAATGGACGAAGTTACCTCTATGTTTAAGGAAAGTTGATGCATAGAGAAATTTATTTACAGTTAAAGGATTCTTTATGCTGTCAAGCTGAGGATGCATACAAAGGTATTCAGGAAGCTGTAAATGCAAAAAAAATTGATGATGATTTTTTTGAAAATTGTAAACAATCTGAAAGCGATTTTATTACTATTTCATCTTGCTTGCAGTTTTGTCAAATCCCATTTGCATCATATCTTGCAGAGTTATTGGCTCAAATTTGCACAATCTTGAAAGCTAAAAGTGAATTATCAACTGACGATAAATGGGATATCTCGTATTCATCAACTGTATTTATAGCATATCTGAATAATGTTGGATTATGGAATTCAGAACTTCCTGTAGTTATATTTGAAGCGGTTTACTTGCTTGAAAAGATTCTTAAAAAAGATCTGTCTGATGGCGGTAAATATATTCCAAAATTAGCTGACGCGAAGATAATAAAAGAGATTGATTTATCTAATCCACAAAAAGAACCAGATATCGATACAAATGTTGATATCAGGGATTTATTTGCCACAATTACATCTGATTTGCGTAACAATAAGAATTACTATACTGGTGCCGATAAATTATCTAATATATTTTTATACCTTTCTTCTCATAATTATCATCAGATATACAGAGTGATTTTCTTTTTGGCTGCTCATCTTTTTGATTTGGTTGGTTCTGACTTTATTAAAGTTAATAAAACATTAAGTTTAATTTTTGATCAATTAAAAATGGTTTTAGATGATCTTGAAGCAGAAGAAAAAATTAATGATTTTGACCCTCTTTTGAAGAACATAGCGTTCTTGGTGCTATCTTGTTCTACCAGAAGTGCTGCCGCCAAAAAACTTATTGATGCAATCGGGTATAAACCTTATAAGGAAGGTGATATTAATGTTATTAAATCATTCACTACAAAAGATGATTTAGATCTTATTAAAACCATCTTTATGAGTTTATATCAAAATATTGATCAGGTTATTAGTGAATATAAAGAGAATGGGGCATCCGAGATACCTTATGAATTTCAGGCAAAGATAAAAGAAACTTATAATGTATTAAAAGTTGTTAAAGCTGAATCATTCTTTCAACCATTAGAGAGTTTTATTGGTGCGGATATCCATTTTTCTGAAGAACTAATATCTTGCTTAAGCTACTTGAATTCTCAAATTGAGTTATTTATTGAGTCTCCTGACCTGGATTTGTTTTATAGCGCAGAGATTGATGTTATAGACAAAGAAGTCAATAGAAGGATATGTAGGGAGTGCCTTTTAGAGATTAGAGATGTACAGGATCTTTTAATAAAGGTTGATCAGCAGCGATTGCCTCCGGAAGTGGTGGAAATGATACCTGATCATATTAATTTAGCTATGCAATCATCAAAATTTTTACCGTTTGATAAGGTTACAGATGTCTTGTTTTCTTTGAAGGTATTCTTTTCTAACTTTCAGATCGATTTTGATGTTTTTCCATATCCGCAATATGCAAATGATATAGCTGATGTTTTATATTCTGTTTATTTGTTTTTTGAAAATTATTCAAATAACTTTAATATTGATTATACGTTATTGGAGTTTGCTCAGGAAAGGCTGGAACGGAATAACCTTTGTTATGAGTACGGTATTGAACCTGAGGCAGAAGAATTAAATAAGATTGAACTTAGATGTCAGCCATTTTCTAAAGTTGGAGATGCTGTTGATGATGACATTGATGATTCTTGCGAAATTGATGCGACAAGACAAGCTATTGAGTCAATATTGTCTTTGCCTGAAACTGAGCAAATTCAAGTAGCAGAAAGAATCGATAGTAAACCCAAATCTTCACTTATGAAATATAGTTTGGTAACTCTTATTGCTATAATGTTTGGACTGTTGATTTATCTTTTCTTAAGCCTTTGATTATCATGCTTTTTCATTAAAAGCGAGCTTGATTCTGATTGATCAAGCTCTACTAGGATTATTTTAGTGTATCTTGCAATGGCTTAAATCTACGTATCCAAGGTTTAGAATCGCTGATTGGTTTTGGTTGTTTGCTTAGATAATTATTTGCATCTTTAATCGTTTTAAATGAACCAATAATTAACACATACCATTCTTTACCTTTTCTTAAGGTAAGTGCGATTTTAGCTTCTTTTAGTGATGTATTTTTTTCTTTGTATCTAACAAGAGAGGCTTTGTCTTGCGCCGCAAGTAACTGCATAGTGTAGTTCAGAGGAGGCTGAGCTTTGATCCATTCAGTTACAGTTTGTGCTGTGACTGTTTGTGTCGGTTGATCAGATTTTGGGCGTTGCTTGATTTTTGTTTCTGGAATAGCTTTAGCTGGTTTGGTTTTAACCAGTTCGATTTGGGTTGTTTGCCTTTGTTGTTCAGTTTTGGTAGCTATTGGTTTGGATTCGAGTTTGGTTTCTTGCTTTGCTACAATTGAAGAGGATTGCTTTACGATTGGATCTGTTTTTTCTTCCGTTTTGATTGTTTTTGGTTTTGTTTCTTCAGGTGTTGCGGTTTCTTCTGTAATTATTTTGGCAACTTGCTTGTCTTTCTGAGTAGGTGTTTGCTCAGGTGATTTGGCTGTGGTTTTTTCAGGTGGTACAGATTCTGATATTTTCCGCTGTTCGGAATTTTCTTTTGGTGTTTCAGTTAATTCCGCAGGTTCTGTTTTTGTTAACGGTTCTTTGGTTATTGTTTTTTCTGTTGTTGTAGCTTGAGCTGATTCTGTATTTTGATGGCTTTCATCCTGAATCGCAGTTGTTTTGTTATTATTTTCTTCATTGTCTTTTGTATTTGCAATGGTGGTTGGTTCAGCTACTGGAACAATTGCGGTAAATTCAGGTTTATTATCTTCAGAATTATCCTGATCTTCAATGGCGGAAGGTATTTCGCTTGGGGCCTCAGCTGTAATTGACGGTTGCTCTGGTTTGAATGGCGTTACTTTCTTTGCTGGCATTGTGGTTGTAGTAGCAACGGCTTGTTCATTTTCTATTGAAGAAGTTAACTGGATATGTCCGTAAATCAAATAACCAATAGCAGCTAATGATATTACTGCGACTGAAATTATTACCGCAGGTACTAGTTTTCCGCTATTATTTGATTCAGACTTTTTTAAATCATCAATAGATGATTTTGGTTTGTTTCCAGCCATTCCTTCTAAAACTCTACATGTTTCATAATTGATTAGAGTAGGGATCCCTTTGGCTTTATTATGAATAGATTGTATTTGAGCCGGTGTTAATAGCTCTATATCATTACTGTTACTGGCAAACTGAATTCTCTGATTTACATAGTCTGCTGTTTGTTTTTCAGAGAAAGGGTATAGATATATGGTGTGCAGAATTGAAAGATGGTTATTTATTCTTGGAAGTGCAGTAAGAATCTGTTCCAGTTGTGGATGACCTGCAAATACAATTGAGATTGCTGGTACGCCATCTTCAGCTACTAGCTTTCTTAATAGAAGAAGCTGGTCGATGGTATAGCTATCTAGTTGATCTGCATCATCTATAAGTAATACAGTTTTGCCTTCAGTTCTTCTGCGAAAAGCAACACGTTTAGCAAAGAACTCAGGAATGCTTGCATTAGAACTTGGTGGTTGTATTTCAAGTTGTTTTAGCGCTAATTTGCAGATTCCCTCAATAGTAATTTTGTCTGTTGCCTTGATAGGGCCAAAAGTAAGACCTTTATGTCTGGTTTTAGCTAATTTATATAGTAGTGATGATTTACCAATTCCATTTTCACCTTTGATCATTACGATCTTATCACTACCATGGATGATATTTATAAGGACATTTATTTGAGTTGATATAGCTGAATCTTCAAAGGCATAACGATTGCTACCTTTATCCATGAAAGGCTGACGATTAAGTCCAAATTTAACCAGAGTTTTTGTGCTTAAAAGGTTAGTTGCATTCTTAGAATCCATAAACGCTATCCATTAACTAAAGTTCAATAACTTATAACCAAAAATATGTGGCCTAAAAGTGCGTAAATCCATAGTTCCATGCACTTACAAAGCTGTTGTCCACCTAAAGTAGTACTTTAATTTAGGTATGTAGAGTATAACCGTTTAAGAGATATTCGCATAATAAAAATATTGATGTTTTGTTATTATTTTAACTTGATTGAATATGATGCGATTAAGTTGTAATGCGCTCTATAGTGTACGGGCATTGATGTTAAAAATGGAAGTTTTGCAATAGTCTTTACGGCCAATTTATCGTGCAAACAATACCTTGGAGTAAGGTATTAAAAAAAATTAATAAAAGAGTCACATTTTTTTTGTAATTTTGTTGACACATAACGCACTCAACCGTATTATACGCCCACAGCTTGAGGCTGATACGCAAAAGCTTCGCTGTAGTCCTTGCGTCCCCTTCGTCTAGAGGCCTAGGACACCGCCCTTTCACGGCGGTAACAGGGGTTCGAACCCCCTAGGGGACGCCATATTCTAAAAAGCCGCTCAAGTTGTTGAGCGGCTTTTTTATTTTCGAATCTATTTCCCCAATACTGCGTGATAGTGAAGCCTTGTTTTTGAGAAAATATTATTCGAAAAGCTTTATGGTATATCAACTTTAAGGTGCTGAAATCTGTCCGGATGTTAATAGTTTGCCTATTAATATTGGCTTTGATATCCATACTACTTCATCATCATAGGTGCGACCTGTTTGTTGACTTTTTTCATGGTAGATAAACTCTGCATTACCAGCAACATAATAGGCTCTTGATCCATTTATAGTAGCACCAACGTTTTCTGCTTCATACGGAGAAGGAATACCTGTTCCTGGTACATTATATTCTGCCCAGTTTTTGCCCAAAGAATAGATTACCGCTGGAGCATTATAAGTTAGTGTAGTTTGAGCAGCTCCAATATCATTATAAACAGTAAGGTCATTACAGTTTGTGTTTCCTGCGCCTGTACATGGGCTTGATGGCCATGTTGATGATTCGCTATATGTTAAAGTTAGTGCTCTGATACCTAGCTGATTAGAATTTTCGTCAACTAGAGTTGTATCTGAAATAATGTTTTGTAATTCACCAGCTGTGGTGAAGTCTGGTTGGTTGTTAGAATCTATGTCGCGGTTTGTTACACTGTAGCCGTATGGGTTATTCCATGGGTCAGAATAAATATTGTCTTCATTAAATTGCCCCTCTAGCCCTAATGTTTGATATGGTATAAATCCGTGTTGTGTAGTACATGTTCCTCCACCTACGGGAGATTCTATGCCGTTGGAGTTAACGATTGCAGGGCAGGGAAGGCGTCCGTTAGCAATTGCGAAGCCTATCAGCGCCTCTTTTATGGTTTCCATTTGGTTTTTGTTATCGGTTGATCTGGTATTTTGCAATTGTTCGCTTATTGGTATTAATATTCCTCCTGCCAGGAGCCCAATAATTACCAGCACTATGGCCATCTCAACTAATGAAAAACCTATTTGCTGTTTTGGTGAAATTATATAGCTTTTCATTTTGTATCCTTGTCGTTATTCAAAGGTTAGCCCGAATTCGGATAGGGTTATATCTGTTGGAACCGGTCCGGCATTACAGCCACCAATAGCAGCAGTAAAGCCAAATCTAATGCCATTTTCGCCATCATCAGGATTACCTTCCATTTGTCTGGGGTAATCAATACAGTGAGATAGCATGGGGAGATTGGTTCCCTCATTATAATCAGCATCGAGTTTTCCCATGTCCGTGCATGATGAACCTGTACAGTTTACCCAGGTGATAACTTTTGCGTAGTCGCCGCCATTACCTGCATCACCATCTAAACATTCATCAGTTGTAAAACCAGTTTGAATTTCTATCCTGGTGCTGTGTTCTGCCAAGTTTTCGGTCCAGGTTATTTCTTCCTGTGTTGTAGACCCAATACTTGCACACCCTGTGCTTGGGCATGATGCATTGCCACCAGTGTTGTGGGAATTATGGGAATTGGTGACAACTGCTATGTGATTTTCTACTGGATCATTTTTAGAGTTAGTTGGTGCTATATCGTATTCAACTGCGAAGGAGCGGTTGCCTAGGGGGCCGGGCATTCCTGTAAATCCAAGGTTGCCACCATCGTTGCCGCAGGTTGTAGAAGGTCCTGGAGTTATAGCGAATGTGAAACCAGAACATCTACCCATGCTATCTGGTGACGTGTCTTCCTGAAGTTTAAATTTAAAAAATGTTCTGAGTTTTCTATTCTCAAGTTCAAATGTATCGTCGTACCATAAACATATGTGTTGTTGTGCCTGAGTTGTACTTATATCTGTATGCAGGATCAATTCGCTATCTTCTCCTGATCCTGTAGTCGTATAAGTGGCATTTTCCCTTTTAATATTAAATTGATCCAGATTGTTGGCAAAACTGATTTGAGCAGTTGATACATCCAGTTCAGCTTCTGAAGGACCTGTTTCTGCGGTATCTCCTGCGTCTTGTATAGCTGCTAGTAGTTCGTTTCTGGTTATATATATTATTTGGTCGTTGAATGGTTGGGGATTTGTTGCTGAATAAGGTGGAAGTGAATTAATTGATGATTTTTGTGCAGAAATAAAAACATCCGGTGTATCAATGGTGCCGTTTAAGGCAGAATTATTGATAAGTTGCCCACTGGCGGCAAGCATAGTTTGATCCAGATAGTCGGTAGCATCGAAACTTTGTTCACAAATTACATTTTGATTGTTTAATGCTCTGGCTTGATATGCCAATGATGTTTTTGGGGCGATTATTGCTGCTACGAATGGATCTGAAGGATCAGATATTTCGGTTATTCGATCACCACTGTAAAGTCTGATTAGGCCACTTTCTGTATCGTTAATGTCATCTTGTTTTTTAAGGCCTGTTACTACATACCATAAGCATTCACCAGAAGAGTCCTTTAATGGAGATAGTCCAAGAGTTCGCCAGGGTAGGTGTCCAATGCTATTGATATGAGAGTTAAGGCAATATTTGTGTTCATCTCCATCACTTAACGATGCGCCTGCGGATGTATCTGGACATGGTAAGAATCCATAGTCTCCGGTTTGATATAGGTGATAGTTTGCGGTTACGTAGTCTAATATAGCTTGTTTTGCCAGGCCTAGTGTTTCGCTTGTTTCTTTGTCATTTTGGATGCTTAGTTTGTTATTGTTATATGCAACCAGAAAGAATGAGGCCATGCCAATTATTATTGCAAACATTAGTAATAGAAGAACCGCTCCTTGCTGACTGTTTTTATTAATGGTGCGGTATTTCATCGTAAGTATTCCATTTAGAAGCATTGCATATTTGTATTAAATAATAGATGGTTGATTTAAGGTTCAAACTCTCTTTCAACAAACTTAGCAGTTGATTTTTTGTGATTTACTATATCTATTAAAGTTTTAGTGATTTCGTGAGGTTCTTCTACCGATTGTTCGGCGTTTTGAGCAGAATTGTTGTTTGTATTTATATCAGAGCTATCTTGGTCAGAATTTGATGATTCGATACTCTCTTGCTTTGCATTAAATGTCTCTTTGACAGTATTATCTTCGGTATTGAAAGTTTGGCCGGCTTTAAGTTTTATAGTTGTTTTCTCATTAATATTTACAAGAACAGCATTATTGTCGATTTTATTTTGATTATTTAGCAACTGCGGGGTTTGTTCTTCATTAATCCAAGCAATCTTTGAACCATCAGGTTTTGTGATTATCCCTTTAATAGTTATGGTTGAAGATTGTGGTGTTTCGCTGATTGTTTCGTCTTCTTTTCCCCTTGTAATAGTTTCTTTAGGTTTATATAGATCTGGATTTGTTCGATATAGATCGATTTGTGCACGAAACTCAGGCGTAAGGAATAATCTATTGATATGTTGGTCTTTAGTATTTTCACTGTATGCTGTTTGTGAAATGGATATACCTAAAATAATAAGAAGGCTAAATAGAATTCTATATATATAAATAGTTCGTATATTCATCTTATTGCTCCATAGCTATGTTGTCAGGTGTTAATAATGTTACCTGTAGCCAATGTATATTGCAGTCGGCATTGAGAAGAGGCCTAGATATATCTATATCTGAAATATTCTTGGGTATATAGTTCGGAGTGATTGTACAATCATCAATTAAAAAATGTCCGCGAGCATTTTTTTGTAAGCTTGTTAAGATATTAAACATATCTTCTTCATGCAGTAATCCCATGTTGATGCTCATATTGGTTTTTTTTACTTGAACATCATAAAAATCGTTACCAACTAGGTCAATTGGGTATTCTTCTTGTGGTGATATTGTGTATTGCAAAGAAGGTAGTTTTAATGTTTTATTGGCTTCTTGTAAGGCCTCAATCCATGTGAGTCTGTTTTCTTGTCCTATGACTCCTTTAATTTTTAATTGTTGATATAGTTTTGCATATTCAACAAATATATTATTTCTATTAATCAAGTCTTCATAGTTAGATTTGATTGAATCTAAATTATTTTTTGCGTTTTGGTAGTTACGTGATGCATTGTCGTTTATGTAATAGCTAATTCCGGTTGTAATTCCAATAATTACTATCGAAATTAATAGTACGAATATACTGCGTTTAATTATTTGGCCGTCAAATTTATTCATGAATTCATACTCCCGCTTGTTAGTAGTGGCGAGGTAAATGATTTATTCATGCTTATATTTGTATTCTCAGTATCATCTTTAGGCATATTTCGATCAAATGTTATTTTTATTGAGAATTGATTCTGATTTAAATTATTGCCGGAAGTTACAATTGATGCTCCGGTATTGCCGCTAAATTGGGTTTCAGGTGTTATTTCCACTGGCTGTTTGACAATTTCGACTTTTGTTACGGAATTTAAATTGGCTAGATCATTTTTAAATTTTGCCACTAATTTTAAAGACTCTCGGTAGTCTTTATCCATGCCAATAAGTGTGGCATCAATATTTAATATTGGTTTTGGATATGTGGGATTTGGTGGCTCTAAATTAGGTTCCATGCTTGCTGGATTGGCTGGGTCTGGAACTACTAATCCAGTGTCGTAGGTTATTTCAATTTTGCCGAGTTGAATTTGCGGAAAATTTGCAATTACTCGACTGAGCTTTTCTAAAAGATACTCCGGTTTATAGGTTTTATCTCTTGATAACTTTGATACAGCATCAACTGATTGTTTTAATATTTCAGCATTATCGAGCAATTCATCTAATTGCATGGATTGCTCTTCATATTTTTGCTGAAAGTTTTGCGCATTGTTTTGTGCTGATAGGGCGTTTTTATCGAATATTGCGCTATTAATGCCAAGGTATGTAGAGAAACCTAACCCTAAAATTACGACTGCTGCGCTTATGCTATAAAGAAAGTTTTTGAGTGTATGGCTTTTATGACAAATAAGATCATCGTCACGACCATAGTGGTTTCTGGGTTTTAATTTTGTGATATGAGCAAAGATGGTATCTGCTGTTGTTGATTCAAGAGGTTCTTTTATCCCAACTTCTGCTGCAATTTCAGGAACTGTCCGAACATTATAATTAAGATTCGGCATGTTTTTGAGAGTTTGGTTGGTTAAAGAGGCATACTCTTCTGCTAGTATTAGCGTTATATTTATATCGTTGGCGTTATTGGTTAGGCGCTTATATTGCAAATAACGGAGGGTTGAATCAATTTCGCTTATAATGACATCAGGAAATTCTGAAATGTCGTTTAAGCGAGTAGGTATTAATCGGCTAAAATATAGGTTTTCATTTTTATAGAATGAAAATCGAATGGTCCAGGGGAGCTGTTGAGTTATCAGTAGGGTTGGTTTTCCATCAAGTCCTATTTTGGGCAATAATGCCTCTCCAACTGTGGATACAGATTGGATCCCGGTAAGACGAATTCCTTGACGGCGAATTTCAGATAGCCATGGTGTTAATAGCTCTGTATTAGTGAGAGCACCAAGCAATATCTCTTCTTTGCCTTTTTCAGTTTCTGATTTTCCATGTGTTAGCGCGCAACGATATGTAACATCACGGAAATTATTGTTTAAAGAACGAGTTAATAAAGCCTGGTGATCTTTGCCTAATACTTTTGGTATTGTGTCTGAATGAAAGTCTTCTTCAATAATATCCACTAACATCATTGTTTTGACGTTTTTATGGTCTTTTACGAACTCACGAAATTTAGCAAAGCCTTCTTCGTTTGGCTCGAAGACATTTGCTGCGATCACAGTACCTTTGCGCCATCGTAGCACCTTTAGTCTGTATCCGTAAAAGTAAAAAAGTTGTTTCATTATTTCTAGTTTCCGCCTAATTTAATTTAGATATCACATCATAAATTGGTCCGATAACGGCATACATAATCCATCCGAGTATAGAGGCCAGTACTACGGTTAATAATGGAACAATCATAGGTTCAATCTTATCTATCGTGTCATTTGCTTCGCGGGTATAAAATTCACAAACATTATTCAAAGCTGTATCAAGGCTGCCCCCGGTTTCACCAATCCCCATCATTCTTGTAACAAATGGGGGAAACATTCCAACGTTTTTAAAGCTATTACTAATAGTTTCACCTTGGGAGATTTGGGTTTGCGCCCTTTCTATGGATTGTTCGATAACTACATTGTTAACAACAGTTTTGCTCATGTTTAGGGTATCTAGGACTGTTATTCCTGATTCATACATTAGAGCAAAATATTTGGTAAATCGCGCAATTTTTAGTTTGTGGCTAAGGCTTCCGAATAAAGGAAGGTGTAATATGGCATCGTCGATTATAAAGCGCATGTAATCGCTTCTTGAGTGGGAGATTTTTAGTCCAATGCCAATAACAAATGGAGTTGGAATAATTATGTACCAATATGCGGTTATAAAATCTGATGTTGCTATTAGAGCCTGGGTTGCAGGAGGGATTTCATTACCAGTGCTTTTAAGAAAGGTAACTAATTGTGGAACCAGATATATCATCAAGAAAAGTACTACGCCGCTAATTACGGTTCCGGCAATTAGCGGATACATCATCATTTTTTTAGCTTGCGCTGCGATTTTTTCCTGCCATTTTAACATTTCGGCAAGTTCATAAAGAACATGGTGTAGATTTCCACTTTCTTCACCAACTTTTACAGTGGATATATAAATGTTATTGAATACCTTAGGAAAATTACTTAATGCACCCGAAAAATTTTTGCCGGCCTCAATCTCTTCTATGAGCCCGGTAGCAACTGGTTTTAGGCCGCTGTTTTGTGGAAGGCTGTCACGCAGATCTGTAAGAGTTTCAAGAATTGGAACACCCGCCTTAATTAGCTGTTCCATATGGAATGTAAATGCAATCAAGTCTTTTCTGGTTACTCTTGATTTTAATAGCGAGATCTTAGAGGTATTGACTGGTTTATATATAATTGGCTCTAGATCCATTTTTTGCAGGCGTAGTTCAACATCTTGAGAATTATTGGCCTCAAGTTGTCCTTTAATTTTTTTACCTCTTTGGTCTATTGCTTTGTATAAGTAAGTTGCCATTTTGTGTCTTATTTAAGCCGCGAAGTAAGGTCGATTACGCGGGATACCTCATCTAGTGAAGTAACCCCTTCAAGAATTCTTCTAATGCCATCGTCCGCTATTGGGATAAAGCCTTTTTCCAGCGCCATATTGGTAATCTCACGGTTTGATGCCCTTTTTACAATTAATTCGTCGATATCTTCATCAACACGCAGGATTTCAAGTAATGAGATTCTCCCTTTGTATCCAATGTATTCACATTTTTCACAACCGTTGGCGCGATATAATTTAGGGATCTCTTCTTCATCTTCATCTATACCAAGGAGAATCATTTCAATTTCGCTTGGTTCATATTCTTCTTTGCAATGTGGACATAAAAGGCGTACGAGTCTTTGAGCAATTATTCCTATGATATTTCCAACCATGATTGATGGTGGTACTTCAAGATCGATAAGCCTTGGAATAGCCCCAACTGCGGAGTTTGTATGCAGGGTAGAGTAGACCTGATGACCGGTCATGGCTGCTCTAAGGGCCATTTCTGCTGTGTCGGCATCACGTACCTCACCAACAAGAATTATATCTGGATCCTGACGCATCATTGAGCGAATACCACTGGCGAAATCTAGTTTTACAGCTTCGTTTACTGAAGATTGTCTTATCATGGCAAGCGGATATTCGACGGGGTCTTCAAGAGTCATGATATTTACGCTTTCGGAAGCCAGATAGTTAATAATGGAATACAGAGTGGTTGTTTTACCACTACCTGTTGGACCTGTTACTAAAATGATTCCTTCAGGTCGGCTCATCATAAGTTTTAATTCTGAAAGAGCATCATGGTGTAGACCAAGTTTTTCCAGTGGAACAATACCTTTTTTACGATCAAGGACACGTAATACGATATCTTCACCATGTAGAGTAGGTTGCGCAGCCACCCTGAAATCAATTTGTCTACCTGAGTATGTTAATGATATACGACCATCTTGCGGGGCGCGGTTTTCTGCGATATTCATTCCGGATAATACTTTTAAACGGACCGTTATGCCGGCAGAGTAATTGCTGTGCAGAGCCCGAATTTGTCTGAGTACACCGTCAATACGATATCTGATTCGATAAAATCCTTCTTCTGGCTCAAAGTGGATATCTGATGCTCCACGTTTTACTGCATCGGCTAAAAGTGCATCAACCAATCTGACAAGAGGGTGGCTGTATTCTGTTGCTTCGCCAATATCTGTATTTAGGTCAGCCTGTCCGGTTTCAATCTCTTGAATAATGGCATCTACAGACAGGGTATAACCATAGAAGTGGTCTATGGCATCTTCAATCTCTGATTCACCGGCTAATAATACCTTGAGTTCATATTTGCCTTTAAGGTAAATCTTGATTCTATCAAGTGCCTGTACGTTATATGTATCAGACATCGCTATGGTGAGTGAGGAATTTTCTTGATCGATACTTAAGGGAAGAATTTTATATCTACGAGCCAGATCTTTAGGGATTAGTTGCTGGACTTCGTCGTCAGGAACGATTTTGCTAAGGTCTATCGTCTCCTGGCCTGTAGATTTACTAATGGCATCGTTAATTACTGTATCAGTTGCAAAGCCAAGTTTTACAATTAGCTTACCTAGAGGTAAGTCAGAATTCTTTTGCTCTTTTAAAGCAATTACCAGTTGGTCATGAGTGATTATCCCGGTTTCAACGAGTAGATCACCTAGCCTGATTGGTTTATTTTCAGCCATAGTGATCCAGTCCTATTTACTATTTGCTGCAGCTTTGCGTAGCTGAGACTCTAATTGGTTTATGTAATCACTTACTATATTGATATCAAAGCTTGCAGTTTTTGTGGCTGCTAGTATGGTCGCTTGTTTGTATGAGTTTAATGCTGGTTCAATCTTATCCAGATTATCCAGAGAGATTGCTATGTTATAGACAATGTCTGGTGTATTGGGGGCCAGAATATTTGCTTGGTTAAATGCTTGTAGTGCCTTGCTCCAGTCCTGACGCTCAAGATAATAGTTGCCTAGATTAAAGTATGCCCATGGATTGTTGGGAGATTGTGTAATACTCTGTTTTATCAAGGTTTCACTTGATTGCTGAGATCTATCAATTGTAGTAATTGCATTTACGGCAGTAGTGTTTTGTGGGTTTAAATCTAAGACCTTGCTGTAGTAAGTTTTAGCTTTTTGCTTATCTTCTTCAATAATCGCGATAGCACCTAAACCAAGTAAAGCATCAACTGAATCAGGAGCAAGATTTATTGCCTTTTGGTATTCTGTTTTTGCAAGCTGATATTTTCCCTTATTAAATAAGGTATAGCCCTTTGCAATGTTTTTTGCTGCTGCAGTATTGTTCGAATTTCTTTTGATTTTAATTGCAGGTTCAATTGTTACTGACCCTTTTTTCATTGGGGTTGCTTGAACAAATGGGTGGGAATTTAGTACTGAATTAAGGGTTGGAGGAAGTTCTTCAGCTGCAATTTCTGCCTCTTTATTTTGGGTAGATTCGTTGATCTTTAAGTTTGATTTTTCTTGATATCGTATATTGGATAGTGTGTCTTCTGTGGTTTTATTTGAATTAGCTTCTTGTGATTGCTGCAGATCGTTTTGAACAGCATTGTCAGTACTTATTTCATCGTTTTCAATATTTGCAATTGAACCTTTTACTTGTTGATCGCTGGCAATGTTTGCTGCGTTATTTTGCATTTCATCTGATATTTGATTAGAGGCAGCACTTAGGTCATCAATAGGCTTGATTCTAGTTGAAGGTGGGCGGCTTAATGTGGCTATGTTAGTGCTGATTTGACTATCTTGATCCAGATAATAAAGATAGCCAAGAAATCCTCCCGCTATTAAAATGCCAAGGCTTAGTAGACCAATAACTAAGTATTTGGATTTTCGGTTTCTCTTTTTGTCTGGACCAGCGATAATTTTGGCGTTTTCAGGAGCCATTGTTCTTGCTTTATTCCCTGGTGACTTTTTAGGGGTCTGGTCTTGTGAATTATCATCGGGAGTTATTTTATCTTGTTTCTCTGTTTTTATTGATTCGGTTTCATTTGAATCAACAGGCTTTGATTCTATCGCAATATCTTTTTTTGTATCAGCAGTGATATTGTTGTTTTGTTGTTTTGGCTCTGAAAATTCTTGTGTGGTTGTGGTGCCAGGTTCCGACGCTAATTGTTTTTGTTCGCTAGTTAATGTTTCAGTTTCAAGCTCAGTAGTTTCAATTGTTACATCTTGAGTTAGTTCATGCTCTGTATCTGATTCTGGTTGATTTTGAGGAGTTGGATCTGATTCTTCTATTTGCTCTAGTGAAACTTCATCTGGATCAAAATGATCCATTTCAAACGAGTTTTCATCCTGTTGCTTAACGTCTTCATTGATAATGTCATGTTTATCATCAGTTGATTCGGATAATTCTTCTCCGGTAAGTTCTTCATGAATTTCTTCAAGTTCAAGAGTTATTTTGTCGGTCGATACGGCATCAGTGTTTTCTGGTTTTTGTGCGTTATCAGTTTCTGTAGTAGCTTTTTTTTTGCCAGCCTTATCGGGTTGTTGTTTCTTGTCGGCAGCTTGTTTCAAAGCATCAAGTAGTAAACTCATTTAGCGTTATCCTTCCTTATGCTAGAGATTTGCTCTTCTTGGCTTGGCATTGATTGGCTGGTATTTGGCAAGAACGGGCGAAACTCTTTTAGATCGCGCTCTATACTTGCGTTTTTGATTAATGTTGGCTTAAGAAATATAACCAACTCTGTTTTTTGACGATCATTGTTTTTATATGAAAATGCATTGCCGATAATTGGTAGTTTTGATATCCATGGAAGTCCCTGGTCATCTTTGGTAACACTATCTTGCATTAATCCGCCAATTACAGCAGTGTTGCCACTATTAACTCTTAATACAGATTCCATTTCGCGTATTTGAACTTCTGGAACAGGATTGGTTACGCCAACCTGAGCCAAGGCTGGATTAGGATCATATGAATATCCAACAATTCGTGTAAGAGTAGGGCGAATATTTAGTATGATCTCTTCCGATTCAGTAATAAAAGGAGTTACATTCATAATAAAGCCAACAGGTACTGAATGTGCTGTTGTATCATATGTTGTGGTGCTGGTTCCTGTATCTGTATCTGTATCGATCTCTACATCAATAGAAAAATAGACTCTATTATCAACAACTTTTAGAAGCGATGTTTGGTTATTTAAAGCCATTATTTTGGGGCTGGAAAGCACCTTAACGTCACCATATTGATCTAACATCTTAAGTAAAATGCCGCTAGTCCTGCCATTTTTTTCGCGTTGGTAAGCTACGTTAAAGCTTGGAGCTCCGGAGAAATTCGATGGGAATATTACGCCGGTTGCAGCTGCAAAATTATCTCCCAAAAATGCAGATGATATTGAAAATTGCCCCAGGTCATCAGCGATTGTTGCCCAGTCTACTCCAAGTTGATGTTGGTCATTTAGTGTTACTTCAGCAACTGTTGCTTCAATAAGAACTTGCCGTCTAACACTGGATAGGACTGTATCTAGAAATTTTTGAATATCTGCATGTTGTTTTGATGTAGCGCGCACATAAATTACCCCAGCTTCTTTGTTGATAATTACTGCAGAGGATGCTGTGTCAGATGATTGCGCTGTTTCAGATGTTTCAGTGCTTTCGTTACTTTCATTAGTTGATTCGGAAGAATTCGAATCTGATTCTTCTTCGATAATATAGGATATGTTTTGGCTTAATGTATCCCAAAATTTGTTTTCACTAGTATTTGTTACGGATGTTGTTGAAGAATTTCCTTCTTGTGAACTTCCTTCTTCGGTTACACCGTTACTGATGCCGGTCGATGTGGTAATAACACTTTCGCTTTCACGAGATATATTAAGGTAGTCAACGGTATAATGTTTTAGGTAAGGTTTATCTGCTTCTACAAGAAGTAGGTTTCCTTTTAAACGGTATCTGATATCTGCCTGGTTTGAAATGCGATCCATGATTTGGGGCAGTGTTTGATTGATCGCGTTTAAGGTTATATTCCCTTCTATATCGTTTTTAATATCAAGATCGATTTTGGCATCACGCGAGATGGCAAAAAGTAGTTCGCGAATAGGTACGTCTTGAACGTTAACTGAATATCGTTCTAATGTTTGTGATTCTGGGTTAGGTATAAATGGCGTTGCTTTAACTGGACGCGGTATTTGACGTTGTCTTATTTCTGCATTGTTCAATGACTTATTTGAGTTTATATGTCCGTTTGAATAATCAATTTGATTCTTAGTATATTCATCACAAGAAAATATGAACATAGTTGCAGTGATTAAACAAATAACTTTAAGAAAAGGTTTTAGCAATAACCTTTTTGAGCTTCTAATTTCCATTGATAAAGAATTTCTCATGTTTGATTTGTAGGTTGCGATTCCAGTCGCATATTTACATATTGCTTTTTCCATAGCTTTTGGAAATCTCTCCATTGATCCCTCGGATGGTTCTAAGCACAGGGCTATTAGCATTAAGTATAGTTGGTAATGCATTTAATGCAGCATAAGCATCTTTTTTTGACGAGAAATTTTGGTATAAAACCCCGAATAATTTACCGTCATTTTTATCTGTCTGATAAATATAAATATCATTAAATAAGTTTGTTTCAGAAATGCCGCTAAGATATTTGTGTAAGTGGTTGATATGTTGCTCTTTTATTGACATTAATTGAATCGTGTATATGTCTGGACTGTTATTAGAAAGCCAGGATTTAGTAGCCTGTATTCTTTTTTGCAGATTGCTTAGTAATTTAACGTTTTGTGAATTGTTTGGCTTTTTAGATGTGGTAGTTATTGCAGTTACTGATTTAATAGGAACTTGATTTGATATATTGGATTGCAAATTCACATCAGTCTTAGGTTCTGACTGTTTAACATATTGTTGTTGAATGCTTGATTGTTTAGATGGTGGAGTTATAGCTAATTGGTTTTTTGGAAATTTATTCTCTTCTGCTGTTGATTTAGTTTGTATTGATTTTGGAGTCTTATTGTCTATGTCGGTAAGCTTTAGTCCAATTAAAATCATAATTGCGCATAGTGAAGCAGTCAAACCTGTAATCAGCAATTTATAAGGTATTTTTGTTGGGTTTATACTGCTGAATTCGCTGTCTTCAACTGCGGCAACAACGTGCTTTCTATTAATATTATGCGTTTGTTGAGCAAACGCAGAAAGTAGCACTTTATCAGAAACAATATTGATTCTGCGTAATAATCCACCTGTGTGTTTACATATTAGCCTTGCGATTTTTGGTGAAAATATATCTGGTCCATGATAACCCGCAACAGTCATGCGAAAGTTAAGATATTTATGGACTTCTTCAGGTGTGAATGGGCTTAAAAAGAAACTATGGGTAATACGTTCTTTTAGCTGTCTTATCTGTGGTTGCTGTAAATTTTCATCAAGCTCTGGCTGTCCAAATAGCACAATCTGTAATAGCTTGTCCTGATCGGTTTCCAAGTTGCTCATGAGCCTGATTTCTTCAAGGGTTGCTATAGGCATTCCTTGGGCTTCTTCAACAAATACAACAATCTGATAGCCATTTTTGTGCCGTTCTAAAAGGAAATGCTGTAATTTTTGCATTACTTCGAGGCGGCTTGAAGATTCATCAACACTAATATCCAGTTCGATGGCAATAGTATGTAGAATATGTTCTGCCGATATGTTGGGGTTAGCTATGTAGACAATCTCAACTTCTGGCGGCAGCTTTAGTTCTAACATTC
Organism: Gammaproteobacteria bacterium; assembly: GCA_033852075.1. Lineage (GTDB taxonomy): Bacteria > Pseudomonadota > Gammaproteobacteria > QZLD01 > QZLD01 > QZLE01. The sequence goes on along the minus strand of JAWSVC010000015.1, from coordinate 118,026 downwards.
GACATAGCATGGTTTTGCCGCTACCAACCTCACCAACAACTTTTACAATACCTTCTCCATTTAGAATTGCGTAGATTAGAGCATCCAGAGCATTGCCGCGGGCACCACCGTCATAAAACATGCTGGCATCAGGGGTTATTTTAAAAGGAGGCCTTTTTAATCCAAAATATTCTAAATACATAACCTAAATCCTTTTACATTTACTCATTCATTAACCCAAGTCGTTGCATCTTTCCATAAAGGGTAGTGCGATTGGTTTGTAATAATTTTGCTGTCTTGCTTAAGTTGCCGGCACACTCATTTAAAGCCGCTTGAATATAAGCTGATTCAAGTGAATGTAGGGCCGCATCAAGTGATTGACCAGAGCGTAACTTGGCAATTATTTCATCCTCAGAAGAATCGGAACCTGTAGATAAGTTGTCAGATATCGTATTACCGTAAGCAGCAGAGGTTTGGCAGATAGATTGGTCTTGTTCTAGTTCTGATATCAGGGTATCAACATCCACAATCTGGCCAGGATGTTTGGTTCCGATGCGAATTACAATGTTTTTAAGTTCACGTACATTGCCGGGGAATGTGTAATTAAGCCAGACCAGTTCGGCATCATTAGATAAAGTAAATGGGGGAACAGTTTCTGCTAGTGAATTTTGAAAATGTTCTAGAAGAAGTAATTTATCCTGACCTCGGTTACAGACAGGAATTGAATTTAATGTTAGTACACTGAGGCGGTGATATAGATCGTGTCTAAATCGTCCTTCTTCTACCATTTGTAGCAGATCACGATTGGTGGCAGCAATGATTCGTGCTTCTGTTTTATGTGGTGTGGTTTTTCCTATCGGATAAAACTCTCCATTTTCTAGAACTCTGAGTAGCTTGGACTGTAGGCCAAGCGGCATCTCGCCAATCTCATCTAAAAATAGTGTTCCTTTGCCTGCATCAGTAAAAAATCCGGTTTTGTCTTTATCTGCGCCAGTAAAAGAACCTTTTGTATGTCCAAAAAGCTGAGAATCTAGAAGTTCAGCGGTAAAGGCGGCGCAGTTTATAACTAAAAATGGTTCTTTATTGTTGTTTGAGTGATTATGTAGTTCTTGAGCTATAAGCTCTTTTCCTGAGCCGGATTCACCAGTAATAAGAACTGGGAATGGAGTTTTAGCATAAACTTTTATTTGGGTATTTAGGTTTAAAATTTCCGGGCATTTACCGGTAATTAATGACTTTTCTTGTTTGGTTTTATGACTGCTTTCAGAATAATAAAGTTTGGCTTGTTGAATTAACTTTTGTTTTAAATCTTCCGGAGCGCATGGCTTGGCAATAAAATCAGCTGCCCCAAGGGTCATTGCGTGCTGTACATTTGAATCACGGCTTTGGCCGGATAACACGATAATGCGCATCATAGAATTAAATGCCAGTAAGTCTGCTATTAGTGCAAAACCTTCTTGTGGCGTGTGAGGGGTGGGAGGAAGACCTAAATCAACTAACGCTACAACAGGAGTTTCATTGATAGATTGCAATAAGGTGTGGGCTTGGGTTCTGGTTTTTGCAGAATAAACGCGAAAAGAATCCTGCAGTAGAAAACTACTGGTTTCAACTAATAAAGGGTCATCATCAATTAGTAGCAAAGGTGGTAGATTGCTATTGCTTTCAACTTTGTTTAGCTCAAGGCTATCGACCTTTCCATGCTCGGAGCTGGCCATCAAATAAAATTCCTTTTTCATTCCATGATATTTGATATAGTATCGTGCTTATTGCATATATAAAAGAATCTATGAGATTTTCCTTAATTCGTATTGATAATATATAAGGGGAATTTTGACAAGAAAGGAATTTGTGTTTTTTATATGGCGTTGAACAAAAAGGAAATTTTGTGAGCAAACCACCTATTACCTGTGCTGTAGCAGACCTAGGGTCAAATACCTTCCACCTTATGATTGCGGAAGTTGATGGAACCAAATTTACCGTAATCGATAAAATCAGATATCCCGTAAAGCTTGCTGAAGGTTTTGATGATCAAAAAAACCTTACCGAAGAGGCTATTCAACGCGGTCTTGATATTATTGAAATGTATGGTCAGCGTCTTAAAGATTTTCACCCGAGATTTGTCAAAATTGTTGGTACCAATGCTTTAAGAAGGGCCAGAAATAGCAGGGATTTTGTTAGTAGGGCAACCGAGATTGTCGGTTATTCGGTAGAGGTTATTTCTGGTTATGAAGAAGCTCGCCTTATCTATCTTGGGGTTGCTCGTAGTATTGAGTTAGATGGTCAAAATCGTCTTTTAATTGATATTGGTGGTGGTAGCTCCGAGCTTGTTATTGGTAGGGATTTCGATTCCATAGATATGGAAAGCCTTGATATAGGTTGTTTATCATCAACTGTAGATTTCTTTCCGGATGGTATGGTTACTAAAGAAGCAATGCATAGAGCTGTAATTAAAGCAGGCCTTAAAATTCAGCCATTTGTGTTACATATGAAGAATATTGGCTGGCAAACTGTTATTGGATCTGCAGGCTCAATTATTGCGATCGGTAAAGTGTTAGAACAAAAAGGTTGGACCAATGGTGAAATAACCTTTGAAGCGCTTGATAGATTAAGAAAAGATTTGGTAGAAAATGGTAGGTTTAAGGGGGAAGATCATCCTGATATAAGTCAGGACAGGGCAAATGCGTTCGCTGGTGGAACTGCAGTCTTATACGGGCTTATGAAAAACCTTGATATCGAAACTATTATTCCGTGTGATGGTGGGTTGCGCGAAGGGATGCTGCTTGATTTGTATGGAAAGATAGAACATCACGATATTCGCGATACAGCTATTAAACAATTTGCAAATGATTACAAATTTGATGAAAAACAGAGTCAATTGGTTGAAAACGCTGCCATGTATATATTTGAAGCCTTAAAAACCAGTTTGCAACTTGATGATATACAGAGCGTGAATTACTTGCGCTGGGCTGCAATGGTTCATGAAACTGGTTTAGCTGTATCACACGCTAAATATCATAAACACAGCGCCTATCTGGTTAAACATGCTGATTTGGCTGGTTTTACTAGAGAAGAACAGCAGGTTTTGCGTTTTATAATAGAAGGGCATAGAAGGTCATTTCCAAAGAAGCTTTTGGGTAAATTACCAGCCTGTGATTGTTATCGCGTAACAGCATTATGCCTAATTTTTAGATTGGCAGTGTTGTTTTGTCGTTCCCGCAATCATGTGCCACTGGATGAGTTAGGGTTTAAGGCAGAAAAAGGGTCGATAGATTTAGTTTTTCCAGTCGAATGGTTGCAGCAAAATCCACTTACCGAGGCAGACTTGATTCTTGAGCAAAAAGCGGTAAAAGAATCGGGTTGGAAGCTGAATTTTGTTACAAAACATCTTTAAAGATATTCCCTGTGAATTGCCAGACGAATTGGTGACAACTCTGATTTCATCAGATAGTGTTTGTATTGAACGCATTGTTTCTCATGGACATTCATCAGAGCAAGGTTTTTGGTATCAGCAAGAGCAAAATGAATTTGTAATATTGCTATCTGGAAGTGCCGAACTTGAATTTGAAAATGGAATAGTTGCAATGCTGCCGGGAGATTATATTAATATACCTGCACAACAAAGGCATCGTGTGGTAGCAACAAAAAAGGATGAAAAATCAGTTTGGCTATGTATATTTTATTAGTAATTTGAATTGCCTGATTAAATTAATAATAAAATCAGCATTAAATTAAAAGCTTTAAATTTAAATACTATGTAGATCCATCAAATATTGTTGAGCAGACTTTTCTTCTTCAGGGTTTTCAACAGGTGCTTTGGAGTATTCGCCATTATCATTTAAAATCCAAGCCTTAATATTGTTGGTTAGGTATGGTTCAAGTCCTTCATTAATGACTCGTTTTTTGATGTCATGGTCATTTAAAGGAAAACCAGTCTCTACGCGGTGAAATAAGTTTCTTTCCATCATATCAGCACTACTTAGCCAAACATTCGGATCACCATTATTTTCAAAGTAATAGATTCTTGTATGTTCAAGGAATCTACCCAAAACTGATATTACTCTTATATTTTCCGATATTCCTTTAATTCCAGGGCGTAGGCAGCAAATGCTTCTAACTATTAGATCAATTTGCACTCCAGCTTGCGATGCTTGATATAGAGCATCAATAATATCTTTATGGGTTAGGGCGTTTGTTTTAAGAATTATTCTGGCTGGTTTGCCTGCTTTGGCATTTTTAGTTTCTATTTCGATAAACTGAAGGATCGATTTATATAAGGTAAAAGGGGATTGTAATATATTATTAACATCGCTTTTTTTGCTCATTCCTGTCATTTGAAGAAAAAGCTTATGTACATCTTTGGTGATTTTTTTATCGCACGTCAAAAGTCCCATATCAGTATAGTGTCTGGCAGTTGTTGCGTGATAATTACCTGTACTTAGGTGTGCATAGTTGCGAATCTTGCCTTTTTCTCGGCGTGTAATAAGCAGCATCTTGGCATGAGTTTTAAATCCGACAACGCCGTAAACAACATGAGCACCAGCTTCTTGCAAATAAGTTGCCAGATGGATATTAGCAGCCTCATCAAAACGGGCACGCAGTTCAATAATAACTGTGACTTCTTTGCCTGATCGCGCTGCATTGACCAAAATATCAACAAGCATAGAATCAGAGCCGGTACGATAAAGAGTTTGTTTTATAGCAACTACATCAGGATCAACCGAAGCTTGTTGTAATAGATCAATGATTGGGGAAAATGATTCGAATGGTAGATGAACCAAAATATCTTTTTTGGCAATAACATCAAATATATTTGAATTACGACCTAAATTAGCTGGTATTACAGGACTGTGTTGTTTAAATTCAAGATTAGGTCTGTCGATTAGGTTAATAATATTTTCCATTCTATTCAAATTAACAGGGCCATTTACCAGATAAAGATCATCTTCACCTAATTTGAATTCTTTTAATAAAAATGTACTTAGTTTTTCAGGGCAACTATCAACTATTTCCAATCTTACAGTATCTCCGTATCTTCTGGAAAAAAGTTCGCCTTCTACTGCATGGAGTAAGTCATCCATTTTTGAGTGATCGAGAAAAAGGTCACTATTTCTGGTTACCCTAAATTGATAACATCCTGTAACCTCCATTCCCGGGAAAATTGAATCTATGTGAGCATGAATAACAGATGATAAGAATATGAATTCATTTTGATAATTTGCTATTTCATTTGGTAATGGAATTATTCTAGGTAGAGCTCTCGGAGCTTGCACAATGGCAAGTTCGCTTGATCTGCCAAAGGCATCTTTACCTTTTAGTGATACGATAAAATTCAAACTTTTATTTAGAACCCTTGGAAAAGGGTGGGCTGGATCCAATGCTATTGGTGTAAGTATGGGGAATAGTTGGTCTTCAAAATACTTTTTTACCCATGTTGATTGTTTGCTGTTCCAATGTGTTCTGCGGGTAATATGAATACCTTCTTTTTCCATTGCCGGAATTATCGTTTCATTTAATACCCGGTATTGTTCATCTACCAGCCCATGAGCAAGGTGACGTATTTGCTTTAGCTGTTCTGATGCAGGTGTTTGATCAGGATAATCAGCTCCTTGGACTGACATCCCCATTAAGACTTGCCTTTTTAAACCAGAAACTCGTAATTCAAAAAATTCATCAAGATTAGAACTGGAAATGCATAAAAACCGCAGACGATTTAAAAGCGGGATAGATTCATCCTTAGCTAGTTCCAAAACTCTAAACTGAAAACTTAACAGACTTAGTTCTCGGTTAATATATAGCTCTTGGTTTTCAATTTCTTTTTCTTGTTGCATTGAGTTAATTATGATCTCTGGTTGTTTTTCGTAAGTTGCTATTAACATAATTATAGTACATATCCGTATGCAATTATTTACTTGAATTCGGGAATTACTTAAATTTGAACTGCTAACATTACGATTTTGTTACAAATTGGATAATTAGCTTTTTTGCAGCAAATATTTTTATATAAACGATTATATAACTAATAAATTTAATGTTAACTTTTGTTTTAGTGTGACCAGGTTATCAAAATTAATAAAATCAATTAGTAATGAGCCATATGTCATAAAAATCATAATTTTAATGTGCTTAACTTTAGATTATCGGATGTGGCAAAGATAATGGACTAATTATGGATGTTGCCACTATTTTTAGATGGATTTATGGAGTTAGCATTATGAAAATTTCTAAATTTATTGGAGCTGCAGCATTGTCTGCAACTTTGGTTGCTTGTGGTGGTGGATCTAGTACTGATTCAGGTGGTGATTCTCAAACACCTCAGGCTGTTACAGGTTTATCAATGCCGCAAACTATTAGTGTCGTTTCAGCATCTGCTGAAATTTCAGGTATGCGTATTTCAACAATGAAGAAACTTCTTAAGATGTTTCCGCAACAAATAAGAAGCATGGCATATGATAGTGCAGATACCGAATATACAACCGATGAGGTTAATACATTCGTATGGGATGAGTCTATGGAGTCACTTGATATAATAAATGAAATCATGTGCTATATAGGCCAAACAGGTTACAAGGAGATGGTAAATCAAGATCCATATCTGGCAATGATTAATGTCTCAGATTGTCGTAAAACTGGTGCTTCATCAAGTCAAAATGATCAATCTAGTGGTTCAAATGCAGCCTCATATGAAACATGGACTGTTAATTCAGCCAGGGCTGATAATTCTTCACCTCAAATTGTTCATGCATGGTTCCCTGAATATGAAGATGATGGTTCTTTAATGGGGTATATGCGAGTAGAAACCATTATTACTGAAGGCGTTAGTGATGATAAACCATTTGGTGAATTCACACTGAATTTTCAATTCTTAGATGATCAATATGATGTATATGGTGCTGGTGTATTGAAGACAACAACGCCACCAGATGATGCTCCAGAAGGTGCGGTTGCATTCTTGTTCTATGAAGACGAAGTTAATTCTGAAACATTTGGTACGCAAGGTGGCGAAATTACAGTAATTATGAATACCTCTCTTCAAACGAAAGTAGTTTTTGAAGATGCTGATGGAGATGTCGGGAAAGCTGCAATAAAATTAAATGTTGAAGTACCTGATGAGGGTAATGAATCGCTCGATTCAGGCACATTAACTATGATTAGGACTGAGGTATCTAACAATCAAAACTTGAATAAAACTTATGATGTGGCATTTAATGGCACTAATTTTTACAAGGCTATTCGTGATTCAGATCCAATTGTGGATTCCTGCTTAGATAGAAATGACTTTGATACCCAAGTATGGCGTTACAATCTTTATTATAAAGAAGGCGATAACGCTGGTTCTCGTGTAGATATAAATTCTGGCTTTCCGTTTAAGGCTGAAGCTGGAGATGATACAGTATTTGGGCACATTGGATATTGGGGGATTTGGGTGCCATATGGTACTGATTTGACAGCTATTACCACAGTTGTTCGTGAGAATTTTGGTAGCAATGCTCAAGAACAGGACCCTCAAGAATATACTTTGGTTCAGGCTCCTGGAAAAATGATTAAGAGCACTAAAACTGAAGTTGCTCTTACCGATCTTGAAGGTCTGGCTCTTGGTTGGTGGCCATGGATTCCTCCTGAGTGTAATGCGCAAGAATCTGAAATTACTTGTGAAGGTGTAGATCAAATTACTGAAGGCTTTGAATATATTGTCGAATATACTTCTGATACCGAGTTAGCTCTTGCAGAGCAAGGTAATCAAACTGTTGCTGGAGCTGGTTTTTACGCAATAGGAACCAGAGCGTGGAATGATCAGGGAGAGGTCATAAATTATCTTCAAGCACCGGTTAAGGTTTATATTCCATGGTTTAACTTCTATTCAGATCAAATTGGTGGTTCGATAAGTTATCCTTTCTTGAATGATCAAGGTGAAGAGGATACAAGTAAGGCAACAATTTTTGTTGAAACCTTTGTTAATGGTTCTGATTCAGCATTTGCACAAGCTGATTCTATTACTCTTCATTGTTTCCAAGATTGTTTAAGGGGAGAGATTACTCAAAATCAAATTGATCAGACAAATAGTGAGTCGCCATTTTATGATGCTATTGAGCAAACATGGGATCAAAATGGACCGGTTGCACCAACAGTTACATCTGCTACTTATACCTTTGATAAGGCTGAGCTAACATTAACTGTAGCTAGTGTTGGCGGTGATGATAGTCATGAAGATGTTGGTAAAGTGGTTAGATTGGGAACTTCAGGATCTCCAGTTACACCTAGTGACGCCAGTCAATATAATTGGGGAATTCAATCACAAGCAATGCTAACTTCAATTGATGGGCTAGAAACCGTTTGGGATACATGGAATGCTGATGTGTCTTATAGATGGGAAACTGGTGCAAACTCATGGAATATTTACTCTGCAGTTAAAGATGACAGCGGGGAATATGTACAGTTTGATGCTCCAATACAGATGCTATATAAGCACTCTGATTCCAATGACATGAATTGGGAAGATGGTGATCAGCAAACTGAATACCATAATGCTACATATAAGCTAGAATATGGTGGTGTTGGTGAGCTTTGGGGGATTCCGTGGGATCAAGATGACACAACAGATCGTTGGAACAACGTATTTACACTGAAAGATGGAACCACTCTAAGTGATGGCACCACAAGTTATGTTGTTAAAGGTATTGATCGTGAACAAACCATGACAGAAGTTGGTGATACAGCGATTTGTACTGGGCAGATGGATGTCGATACTTCTTTGGCGTTACCTACTGTTGATGATGTTGATGGTATAACAGATGATATGGCAAGCTATGCTAATAGACCTGTTGTTACCGATGCACCAGCAGTAATTGATGGTGAGGTGCAGATAGTTATTGAATAACTATTGGCTGTGATTTTTAGAAAAAGGGCTCGGCAATGAGCCCTTTTTTTATAAAAATTGTTTGTTACGCGCTAAAATATATATATATGAACATTTCGTGGGAAATTAAAGAGATTAATTATCTAAAGAAAAGCACTTTTTTGGTGCTGTTTTTTTTGCTAACTGTAAAAAGTGCATATGGTATTACAGGTTTCGATATTAAAATACCCATAGTTTCATCTCCTTATGCAAAATTAGAAGGTATTACGTTTAATGCAGGATGGCTTTTAGATCAAGATTTGGAATTAAAGGCGAATATCGAATCAATCTATTTACCCCAAATTGATCAATATCTTAAAGATGTAAATTTTGAATGTCGTAATGCATCTTTCGATGGAGTAGTCTTTAAATGTCCAACTGGTAAATTAGATTTGGAAAATGACTTATTAGGCCATCAGGTAGTACATATTGCATTTCAATATGATAATCAAAACTCAAAGCTCATATCTAATATTTCAGATCTTAATGTATTTGGTGGCGCTCAAAAGATTTCAATTGAGGCTAAAAATAATGAATTGCAAGCTGTTTGTAATGGGAACATTAATCTCTCAACCATTAAAACAGTTACAGACAAGTTTCTAAAAGAATTTGATTTACAAACGATTGAAGGATTAATTAATTTTAATACCAAGTTATTTATTCGTAATAATAATTACATGCTTGATGCGCATCTAATATCTAAAGACATTAGTCTTGAAAACAGCAAAAGTACAGGGGTATATCAGGCAGGCTTGGAAAGCGAGATTAGCATTAATATAGATAAATCCAGCATTACATATGATATACACTCTGTTCTGCAAAAAGCGTTTATCTATTTAACCTATGACATAAGTGATACAGAACAACACTTTTATAGCTTTGAACCATTAAAGCCAATTAGCATAGATGTTCTTGGAGATTATTCTATAAATTCAAAGAGTATTTCGCTTGATTCATTTATAGTTGATCAACCAGGTATTTTGAACTTGGATTTGGCGTCACAAATCGATGTAGGTAAAGATTTTTCCGTAGATTTAATTGAATTAAATCTTAATAAATTTGATCTTGCTCAGATGGTATCTCAGGTTGATTATCCTGTTATGCCTTTTTTTGAAAGGACGAAATTAAAACTATCTGGTGATATAGCAGCATCTATTCGTGCTAATAAACCTTTATCAACTAATCCCTTAATTACTAGTAGAGTGGAGTTGTCAGATCTTAATTATAGCTATGATGATCAATCTATTGGTATTAATGGGTTATCAGGAATTATTAACTGGAATAGCGACGGTAGTGCCAGCCCATCAACGATCAGCTGGTATGGCGGTAATTTTCAATTAATTCCGTTTGACAGTTCTGTTTTGAATTTTATTTTAGGAGCAAATTCGTTAAATATTGATAAATTCAAAGTGCCTACACTAGGTGGAAAAATTATCGTTGATTCAGTTTATATTCAGGATCTAGGTTTTAATATTGAGAAATATAAATATGATTTTGGAATAAAAGTGGAAGATATTAGCCTTACAAATCTTACTTCAGCGCTACAATGGCCGGAAATGCAAGGGGTAATAAACGCATCATTTCCACAGGTGGTATTTGAAAATAATATGATCCAAATCGGCGGTAGTGCAAAAGTAAATCTATTTAATGGTGAGATGACTATTTCTAATCTCGCTATAGAGGATCCTTTAGGGATTGTTCCGCGAATGCGCGGTGATTTAGAGATCGATAAATTGGATCTTGAAGAACTTTCCTCTACGCTTCAATTTGGGAGGATAACCGGAAAGCTAACTGGTTATGCAAAAGATATTCAGTTGGAACAATGGTTTCCTATTGGTATGAATATGAGTATGTATACACCAGATAATGATGACACAAAACGCAGAATAAGTCAGAAAGCTGTTGATTTTATTTCTGATATTGGGGGTGTTGGGGGATCACTTTCGAGAACATATTTACGATTTTTTGAAGAATTCTCATATCAAAAGATTGGTATTAACCTAAAACTTGAAGATGGGGTTTGTATTATCACTGGTATTGAGCCTAAAGGAGAAGGGTACTATATTGTAAAGGGTAGCTTTATTCCAAGGATCGATATTGTTGGCTACGAATCACAAGTAAGTTGGGTAGATCTAATCGAAAAAATTAAAGGTGCTATAGAGAGTGGCGCCCCAGTTACACAATAGTTTCAATTATTGAAAAAGGAGATCGAAATGAAAAAGTTAATATTTATCGCTATTGCAGTATTTATTACGGCATGTGTGACCATAAACGTTTATTTTCCGGAAGCTAAGGCAAAAGAGGTTGCAGAAGATTCGGTAAAACGGATTATGGGGATTGAAGAAAAGAAAGAAGGTGATAAGCAAAGCTCTATCGAAAGTTTGCAAGAATTCGCATATGTGGCATCAAATACAATAGTTGAATTTGTTATACCGTCAGCTCATGCAGCAGGTATAAGCCCTGCAGTAACCAAACTAGAGAATTCTCTAAAGTCTAAAATGCAACAAGTTTCCACATATCTTGATAGTGGAGCAGTAGGTTTGACCAATGATGGGCTACTTACTATGAAGAATAATAAAGCAGTTAGCCCAAAAGAAAGAGGGAAAGTAAATAAACTTGTAAATTCAATAAATAATGAAAGGACTGCCTTGTATAAAGAATCGGCAAGAGCTTTAGGAAATCCGCAATGGCAAAAGAAACAACAAATGACTTATGCCAAAACATGGATTGGACAAGCTAAAAAGGGATGGTGGTACCAGGATAGTTCTGGTGCATGGAAACAAAAATAAAGCATAACAGCTTATAAATGAACCAATGGGATTGGAATATTGAAATTCAATAACCCAAGCCCCCATTGGTTCCCCCGCTATTCAGGCTTACGCCTGAAATTTTTCACCCAAATTGCAAACTGGTATGCTTGAATCTGAGTATCTTTCTTCTATCCGATCATAAACTCGACTGATTTCGGATATTTCCGTCCATTTAGGTTTTTTTATTCTTTATAAAAGATTGGTTTTTATCTGTGTTTTAAAAATTATTGGCGCTTAAGCTTATGTTTTTCTTTGTCATTATAAGCATTAAGGATGTTTAATTTTCTTTTTATCCTATTATTTTCAGTATATTTAATATTTCACACTATTTATGACTATCGCGCTATACACATATTTATAAATATATTTATAAATATGTAAACTTATAGTTGTCATGCATGTAGATGAATGGAGTGTAAAGCTAAATTATATCTAAAATTCGGTATTGATATTGACTAGGCTTGTCTGTTTGGATGCCACTTAAATTATGAGGGAGTATATTTCTGGATGCAGCATAAAGAACTAGCTGTTCACGATTATTAGCATTAAGCTTGATTTTGGCTCGGTCAATCCTTGCGCTTACAGCCGCTTTAGTAATATGTAGTTTATTTGCAATTTGCTCAATATTTTTCCCTTCTGCCAGTAAAGCTATTGCTGCTAACTCTTTTTCTGAGAGCACAGAATGGTGATGGGTGTTTTCTTGTTCTTGCAGGCGATGCACTGCTGAATGCAAGTGATGTCCAATTAAAGTTATTGAATCAGTGTATCTTGCTAGCAACTGTTTGTCTTCGGAATTATTTGTCTTACTTGAAACAACAAATGCGCTTAGACAGCATCCTCCATGAACAGGAACTAAAACACAAGAAGGAACGTATGTTTCCATTCCATTAATAAAATCTTTTGTAATTGGACAGTTAGTTTTTGATAATGGGATAAAAAGTTTATCTCCTAAAATAGGATTAACATTGTTAAAGCAATATTCCCATGTTGGATCTATTGATGCATATTTTTTATTACGATATTCATTGAGCCAAACCATTGGTAGGTCAGTGATGGCAAATACATAAGGTTCTGGACTTATGTCACCTCGAAACTTCTGCATATAGAAGAACTTATCCAGTCTACATCGATTAAGATATTCAGAAATGCTCTTAACTAGTTGAGAATATTGTGTGGCGTTATTTAATTTGTTTAGAAGGTCATTTAAGATCGCTTTACTATTTGAGTTATCAATAGTTTCCTGCCCTAAAACAATATATTCTGCAGAGCTGTCAAATAATTCTACTAGTTTTACTAAGTGGTTAACATCAGGAGTGCTTTGGCCATTTTCCCATTTATATACAGCCTGTCTGGTGACTCCGCAGCAATTTGCAATGCTTTGTACCGATTTATTACTTTTCAAGCGTAATTTTTTTAATCGTTCTTGTAATGATGACATAGTTTATCATTTTAATATTAGTTAGTTGTCATAAAGCATTTTATTTAATAATAGGTAAATACGTCAACTAATAGTTGTCATTAGTGGTGGCTAAATATGGTTTTTTAATTGACTGGCTTATTTAGATATTATCTAGGATAATATCGCTCCAATTTATAATTGATTTTATTTAACTCTTAAATAACGGTATTCAAATGGGAAAATCACGCAAAAGACGCCAAAAGAAATTATCTCTTCCTCCAGTACAAGTGGAAATAGAATCCCTTAGCCATGAAGGTAGAGGTGTTGCAAGAATTGATGGTAAAACTGCATTTGTTCATGGCGCCTTACCTGGTGAAGAGGTTTCTTTTAAATATACTCGTACTCATCGACGTTATGATGAAGGTATGGTTGAAGAGGTATTGCGTGCATCAGAATTTAGAGTTGAGCCAAAGTGTCATTTCTTTAGTGTTTGTGGTGGTTGTAACTTACAACATATGGAATCCAAAGAGCAGATTAAATTTAAACAAAACGTATTGCTGGAAAACCTTGAACACATAGGTAATGTTAAAGCAGAAGAGATATTAGAACCGCTAACAGGACCTGTTTGGGGTTATCGCCATAAAGCAAGACTTGGTGTGAAAAATGTACCTAAGAAGGGAAGGGTATTGGTTGGTTTTCGCGAGAAGTTTAGTAGTTTTATTGCACCTATGGAAAGTTGCGTAATTTTGCACGAAAAGGTTGGTGATTCTTTGATGGATCTTAGTGCGCTTATTGCCAGCACTTCAATAATAGATAAGATTCCACAGATAGAAGTTGCTGTTGGTGATGCTGCTGTGGCTTTGATTTTCAGGGTTTTGGAAACACCAACTGATGATGATATCAACAAGCTTATTGAGTTTGGGAAAGAAAAAGAGTTTCAAATTTACATCCAACCCAAAGGGCCTGATACAGTTACTTTGTTGTATCCAGATCATGCAGAATTAAGTTATAAACTGGCAGATCATAATATTGACTTCTATTTTAAGCCAAATGATTTTACTCAAATCAATGTAGAAATTAATAAAAAGATGATCAATCGGGCGATTGAGTTTTTAGAACTGGATGGGACCGAAAAAATACTAGATTTATTTTGTGGTCTAGGTAATTTTACATTGCCTCTTTCTAGAAGAGTTAAAGAAATTATTGGTGTGGAGGGAGATCAATCACTAGTAGAGCGAGCCCAAATAAATGCAGAGCGTAATGGTATAACTAATGCGCAGTTTTATACTGCAGATCTTACTCAGGATGTAACTCAAATGCCGTGGATGGAGGTTGTTCCTGATAAAGTACTTATTGATCCTCCACGCTCAGGAGCAATCGATGTTATTCCGCAAATAATGAAGTTTGCTCCTAAAAGGATTGTTTATGTTTCATGTCATCCTGCCACTTTAGCTCGTGATGCTGGCATGCTGGTTAATGAATATGGTTATAAAATGAAAAAAGCCGGGGTTATGGATATGTTTCCTCATACCGCACATGTTGAATCAATTGCGGTTTTTGATAAAGAATAGGAATGGTAACTATGGATTACAAGATACTGAATAAAGAGCGTCTATTTAATGGTTTTTTTGCAATTGATAGATATACCGTAATCCATGAAAAATTTGAAGGCGGAATGAGTGACGAAGTTGTTCGGGAAGTTTTCGAGCGCGGTAATGCAGCTGCGGTATTACCATACGATCCTGATCTTGATTCTGTGGTTTTAGTAGAGCAATTTAGAATTGGCGCTTTGAATTCGGATATTGGTCCCTGGCAGTTAGAAACTATTGCTGGTGTTGTCGATAAAGAAAACGAGTCTTTAGAAGAGCTAATAAAACGAGAGGCTGTTGAAGAGGCTAATTGTAAGCTAGATAAAGTTATTCCAATGATGGAATATTTTTGTAGCCCAGGAGGAGCAACGGAAAAGATATCTTTGTTTGCGGCAATAGTTGATGCTTCAGATATCGGTGGTGTTTATGGGCTTGATGAAGAGTCTGAAGATATTAAGGTGCATGTTATTAAGCGCTCTGATGCTGTGAATATGATAGCAACCGGAAGAATTCAGACTGCTATGACTATAATTGCACTTCAATGGTTGGAACTAAATTTGTCAAAAATCATTTAATCTTTCTGTTTGTGACCAGCATTCAGTAATGTGTGCTATTCTGATTATAGTAGTCTTAGATAATATAGTCCAAAGGAAGGTCATATGAAGAAATTTTCAATATTAATAGCCATTATATCTATCTTTACCATTAATATTGCTTATGCAGGTAATTGTATTACTCAAAAACGTGGAGTTAATATTAGTTGGTATGGTAAGGGGGGGAGTCTTACGCTTACCAAAGTTCGTAAATTAACTAAAACATTTGCAGTAAGTGTGGAACTGAATAAAAAAGGTAATGTTGTTTATTCCGGCTCTCCATCAAATGGATTTAAACTTCCTATTCCAAATGGAACACAGCATGTCATCTTAAATATTTCTGCAGGTCAAGGTGAGGTTTGCTATTCAAGATAATAAAAAGGGCAGCAAATTTGCTGCCCTTTTTTCCCGGATAGTCGGGTTAGGTTGCTAAACACTTTAATGCTAAGTTTGTAATCAATATTGTACTTTTGGGTGTGGTGTGGTGTGTATGTAGCTCAGCACAATATCAAAAAACACGATTAATGTGTTTTACAATTAGTTTTGATGTGTTTATCTCGATATAAATATAAATCTATAAGATCATCGGAATATATATAACATCAGAACTATATATGATTTTACATATATATGTTTTCCAAGCTGCGATTTTTATCACAATATAATCAATTAATTATATAGGCAGGGATAAAAAAAGGGCAGCTGATGCTGCCCAAATTACTCATATTAATGAGTCGTGTGGTGGTTGAAGAGTAAGGTTATTTGATTAGCTCAATTTGTTTGTCTGCTGTGTATAGTTGAAGTCCAAAGTGGCCATATAAATAAGTTATGCTATCAATTTCATTATCTATTTGGCTGCTATGCTTTCCATCTACAACGCAATAGCCAGTGCCGCAAACTATTTCATCCATATAACTTTTTATGGAATAAACTTTTTCTGCAATTTGTTGTTCTTCAAGTGAATCAAGAAGAGGGCTTCCGATTGAAAGGCCGTAAGAGCCACAAGTTGAGCTCCAAACGTTGAATGGATAAACTCCGCAAGACCATAACCCTTTCCAGGCACCAGCAATTCCTACAAATGTGTCAACTTTATCTGCAGCTCCAAGTTTAAGAATCTGTTGCGCGGAAAGGGTTACGCCCATTGAGTGACTTATTACATCTATTTTACCGGTGCATGAAGTATTTATGGCAGCTTCGATTGCATCACGAACAGGGTATTCTTCTGAACCATAGTGATTATTACAAGAAGGGCAGTATTTGCTTCCCCAGTCAGGAGTGAAGATTTCATCTTCATAATAGCCTTGGTTTATGAGTTCTTGATATGTATTATCCCAATCCGATGGTTTTCCTGTGTTTCCATGAACAAGCACAACTGAATCTTTACATTCTTCAGCAAATGAAGAAATTGAAATAAGTAAAGTAATGCAAGCAAAAATAACTTTAATAGTTGTAATAAATTTAGTTTTCATAGCACACACCTTATAAATAAAATATTTAACAATCTTGTTATGTTTATTTATACATATAAAGAGTGCGGCATAATGAGATGCATGTCACGCATATAAGCAAACACTAATATTTAAAGGTGTAATTCGTTTTTATTTATGAACCCAGTCACAAACACAAGGGGGATTTTATAGGTTATTCGATCTTTTCAACATTTAAGGTAGTTGATTCAATACCAACCACTTTTACTTTGTCACCAATGTTCGCATCTTCACCTGTAATACGCCACGATGAGTCATCGACGCGAATCTTTCCAACTCCATCAGTTATTGGTTCAGTTAATGTAAAAACCCTTCCTACATATTGTTCGCCACGTTTGTTCAGGGTAGGACGGTCTGAATTTTCAATGCCGCGTTTTTTTCCATATTTAAACCAAATAACAATGCTTACTACAGAAAATATAGAAAATAATATGGTTTGAGTTTCCCATTCTATTCCTGGAGAAATTGCTAGGATAATACCAACTATGGCTGCAGAAACACCAAGCCAGAAAAGCACAAAGCCGGAAACAAAGATTTCAAGTATAATCAGCACAACGGCAAGTATCAGCCAGTGCCAGTGGTTAATGGTTGTAAAAAAATCACCCATTTTGTATTCCTGTATATTAAGTTAAAAAGCTTTTGTCATTTCCGTACAAATTCACTGCTGTCCGGGGAAAGTAATTTAATAGAATCAAGATGGCTGAGCGTAGCCGAAGTCTCATTGATTCTATTAAATTTTTCTTGACCCTTCGGCTACGCTCAGGGAGCTTGAAAAATTTAAGTCTAAAATCACCAGCTTCATTCCAGAACCTTGCTCAACATTGCTTTCCTAAGGTTCGCAATATTTTACCCGGACAGCAGTGCGTACAAATTGGAATCCATATCTAATAGACTATGGATTCCGAAATAAGTGCTTATTGTTTTGCAAAGGTATCTTTAATTATCTCCGAGATTCCTGCAATTGAACCAATTGGTGCAGCTGCATCAAGAGGCATCATAATAAGCTTTTGGTTTGGTGAAGTAGCTACCTGACCTAAAGCATCAATATATTTCTGCGCAACAAAGTAGTTAATTGCATTTACATTGCCTTCAGCAATTGCCTTGGAAACCATCTGTGTTGCTTTGGCCTCAGCTTCAGCAATCCTTTCTCTTGCTTCAGCTTCGCGGTATTTTGCTTCTTTTACACCTTCAGCTTCCAAAATAACTGATTGTTTTTCGCCTTCAGCTTCAAGAATAGCGGCTTGTCTTTTACCTTCTGCCTCAAGGATCTGGGCACGCTTTTCACGCTCCGCCTTCATTTGGCGCGCCATAGCATCGACTAGGTCAACTGGTGGTGAAATGTCTTTGATCTCGATACGGGTAACTTTGACTCCCCAAGGATTCGTTGCTTCGTCTACAACATGTAGTAGCTGGGTGTTGATTTGATCTCTTTGTGAAAGCATTTCATCTAGATCGAGTGAACCAAGAACCGTTCTGAGGTTAGTCATGGTAAGGTTGCGAATGGCATGAACCAGATTTCTAACCTCATAAGCAGCACGTGGTGCATCAACAACTTGAAAGAATGCTACGCCGTCTACTTGTACCATTGCGTTATCTCTACTGATAACTTCTTGTGATGGAATATCCAGTACTTGTTCCATCATATTCATCTTGGTGCCAATTCTATCCATTACCGGGATAATAAAATGCATTCCCGGGGTAAGTGTTTTTATGTAGCGCCCCCATCTTTCAACTGTGTATTCGTTTCCTTGCGGAACAGTTCTTATGGCCATAACAACCAGAACGATAGCCAAAACGGCGACAACTATGACAAATATACCAAAACCGGACATGTTTTCTCCTTTAAATCCCCAATTCCAATGTTATAAATTTATATCAATACCACTAATTAGTCGACATGAAATGACATATTTAATAACTACTAATCTGTATTAATAATCTTATATTCTCCAGATAGAATCCCATCTAATGTCCATTTGCCAATGGAATAGCGAATAAGCCTTAAAGTTGGAAAACCTACAGTTGCAGTCATTCTTCTTACCTGTCTGTTTTTGCCTTCGTGTATTGAAAGCTCGATCCAGCTGGTAGGGATATTAGCTCTATAACGAATTGGTGGATTGCGAGTCCATAAGTTATCCGGTTCTTCGATAATTCTGCATTTGGCTGGTTTTGTTTTGCCATCTTTTAGTATTAACCCTCGTTTTAGACTATTAATAGCATCAACAGTAATTTGTCCGTCTACTTGAACCCAATAGGTTTTCCATTCCTTATGTTTTGGATGAGAGATTTTGTGTTGTAATTTGCCATCGTCGGTTAGTATTAACAATCCCTCGCTATCTTTATCTAAACGACCAGCTGCATATACCTTTGGTATATTAATATAGTTAGCTAAGGTATCTCGCCCTTCGTTATCAGTAAATTGAGTTAATGTATTAAAGGGTTTATTAAACAGAATTATTTTTGCCATAATAAAAGAAAATGCAACTTTAGGATCAAATATTGTATGGAGTTTGACAGGTTATTAAAAGTTTTAGCGGATAAATTAGTACCTGCAGATGTATTTCCTGAGTTTCCTCATGAAAAATATCGGCCTTCTGCGGTGTTAATACCGCTAGTACGGCGTAATGATACTGTAAATATTTTGCTAACTAAGCGAAATGAGAATTTGCAGCATCATCCAGGACAAGTTTGTTTTCCTGGTGGTAAAGTTGATTCAGTAGATTTTTCACCTGCTGAAACAGCAATGCGTGAGTGTATGGAAGAGTTGGGTATAGAAAAGGATAAAATTAAAATTCATGGAATGATGAAGCCTATTAAAGTGCCAACTGGTTTTTTTCTAATACCTGTGGTCGGTGAAATAGAGCCAGACTATAAGTTAAAACTCCAGCATGATGAAGTAGAATTGGCATTCGAAATCTCTTTTTCTCATTTGAAAAATGCGGAGAATTATGTAGCACAAAAGATTTTTTATCTGGGGCGTAATCATAGATTCTTGGAAATTAAGCATGAATCTCATTATATATGGGGGGCAACTGCTAAAATTTTGAGGAAACTCTCAAAATTAGCGTGAGCGATATCCTTTAAAAGTAATTTTTATCATCCATAATATAAATGTTATAAATCTAATAATAATTATATGGAAAATTTGGAAGAAAAACTAAGGCGCGTGCCTAAAGAGCTTTTTCTATACCTCGGGGGCGGAGGTGTGGTTGGTATTGATGTGTTTTCTTCCAGGGTAGATGAAACCGGAAATTTTGTAAAACAAGAGCAACTTGCAGAACCTGATACTGCATTCGATCACTTGATCAAGATGCTACGCGAATATCAAGGAAAAGATGTATTAATCAAGGATCATTGCTACAGACAGTTGCAAAAAGTTCTGGAGTCTTCTATTAGCGATGCTATCCAATCTGATGATACCTCTGTTGAGGATAAATCAAAGCTTATTTATGAGTGTGCTTCCAATGTTATGGAGGATGTTTTTGCCGATCCAAGAAGTGGTGAAAATATTAATCGCACTAGAAAAATATGCTGTAATATTATTGATTTTGCTTTGCAAAGTGATGCATCTATACCATCGCTGTTAGCTCTTGGAACCCACGATTACTATACATTTACCCATTGTATAAATGTAACGGTTTTTGGAATAGGTCTTTGGAATCTGATTGTTGATGGGCCTGTAGAGGAACTGATTGAATTTGCTATGGGGTGTATGTTTCATGATATAGGAAAGACAAAAATAAGTCATGACATCTTAAATAAGCCAGGAAAATTAACAGCAGAAGAGTTTGATGAGATAAAGAAACATCCTCGTTATGGCTATTTTTTGATGAAGGATTATTTATCTCGTGCGTCATTGGATGTGATTCTGCATCATCACGAAAGGATTGATGGAACAGGATATCCGGATGGTCTATCAGGTTGTATGATCTCAGATAATGCTAAGATAGCCCTTATAGCTGATATATATGATGCCTTGACTACGAAGCGCTCATATTCTGATGCGCGACAACCATTCAATGCCGTATTAATGATGAAAGAAGAGATGGGGGGGTTCTTCGAAAAAGATAAGTTCGTAGAATTCATAAAAATGCTTGGTTCTTATTAGTTTTTATAAAAAGTAAAATAAAAAGCAAATATATTCATTTTGTTCAGTTAGCGTTCAGCTTCCCAGGAGTAATATTTAAGTTAAGAGATGAGGGAATAGTCCTGAGTAATGACAAACAGGGTTATCACACGAATTAACTTATTGGGAGGATTTAACGATGAAAAGGTTAACTAAAATTTTAGGAACAATTATCTGTACTGCTTCAATGTTGTTTTCAATGGGAGCATATGCGGGGCATTATCAATACGCAAAGGTTCTAAGAGCAACGCCAATCTATAAGACAGTTAGAGTTTCAGCTCCACAGCAAGAGTGTTGGGATGAGCCGGTAACCCATCATCATGCTTCAAACGATAATGTTGGAGGAATGATACTTGGTGGTATTATTGGTGGAGCAATCGGTAATCGTTTTGGTAAAGGTAACGGAAAAAAAGCAGCAATTGCTGCCGGTACATTATTAGGTGCTGGAATTGGCCATAATATGAGTCGTCATAACCCTCCAATGCCAACATATACAACTACAGAACAACGTTGTAGAACCATTAACAACTATCATGAAGAACAAAGGGTGGAAGGTTATAGAGTAAAATATATGTATCAAGGACAGATCTATCATACTGTAACTAATCATCACCCAGGAGATAGAATTAGAGTAATGATTACTGTAACTCCTGCTTTATAATATAATTGTTGTTATAAAGTAAAAACTGGGAAATGCTTTGATAGCTTTTCCTGGTTTTGGTGTTTAGCTATAGGAAAAAATTATGAAAAAATCAGCGTCGATATTTTGCTTGTTTTTATTTGTACTTAGTCTGATTTCATTCAATACGAATGTCTTTGCAGGACAAAAACAAATATCCCTAAACGGAGTGGTAGAACAAGTGAAAAAAACTACTGGTGGCAAGGTGCTTTCGGCAAAAGAAGAGAATAAAGGAGGGGAACGGTTTTATATTATAAAAGTTTTAGATAATGGTAGAGTTCGTATAATTAGGATTGATGCTAATACTGGTAAGCAATATTAAAATAGTCGGGACATAGTACATAATGGATAGATATAAATGCGCATACTTGTAATAGAGGATGAGCTGCATATATTGAATATGCTGGCCGAAAAGCTAAGAGATGAAGGCTATGCAGTAGATACTGCGCAGGATGGGGACGAAGGGTATTATCTTGCATCAGAATACCCGGTAGATATTGCCATTATAGACATCGGCTTACCGAAGATGACAGGAATTGAAATCATTAAAAAAATCCGGGAAGAGGGTAAAAACTTTCCCGTATTGATTCTTACTGCTCGTGGTAAATGGCAGGATAAGGTTGAAGGTTTGGATGCTGGTGCGGATGATTATCTGGTTAAACCATTTGCTATTGAAGAACTTATGGCTCGTCTTAATGCACTATTGAGGCGCTCAAAGGGTTTTGCAACGTCAACAGTCGATTATGGGCCGCTTTCATTAGATACCAAGGCGCAAACTGTATCCGTCAATAATCAGATATTGGATATTACTGCTTATGAATATAAGGTAATGGAGTATCTTATGCTTCATCCTAGTGAAGTGGTATCTAAAACAGTACTTACCGATCATATATATGAGCAAGACTATGATCGAGATAGTAATGTTATCGAGGTATTTGTTGGCAGACTTCGAAAGAAAATAGATCCTGATAATACTATCAAGCCAATAGAAACTTTGCGTGGTCGTGGTTATAAGCTAAATACCAAAGCGCTCGAATCAATTTCAGGAGTTTAGATAGATGTTTTCTATAAAACGTCGTCTTTTATTAGTTGGCTCTACAGTAATTTTATTCTTTCTTTTAATTACAGCCTTTGCTTTGGAAAAAGCATTCCGTTCTGTAGCAGACCAAGCTAGAGATGAACGTTTACATGCCAATATCTACACACTATTAGCCGCAGCAGATTTAGATGGTGATTCTTTGCAGTTGCCGGAGATGTTGCCAGAACAAAGACTTATGCTTCCTGATTCAGGGCTTTATGCCTATGTGTTAGATAACAATCATACTGTTATCTGGTCTTCACCATCTGCAATCGGTTTATCAAAACCTCAGATAGAATTAATGTCTCCAGGTGAAGAGATGATGAATACTATAAATTCTGAAAAAGAGCTTCAAATTCTGCAGTTTGGTGTGTCATGGCAGTCTTATGATCAAAAAGATTATCAATTCACTATAGCAGTTATTGAGGATAGCAAAGGGTATAACCAACAAATAGCATCATACCGGAAAAATCTTTACGGCTGGTTAGCTGCGTTAGTTGTTGTTTTGGTTGTTGTGCAGATATATATATTGCGTTGGGGGTTGAGTCCGTTAGCTAAGGTGGAGAGGGATATAAGCGATATTGAGTCAGGTAAAAATGCAAATCTTGATGGTAATTATCCAAAGGAAATCAACGGAATAACCAGAAATCTTAATATATTGATTGAAAACGAGCGTAGACGCCAAAAACAATATCAGGACACATTGGCCAATTTGGCGCATAGTCTGAAAACCCCATTGGCAGTTCTTAAAAATGAAGTTGATGCAAGAGAATCTAATTCTATTATGATCGAGCAGGTCGACAGAATTAACTCAATGGTTGAGTATCAGTTATCTCGAGCGGCACTATCTGGTCGTATAACCTATACATCGGCCATAAAGGTACTCCCTATTGCTGAAAAGCTTATATCTGCTTTGGATAAAGTTTTTGTTGATAAAAAATTGATATGCGTCCTTGAATGTAATCAAGATATTCAAATCAACGCTGTAGAGGGTGATTTGATGGAAATTCTGGGTAACTTGCTGGAAAATGCGTACAAATGGTCAAAAACAACAATAAATGTACGCATTTCTCAACTTGATGAAGCTGGCAGCAGAATTCAGGGAATCAAAATTGTTATTGATGATGATGGGCCTGGTATTAATCAATCTTCCATAGAAAATATATTAATACGTGGAGGAAGGGCGGATACCACAACTCCTGGGCATGGAATTGGTCTTGCTGTGGTTAAAGATCTGGTTGATTCATATATGGGAATATTGGATATCGGTGTTTCTCCTGTCGGAGGGGCGTCTATTTCAATCGAAATACCACCTCGATAATCTTACAGTTGCTAAAAAGGTGATTTATGAGCGATATAGCAAAGTTGCTGAAAATAATGGAAAAGTTACGTCACCCCGAAGACGGTTGTCCATGGGATAAAGAGCAAACCTTTACTACAATTGCTCCATATACTATTGAAGAATCATATGAGGTTGCAGATGCAATTCATCGTAATGATATTGAAGAGCTTAAATATGAACTTGGTGACCTATTGTTTCAAGTGGTATTTCACTCACAAATGGCAAAAGAAATGGATCATTTTACCTTTAATGATGTTGTTGTTGCTGTTTGTGAAAAGATGGAGCGTCGTCACCCACATGTATTTGCTGATGTTAAGATTGAATCTATTGATGAGCAAACTAAGGCATGGGAGGAGATCAAAGCCCAAGAGCGTAATCAAAAAGGGGAAGAGGAAGTAAAAAGTATCCTTGATGGTGTAAGTATGCGCATGCCAGCTATGTCTCGTGCTGTAAAATTGCAAAAAAAGGCAGCCAGCGTTGGATTTGATTGGCCGGACCATAACGGCGTTATTGAAAAGATCAAAGAAGAATTGGATGAAGTAATTATAGAAATTCAAAATAAACATCATGAAAATCTAAATCGTGAAATAGGCGATTTACTCTTTGTAATAGCTAATCTTGCCCGCAAATTGAATATTGACCCCGAATCAGCAGTTACCAGTACTAACGCCAAGTTTGAAAGGCGCTTTAAGGCAATCGAATCTGAACTTAAGCAACAACACAAAAAAATGCAAGATGCTAGTTTGGAAGAGCTGGATAAAATCTGGAATAAAGTTAAAACCGAAGAGGTAAAGCCATAATATATCTGGCATCAATCTCATCTATTTTATAGAATTCGCATACTTGTATACTAAAAGCATAAATTCAAAGGCTTGCCAATGTCAGTAGAAAATATAGTTGTCTTCAATAAAAACTGTAAGTTATCTTCGGAGTTATTGATTGAAAAGTTAAAAGATTCCGGTTTTGATATCGAAATCAATGGTGAATTTGATTTTGAAGATTTTGAAGGATATGCAGCCTTTAAGCTAGATGGCGTTGAAACCGGGTTTGAGCTTTATGTTGGTGAGTTAGACGAAGAATTCTTTGAACCAGAAGACCAAAAATATGTCGGAGATCGTGATTATGCCGCTGTATTTGTCACTTATACAGATTATCGCGAATATAAATGTTCATTGATTGCATCTGCAGCCATTGCTGAATTAACCGATGGTCTTTTTCTGGAAGGTGGTGAACCACCATTAATTTATGCGAATGAGGCAATGCAATGGGTGAAAGATTGTTTGCCAGAGATTGAAGATAAAATTAAATAATGGCCTTTTGCTTTCAAATATAGTGATTTTACGTTGTGAATATAGAAAATAATACGGATCAACCTAAGTTAAACTTGTTAGGCCTTGATAAACAACAGCTTGACGAACTTCTTGGTGAAATGGGAGAAAAACCATTTCGTACCGTGCAGTTAATGAAATGGATTTATCATCGTTCCGTTATCGATTTTGATCAGATGACAGATATCAGTAAAAAATCTCGTGAACAATTGG
Source organism: Gammaproteobacteria bacterium (assembly GCA_033852075.1). GTDB lineage: Bacteria > Pseudomonadota > Gammaproteobacteria > QZLD01 > QZLD01 > QZLE01. Next base: position 92,510 of record JAWSVC010000015.1, on the reverse strand, counting down.
CTCAAATGTCTTGTATTGAACTGCCAGTGATAAAGCAAACCCAAAAATCAAAAGACGGAACAATTAAATGGCTTTTGGAGTTTCATGATCATAATGTCATTGAGATGGTTTATATTCCAACTGATGATAGGGGCACTCTTTGTGTTTCGACACAAGTAGGTTGTTCGCTTGGATGTAAGTTTTGTTCCACGGCAACTCTTGGTTTAACAAGAAATCTTACCTCGGCTGAAATTGTAGGTCAGGTATTTCTGGCGCGACAAGAAACTGAAAAGTTACTTGGACGTGAAAATCCGGTTACTAATATTGTATTAATGGGAATGGGGGAGCCGCTGCTTAATTTTAAAAACTCCATTACCGCTACAAACTTAATGATGGATGATTTAGGGTTTAATATATCTAAAAGACGCGTAACAATTAGTACAGCAGGAGTTGTTCCTGCAATAAAAAAGATGAAGCCACTTACTGATGTTAGTTTGGCAGTTTCACTTCATGCTCCAAACAACAGAATTCGTGATCAAATACTTCCAGTTAATAAAAAATATCCGCTTGAACAGTTAATTCCTGCTTGTAGAGACTATATTAAAGGTAATTCTCATAGATCAATAACATGGGAATATGTAATGTTAAAAGGTATTAATGACTCGGATGATGATGCAAGGCAGCTTATATCGCTAATAAAATATGTACCATCTAAAATAAATCTGATACCGTTTAATACCTTCCCAGGGTGCGATTATGAGTGCTCGGATGACTCAAGGATTGAGAAGTTTGCAAATATTATTCTTGGTGCGGGAATTACAGTTACAATGAGAAAATCACGAGGTGATGATATTGATGCCGCGTGTGGACAGTTAGCAGGAAAATCAGATAGGGAAAATATTCAGAATGATTAAAGTTACCAGTAATAGAAATATCAAAAGTTTATTACGTATATCAATAGCTTTTTTATTTATTGTACTGGCGTCGTGTGGGACAGATGAAACAAAGCCAGATCAGACTGATACTAAGCCAATAAAACTTGAATATAAACAACAAGACGAGCAGAAACAGCCGGCAATGTCTGAAAAAACTGATGCAGCAGAGCCAGAAATGTCTATGGAAGAACGTTTGCAAAAAGCTGCCGAGATAAATGCTGAACTTGGTATAGCGTATTTGCGTCGTGGTGATATAGAAAAGGCAGATTTAAAATTACAGAAAGCGTACAGGCAAAATTCAGAATCAGTTGCGGTTAATCTGGGATTAGCGCTTTTAAATGAAAAACTTAAATATAAAGAAAAGGCTGAAAAGTTTTTTCTTGAAGCGGTAAGGCTGGAAGGTAAAGAGAGGGCTGCATCAGCACATAATAACTATGCTAGATTTTTATGTGCGCAAGGACGTTATGATCAGTCTGATCAGATGTTTAAAATCGCTTTTGCAAACAAACTTTACCAACAACGTGAAATATCTTATACAAATGCCGGTTATTGTGCATTCCTGGCTGATAAACATGATAAAGCGGTTGAGTATTATCGAGAGGCGCTTAGCTATAATAAAACATATGCCCCTGCATTATTAAATATGGCAAAATTATTTTTGCTTAAAAAACAGGCGCCACTTGCCAAGGCATACATGGATAGATATAACATCGTAGGGCCTCAAACCCCGGATGCAATATTGGTTGCATATAAAATTGAAAAATCTTTGGGTAATAAAGCTGAATCTACTACACTATTCAATATGTTAAAAGAAAATTACCCCGATTCTAAACAGACTCATCAAGCATATATGCTAGAGTTTAATAATGAAAAAACAGTAGATAATAAGAAAAATGAATGATCAACAACAAAATAATAATGATGAATATGTATCCGTATCTTTAGAATATGGTCCTGGTCAAACTCTTGCTGATGGGCGTGAGGCAAAAGGTCTGACTGTAGCTGATGTTGCTGTACAGCTAAATGTGACTGAAGCGATTGTTAATGGATTAGAAAGAGACGACTACAATAATTTACCTCCGGCAATTTATACCAGAGGCTATCTTCGTAATTACGCAAATCTATTGCAAATCGATCCAGAACCTCTTCTTGTCAGACAAAAGCAGTTAACCTCAACCGGAGATGATGAAACGATTGTTAAACCCGCTGCTATACATGCAGAAAGCAGTGGAAGGATTATCAAGAAGAAACAATTTAAAAGAAAAAAGGATCGATCTCTTAGCCTGTTCATTATTTTGCTGGTGTTGATGATGGTTGGGATTGGGTACGGGATATACCATCTTATTAGCAATGGATCTGTAAATTATCCATCAAGTTCTGCGATTGAACAGGAGAATTCGCAGCAGCAAGATTCGACATCAAACTTGCAGGATCAAGATTCAATATCAATTCCAAATGAATCTGAATCTATTAGGCTTTCAATATCTGATTCAACGCAACCAGATAATGAAGATGAGCTTGAGGTTATTGAGGAAAACGAACAATCTCAAACTTTATCTATACCGCTACCTAACGGTTCAGAAGAACAAAATTCAGAAGAAGTTATTAACGATTTAGATGAAACCGATACTGAGAATCAGCCTTCAGCTAATACTGAAACTGAAATAGAAGCAGTCATACCAGTTAAAGAAGAATTTGTTACTGAGAGTCGTGAGCGTCAAGTATCTGATACAGCAGATATAAAAGTACTTGTCGCAGATGATAGCTATATTGAAATAATTGATGCAGCAGGTAAAAGATTTTTCTTTAGAGTACTTTCAGCAGGTACTATAAAAGAGATAAACGGGAAAAAACCATTTAAGGTTGTATTAGGTAATGCTGGAGCAGTTAAGCTCGAGTATAATGGACAGCCATATGATTTTGGTGAATATGGGCTTGGGAAAGTCGCTAGATTTTCGTTACAATAGCGCAGTTTGATTTTAAACGTTTAACAAGTAGTTTGTGATTTATTTTTGAGGTTCTTTTGAGTAAGAAAATTCAAGCGATACGTGGAATGAATGATACGTTGCCAAACGAGTCGTATATTTGGCAATTTATAGAAGAAAAATTCAGAGCAGTACTAAATAGTTACGGATATAACGAAATTCGTATGCCAATAGTTGAAAAGACAGAACTGTTTTGTCGATCAATTGGTGAAGTTACCGATATTGTTGAAAAAGAGATGTATACTTTTGAAGACAGAAACGGTGATAGTTTAACTCTAAGGCCTGAAGGAACCGCAGGATGTGTTCGGGCATGTATTGAGCATGGCTTGCTTTACAATCAGCAGCAGCGTTTATGGTATGCTGGACAGATGTTTCGTCATGAAAGGCCGCAAAAAGGAAGGTACCGCCAATTTAATCAGATTGGTATTGAGGCATTTGGGATAAACGGCCCTGATATAGATGCTGAAGTGATACTTCTTTCGGCTCGTTTTTGGAAAGAGCTTGGAATTTCTGGTCTGGAACTACAATTAAATTCACTTGGTACAAATCAAGCCAGAGCTAACTATCGTGATGTCCTAGTAAAATATTTCAAAGCAAATATAGAACTTCTTGATCAAGATAGTTTGAGAAGGTTAGATACTAATCCGTTACGTATTTTGGATACAAAAAATCCAGATATGAAAGAATTAGTTGCTAACGCTCCTGTTTTAACCGATTATCTTGACCAGGAATCAAAAGATCATTTTGAACAACTACTAGCAATTCTTGATCAAAATGATATTAAATACGCGTTAAATCCTCGTTTGGTTCGCGGGCTTGACTACTATAATCGTACCGTATTTGAGTGGGTAACGACTAAACTAGGGGCGCAAGGAACTGTTTGCGCTGGTGGGCGTTATGATGGTTTAGTTGAACAAATTGGTGGTAAATCAACTCCTGCTGTAGGTTTTGCGCTTGGTGTTGAGCGTATAATAGCCATGCTTGAAGAGCTGGATATTGACGTTCCAGACGATAACCCTGATGTGTTTATTGTAGCAGCAGGTTCCAAAGCACAACCTCATGCTATATTTCTTGCAGAAAAGTTGCGAAATGAAATATCAGGAATTAAGGTTGTAACTAATGCCGGTGGTGGTAGCTTTAAATCTCAATTTAAAAAAGCAGACAAATCTGGAGCAAAATTCGCTATAATTATCGGCGATACAGAATTAGAGCAAGGTATGTATGGGGTTAAACCTCTACTTGAACAATCAGAACAAACCCAATGCTCAATAGAACAGTTGCTTGAAAAGATGCAACAAATTGTAAATACAGGAAATTAAATTAATTTTAAGGAGCCAGTAGTGGACGAAATTCTTTCAGAAGAACAGCAAGTCGAAGCTTTTAAAAAGTGGTGGAAAGAGAATGGTACATCGGTAATAGTAGCCATAGCAATAGCTCTTTCTGCTGTTGGTGGTTATAAATACTGGCAGTCTCAGAAACTGCAAAATGCATGGAAGGCTTCTGATGAGTATAAGTTTGTATCCGAACAGCTTCAGCAAGACGACCTTAAAGAAGGTGACATAAAACGTGCTCAGGCATTACTAAAAGATCACGAAGGTACAATTTATGCTGATTTTACTGCATTACAATTAGTTAAAATCTCTGTTGAAAAGGGAGATTATGATGCAGCACTATCTCAGTTAAATAGTGCGAAGGCAAATGCTAAAAGTGCACAATTAAAGCCGATAATTGATTATAGAATTGCTCAAGTTCAGTTTGCAAAAGGCGAATTGGATAATGCGTTAAACACTCTTAGTTCAATTAAGGATAAAGGTCAGGAAGCTGTGGTTAAAGAACTACAGGCTGATATATATAGCGCCAAAGGAGAAAAAGAAAAGGCTTTGGCTTTATATAAAGAAGCCATTGATATTCTTGATAATAGTCCTAGTAAAACGCTACAGCTTAAGTACAAAAGCCTTGGTGGCAAGTAAGACTTATACAAGCGATTTAGATAAAGCTTAAATAAGCACCTGGTATTAATTATTTATTAATAGCAGGTGTTTTTTTTGAATTTTTCAGCTTTTCTTTTGACAAAGAAATAGATTATTACTCATATGAGGCAATTATGAATTACAGCCTAAAATCTTTACTACTTGTTTGTTTAATAACGTTGGCTACCGGGTGCAGTTGGTTTGGTTCAAAACATGAATCAGCAGTTAAACCAGCAGAGTTAATGCCGTTAGAAAATAAAATACAGCTTAATGTAGTCAAGAAAGTTTCTATTGGTAATGGATCTATATATAACTACGTAAAGTTATCTCCATTTGTTATTGATGATTTAGTTTTTGCTGCATCCAGAGATGGCTCAGTTAATTCATATGATCTTAATAACGGGGAACAACTCTGGGAAGTATCGGTAGAAGCCGAATTGTCATCAGGGCCGTATGTCGCAAATAACATGGTTTATTTGTGTGATAGTGAAGGTAATGTAATTTCGTTTGATATGCTTAGTGGAAAGCAGCATTGGAAAACAAAATTAACTTCAGAGATCTTATCCAGGGCGGTAGAGTCAGACGGATATCTGATTGTAAGAACTGCTGACGGTAGTGTTTTTGCTCTTGATGCAAATACCGGGGTTCAAAAATGGGTGTTTGATAGATCATTACCTGTACTGACTCTTCGTGGAACTAGCGATCCTGTTATTGTAAATGGTGTTGTTTATGTTGGTCTTGATAATGGCAAGCTAGTTGCTTTGGATCTATTAAGTGGGTCAGCAATATGGGAAAGCCAGGTTGCAATAGGGCGTGGTAGGTCAGAAGTAGAACGAATGATTGATATTGACGGCACTCCGGTGATTTATGACGGAAAGATTTATCTTGCCAGTTATCGTTCGAAGCTTGGTGCTTATTCCATTAGGGACGGAAGAGAATTTTGGTCAAGAGATTTGTCAAGTTATACAGGAGTTACAGTTGATATTAATAATGATGCAAATGCTTTGTTTTTAACGGATGATGAAGGGGATATTTGGGCGATTTCCACAGATTCAGGAGCGTCTTTATGGAAACAAACCGCATTGCATGCGAGAAAAAATACTCAGCCAGCGATAATAGGAGAGTATGTTGTTGTAGCTGATTTAGAAGGATATATGCACTTTCTAGATAAAAAAACAGGTGAGATTATAGCAAGGGTAGAAGTTTTTGACTCAGTTGTTAGGCAGCCTCCGGTTATTTATAAAGAATATATACTATTGCAAAATGAAGAGGGTCAAGTTGCTGTTATAAAGATCTCTGAGTAATTTGCAGTTATGTGTCTTATAGTTTTTGCTTATAAAACACATCCTGATTTTGACTTAATATTATCGGCTAATAGGGACGAATTCCGTAATAGATGTTTTAAATCTGCTCATATTTGGGGGCAATCTCAAAAGATAATGTCAGGCATAGATTTGACTGCAAATGGAACTTGGACTGGTATTTCAGAGTCAGGGCGGATAGCAGTAATAACAAATTATCGTGATAAATTAAATTTCGATCCAGAATTAACTAGTAGAGGGGAGTTAGCGACTAATTTTTTGGATTCAGATATCACTGTTAATGAATACTTAATAACCCTTAAAAATAATAAAGATAATTACAACGGCTATAACATATTGTTTGGAGATACAAATCAACTAGTTTGGTATTGCAATAAGTCAAATGAACATAGGTATCTAGAACCTGGTATATATGGGCTTAGCAACGCTTTTCTTGATACTCCTTGGCCCAAATTGATTGATGTAAAATCGCAATTTACAGATAAAATTCACAATAATAAAATCGAACCGCATCAGCTTATGTCTGTCATGCTAAAAAAACAGTGTTATCCAGAAAGTGATTTGCCGGACACTGGGATTGATAAAGAACTAGAAATTGGCTTGTCGCCTATATTTGTAGGTCTTGATGGTTACGGAACTGTTTTGACAACTTTGATTTATTTGGGGAAATATTCAAGAACTCTAATTGAGTACAAACATCTTGACCATAAAAAAAATCCTGCATGTTGTTATTCCAGTAAACTATTATCATTAGCAATAGATTGTTAAATTGCTAAATGTTCTTTTGAAGTTGGTTTTATAGGTTAGAGTAAAAGTTAGCTAAAAAAATATTTAAATAGTCTTAAAAAACATCGAAATTTGGCGAGTTATCCGCTAAAGTTAATGATAAGAAATCGCGTAGTTTAGCTGTATATTTCCGAAATACTCAGTTAAGTGCTAACTAGTTGATAAAATTAACTAGAAATTTATTGCATAGACCAGGAAGGTGATATGTTTGAGAAATATATGCCGTCAGAAGATGTTAGAAAACGTCTAGAACAGCTATATTCATTACCCCCAATGCCTCAAGTAGCATTGAGGATCCTGCAAATTAAGGATGATCCAGATTCTACAGTAGAAGATCTGGCTGCATGTGTTGAATTAGATCCGAGTTTGGCAGCTCAAGTAGTTAGATATGCTCGATCGCCATTTTTTGGTTATAAGGGTGATATAAATACTATCCGTGATGCTATCCATAAGGTCCTTGGGTTTAATATGGTAACCAATATTTCTATTGGACTGGCATCGGGTAAGGGTTTTAAAAATCCCGTTGATGGCCCTTTAGGTCTTAATCAATTTTGGCGCCAGGCAACTTATACTTCTGCTATTGTTCAAGAACTTGCTAAGGCTATGCCTAAAGATAAGAGACCCAATCTGGGGCTTACTTATCTAGCTGCGCTATTACATAATTTTGGTTATCTTCTTCTGGGACATCTATTTAAACCAGAATTTTTCCTTTTAAATAAACTAGTAAGTGCTAATCCAGAAGTACCTGTAACTGAATTAGAAAAACAGGTATTGGGAATGGGAGATGCTCAGCATGTAATTAGTCTTGGACATGCTAAATTAGGAGCATGGCTTATGCATTCCTGGAATATGCCTGAAGAGGTCGTCATTACTATTGGTGAGCACCATAATCCAGATTATGATGGTGATCACTGGGTGTTTCCAAATCTTGTATATCTTGCGGATTGTTTGATTAAATCTAAAGAGATCGGGGACGGAGACAGCGAAGAAATTCCTGAAGAAATACTAGAAAGATTAGGGTTTACACTGGAACAGGTGCAAGAAATATTCGAAAAGGTAATGACTGGAAGTGATAGCCTTGAAACTTTAGCGAGTCAATTAGCCGCCTAATTGTTGCTCCTTATTGTATTATATAGAAATCGCCATTTATATATTATTGCGAATTTTTTCTGCAGATGTTAGTCTGCGGCTGAATTTTAATATTCCAAAACTATTGGAGAAAATGTAATGAAGCTAATTTTCTTAGGCCCTCCTGGAGCAGGAAAGGGTACACAAGCGCAATTTATCTGTGAAAAATATTCAATTCCGCAAATTTCAACCGGAGATATGCTGCGAGCAGCTGTTAAAGAAGGGACTCCGCTAGGAATTGAAGCGAAGAAAATCATGGATCAAGGTGGACTTGTTTCAGATGATATTATCATGGGGATTATTAAAGAAAGATTAGCTCAGGATGACTGCAAAGGTGGCTATTTATTTGATGGTTTTCCAAGAACAATAGGTCAAGCAGAAGCTATGATATCTGAAGGCATTGAAATTGAAGCTGTCGTAGAGTTGAAAGTAGATGATGAAGTTATTGTTGAAAGAATGGCTGGTAGACGTTCGCACCTTCCTTCAGGAAGAACTTATCATATTAAATATAATCCACCAAAAGTTGAAGGCGTTGATGATATTACAGGTGAGCCTTTAGTTCAGCGTGATGATGATAAAGAAGATACTGTTAGAAACAGGCTTGGAGTTTATCATGATCAAACTAAACCATTGGTTGATTTCTACAGCTCAAAGGCTGAAGCTGGCAATGTTAAATATGTTGCTATTGAAGGTACTGGTGAACTTGCTGAAATAACTAAAAATATTATTAGTGCTTTGGATGCATAATTATAAATAAACTGCCATACCCCGATTTATTCGGGGTATCCAGTGATAAGAAATTGCCGCACGGAGTGCAAATTTCATTATGGAATATTGCAATAATCAGTCATGGAAGACTTATTAATATATAAAAATCAACAACAGATAGACTTATTTATAAATGCTATCTTTTTAGAGTCTGGATTAAGTAAAAATACTTGCGAATCCTATAGGCGCGATTTAAAAGGTTTTGCTGTTTGGTATCAGGAAAATTTCAAATCTCAGCAACAAATTTCAGGTGCAGATAATGGAGAGATCTTGCGTTATCTTGGATTCAAGGCGTCTCAGGGGGTTAGCAGTAGATCTATTGCGAGAATCCTATCTACTTTGCGAAGATTTTATAAATATTTAAAACTCACAAATGTAATCACCATTGATCCAACTCATCTTATTCAGGCTCCTAAAATTGGACGTCCTTTACCTGAGTCATTAACTGAAAATGATGTGAATTTACTTCTGGAAGCTCCTGATATTGAGAGTCCACTAGGATTAAGAGATAAAAGCATGATAGAGCTTTTGTACGCAACAGGTTTAAGGGTTACAGAGCTAATTGAACTTCGTATTTCACAAATAAATATAAATCAGGGGTTTTTGAAAATAATTGGTAAGGGTAATAAAGAGAGGTTAGTTCCTGCTGGTGATGAAGCTATCTTTTGGTTAAAAAAATATATAAATGAAGCAAGACCTGTTTTGGCAAAGCCTGTTGTTTCTGACGTTGTATTTTTATCAAAAAGAGGTGAGGGTATGACTAGACAGGCATTTTGGTATATTTTAAAACGTCATGCAAAAGCTCAAGGTATAAAAAAACACTTATCCCCACATACTCTTAGGCATTCATTTGCTACTCATTTATTAAATCATGGTGCTGATTTGCGTGTTGTGCAGATGTTGCTTGGTCATAGTGACCTTTCTACTACGCAAATATATACGCATATTGCCCAAGCTAGATTAAAAGAGATATTTTCTGAACATCACCCAAGAGGGTGAATTATAGGAGTATATAAAAAAAGCCCCAAAAATTTTGGGGCTTTTTTAAGACTTTAAAAAGTAAAAATTACTTCTTAGCAATAGAGTCTTGTACTAGAGTACCTAGTTCAGTTTGAGCTTCCATTAGAAGATCAACAACTTTTTGACCGTTTTCAACAGCTTTTTTACTTGAATCAGAAGCGAAATTCATTTGGCTTTCAAGAAATTCTTCTGGTTTTTTGATATCTGTAAGGGCTTTAAGCTGATTTAGGCTGCTTTCTACTGCATCGTTAGCGATATCTGTAGAAAGGCGGAAAATTTGTTCTGCACGGCTTGATACAGTTTCGTTAATTTTAAGAACTGAATCGATTGCGTCTTTAGTAGCGTCTGTGATTTGGCTCATATCGAAGTTTTCAAATTTGAAAGCATCTAGGTTAAATGAGTCAATGTTAAATTTTTCAAGAATTGAATTGAAATCCATAATAAATCTCCAAAAAATGTCCATAAGGATAAAAGGATGTTACTCCACCAAGTTGTACAATTGCATAATGCTAGATATTCCGTACCTTGCTGCATTGCAAAATTCCATAATCTAAGAGTATGAAAAAAAAATTATAATGTCAAACTTGAAAAGCTAATAAAATTGCTGGCTAACACATAATTAAGGCCGAACTAACACTAATGTGAAGCTGAAATAACAATGCGTGAAAGCTGAAATATTGTGCAAAGCCGCATTTTTATGGGGTTGTTAAAAGATTAGGTTTTAATTATAAATCAAGCTTTGTAAATATGTTACTGTTAACTAAGTCACGAAAATAAATTATTCTTTTTTTTATTAGGGCAAAATTTGTTGCAATTAGTGCATATATAGACCCATTTTATAAAAAAATAATATCAAAAATTAAGAATTTTCTTTTTAGCTAAAAGAGATCCTTGTTGTAATTGTTGTTGGTTGATTTTTGATCATTATTAATGAATTGGTTTATCTAACACTATGTTGCAGACTAATATTTCTGTTCTAATGATTGTATTATTGCATGAAAACTATCAAGGCGCCTTTGCGAAATTATTCCATGCATAACGTCTTCTTTAACCTGACATCCAGGTTCGTTTTTATGTTGACAATTATTGAATTTACATTTGGAGCTTGAATTTAAAATTTCATCAAACCCTGATTGAACTTCTGTTGATGAAAGGTTCCAAAGACGGAAATTTCTAACTCCAGGAGAATCAATTATATCTCCACCGCAATCTAGGTGGTAAAGATTGGTGGAGGTTGTGGTATGTTTTCCTTCAAGGTGATAACTGGAAATCTCTCCAATTCGTATGTCCAGATCAGGTATAAGTTGCTTTATTATAGAAGACTTTCCAACCCCAGACTGTCCAACAAGGATGCTTATATTTTGATTAAGTACTTCTCTAAGTGAATTCATCCCATTTTCAGTTTTAGCACTTGTGTATATAACTTTTATATCAAGGTTCCTATAGATAGCCATTTCTTTATCATATTTTGCAGTATCTTCAGTAAGATCTATTTTATTTAGCAAAATAACAGGGGATATATTGAGTATTTTTGCAGCAACTATATATCTGTCAATTAGTTCAAAATTAATTTCAGGCAGTATTGCGCTAACTATAATTAATTGGTCAATATTGGCTGCAATTGACTTTAGTTTACCTCTTGAGTCTGGGCGAGTTAGGGTTGAGGTTCTTGCTTCAATATTATGGACTATTCCTTCATTTTCATTTATCTGACTGAAGGTAACGTTATCACCGCAAATAGTTCTACCAATACCTTTCTTTGATTTGCATAAATAGGTTTTGAGATCATCGCTTTCAATAATAGCTTCAGATCTATGGCTGACTATCACTCTGCCTTTTTTATATTCAAGGTTAGATTCAGATTTTTTTTGTTTCGACATATAAAAGAAAAAGGGTCAACTATTAAATTAATAGCTACACAAGATAAAGAAAATGCCTTTCTATTTCAAGCAAGCTTATGAATATATAACATATTCAGCTATAATTTTTTAGAAATTAATGAAATTGCTCAAAAGGAACTTTAATGGAGAAACACGCCGATAATTTGATCTGGATAGACTTGGAAATGACTGGGCTTGATCGAGAAAATGACAAAGTCATTGAAATTGCTACTATTGTTACTGATTCTCAGTTAAATGAAATGGTTGAAGGTCCAACGATCGCTATTCATCAAAGTGATGAAATTATGAACAATATGGATGAATGGTGTACAAATCAACATGGCAAATCCGGTTTAACCAAGCGTGTAAAAGAAAGTAGTTTTTCCGAAGCTGATGCCGAAAAGGCAACAATCGAATTTTTGGAAAAATATGTGCCTTCTGGTGTGTCTCCAATGTGTGGAAATAGCATAGGTCAGGATAGGGCATTTATTCTTAGATGTATGCCTAAGTTGGGGGAGTTCTTCCATTATAGAAATATAGATGTAAGCACGCTTAAGGAGCTTGGTAGGCGTTGGGCTCCCGAAATTCAAAAAGGTTTTACCAAAGACTCAAGTCATTTGGCAATGGATGATATTAAGGATTCAATTGCAGAACTTAAATATTATCGTGAACATTTAATGAAGGTTTGATGTTTTCTGGATTGCTCGGCTACCACACAAATTTAATTTGTGCTGGGCAATTTGTTCTGACTTTTTAGGAAAAAGATTTAATTAAATCTCCTCAACCTCACTTTCTCGTTCAACTCTTTTTTTATTTGAATTTGCTTTACTGGCAATTACGCCTGCAGTACATACAATTAAAAAACCACATGCTTTTGTAAAATCAATTTTTTCATCCCAGATCAACCATCCCCAAATTGTGCCAAATAAAACAATGCTATATTGAAATGGAGCGACTTCTCCTGGTGGGGCTACGGAGTAACCTTTTGTTAAAAATAATTGACCAAATGCAGCTAGAAAACCTGCTGCAATCATAGCTAACAAATTGGCTGAGTTCATGGGTTGCCAATATATAAAAGCAGGTATTACCGAAAACATGGTACACAGGAATGTAAAATAGAATACTACTCTTTCCGCTGGTTCGGTATCCGACATTTTGCGAATAGATATCATTGCTAAACTTGCGAAAATCGCTGCGATCACACCAACCAAAGCGCTAGGGTCAAAAATGCCTTTGGTTGGCTGTAAAACTATAATTATACCTACCAAACCAATTATTACTGCAAGGCATGATATTAGATTTATTTTTTCTTTAAGTAGTAAGAATGCAAATATTGGTAGAAAAATTGGCGCTGAATAACTTAATAGAATAGCATCAGCTAGTAGAAGTCTGCCAATTGTCCAAAAGAAACAGTACATGGCTGTTATGCCAGTTGCTGCTCTAATGAAATGCATTCCGAACCTTTTGGTTTTTAGTGAATGTTTTTTTGTGTATAAAAGCCATGGAATAAGAACGGTAAGAGCAAAAAAGTTTCTCAGGAATACAATCATATATGTATTTAGTTCTTTAGTTGCGAGCTTTAACATTGCACCCATACTTGAAAATAAAAAAAAGGCGATAATAAGATATATTGCGCCTAACAATAGATTGCTATTCTTATGTGCCATCTAGATGAAAATACCTACATAAATTATGGGTGAAATGTATAATGTCATTTATTATCGGTAAACGTAACACATAGATGAGCTAATACAAAGGTGATTTAATTGAAAACAGAATATAAGTGCTTAGAGTGTTCTTTGAGTGGTTATCTTAGGCTTGTAGAACGTCAAAATATCTCGAAAGAAAGAAAAGATGAATTAGTTCACTGGTTTTTCAATTATATGTCGCATTTGGATTTTAATACTGTCTCTCCATTGATTGCGCGCGATATGCATGAATATTTGCGAAAAGAGTTAAATTGTAATGATCTTTTTGAAGAAGAAAAAAAGCTAGATAACCAGAAAATTCTAGATATGCTTCCTGAATTTAAAGAGGCAATAGCTGATTATAAACAGCCTCTTATTGCTGCTTTAAAACTGGCTATTGCTGGCAACATAATTGATTTGGGGACCGATCATGGAATGGATCATTCACAAGTTATTTCAAATGCCATAGCTAAAGAACTGGCTGCTGATGATTCATCATTACTTATTTCAGCTATAAAGGATGCTAATAACTTTTTATATCTATGTGATAACGCAGGTGAGATTGTTTTTGATAAATTATTTCTTGATACTTTGGTTGATCAGGGTGTTTTGGATCGAAGTAAAGTAATTATTGCTGTCAGGGGCGAACCAATATTAAACGATGCAACCCTTCAGGATGCTAAATTAATCGGACTAACTGAAGATTATACGGTGATTTCTAATGGTGATTGTTCGCCAGGAACTTGTTTAGAATATACGAGTGATGAATTCAATAAAGTTTTTAATAAAGCTGACTTTATTTTATCCAAAGGACAAGGAAATTATGAATCGCTTTGTTCAAATAAAGAAAAACAAATATTTTTTATGCTGATAGCCAAATGCTCCCTTGTTGCGAATCAGTTGAGTGTTAATGTTGGTGATATGGTGTGTAAGATTGCTAATCCAATTTAACTTAAGTATTTAGTAAAAATGTTTTAGGGGAAACTAAATTAATTTTCTGATAATCTTCTTTGATGATATTCAATCACTATAAAAATGTACTTGCAGAGGTAGAACCTCGCACCTTTGCAAGCTTAATGGAGTTATATGAAGATAGCTACATTAAGCTAAGAAGGCTAATACCTAACATCCAAACAATAGATGTTGGATTAATATCTATTGTCTCTGGCGGTGTACCATTAATGTTAAAGGTATTGTCTAGACAAAAATTCACTACTACCATATTTTTAAGCCATAGATTTGAAAATGGTAAAGAGGTCTATGATGATCCCGGATTGATTGTTAATATTTATCACGATGCCAGAATGGCTGAAGTTTCTGTAGATGATACTATTGGGAAATTTGGTATAAATATAAATTGTCGCCAAAGAACTGATCTTAATCTTGAAAAACGATGGGAACTTAATAAATTTTTGAATAAATGGCTGCAATATTGTCTAAATGAAGGCCATTGTTTTGAATTTATGCATACTCTTGATGAAAAGGCTTCATAGAGTTTTATTATAAACGGAATAAATATGGAAAAGATTGAAAAAAAGAGACGAAGAGGGATTTATCTTCTGCCAAATACGATTACCACATCAGCTCTTTTTTGTGGTTTTTATGCGGTAGTTGCTGCCAATAATCATGATTATAAGGCTGCAGTGATTGCAATTTTTTTGGCTATGATATTTGATGGATTAGATGGCCGTGTAGCCCGTATGACTAATACCCAAAGTGATTTTGGAGTCGAATACGATAGTATTTCTGACATGCTTTGTTTTGGCGTGGCTCCTTCATTAGTTGCCTACGAGTGGGCACTAAAGGAATTTATTGCTTATGGTCCTATTTGGGGAAAACTTGCTTGGTTAGGAGCGTTTATCTATACCGCATGTGCAGCACTTCGTCTTGCTAGGTTTAATACTCAGGTTGGTGTGATCGATAAAAAGTATTTTCAAGGTTTGGCTAGTCCTGCAGCAGCAGCTGTAATAATGAGCATTGTATTGTCTGGAGAGGTATACGAGTTAAACAAGATTATTCCTCAAAGTGTAATTTCTGCCTTTTGCCTGTTTATGGTGATAGGAGTTGGAATCCTGATGGTGAGTAATGTTCGCTACTACAGCTTTAAGGATATTGATAAATATAAGAAAGTATCATTTATTAATATTGTAGCGATTGTACTGATACTTGCTGGAATATGGATAATTCCTGTTTTGGTTCTTCTTGCTGTCTTCTTTGGTTACTGTCTGTCTGGCCCGGTATTGACAGTTATGCAAATCAAACAACGCAGAAAACTAAAGAAAAAAGGCGAATTACAAGAAGAAAGGGTAGAGCCTGACTTTGAAATTACAGAAGATTCCGAAGAAAATGAGTAAAAATGATATTTTTTCGTTTTTACCTCTTGGCTGCACATAAAAGAGCCGCTATTATCTAAGTAAGTTGGAAATTTTTCGGAACAATTTAAGCAATGGCCAAGAATAACTATTTACAGCAAATCGAAATTCACTCTTCAGCAGTGGATTTTCTTGCGTCTGTAGTTGTTCCAACCCAACTTCTCCTTCTTCGACTCCTGCCTTAGGGCAGTAATCATAACCTGGCGAGGAACGCATACCAGATTGAATTTAGCGATTACGGAAGTGCGCAAAATTATTTATTTGCTTGCAAACAATATGGAATATTTGGCAGGCACTCCCCCGGAGAGAGATCATGGGTAAAAAAGACAAATTATTTATATTTGATACAACAATGCGCGATGGAGAGCAAAGCCCTGGCGCATCAATGACTAAAGATGAAAAAGTAAGAATTGCCAAGATGTTGGAAAAGCTTCGTGTTGATGTTATGGAAGCTGGTTTTCCCGCATCAAGTCCTGGTGATTTTGAAGCCGTACAAGCTGTTGCAGCAGCAGTAAAAAATTCTGGTGTGTGCGGCCTTGCCAGAGCACGCAAAGAGGATATCGATCAGGCAGGAGCTGCTTTAAAAGGTGCTGCTGCACCACGTATACATACATTTATTGCAACATCACCGATTCATATGCAGCAAAAGCTAATGATGGAGCCTGATGAAGTTGTTGAACAGGCAGTGTGGGCGGTTAAAAGAGCGCTTAAATATACTGATGATGTTGAATTTTCGCCTGAAGACGCGGGAAGATCTGATCCTGTGTTCTTATGCCGTATTATTGAAGAGGTAATAAAAGCGGGTGCTAAAACCATTAATATTCCTGATACTGTTGGTTACAACGTTCCGGATCAATTTGGAGCATTGATCAAACGCATTATCACAGATGTGCCAAATTCAGATAAAGCTATTTTCTCAATTCATTGTCACAATGACTTAGGTTTGGCAACAGCTAACTCTCTATCTGCTGTATTAAATGGTGCCAGACAGGTTGAATGTACAATTAATGGTCTTGGTGAAAGAGCTGGTAACTGCTCTTTAGAAGAGGTGGTTATGGCAGTTCGCACCAGACAAGATTTGTTTGAGTGCGATACTGATATAGATACAACTCAGATTGTTGCATGCTCAAAATTAGTTTCAGGTATAACCGGATTTGCCGTTCAGCCTAATAAAGCAATTGTTGGGGCAAATGCATTTGCTCATGAAGCCGGTATTCACCAAGATGGCGTATTAAAGAATCGTGAAACTTACGAGATTATGCGTGCTGAAGATGTTGGTTGGGGTGAAAATAGTCTTGTATTAGGCAAACATTCAGGCAGGAATGCATTTAAGGCTCGCTTGGCAGATATTGGTGTTGAGTTTTCTTCTGAAAAAGAATTAAACGATGCCTTTGCCCGTTTTAAAGACCTTGCTGATAAAAAGCACGATATTTTTGACGAGGATCTTCAGGCTTTGGTTACCAATACAAGTATGGAAAGCACCAATGAGTTCGTTAAGCTGGTTTCATTAAGCTCTAGATCAGAAACAGGCGAAAAACCTTTTTCCAAGGTAACCTTGTTAGTTAATGATGAGGAAAAGAGCGCAGAGAAAGAAGGTAGTGGACCAGTTGATGCAGTATATAGAGCTATTGAAGAGATCATTAATAGTGAATCTGAGCTTAAGCTTTATTCAGTAAGCAATATCACCAGTGGTACTGATTCGCAAGGAGATGTAACCGTAAGACTGGAAAAAGATGGTAATATTGTTAATGGTCATGGATCTGATACAGATATTGTTATTGCTTCAGCCAAGGCTTATATTAACGCGTTGAATTTGATGTTTATGAGGAAAGACAGAACGCACCCTCAAGTCGACGAAGTTTAAACCTGTTGCGCTTACTTATACTTTGTTGCAGATGATTTGAAAACCGCCTTATTTACTTCATGTAAACTTCGCGATTTAAAATCACCTGCGCCTCGTCTAAGTTTCGCTCACGACGGTTTAAATGGATAATCTACTGAATATTGAGTTTATGAATTGCGTTCATAACGCTTTAAATTGTAATATTTGACATGTGAGCTGAGTTATTTTGTCAGTCAATGAAACGTCATACCGGCGAAGGCCGGTATCCAGTTACTTATTTTCTGGAATCATGATTATGCTCTTCGTGCTGTCAGGAATGACGGGATTGCTACATTTCTCGTTCCCAAACTCTGCCTGGGAATGCATTAAGTAAAGATAATATATGGAAAACAGTCTTAATCAGCAATATCTTGAAGCCATGGGAATCCAGCAATGGATTCCACGGAATGATAGTGCGCCAGAGATAATTTCCAGTTCGGAATCAGTTGATGAATCTATTTCTGATACAGTAATAGAGCAAATAATCGAATCTGCTCCTGTTTCACAGCCACAAGAGCCCATTGAATCGACTTTGAAAGCAGGCAGTACTGACCAAACTATTTCTGCATTTAATGATATTGATAACCTTGATCAACTTCGCCAATTAATTTCAAACTGTACTAAATGCCAAATTGCACAACAGCGGAATAACACTGTGTTTGGAGCTGGTAATCCTAATGCGGAACTGATGTTGATTGGAGAAGCACCAGGTGCTGATGAGGATAAGCAAGGGGAGCCTTTTGTTGGTCGTGCAGGAAAGCTTCTTGATAAAATGCTGGAAGCTATCGGACTGCAAAGGAATCAGATTTTCATTGCTAATATTCTTAAGTGTCGCCCTCCAAATAATAGAGATCCGCAAAAGGATGAGGTTGAAAATTGTATTGGGTATCTGAATAAACAAATAGAACTTATTGAGCCTAAAGTAATTCTGTCGTTGGGACGAGTTTCGGCTCAAAATCTTTTAGAATCTAATACGCCAATTTCACGCCTTAGAGGTCAGCCTCATGATTATGGAGAGCAGAGAATTCCTCTTGTTGCTACATATCACCCCGCATATTTACTTCGTTCCCCTTCAGAAAAAGCAAAGGCATGGGATGATTTGAAATTCGTACAGTTTTTATTGTCTCAATCAGAATAGTTTTTAGTGGCTGACGATGCAGCAAGATATTATTAGAAGAATGACTGCTGCAGATTTGATGCATATTATGCGTATTGAGGAAACCAATCACCCTTATCCATGGTCTGAAGCCATTATGTCTGATTGCTTTAAAGACAATTATGTCTCTTATGTATATATTCAAGATGATGAAATTATTGGATATATTATTCAAACAATAGCGGCAGATGAATCAAATATTCTTAATGTATGCGTTGACTATAAATTTAGGAAAAATGGGATTGCAGAAAAACTTATGTTTGAAGCTTTAAATTACTGCAAAAGTAATGGAATACATACTGTTTTTCTTGAAGTAAGATCTTCAAATATGCCAGCAATAAACTTATATAATAAGTGCGCATTTGTTGAAGTAGGTGTGCGCAATGGATATTATCCTGCTAAAAATGGTCGTGAAGATGCTATTGTGATGGCGTTAGAAATTCTTGATTGAGTCTTTGATTATTAAATAATTATTTTTATAATATCTTCTGGTTTGTTTATTATTTGATTTGCTTGCCAAAGTTCTGGTTGATCAGATTGATCTATATAACCAAACATGGCGATTAATGTATGCATTGATGCATTATTCCCTGCCTCAATATCTCTTTGTGCATCGCCAACATAAATAGTATTTTCAGGTTTAACATTTAGCAGTTTACAAGCATGCAGCAGTGGAGCGGGGTGGGGTTTTCTTTGATCTAAAGTATCTCCGGATACAATGCATGAAGTTCTTTTATGAATATTTAGTTTCTTAATTAGTTCCAATGTAAACCTTTGAGGTTTGTTTGTAACAATTCCCCAAGGGATGTTTAATTCTTCAAGTTTATCAATTACTTGCTCCATGCCTGGAAAAAAGCTGGTTTTATTGGCAATATTTTGTTGATAAATATTTAAAAATTTATCAAGGAGGGCTTGGAAATCAGGGTGGTTATCGGAAATATCCAAGGCCTTACGAATCAACGCGGCTCCGCCGTGAGATACAGTGTTTCTTAATTCCTCAAAAGGCTTTGGTTCTAAACCAAGATCAGTTCTGATCGCATTAACAGCATCAATCATATCTGGAGCCGTATCGAGTAAAGTGCCATCAAGATCAAATAAAACAGACTGAATATTATCCAGAATAGGCATTATCAGGCACCTTTTTGAAAAACAGCTATATAGTTAACGTTTAGATTATTGGTAATCTTTGAAGTATTGGTTATAGGATTGTAACTTATTCCCTTGACTGACAGTAGATTTAAGTTGTGTGATTTGCAATAAGAGACCAATTCTGAAGGCTTAATATATTTATCAAAACGATGAGTTCCTTTTGGAAGGATATTTAAAATATATTCTGCACCTACTATCGACATAAGAAATGATAATGCGGATCTATTTAGTGTTGAAAAAAATGCCAAACCACTAGGTTTAAGTAAACTGGAACAGGATTCAATTATGCTTAAAGGGTTTGGTACATGCTCAAGCATTTCCATACATGTAATAACATCAAAAGCTTCTGGATTATTCTTTGAGAAATCTTCTACCGTTATTTTTTGATAATCAATATCAAGATTGCTATTTTTGGCATGGGTTTGCGCAATAGATAACGATTGTTCTGCCATATCAATAGCTGTTACCTTGGCGTGTTCTTTTGTTAAAAGCTCTGATAACAGTCCGCCTCCACATCCCACATCAATAATATTGTGCGTATTAAGTTCAGTGTGAGTTTTTATAAATTCAAGTCTTGTGTTATTAAGTGTATGTAACGGCTTGAATTTACCATTTATATCCCACCATTCGGAGGCTATATTATTAAATTTTTCTATTTCTGTTGTATCAACGTTGTTCATTTGGGTGTCTTGAACCGATTATTTGTAATAGATTGTTGAAAATCAGGCATTAATCTATTTAGTTAAATAAAATGATGTTAGTATTATCCAGATTATATCAACAGTTTCAATTTGAACATTTGCTTATATGAACTGTCTTATGTTCTATCGATGAAAAAATGTGTCTAGCACGAATAATGAGAGAAAAATTATGTTGAAGTTAACCCGTTTAATCGCAATGGTTGTAGCAGTACTTGCCTCTAGCCTTTCAATGGTGGCATTTAGTGCTGAAAACTATGATGGAATAAAAAAATCATTAGCTACCATCCTTCCAGGAAAGAAACCTGACATTATTTCACCATCTCCGGTTGAAGGTATTTATGAAGTAGTTATTGGAGCACAACTTTTATACTTTTCTAAAAATGGCCAATTTATGTTTGATGGTGATATTTTTGATATTAAAGAGAGAAAGGATCTTTCATCACCCGTTAGAGAGCAAGCTCGTGCAAAAGTTGTTGTAGATGCGGTTAAAAAAGGTGGTATTACCTTTAAAACTAAAGACAAACCAAAGCATAAGGTTACAGTGTTTACTGATATTGATTGTGGTTATTGTCGTAAATTACATAATGATATGAATGGATATTTGGAAAAAGGTATTCAAATTAGTTACCTATTCATGCCAAGAGCTGGTTTACAATCGAATTCTTATAGGAAAGCGGTTTCTGCAGTGTGTGCTGATGATCCGAATAAAGCTATTACAGACCTAAAGAATGGTAAAACTGTAGCTGATAAAAGTTGTGATAATACAATTGCTGATCAATATAATTTGGCTCGTGAAATTGGAATTCGTGGTACCCCTGGAATTGTTACTGAAGATGGTAAAATCTTTCCAGGATATCTACCTCCGGATGCTTTGTTGAAAAGATTGCAATAATAGAACATTATAACTGCTGCCATTGTCTTAGTTAGGCATTGGCAGCTTTTTTTTGAGGGAATTATGTGTAAATGGACTAATTTGATCTTATTTTTCTGTTGTTTTTTATTTTCTGTTATACCAACAACCTTTGCTGGCAATGCAAATCAAAATTCCAGCTCGGTTGTGGAAACATATAACTGGCAAAGAGCCGAATCCTCTGTTCTAACAATTTCAGATTCTATAAAGCCTCCAGAAGGATATAACCAGCTTTCAGTAGATGAAAACAGCTTTGGAGCTTGGTTAAGAAAGCTTCCTGTTCAACAGAATAATGATACTGTTTATCTCTATAATGGAGATAAGAAATTTAACCAATTGGCTCAGCATTTGATTGTTGATATTGATGTTGGAAATAAAGATCTCCAGCAATGTGCTGATGCCGTTATGCGATTAAGAGCGGAATACCTGTTTGCAAACGCAGATTTTGAAAAGATTCATTTTAATTTTACCAGTGGTGATAAGGCTTCATGGTTAGATTGGGCTTCTGGTAAGCGGCCTGTAATCAAAGGAAATAAAGTGTCATGGTCTCAAAAGGCAGCAGAAGATCATTCATATAGAAACTTTCGCAGGTATTTAGAAACTGTTTTTACATACGCTGGTTCTGCATCTTTATCCCGAGAATTAAATAAAGTTACTGATCCTAAGAGGATTTTACCTGGAGATGTATTTATTCAAGGTGGTTTTCCTGGTCATGCTGTAATTGTTATTGATGTTGCGGAAAACGATGATGGCGATAGGGTGTTTTTGCTTGCACAAAGTTATATGCCTGCACAACAAATTCATGTGTTAAAAAATCCTAAGTTTTGGAATGGCCCGTGGTATCATGCAAAATCATCAGGAAAACTACTAACTCCGGAATGGATATTCAATTTTACTGATTTAATGAGATTCTAATTATGTATAACTACTGTCTTGGAGAATAATGTGACGGTATCTATCGAAGAGGTATTGAGAGTTAAGAAAAATGCTGATCTTATCGTCCCTGAGGGTGATATTGATATAGCTCTTACAAAAATGGCAAATGAAATAACTGAAACGCTGGGTGATAAGGATCCTATTGTTTTATGTGTAATGGTTGGAGGTATGGTTCCTGCGGGAAAGCTTCTGACCAAAATGGATTTTCCATTCACCGTTGATTATATACATGCAACCCGTTACCGAGGCAATATTACTGGTGCAGATATCGAGTGGGTGGTAAAACCCAGATGCAGCCTAAAGGATAGAGTTGTTCTTGTAATCGATGATATTCTTGATGAAGGACATACGTTGGCTAGAATTATTGAGTATTGCTCAAAAGAGTGTCAGGCTGCAGATGTAAAAACAGCGGTTTTAGTAGATAAACAGCATGATAGGCGCTTTATGGACATGCAAGCTGATTTTGTTGGTGTCGCTGTTGAAGATAGGTATATTTTTGGTGAAGGAATGGATTATAAAGGTTATCTAAGAAACCTTTCCGGAATATATGCTCTTTCAGATGAAGACTAATAAATTGAAACACATTTAAGATAGGGAATTATTAATGGCCGATATTGCAATTATTGGTGGAACAGGTCTAACCCAGTTGGAGACGTTAGATATTATTAGAAAAGAAGTGGTGCATACCCCTTTTGGTGAGGCCTCAGGACCAGTTACCCATGGTAGATTGGCGGGAAAAGATGTTGCTTTCATTGCTAGACATGGTTACGGACATACTATACCTCCACATAAAGTTAATTATCGGGCTAATATATGGGCCTTGAAAAGCGTTGGTGCCGATACTATATTGGCGGTGGCTGCCGTTGGCTCAATTAATTCTGAACTTGCACCTGGTTTATTGGCTATACCTGATCAAATTATTGATTATACATATGGTCGAAAACAAACTTTCTTTGAAGAAGATCTTGATCATGTAACCCATATTGATTTTACTAATCCTTATTCATTAGATTTTAGAGATAAGCTGGTAATTGCTGCAAAGAGCTCGGGTATAAATTTCTTTAATGGTGGGACCTATGGTGCAACGCAGGGACCAAGATTAGAAACTGCTGCCGAAATTAAACGATTAGAGAGAGATGGTTGTGATATGGTTGGTATGACAGGAATGCCGGAGGCTGCTCTAGCTCGTGAGCTAGGACTTGCCTATTCAGCAATTACGGTTATGGCAAATTGGGCTGCTGGTATTGTAGAAGGTGAGATTACAATGGATGAAATTCAATTAAATCTTAATGCAGGTATGACTGATGTAAAAAAGGTTATTCAAAATTTAATGCCTCTTGTTTAGTTGTGTCAGCAATTGGTTGATTATTAAATAAAAAAGCGAGCATTTTGCTCGCTTTTTTGTGCGTGGAATTATCTAAGTTATTCCGTATAAAGTCCGGCACCTACGAACATATTTTTGCCGGCAATTCTTTTAGCAAAGCTGGATTTAGGTGTTACTTTTCCTGTTTGAGGGTGAGTCCATTTATAATCTACCCAGCCTTCACCTTTTTCTTTACTGACTTTAATCATCTCTTGAATAAAGTATTTACCTTCTGGTGTTCTTAATTTAATAAGATTTTTGTTATCTAGAGAGTCTTTAACCCCGTGAGATATCATGATCCCATCAAAATCGATAATAAAGACGTATAATTCACCATCAATAAATTCACCATCTTTGTTTTTAATTTCAGTTTTGGCCTTTTCAAGACCATTAGTTTCGATATATTGAATGGTTTTATCTACCATATTCTTTACATCATCTTTAGTTGGTCCAGCCATTACCATTGTAGGAATTGCGAATAGCGCAATTATTAGTACCTTTAAAAGTCTCATGCAAAACTCCTTCTTTTTAAGTGCTTAAAAAATCCGATACTTATAAATATAGTAAAAATTTCTTAAAAAATAGGAAACAGCATAAAAAAATAGTAATTCCTATTAAAATTCCTATTAAAACTGTAAAATTGGTCAAAAAATTAATCAGCAAACCGGAAGAAAAATGATTAAGCAGTATTTAAACAATGCTCTCGAAAGAGAAAAGAATAATATCCCCCCTGAAGCTCTAGATGCTGAGCAAGTAAAAGGAATTATTGAAATTCTTTGTGGATCGGATGTCGAACATCAGGAACTTGCTAAAGATTTATTAATTAATAGAGTTCCTCCTGGAGTAGATGCTGCGGCAGAAGTTAAAGCAAGATTTTTGAATGATATTGCGATTGGTAATAAAAATTCTGTAAAAATTAGTAAATTACAAGCTGTAGAACTGCTTGGAACAATGCTTGGCGGGTACAACGTCGGATATATAATTGATTTATTGGATGATGAAAATTTAGCTCCAGTTGCTGCGGAAGCGTTAAAAAGCACAATATTGATATTTGATGCATTTGATTTAGTGGCCTCAAAAGCAGGTACTAATAAACTTGCTATGCAAGTGATTGAATCATGGGCTGCTGCTGAATGGTTTACCAAAAGAGAATCATTAGAAGAAAAGGTCACTGTATGTGCCTTTAAAGTTGATGGTGAAACTAATACTGATGATTTGTCTCCGGCTGCAGATGCTTGGAGTCGTCCGGATATTCCCCTACATGCGAATGCAATGCTTAAGAGTAGAATTGATAATCCTCTTGGAACTATTGCAGAACTTAAGCAAAAAGGATATCCACTAGCATATGTTGGAGATGTTGTTGGAACGGGATCGTCTAGAAAGTCGGCTACGAATTCTGTTTTATGGCATACAGGTCGTGATATTCCGTATGTTCCGAATAAAAAATCAGGCGGATTTTGTCTTGGTGGGAAGATCGCTCCGATTTTCTTTAATACACTGGAAGATGCTGGTGCACTGCCAATTGAGTGCGATGTGACCAGTATAAATATGGGAGATATTATTTCTATATATCCTTACGAGGGTAAAATTATTAACGAGTCTAGTGGACTGCAGGTTTCTGAGTTTAAACTAAAAACCGATGTATTAATCGATGAAGTTAAAGCTGGTGGACGTATTCCGTTAATTGTTGGACGTTCACTTACGAATCAGGCACGGGAATATCTTGGTCTTGAACAATCAACAGAATTTAGATCAGCACCTGTTGCGGAAGAAACCGGCAGAGGTTTTACACTTGCACAGAAGATAGTTGGTAAGGCATGTGGTACGGATGGTATTCGCCCTGGAACTTACTGTGAACCTGTTATGACTACAGTTGGATCTCAAGATACAACAGGCCCAATGACTAGAGATGAGCTAAAAGAGCTTGCGTGTCTTAAGTTTAATTCAGATTTGGTAATGCAATCGTTTTGTCATACTGCTGCATACCCTAAGCCTGTTGATGTGAAGATGCATAAAACCATGCCGGAATTTATTCAATCGCGAGGCGGTATTGCGCTGCGTCCGGGCGATGGTGTTATTCACTCTTGGTTAAATAGAATGATTCTTCCAGATACTGTAGGAACGGGGGGGGACTCGCATACCAGATTTCCAATTGGCCTTAGTTTTCCGGCTGGTTCAGGGCTTGTTGCCTTTGCTGCAGCATTTGGGAAGATGCCACTTGATATGCCAGAGAGTGTTTTAGTTCGATTTAAAGGTGAAATGCAGCCAGGTATAACCTTAAGAGATTTAGTTAACGCGATACCACATAAAGCGATAAAAAAGGGATTGTTAACAGTTGAAAAAGCCGGGAAAAAGAATGTGTTTTCTGGCCGTATCCTTGAGATTGAAGGATTAGAAGATTTGTCAGTTGAACAGGCTTTTGAATTATCTGACGCATCTGCGGAACGTTCAGCTGCTGGATGTACCATAAAACTAAATAAAGAACCGATTATTGAGTTTTTGCACTCTAATATATCATTGCTTAAATGGATGATATCTGAAGGGTATCAGGATGCAGACACCATAAGAAAGCGCATAGATGACATGCAGGCATGGATTGATTCTCCTGAGCTACTTGAAGCTGATGCTGATGCAGAGTATACAGAGGTTGTCGAGATTGATATTAGTGAAATTAAAGAGCCATTGCTTTGTTGTCCTAATGATCCTGATGATGTTAAGACATTATCTGAAGTCGCTACTACTAAGATTGATGAAGTATTTATCGGTTCATGTATGACAAATATCGGTCATTATCGTGCTGCTGCTGAAATTTTATATGGACATCAAAATGTTCCTACTAGGCTTTGGATATCGCCTGCAACTAGAATGGATCAATTTAAATTAATAGAAGAAGGGGTTTATAGCACCTTTGGTAAGACCGGTGCTAGAATGGAAATGCCTGGTTGTTCTCTTTGTATGGGTAATCAAGCGCGTATTGCTCCAGGTTCGACATGTATATCAACATCTACCAGAAACTTTCCAAATAGGATTGGTGATGGTGCAAACGTATACTTAGGATCTGCTGAACTTGCTGCTGTTAGTGCGATACTAGGTTATCTTCCGGATTATGAAGAGTATATGAAGTATGCTTCGAAGCTGGACAATAATTCTGAGAAAATATACCAGTATTTAGATTTTAGTCAGATGGATGAGTATAAGGTCTAATTAACAAGAAAGCGCCGTTAAGCGCTTTCTTGTTATTATGCTTACTAAAAATTAGCTAAGTCGTATTAGCTTCTTAGCTGCTCCGATATATTTTTTTCTGCCGAAAGCAATTCTTAGCTTATTACCGCCGTTTTGACGCCATAGTACAGCAGAACGAATAGCAGAAAGAAGCAGTGTGCGGATAATATCCACATTTTTTGGGTTTTTTAATGTTTGTTCATCACCTTGGATCAGAATTCTTGGTGTAAGTTTGCTGATGGTATTTAGATATAGCCCTGCAAGATTAGCAAGTACATTTTCATGGGTGATTTCGAAATAATCCGCTTGGTTTTTTGCCTTATCGATACCAGTAGCCAGGGTATTAAGAAGTTCTTTGTTTTTTGATACCTTGCTTTCCAATTGTAGTACTGTAAGAAAATGTCTTATAAATACAGGGTCTGCTTTTTTTAGCCCATCTTCGGCTATCAATCTAAGACCTTCGTATAAATTGTCTACAGTTCCATATACTTCGATTGTATTTTTTGGATTTGTTGCAAAAATAGATTTGATGCAAGACTCTATTTCCATAATATCAATCTGATAAGCATCAGCTAATTTTGAAATAAGAAGCAAGGGCTTAACTACCCCTGCAAGAGCAATGGTTTGATCTTCTATACAATTTGCCATTTTTATTAAATCTTCCTTGTACTTATATTTTTACGTTAGTAATGCAACATCTGTTAAAGGCTTGTCAATTATACCACCACCAAGGCATTCATCTTCTAAATAAAAAACAACAGATTGCCCAGGGGTTACGGCTCGTTGCTTTTTCTCAAATCTGACCTGACATTTTCCATTTTTCATGATAGTAACTTCGCATTTTTGGTCAGGTTGACGATACCTTGTTTTTGCGTTGCAAATAAATTTATTATCTGGGCATTTGCCTGAAATCCAGTGCAGATTAACAGCTTCAAGTCCAGGAGAGAGTAGAAGAGGGTGGTCATGCCCCTGAGCGACGATTAATGTATTAGTTTTTAGATCCTTTGCAACAACGTACCACGGTTCTTCTAAAGAGTTTTTTTGGCCTCCAATCTTTAGGCCTTTACGTTGTCCTAATGTATAAAAACTTAAACCGTCATGCTGGCCTAGGATTTCCCCTTCTGGAGTTTGCATTTTGCCTGGCTTGGTTGGAAGGTATTTATTTAAGAACTCTTTGAAATCACGCTCTCCGATAAAACATATGCCGGTACTATCCTTTTTATCGAAGTTGTCAAAGCCATTGTCTTCTGCAATTTTTCTTACTTCCGGTTTGTCTAATTCGCCAACAGGGAAAAGGGATTTTGAAAGTTGATATTGATTTATCGCGTGCAAAAAATAGCTTTGATCTTTATTGTCATCTAGTCCTTTAAGCAAGGAAAAACTGCCATCGTTATTTTCACGTTTGCGCACATAATGCCCTGTGGCGATATATTTTGCTCCAAGGCGCTCAGCATAGTTTAAAAAGCTTTTAAACTTAATTTCTCTGTTACAAAGAATATCTGGATTAGGTGTCCTGCCAGCTTCATATTCACGTATAAAATAGGCGAATACATTTTCTTTATACTCTTTAGCAAAGTTTGCATTGTGCAAAGGGATTTCTAGCTCCTGACAAACTAGTTTGGCATCATGCCTGTCTTCTGAGGCAGAACAATAAGATTCGGTATCGTCATCTTCCCAGTTTTTCATAAAAAGGCCATGAATTTCATAACCTTCTTCTTTTAACAAAAGTGCTGCAACTGAAGAATCAACACCTCCGGACATGCCGACAATGATTCTAATATCTTTGTTGTTTTCAGGAGCGTTCATAGATTAAATGCTTTTGTTGTTAGATAAGATGCTGTACTAAATTAACTGGGTATTTTTTACCTTGCTTATAGTCATTTATTGCTTGAAGAACCATTGGGCTGCGAATGCTGATGTTATCACCATTAAGCTCCTCTTCTGAGTGCCATAGTGCTTCTAAAATACCTGTATCAAGTTCTTGATCCGGATTATGATCTGATATTGATGCCGAAAAAACAAAGCGCAAAAATGTCTTATCTTTTGTTGGGTGTTTCCACTGATAAATACCAACAAGGTACTCCGGTTCAACTGTGTATCCGGTTTCTTCTTGAGTTTCTCTTATAACCGCGTCGAATAATGTTTCGTTGGGATCAAGGTGTCCTGCAGGCTGATTAATAACTTCCTTCCCATCAATGAGCTCTTTAACGCATAAAAAGCGGTTATCCTTTTCAACAATAGATGCCACTGTTACATGTGGCTTCCATGTTTCACATTTCATATTTACGTCCAAAAAATAATACTAAAAAGAGCTATATGATATATCGGATTGCTTTGATTCTAAACCGTTTATTTTAAAAAGATTTGTTATCGCATATAAAAAATAGTGTTTTACATTAAAAAACCTAAATTTTCATAAAGATAGAATTGTTTTGAATCATCCCATACACTTGATATATTCTTGACTTAACTATTTGGATCAAATTAGGAGGATTTTGATATGCGTTGCCATGAAGTTGATTATGAAATTATTGGAGATGATATGCAGCTTGTTGAGGTTGAACTCGACGGTGGCGAGACTGTAATAGCTGAAGCTGGTGCCATGAATTATATGGAAGATGGAATAACCTTTGAAGCAAAAATGGGAGATGGTTCAGATGCAAACGAAGGGTTCTTTGGAAAAGTGCTGAGCGCAGGTAAACGCGCTATTACAGGCGAATCTCTTTTCATGACTCATTTTACCAATGCTGTTGGTGGAAAAAAGAGGGTTGCATTTGCAGCGCCATATCCCGGTAAAATCGAAGCATTGAATATGGCAGAGATTGGTGGTGAAGTTATTTGTCAGAAAGATGCATTTCTTGCTGCAGCTCTTGGTACAAAAGTATCTGTAACTTTTACGCAAAAATTTGGTGCAGGGTTCTTTGGTGGTGAAGGTTTTATTTTGCAAAAACTTGAAGGTGATGGTATGGCGTTTATTCATGTCTGCGGCACCTTAGTTAAGAAAGAACTTAATAATGAAACCCTTAAACTTGATACAGGATGCCTTGCTGCGTTTACCCCAGGTGTTGAATACTCTATTGAAAGGGCTGGAGGCCTTAAAAGTATGATTTTTGGTGGTGAAGGATTGTTTCTTGCAACACTTAGAGGTACTGGAACTGTTTGGATTCAGTCTTTACCATTTTCCAGGCTTGCTGACAGGATTATTAAGAGCGCGCCATCAGTTGGAGGGCAGCGTAAGGGGGAAGGTTCACTATTGGGGTCCATTGGTGATTTAATTGATGGGGATTAATCATCACTATAAAGTGTAGAGCTTTAGTATCGGGGGGGATTTATTAATTCCCCCTGCCAATATGATAAAAATTAACAAGTTGGAGTTTTATGAAACACACTGTCAAAATATCTTTTATTGCCTTTCTAGTTTTCTTTTCTTCTATTATTTCCGCAAAAAGTTTTTTATGGGAAATAAAGGATAAAGACAATTCAGTATTTTTGTTAGGTTCAGTTCACCTTTTAAGAGAGAGTGATTTTCCTTTAAATAAACAGATAATTTCAGCATTTGACAAATCTGAAACTGTTGTTTTTGAAGCTGATATCGCATCTTTATCATCACCTGAATTTCAATATTTTGTATTGCAACAGTCTATGCTGCCTAAAGGGAAAACACTTAAGTCTGTTTTGCCTCCGGATCTTTATAAAGTTACTGCTGCTAAAATGGGTAAAAATGGAATGCCAATTGAAATGCTTCATGGTTTTAAGCCTTGGATGGCTGCACTTAATTTGCAGATGGCTGAGTTTCAAAGACTTGGATATAAGCAAGAATATGGGGTAGATCAATTTCTATATCGCCGTGCAAAAATGAAAGGTAAACAAACAAAAGGATTGGAAACACCTGAATTTCAGATTTCACTATTTTCAGAGTTAACATCAAAACAGCAGGTTGAATTTCTTTCTCAAACTATTAAAGAGATAGATCAGGCTGAAAAGATGATCGACGATATGGTTACTGCATGGAAAGCCGGTAATGCAGAAGAGTTTTATGGTTACAATATTGAGAGTTTTAGGTTATATCCTGATCTTATGAATAAGCTTCTAATAGCAAGAAACAAAAATTGGATTCCACAGATTATTAAGCTTATAGAAAGCAATAAGGACGCTATGGTTGTTGTTGGTTCGTTACATTTGCCTGGAAGGGATGGGGTGTTAGATTTGCTTGAGAGAAAAGGGTTTAAAGCAATGCAATACTAGTGATTATAAATGATAATTATTATATTAATGCCTAGTTTGCTACTGGGTATTTTTTTGCACCATATTTTTTCATATAACTCTTATGGTCTAACCTTTAAAATAAGAGTAATTATCAGTAACTATCGTTGTAAGAAATTTCCTATATTCGTAAGTAGTTGTCCATACAGTTAAAAAATGTGAGCTAATTAACATTTTATAATTTGCTTTTGGTTGTTATAAAAACTGAATGTATTTGCAGTAATTTCAGGTTTATTTGTGTGTTAGTTAATTTTCGGTGTTGATTTATTTTTTTATTAGTTGTTAACAATTTTTCGTGAAACATATTTGGATTAGTGAAAAATGGCAATTTAGCTAAATTCTTTACGCTATAACATTAAAAAAACCATGCAACATTATGAAATACAAGGATATTATATTGCTGTATAAAAATTAACCAATTTAATAAAAATGCAATAATACTGGGGGTTAAGATGAGATATTCTTTATTTGTCCACAAAGTTATCCACAGCTTTTGTGGATAAATATTTTGTTAAATTTTTACTAATTATTGTTGAAACTAGTTTTATAAGTTTCATAAGGCGGACTTATTTTGGTGCAAATTATTGCATGTATTGTATGAATGTTGTTACATATGTTGGAAAATGTGAGTAATTTCACGGTGTTGGTATTTGCACGATTTTTGGTCGATAGATTTTGAGGCAGTAGAAGATATCTGTAATATTCAAACTTCTTTGTTTCACGATAAATACAAAATATTAAATTGAAACCCGTTATGTATTTTAATCAATAAAACGTTTTTGCAGATCTGCAAATTCATCAATTCTGCGGTCACGAAAGAAAGGCCAAATTCTTCTTACATATTCGCTGCGTTTTAAATCGATGTCGGCAGTTAATATTGTTTCATTTTGATTATTTGCATGGGCTATATATTCACCTTGAGGACCACAAATAAAACTATTACCCCAAAAATTAATGCCCGAACTAACTCCAGAAGGATCTGTTTCATGCCCAATGCGGTTTGCTACAAGGACTGGTATACCATTAGATACTGCGTGGGCACGCTGAGCAATTATCCATGCATTGGTTTGGCGCTGTTGCTCCTCGTCTGCATCATTTGGATCCCAACCAATAGCAGTTGGATAAATCAGCATTTCTGCACCAGCAAGCGCCATAAGTCTTGCTGCTTCTGGATACCATTGATCCCAACATACAAGAACACCTAATTTGCCAATACTGGTTTGAATAGGAGTAAAACCAAGATCACCTGGTGTAAAATAAAATTTCTCATAAAATCCTGGATCATCAGGGATATGCATTTTTCTGTATTTGCCAGCAATAGATCCATCTGAATCGATTACTACTGCAGTATTGTGAAATAGACCAGGAGCTCTTTTTTCAAATAGAGATGTAACAATCACTACGTTTAAGCTTTTAGCAAGGTTGCCAAAAATATCTGTACTGAGGCCAGGGATTGATTCGGCAAGATCAAAATTATTTACATCTTCAATCTGACAAAAGTAAGGAGTGTTATGAAGTTCCTGCAATACAATTAATTTACTGCCTTGTTTGGCCGCATCTTCAATAAGATTTGTTATCTTTTCAAGGTTATATTCTTTGTTTGTTGTGCAGGTATGCTGCAGTACGGATGCAGTAATTGTAGTCATTAGCTGATTACTCCTTCTGGTAGCTGCATGGTTACACAGTGCAGGCTTCCGTGTTCTTCAATTAAGCTTTTGCAGTTAATCGCAATAATTTCTCTATCTGGAAATATTGATTTCATTTGTTTTATGGCAAATTCATCTGCGTTTGTATCACCATATATCGGCAAGAGAATGGCATTATTAATGATTAAAAAATTTGCGTAAGTTGCTGGTAGTCTTGTGCCGTCTGCAGAGTATATTGGTTTTGGTATTGGTAAAGGTATAAGTTTATACGGCTTATCTTCAAGAGTGCGTAGCTGTTTAAGTTCAGATTTCATTTTTGAAAGTTCTTCAAAGTGTGGATCGTCTTTAATTTCACAGCAGCAATAGGCAATAGTATCGTTAGGACATAAGCGAGCAAGTGTATCAATGTGTGAATCGGTATCATCGCCAATCATATAGCCATGTTCAAGCCATAAGACTCGCTTTAGATTAAAATGAAGGGTTAATTGTTCCTCGATATCTTTGCGAGTCATTTTGGTGTTGCGAGTATCTGTAAGTAAGCATTGGCTGGTAGTTAGTAATGTTCCGTTACCATCTGATTCGATACTTCCGCCTTCCAGAACCATATTAATTTGTTTAGTGAATATATTTTTGCGGTCAGCAAATATCTTTGAGGTAAAAACAGTGGTTATTTGGTTGTCTAGGTTGGATTCAAATTTCCCGCCCCATGCATTAAAAATGAAATCAAGAAGAATAGGGGAGTTGTTATCAAATATAGTAATCGGACCGCTATCTCTTGCCCAGGTATCATTATTTGGAGCGATAAAACTGATTAGATTGTCAGTAGAGATATTGTTTTTAGTTAGGATCTTAAGAGTATTATTTTTTAACGCTTCACTGTGAAAGCATATAACTAGTTTTTGTTTAGATAGAATTGCTGTGGCAATTTCAATATAAGTCGCGGTGACCTGTTCAAGATAAGGTTCCCAGTCAGTATCTTTATGCGGCCAAATTATTAGAACAGCGCTTTGTTTTTCCCACTCTGCAGGTAGTCTTATGCTCATAACGACTCTTCTGTTGAATTCAAATTTTGGCGAATAATACCTTATAAATTTAGTAATTGGCACAAAAAAAGCGATGAATAATCACCGCTTTTTAAAGTTTTTATTGCTACTTGCTTTTCTATTCTGAATCTTTAACCATATCGCGTTTCATTACAGAGTGAAGTACTTTATTATATTCAAAATAAACACTAAATTCCGGATATACCCATGTTGTTATTGGGGGGTCACCAACTGGGCCGGATACTGAAACTGGTTCACCGAATTTGGCTTTAACCTGATCCATTGTTATTCCGCGGGCAGGGCGAGCCGCTTCTGGTTGTTCATAAGCCGAGTTGATCAGAAGAGTATCTGCCTGAGCTACTCCTATCCCTGTCATCATGAAAGCTGTTGCAAATGCAAGTAAAATCTTTTTCATATTTGAGCTCCTAGTGTTGAGGGCGTCCTTTTTTATATAACAATTTTTATTAAATATAGCATTTATGGCATTATGTACAAAATTGTGCCCGCTTATATAAGAATGGGCTATATTTGTCGTTTCTACAAGTATAATTAGGAAAATTTCTTAATGGATTTACAAAACTGATGTTCAGACCACTAGAATTATTCATTGGACTACGTTATACAAGGGCCAAAAGGCGCAGTCAAATAGTATCTTTTATTTCTTTGGTATCCACTATAGGCATTACTTTGGGCGTTATTGCTCTTATTACGGTTTTGTCAGTAATGAATGGATTTGAAGAGGAGTTAAAAGGTAGGATATTAGGTGTTGTTTCGCATATTACTGTTGAAAGTTTGAATGATAGGATTAAAGACTGGCAACAAGTTGATAGCACTGTTAATCAAAATTCAAATGTGATTGCTACTTCACCATATATTAGTGGCGAGGTAATGGTCGCACACAAAAATATTGCATCAGGTGCAGCTATTCGAGGAGTTCTGCCTGAAAAAGAATCTAACGTTTCTGATGTATTAGATAGATTAGTTTCCGGTTCTGCAGATGATTTAAAGCCAAAATCTTATAATATATTGATTGGTACTGCGTTGGCTGAAAAATTGGGGGTTGAGGTTGGTGATAAGATTACTCTTGTTATTCCAAATATGCAGGTGTCTGCTGTTGGCTTAATTCCGCGTATGAAACGCTTTACTGTTGCTGGTATCTTTAATGCTGGTATGTATACGTTTGATTTAAGGATGATCATTATGCATATGACTGATGCAGCCAAGTTTATGCGTACTGGAGATTCAGTTACTGGCATAAGAGTCAAATCTGAGGATCTGAATAAATCTTACTACATTGCTTATGATGTTAGAAAAAGTTTAGGTAGTGGTTATTGGACACTTGACTGGTCTAGAAGAAATAGAAATCTATTTAGTGCCATAAAGCTTCAAAAAAAAGTCATGTTTATTATTTTAGCCCTTGTTGTCGGTGTGGCCGCATTCAATCTTATCTCTACTTTGATAATGACTGTTAATGATAAAAAAGGCGATATTGCAATATTACGTACCCTTGGATTTACCCGTAATGGTATTCTTAAGATATTTGTCATTCAGGGGGCGATGATTGGTATAGTAGGTATTGTTTCGGGGACAATACTAGGAATCTTGCTTAGTATGAATATAAGTTCTATTGCCTCGTTTATTGAAAAAATATTTGGTATAGAATTAATGGTTAAAGATATCTATATGATTACCCAGACCCTACCTGCTTCTGTTGCAGCATCTGATGTTATAGCAGTTGCAGTTGTTTCGTTTATTCTGACCTTGTTGGCAACTATATATCCCTCATGGCGTGCTATGTCAGCCCCACCAGCTGAGGCTTTGCGTTATGAATAAATTAGTTTCACTCCAAGTCGATATTATAGTATGGAGGGAATATGTTTAAACCAACGGAGCTCTTTATAGGTCTGCGCTATCTTCGTGCTCGTCGCCGAAATAAATTTCTGTCTTTTATTTCTGGGTTATCCATAATCGGTATTGCGCTTGGTGTTTTAAGTCTAATTACAGTTATCTCTATTATGAATGGTTTTCAGGCCGAGCTTAGGGATCGTTTATTAGGAATGGCATCTCATGTGATTATTTCCAAGAACGATGGTACTTTTGATCATCAATTGGTGACTGAAAAGATGATGAGCCTGCAAACCCCAAGAGGAATAGCTCCTTTTGTTGAGTCGGACGTTATGATTGGGCATGAAAAAAATATTTCGCCAGGTAATTTACGTGGTATTGATCTTGGAAAGGAAGATCAGGTTTCAACATTAACTAATACCATTATTGCAGGTGATATCTCTCAGATAAATAGCTATGAGCATACTTTAGCTATTGGAACTGAACTTGCAGATCAATTAGAACTTTATGTGGGTGATACGGTTTCCATGATTGTTCCAATTGCCAAGGAAAATAGTGCCGCTATAACTCCCAGAGTAGAACCTTTTAAGGTAGTTGCTATTTTTCGAGCCAATATTCATCGCTATGATAGTACGATGGTAATTACATCTATAAGTAATGCGAAAAAGTTTTTGCATGGCACTGGTTATGATATTGGTGAACGCATTCTTTTAGATAATATGGATGATGCTTTTATTTTAAAGGATCAATTAACGGCGATATTACCAGGTTATACTGTGCGTGATTGGGCTGATATGCACGCTTCATTTTTTTCCGCTATTAAGATTGAAAAGATAACAATGTTTGCGATTTTGTTATTAATTATTACGGTTGCTGCATTCAATATTGTTTCGACTATGGCAATGGGCGTTTCTGAAAAACAAAGTGATATAGCAATTTTGAAAACAATAGGCGCGTCTTCATCCAGAATCTTAAAGATTTTTCTATTGCAGGGATCAATTATTGGCATCCTTGGAACAGGTTTGGGCTGTATTGGTGGAGTTGTTGTTGCAAGTAATATTGCCTCATGGATTGCAGCTCTTGAAAAATTATTTGGAACCAAGGTGTTTAATCCAGATGTTTTTTATGTAAGCGAGATTCCATCGGTTATGTATTGGAGTGATGTATCACTGGTAACAATATTCTCTTTGTTAATATCCGTGCTTGCTACCATCTATCCGGCAATAAGAGCCTCGAATACTCACCCAGCATTAGCATTGCGCTATGAATAGGTACAAATCAAGATGAATAATCAGGAAAATATGGCTACTACAAACCCAGAAATATCAAATTCCAGGCCTGTAATCGATGCTAAAAGTATCAAAAAGGTGTTTGAAGAAGGTGATCTTAATGTTGAGGTATTAAAAGGCATTGATTTAAGAATAGATATTGGTGAGCAGGTTGCTATAGTCGGCGCATCCGGTTCTGGGAAAAGTACTTTAATGCATATTGTTGGCGGACTTGATGATCCAACATCTGGTCAGGTATCTATTGATGGAAATGACTTATTTGCACTGTCGGATAAAAAACGAGCAGAGTTGCGTAATCGTTTTCTGGGTTTTGTATATCAGTTTCATCACCTTTTGCCTGAGTTTACTGCTCTTGAAAATGTGGCAATGCCTCTATTAATCAGAGGCGATAAACCTGTAGATGCAAAATCGGCAGCACAAAGCATTCTTGAAAAGGTTGGTTTGAAGGAGCGTGTTAACCATAAACCGGCAGAGATGTCTGGTGGTGAGAGGCAAAGGGCGGCGATAGCCAGGTCTCTTGTTGCAAATCCTGCGTGTGTACTTGCTGATGAGCCAACAGGTAACCTTGATAGTAAAACAGCAGATATGGTTTATGGCATTATGCTAGATCTTAATCGTGATCTGAAAACCAGCTTTGTAGTGGTAACCCATGACTATCATCTGGCCAAGAAAATGGATCGAGTTTTAACCATCAAAGATGGGATGTTACAAGAGTTATAGATTGCTTGGATTTAATATCTAAAACACTATATTATATAGCCCGAAAAACAGTCTAGAATTTTAATTATTGCGATTTAGTAAATAAGCTCGGAGGTTATCTTGGACGTAGTAAAAGTTGGCATACTTGGTTTAGGTACAGTTGGAGGTGGCACTGCCACAGTTCTTTGCAGAAATGCAGAGGATATAACGCGTCGAACTGGTAAATCTATTCAAGTAACGATGGCTGCGGATAAAGATCAGCTAAAGATTGACGAATATTCAAGCCTTGGAATTAAGGTGGTTGATGATGCATTTGCTGTAGTTCAAGATCCGGATATTGATATAGTAGTTGAGCTTATAGGTGGCTATACCATTGCTAAGTCTCTTGTTTTAGAAGCGATAAAAAACGGTAAGCATGTTGTAACAGCCAATAAGGCGCTAATCGCAACTCATGGTAATGAGATTTTTGCAGCTGCCGCTGAAAATAATATAACTGTAGCTTATGAAGCCTCTGTAGCTGGAGGAATTCCAGTAATTAAGGCGATTCGTGAAGGTTTGACTGCAAATAAAATTTCTTCCGTTGCTGGTATTATTAATGGCACAGGTAACTTTATTCTTACCGAAATGCGCGATAAAGGTACTGATTTTGCCGACGTGCTTAAAGAAGCCCAAGAGCTTGGTTATGCTGAGGCAGATCCAACTTTCGATGTTGAAGGTATAGATGCTGCGCATAAACTTACAATTCTTGCTTCTATTGCTTTCGGAATTCCCCTCCAGTTCGATAAGATTTATACTCAGGGTATCAGCACCGTACAAATCGACGATGTTCGTTACGCAGAAGAGCTGGGTTATTCTATAAAACATCTAGGAATAGCTAAAAAAACTGAAGATGGAATCGAACTGCGCGTTCATCCAACGTTGTTATCCAATAAGGAGCTTTTAGCTAACGTTAATGGTGTTATGAATGCTGTTCATGTTATTGGCGATGCTGTTGGTCCGACGATGTACTATGGAGCAGGAGCTGGAAGTGAGCCAACTGCATCTGCTGTAGTGGCTGATATTATCGATATAGCCAGAACAATTAAAGTTGAAGATAGTTCAACTAAGGTGCCAGCTCTGGCATTTGATATTAATAGTCTTGATTCTTCTGAAGTTAAAACAATTGATAAAATTGAAACTTCTTATTACTTAAGAGTAAGCGCCTTAGATAAGGCTGGAGTTCTT
The DNA here is from genome assembly GCA_033852075.1 of Gammaproteobacteria bacterium. GTDB lineage: Bacteria > Pseudomonadota > Gammaproteobacteria > QZLD01 > QZLD01 > QZLE01. The sequence continues at coordinate 53,349 of JAWSVC010000015.1, read as the reverse complement.
GCCAATATAACCAAGATTCTTGGAGATCACAGCATTAATATTGAAGCTATGATTCAGAAAGAAGCTGAAGATGATGAAAAGCATGCAGATATCATTATGCTTACCACTAATACCATAGAAAGTAATATGTTAAATGCCATTTCTGAAATAGAAGCGCTGGATACTATTTCCGGTGAAGTCGTAATGCTTAGAGTTGAAAGCTCAGATAAATAATATAGAAAGGAATAAAGATGCCACTTCGTCCACGTTATACAGGTTTGATTGAAAAGTACAAAGAAAGAATGCCAATTTCTACTGATACCCCGATCAGTATCGGAGAAGGTAATACGCCTTTAATCAAGCTGCAAAACATCCCTAAAGAAATAGGTAAAGATGTAGAAATATATGCTAAATACGAAGGAATGAATCCCACTGGCTCTTTTAAGGATCGCGGTATGACAGTTGCCGTAACAAGAGCATATGAAGAGGGGAGTGGTGCAATTATCTGTGCATCTACAGGCAATACATCAGCAGCTGCAGCGGCATATGCAGCGCGTGCAGGTATGAAAGCATTCGTACTTATTCCTGAAGGTAAAATTGCTTTAGGTAAACTTGCACAGGCAATTATGTATGGTGCAGAGATTCTACAAATCAAAGGTAACTTTGACGATGGTATGCAGCTGGTTAAAGAGATCGGCGCTCAAGCCCCTATCTCAATTGTGAACTCAATTAATCCATTCAGATTACAAGGTCAGAAGACTGCTTCATTCGAGATTATTGAAGAATTAGGTAAGGCCCCGGATTATCACTGTTTGCCTGTAGGTAATGCAGGAAACATAACCGCATATTGGCTGGGATACAGTGAATATGCTGGTAAAATTGGAGAAATGGCGCAAAAAGCCGCACAACCATGTCAGGATATTAAACCTTATTCGGTAGATAAGGTTGTCGATGATACTCCTATTATGGTTGGTTATCAGGCATCTGGTGCAGCGCCTTTCCTTCGCGGCCATCCTGTAGAACATCCGGAAACAGTTGCAACTGCTATTAGAATTGGTAACCCACAATCATGGGATTATGCATGGATGGCAAGCAAAGAATCTGGTGGTTGGTTTGATGAGTTTTCTGATGAAGAAATCCTTGCAACTCAAAAGCTTCTGGCACAAAAAGAAGGTATTTTCTGCGAACCAGCTTCTGCAACTTCTGTGGCTGGTGCTCTTAAAGATATCAAGAGTGGCAAGATACCAGAAGGCAGTACAATCGTATGTACACTTACAGGTCATGGTTTGAAAGATCCTGATATTGCTATTAAACAGTGCGATGCCAATATTGTTACTGTTGAAGCAACATATGACTCTGTGAGTAAAGCTATTCTTAAGAATCTTTAAGTTCTTGCTTCAGGGCTTAATAAGACATTCCCGAGAAGGGCACTGCTGTCTGGGAAATCAAATAGCAATAAAAGGACGTCATACCGGCGAAGGCCGGTATCCAGAACGAATCACGTGGATATTGTAGTGAAAGTTATTTGTTATTAACGAGTTATATTCTGAGTAAAGTGATTTTTATGGTTGAATATAAAGTTAGTAAAACTGGATCCCGGCCTTCGCCGGGATGACGGTTTGATTAATCGTAATCCAACCTGAATTTCACCAATGAAATCCAATCCAAAAATAGCTTTTCGTGAACCCGAATCCCAAGTCGCTATCCCTGGCTACCCTCAAATAATCAGCAAAATCCTCTCTGCCAGAGGTATCCAGTCCCAAGGTGATATGGATTATGGCCTTAATACTCTTATCCCTTACCATTCAATCAATGACATAGAAAAAGCCGCAGTAAAATTAGCCAATTCCATAATTAACCAAGAAAAAATAATTATTGTTGCTGATTATGATGCTGATGGTGCAACTAGCTGTGCGTTGTGCATAAAAGCTATTAAGGCATTTGGTAATAGCAATATTGATTATATCGTTCCTAGTCGTTTCTCTCATGGATATGGATTGTCAGAAGAATTAGTCGATGAATGTTCACGCCAGGGAGCGGAGCTCATAATTACCGTAGATAATGGGATAACGTCTGTAAAAGGTGTAGAACAGGCTAATAATCTAAGTATTCCTATTATTATCACTGATCACCACCTTCCTGGTCAGGAATTACCTGATGCAGCAGCTTTAGTTAATCCGCGTGTTGGTGCTGACGAAGGATTGTTAAATCTTGCAGGGGTAGGGGTTGTATTTTATCTGTTGCTTGCCGTTCGTGCCGAGCTTAGAAAGGCTAATTGGTTTGAACAAAATCAAATGCAGGATCCAAACCTCGCCAATTATCTTGATTTAGTTGCACTTGGAACAGTTGCTGATATCGCTATTTTGGATAAAAATAATCGTGCTCTGGTAGCTCAAGGTCTGAAACGTATAAAACATAGACATTGTTGTTATGGAATAGCTGCATTGCTTGAAATATCCAAGCGGAGTCTTGCTTCTGTTGATTCTGGCGATCTTGGTTTTGCTCTTGGTCCCAGACTTAATGCTGCTGGACGACTTGAAGATATGGCATTAGGCATAGAATGCCTGTTGGCTGATAATTACGGCAAATCCATAGAACTTGCTTCTAAACTTCATGATCTAAATGATGAACGTAAGGTCATAGAAGAAGATATGAAGCTAGAGGCTTTGGCCTTATTAGATCAACAGATAGAAGATGGATTAGATGCAGAGAATACATTGTCTGTTTGTCTGTATCGAGAGGAATGGCATCAAGGTGTAATTGGTATTCTGGCTTCCAGAATTAAAGATCGCACGCATCGACCTACGGTTATATTTGCTAAAGGTGATGATGGTATCCTTAAAGGTTCAGCCCGTTCAATTCAAGGGATACATATACGTGACATATTCGAAGCAATAGATGCAGAAAATCCTGGATTAATAATTAAATTTGGTGGTCATGTCATGGCTGCAGGATTAAGTATCCAATCAGACAAATACGAAGAGTTTGCTAAGGCACTAGAAGAGCAGGTTGCAAAGGTATCAACATCAGAAAATTTTGAAAATACAGTATTAGTTGATGGTGAGCTGGATGATAATGATTTCAACTTAGAATTAGCAGATTTAATTAAAAACCTGGGACCTTGGGGACACCATTTTTCTCAACCGCAATTTTATGGAAAGTTTCATGTCGTTAATGCGGATATTTTAAAAGATAAACACCTTAAAATGAGATTACGGACTAATGATGGACTGGTTGTAAACGCAATCGCATTTAATTGTATTGATTCAGAGTGGGATGGCATACCTGAACAAGTCGAACTGGTATACCGATTGGATGTAAATGAATTCCGGGGGAATAGGACGCTGCAGTTAATGGTTGAGAGAATATTATAAATTTGTTGTTATTCAATTGCATATGAAGATTTATTCTGACTGATTGACATCATATAGGTACTGTCAACTTGACAACCCAAGTAGCAAAAATGCGATAATCCGCGCATGAAGAGCGCAAAGAACATTTACTCAGGTTATCGGTATCCAGCCCAGATTATTAGTCATGCAGTGTTGCTGTATCATAGATATGCACTGAGTTTTAGAGATATCGAAGAAATACTCGCCTTACGAGGCATTGTGGTCAGCTATGAAAGCATCCGACAGTGGTGCTTAAAGTTTGCAAATGACTACACTAAACGCATTAAAAGAAACCGAGGTCCATTAGGTGATATTTGGTATCTGGATGAAGTGTTTATCAAAATTAATAGTAAACTGTATTATCTTTGGCGAGCAGTAGATCAAGATGGAGATGAGCTTGATATTCTGGTGCAGAAAAGGCGTGACAAGAAAGCTGCAAAGAGGTTTTTCAAGAAGTTATTGATAGGTCAACAAGTATCACCAAATAGGATTGTGACTGATAAACTAAAAAGTTACTCAGCAGCGAAAAGGGAGGTAATGCCTTTGGTTGGCCATATTAATAATAGATATGAAAACAACCGATGTGAGGCTTCGCATCAGCGAACGAGAAATCAAGAAAGGCAAATGCGACGATTCAAATCTCATGGGCAAGCACAGCGATTTTTAACTTGTCATGGAGTGGTTAACAACTTATTTCAGGTTGGACGACATTTGATGAAAGCCGAGAATTATCGTTTATTACGAGATCGAGCTTTCGAAGAATGGGATAGGGCATGTTGCACCCAAAATATGAGTTAAGTTGTTTTAATAACGATTTGTTTTAGCTTGTAGCTAACAAGTTGACAGTGCCTTTGAAAATGGTGGAGGCGGGGGGGATCGAACCCCCGTCCGCTAGACCTACGCCTTCGGCTCTACATGCTTATCTCATGCTTTTGATTTAATTGGCTGCTACCCGATGAGCTAGGAAGACAGACAACGATTTCGTTAAAGGTTTCGCTATGATGTCACGAACATACATCACTACTAGCTTGTAAAGTATGACCTTCAGTATAAGAGTACAAGCACTACCTAAGTGAAGGCTAGCTGGATTAAGCAGCTAGAGCGTAGTTTTCGTCGTTTGCAACTACTTTAAGTTGACACTATTTTTACGAGTAGGTATCTCTCTCGGCATGCACCTGGGGTTTCGCGACCAACGTCGAAGCCATTTCGCCCCCGATTTCTTTATTTTATCTCTTTTAAGAATTGAATAATAGCAGCTTGTATAAAAGATAGAGAATAAAGTTGATATTATCTATTTGCACCTTTCATTATGCGGCTTTTTTCTCTATTCCAATCCCTTTTCTTTTCAGTTTCACGTTTGTCGTGTTGTTTTTTGCCTTTACCAAGAGCTACTTCAAGTTTTGCTTTGCCACGTTGCCAATACATGGATATAGGAAGCAAAGTATAACCTTTGCGTTCAACTGCGCCTATAAGGACATTTAGCTCTCTTTTATGTAGTAATAGCTTACGGACTCTGGTTGGATTTGGGTCAACATGAGTAGATGCTGATTGTAGTGGTGATATATGAGCGCCACTAATAAAAGCCTCTCCGTTTTTAATAAAAACGTAGCTTTCCTTCAGGTTTATTCTACCTTCACGCAGACTTTTAACTTCCCAGCCTTGAAGAGATATACCTGCTTCATACTTCTCTTCCAAAAAATATTCATGCCACGCACTTTTATTCGTAGCAATGTTATTACTTGGAGTTTTTGTTTTTTTCTTACTTTTTGCCATGACTGAATTGTAAGCAGTGTTTAGATTGTATACCAGTATTTTTTATCCATTATTGTTTTGAATGGTGAATTTTCATTTTATGTGCTGTAGAATAATGCGGTTTGTAACATAGCTGGTTTGAATGTGGCGAGCGTTTCGAAGTCAATATTGGTACCTTACTCATGTCAGCAGATGTATAGTCTGGTTGATGACGTAGATTCTTATAAAGAGTTTTTGCCTTGGTGCAGTAAGAGTGAGGTGCTTGGCATTGATGGCAATGAGATGATCGCTAGGTTGTCTATTAGCAAGGGTAAAGTAAATAATTCATTTACCACATGCAATAGGCGGGTTGATGGCTCATGTATTGAAATGAATCTTGTAGATGGTCCTTTCTCTCATCTGCATGGTGTGTGGAGATTTGAAAGATTAGATGATCTTGCAAGCACTGTATCATTGAATCTTGAGTACGAATACTCAAATAGTATTGTAAAAAAGGTGTTCGGTGTGGTTTTTGGTCACATTATGAACTCTATTGTAAATGCTTTTGTAAAAAGGGCTGGAGAAGTATATGACTGAGTTAAAAAGAATCAAGGTTGAAGTTGCGTATGGTAAGTCTGTTGATGAGCAAATCGCGCTTGAGGTAACAGTTCATGAAGGAGCTACAGTAGAAGAAGCTATTCAGCGCTCAGGTATTATGAAACGTTATCCAGATGATATTGATTTTGATGTAAACAAAATAGCTATCTTTGGTAAGAAAACAACTATGGATACAGTTTTGAATGAATGGGACAGAATTGAAATATGTCGTCCTTTAGTTGCAGATCCTAAAGAAGCTAGAGCGCGTAAGGCTGAAAGAGATAAAGCAAAAGCTGAATCTGCTTCTGCGTAAGATATATAAAGCGTCTATAATGTTTAGGCGCTTTATGTTTTTAAGTTTATATAATTCTAATCTTTAGTTAGAAAATCCTTTTCTACACCTTTACCTTCAATTTTTTCAAGTTTGTTTTCTTTATCAAATAGTAAGGTGATTTTGTTTTCTCTATAATTTCCGCGACTCGGTTTTAATGTAAATATATATTCCCAACGATCTTGGTGAAATGGGTCAATGATATTTGGTGAGCCAATAATATAAGTAATTTGTCTTTTAGACATACCTAGTTTGATTTTGTCTAAGTTTTCTTGTGTTAATAAATTACCTTGTTGTACTTCTACCTTATATACAAATGGTAGGTCATTTACTGAACAGCCCCAAATTGCCCCGATAATTATAATTAAAACTGGAAATCTAAATTTATAAAACATCTGTTTTTCCCTGATTAAGATGACAAGAATAATAACCTAATGTGTTTGAGACGCAAAGGTGAATTTAATTCATTCTTTTTTTATGATTTATATATAATGGAATATATAGGATATATTTAGGGATAATGGGATGAATGGACTAAAAAATAATCATATTAAGAGATTGCCATCATTAACAGCATTAAAGACATTTGAATCTGTTGCTCGCCTGGTAAGTTTTAAAGATGCAGCAGAAGAATTGTTTGTTACGCCTTCAGCAGTAAGCCATCAAATGCGTCAATTAGAAGATTTTTTAGGAATTAAACTAATTCAAAGAAACCCAAGATCAATCAACCTAACTGATGAAGGCAAAGAGTATTTTGAGGCTATTACCAAGGTTTTTAATGATATTTATACGGCTACATCGAACATAGTATCTAAAAGGAAAAATGTTGTTTTGTGCTTGGATGTTCCAAATTTTTTCTATATGCATTGGTTAAAAAATCATATTGACGGATTTTTAGATAGCTTTTCAGAGGTTGAGTTAAGAATAGTTGACCATAAAAAAGCAAAGCCAAAGAATGACTTAAGAGATGAAGTAAAAGTAAATATATTATGGGGTAATAAAAAAGTTCTGGAAGCTGAGAATACCCTTTTTTTAAACTCACCAGCCATTGTTGTTTGTTCTCCCGACATTCTTCATCATACAGTTCCATTTACGGATAAAAAATTCATTTCTTCATATAATCAATTGCATATGAGCCTTTGGCCTTATGCATGGGAATATATTGCAAATAATCTAGGCATAGAATCAGCAGCACCAGAAAAAATTAAGTATTTCGATTATACCGGTGATCTTATTGATGCAGTATTGGCTGGAGAAGGAATAGCTATTTGCGACAAGATTGTAGTGCAAGATTATCTAAGTAGTGGAAAACTTATATCTGTTTTTGATTTTACAATACCGAGCAATAACAGTTTTTATTTAACCTATGAACCCGAATTGGCTGAAAACTATATATTAAAAGGGTTTAAAGAATGGATATCAGCAGAATCAAATAAAATTGTTAATGACTGAAATTTTTTCATCAGTATTCTAATTAATATCACTATTAGTGCGACTTTATTAAAGTAAAATAAAAAATGGCTTCATGTTTTATAAATTATAAGGATGCGAGGTAAATATGCCTTTTGCTAATAGTGCTAACGAAAAAATATATTACAAAGTAATTGGGAATGGTGAACCATTGGTCTTTATTATGGGTTTGGGCTTACCACATGATGAATGGCATTATCAATTAGAATATTTCTCAAAAAAATATAAAGTTATAGCAGTTGATAACAGGGGAGTTGGAAGATCATCTAAAGAAGGGGAGTTCTCTATTGAACAATTTGCAAAAGATATTAATGCAGTTTTAGAACAGGAAAAGATTGATTTCTGCTCCGTTGTTAGTGTGTCTATGGGGGTTCTTATTGCTCAAGCTTTTTATCATATGTATCAACACAAAGTGCATTCTATGGTCTTAGCTGCGCCTGGAGTTGGTCAAGGAGCTCCGTTTCAAGTTTATCCTCCTGCAGAAATATTGAATATTATCAACAATACAACCGCCGATTCAAACTATGAGCGAGCAAAGAAACGTTTGGAAATTGCTTATCATTCTGATTTTTTTAACCAGCCTGGTTGTTCAATTGATGAACTACTATTAAAAAGACAGGGATATAATTTAAATATCGATGCTTACAATAAACAATTGATGGCTGCAAGAAATTATAATAGCGCTGAAATGCTAAAGGGAATATCTGTTCCTGTTTTGGTCTTGAATTCTAGAGATGATCAATTATCACCTTTTATGGCCTCGTTATTTTTGCGAAAAAGAATAAAGAATTCTGTTTTGCATTCCGTTTCAAATGCTGGCCATATGTTTTTTGTTGAAAAACCTGAGAAATTCAATCACATAATTGAGCAATTTTTAAATATTGTTGCAGCTAATAATGATATTTCTTTGTTAGATAACTTCAAAGCAAATGTAGGTATTGAAAATCACTCTTCAAATACTGCATTGCAGGTTGCTTTTTTGCGAGCATTTGCAGAGAGAGTGGATGATTTTGGTGAGTGTGGTAGTGATTATTTAGCTAAAAATATGATTACAGAAAACCAGCAAAATTTTCTTCAATCTATTAATACACAAGAACAACATGATTTAATATCACTTAACTCATTTACTAATGGTGTTTATGGTTATTTATATGCACGCACCAAATATATTGATTCTATATTTGAGAAAGCATTGCTTAAAAAGGTGCCGCAGGTGCTTATATTGGGTGCTGGATATGATACTCGGGCATATAGATTTAATTCATTAAATACAAATACGATTATTTATGAAATAGATATTGAGTCTACTCAATCCGAGAAGATTCGTACGCTCAATAGGTCCGAAATCGATATTCCTAAAAGAGTTAATTATGTGTCAGTGAATTTCATGAAAGACAACCTCCCTAAAAAGCTTGTTGAATCCGGTTTTAAAGAAGGCTTGCGTACTCTTGTCATTTGGGAAGGCGTAACCATGTATCTTGATCAAAATAGTTTTGAAAAAACCATTCGTGAGATAAAAGATATATGTGGTGACGGAAGTGAGATCTTTTTCGATTATTTTTATGAAGATATGATTAGAGGTAACGATTCTTATTATGGTGCTTGTGAAGCTCGTACCGCAGTTGATGAGCTAGGCGAAAGCTATACCTTTGGGATTGATAGTAAACAGCTAGAAGAATATATGAATTTGTTTGGCTGTAGAATTATAGAACACCTTTTGCCTGAAGAGATTGAAAGTAGATATCTTCAGAATGCAAAACATGAAAAACATAAACACTCTTATGGATTTTCATGCTTTGCACATCTGCAAATTTAAAATCAAAATAGCGACGGCTAACCCCCACCTTCGATTTGATAAACTCTTTGTTTTAGTTCTTTTATTTCAGATTTCAATTCAGCAATTTCATTCTTTAAATCCTCTAATGATTCCTTATTAGAGGAAGTTGCTATAGCTGAACTTGTCGGTTGAGAATTGCTAAACATCTCCGGGTCAAAATTGGTTAAGGTTTGAATGTAACGGCATTCCTTTTGACCAGGTTGACGTCCCAGTATCTGCACAAAAGGTTTTGGTTCTTTAGATTCTAAGCGACCGATAATTCTTTCAACATCATTTAAATCAGCAAAATCATGATATCTCTGAGTTCTGGTTCTAAGTTCGCCGACCGTTTGAGGTCCTCTAAGCATTAAAACAGCAAGAACAGCCACTTCCTTAGCAGTTAAATCCAGAGTCTTACCAGTATGGTGCTCAAATTTTGCAACTCTGCTATCGTGAGGACTAATCTGCCGAACAAGCTTCATGTTTTCTAATTGCATTAATGCTTGCCTGACTTGGTTATCATCGTATGAAACAACGGGATCACGATTTGACTTTTGATTACAAGCAATCTTGGTGGAATTAAGTGTAAGAGGGTATTGGTCTGGTGTGGTAACGGCTTTTTCAATAAGACATCCCAAAACTCGGGCTTGAATATCAGTAAGTTTGAACTCTTCAATCATTAATTATTCTCCGTTTGTTTTTTCTAATTATAGAACAGGAACCGTATCTAATAGAAAAGATATTGGTAAATTCAAATCATGATCTTCGTGCTATATTTTGTTTATATTAACCTGGCACTCAAATAGTTCTTCCTGAACTATTTGAGCTACGACCAATAAAATCTGGCGCATATGCGTGAATATGCTTGATTTTACTGGTCTCACATTGATCTTCGACCAATGGCGGCACATCCATGTGCCGCACCATTAACCCGACATATTTCATTGCCGGGTTAATAACATGGAGCATGCAATGAAACTGTTGAAAACTATGGTATTGATTTGTTGTCTGGTTGCTGCCGGAGTGATTTCTAGTTGCGGAGAAGATCCGTTTGCCGAGCCTCCACTGCACCAGGCTGCCATAGATGGCGACCTTGAAGAGGTTAAACAGATTTTAAAAAGTGGAATACAAGTCAACTCCAAAAGCAAGACGGGGGCAACCGCTTTGCATTGGGCTGCATTTAAAGGGCAATATGATGTTGCTTTATATTTAATCAAAAACGGCGCCGATGTTAATGCTCTAACGAATAAAGGCTCCACACCATTAAGGTTGGCAACAACACATAAAAAAACTAAGCTGATACGATTATTGAAACAATACGGTGGACGCTAAGTATTTGATGTTAATTTGCTTTTTTCTTCTTAAGAATAAGATTATAAGCCTCGTTGATTTCTTTAATCTTTTCAGTGGCAATATGCGCCATGTCTGACGGCATTCCTTTACCGATAAGTTTGTCTGGGTGATGTTGACTGATTAGTAATTTATAATTCCTTTTAACTTCCTTAATTGGAGCATTTCTTTCTAATCCCAAGATTTTATAGGCATTTTTTTCTTCTTGAAAGCTATTGAGTTTTTGAGAAGAATTACTGGCATGAGCTATATATGATTTTACGAGAGATTGTATTTGATTAAGTTCGTGCTCAGAAATGCTTATTAAATCAGCCACTTGTTTAATTGCTTCAATGCCAGTTTGATTATAATCGTTATACTCATCACAAACAGCTTGCAATTGAATTTCAATAAACATTTTAAGTATATGTTTATTATCTTCACATTTTGCAAGTAATTTTCTAATTTGGTTTTCAGAATTAAACGCCTTTTTTTGTCCAAGATAATAGTTATTTACAGCATCTAAGCGATTTTCAATAGTTAATTCCATATGTTCCATAATATTATGCAGTCTCTTTAGTTCATTCATCCTATGGAAACCGCATTTTAAGAATACATCACCCATTATCCTAAAAGTTGTGGTAAAAAAAATCTTTTGTACGTCACTGCTTATGGCTTTTTTAACCGTTTTTTTGTATGTATCTTTATTTGAGTTTATAAAACCAACAGCATTATCTATCGTTTTACCGACAGCTCCACCGTACATGGCTCCAAAAGGTCCAAAAGTAAAAAAACCAAAAGTTCTACCCAAGTCTTGCGCAAGAATCATCTGTTTTGCCCTTTAATTATTATTTTTATGGTTGCAATTTATGAAATTATCTTATCTTTAAAAATATTGACTAGTCTTATATTTAAATATTTTTGTTATCTTTGTAATATTATATAACATTAAAAATGTTGTCATGAATTATATCAAATATTAGGAAATAGTAAAATGCGTTTTGCATATATTTTATCAGGGATTTTTGTGTGTTTAAGTGTCATTAGTTCTAATGCATTGTCACAAGAATTAAAAGTGGGCCAGATTTGGGAATATAAAACAAGGCCGAATGAAACTAAATCAACATTAATTATTGTACAAATTGATGATTCAGTTATTCATGTTTCAGTAAATGGATTGCATGTAAAAGATCCAGCAGCAGATGACGGGGTTTCAGAATCTATCATGCATTTACCTCTTGATATTAAGGCTTTTAATCTTAGCAAGACTAAATTAATAGGATATACAGAAAAACTTCCTGAATTTGAAGAGGGGCTTGGAGACTGGTTGAGAGCCAAAAAAAGAGGGGAAGCTAAGGCGATAACTCTCCCTTTAAAAGACGTTATTCGCCAAGTTGAAATTATGATTAATCAATGAGTCAGTAGCAGTATTGATATTAATCTTATGTGCCATAGAAAATTTCTGCATTTTTAGTAACGAAAATTGTCGGCAACAAGATTAAATTTTATATTTTAGTTTATGCTTGTATGTTTAATATAACTTTATAATAAGCCCATAAAAACAATGCGATAGCGTTATGAATTAGAAAGGCAATTAAAATCATACATTGAAAACAGCGTGAACTACCGCTATTTTTTTCACATATTTTTGCACTTATAGTCGATTATCTAGTATAGTTTCTGCCGTAAATTTTAACCAAATCGTTAACAACACAAAATGAGGTGTTAATTATGGAACTTAAAGGTGCAGTAGCTGTAATCACTGGTGGTGCTAGTGGAATCGGTGAAGCGTTAGCAAAAGATCTAGCTGCTAACGGTGTTAAAGTTGTTCTTGGTGATATGAATCAAGAAGGTCTTGATCGCGTAGCTCAAGAAATCAAAGACGCTGGTGGTGAGGTTGCTACTTCTGTATGTAACGTAACAAGCGACGAAGATACTGCAAAACTTATGGATACAGCGATCGAAGCTTTCGGTCAAATCAATGCTGTTATCCCTTCAGCTGGTATCATTAAAGATGGTCTAATGATTTCTCCAGACAAAGAAACTGGAAAAGTTAAGCGCGTAATGGGCACAGATCAATTCAAAGCTGTTATCGATGTAAACCTAGTTGGTTCTTTCATCACTGTTCGTGAAGCTGCTTCTAGAATGGTAGACGGTGGTTGGAACGGTGTTATCATCCCAATTTCTTCTGTAAATAAAGTTGGTGCTCCTGGTCAAATGAACTACGCTTCTACAAAAGCTTCAGTTGCTCTATGGCCAAAAATCCTAGTTGGTGAGTTCCAAATGAAAGGCATTAAGAACATTCGTGTTGTTTCTGTTGCTCCTGGCTACGTTGGTACTCCAATGGTTAAAGGTATGAACCAAAAAGCTCTAGACGGTATCCTATCTACTGTTCACCTAGGTCGTCTTATCGAACCATCAGAAATCGCTGCTATCATCATGCACATCATGGAAAATGAAGCGATCGACGGTTCTTGCCTAGAGATCACTGCTGGTTGTATGACTGGTGGTCTAGCTAAGTAATTTTTGCTTTTTAGCGAACTTTAATAGCTATAAGATTCAAAAGGCTCAGCATTATGCTGGGCCTTTTTTGCGTTTGCAAGTGATGAAATACAACGACTATACTTAAATCAAGACTAAAAATAGATTACAAAGGAATGCACATGAAGACAATTGGGCTTATTGGTGGTTTAAGTTGGGAATCAACACAGGTTTATTATCACCACATTAATACTCTTATTAATAATAAGCTTGGTGGTTTGAATTCTGCAAAAATTAATATTTGCAGTCTGAATTTTGGCGAAGTAGAAAAATACATGTTTAAAAATGATTGGGAATCAGTTGCAAATATTATAATTGATGCCGCATTAAAATTGGAAAAGACAGGTGTTGATTATATTCTGATATGTTCTAATACGATACATAAGGTGTTTGAATTAGTTCAGAATTCAATAAATACGCCATTAGTACATATTGTAGATGCTGTTGGTGAGCAGCTTTCTGATTTAAATATCAAATGTGCAGGGTTGTTGGGTACAAATTTTGTAATGGAGCAGAATTTTCTTATTGATGGTTATAAGGATAAGTTAGGGGTGGATATAATTGTTCCCAGAGAAGATGAAAGAGCAATTATTCACAGTATTATTTTTGATGAATTATGCCTTGGAAAGGTTATAGATAACTCTCGGCGTGAATTTGTTCGTGTTATTAACAGCCTGCGTCATAGAGGAGCTGATGGCGTTATTCTTGGATGTACTGAGATACCTATGCTTGTTAAGGATGCAGATACCAATGTAAGACTCTTTGATTCAGCTTTAATTCATTCAGCGCATGTAGTTAAGCTTGCTCTGGGATAACATCGCCATAAAAAATCCCTTTGCAGGGCGTAATGGTAAATGGGCTGCAAATTAAGTGTGCGGTGTGTATGTTTTGCAGCCCAAGAGCAAATTAATTTTCGGTATATCTTATTTTGATTTGTGGATTAGTTTGCTCCATACCAGGCCAATTATACTCTGCAATAATGGTGGCTAAAGCCGGATTCTGTTTGAAACCAATTCTTATTTGGGTATATCCATATCTATTTAAGTTAACGTAACTTGTTTGATCTACAAGCCAGAAACCATATGATTCTACAGGGGTGTTATTAACAGCATAAGCATAATAGTCATATGCAGTTGGAAAATATGAGCCCCCAAAACCACCAATAGGTGAAAATTCTGCGACAAGATTATCCATAATGTATTGTTGCTGTTGACCTGATGTTAAATTCTCAAGGCCATTTAATTCTTTAATGCCAGCATAAATATATACGTATTCGATTGTTGCATTTGCCGGTATTTTACTGGTATCAAATGTTAGAATTGTTTTTTTATCCTTGAGTATATAGTTTTCAACCTTTGCTCCCCATGTCATAACTTCCAGACCATAATCTATTCCTGACATGTTATCAATTTCAGCGTAGTAACCAGGTATTGCTTCCAGTAACATTTCCTTTAGTTCTGAAGCTTGAACGTTTGAAATAAAAGACATAACAACTGTAATGGCAGCGGCTAATAATTTTTTCATGGCTAAGTCCTTAAATATCCTTAAAACTTTATAATAAAATTAATCTAGGTGATGATTTATATTCTGATATAAGTTGCACTTGCTATCTATAAATGATCAGCTAAACTTTACACATGAATTGTAAACCAATGGTAAACACATGAATATTCTTGCCGAAAGATTAAAGGAATTACGTGAATCTGATGGAAAATCTGTTCAATGGTTAGCTAATCAGGTTGGAGTAAGTAGACATGCTATTTATAAATGGGAGCGAGGCAAGTGTAAGCCAGATTATGAGCACTTAGTTAAAATCACAGATATCTTTAACGTATCATTAGAAGATATATTTTATGAGCCAGAAAAAAAGCTCGAACCCCAAAATGCGGATATTTTGACTACAACAGATGTAATTAAACGTTTGGATAATGCAGTTTCATATGTGCATATTAGGAACTGTATTACGGAATACATTAAACAGCTTGGCATGGATAACTTTTTTTACATGCAAAAATTTAGGGGCGATGTTGGTAAAGAACCTTTTATTACGACACTTACTGATGTTGATACAACCTGGACAAAAATATATAGCGATAAGGGGTTTGCCAGAATTGATCCGACCTGGGATTATTGCCTTAACAATGTTGCTCCAGCCTTTAGCTCAGACCTAGTTAGACATGCGAGAAGCAATAATGATAAATCTGCTTTGGATTTTTATACAAAGCTTGCAGAGCATGTTGCCCAATATTTTGCAATTATACCAATTCATGGAGGATGTTGTTTAGGAGGACTTATTATATCGGTTTCGCAAGCTACTCCAGATAAAAAAAGAAAGGTGGTTGCAGCATTAGATACAATGGTCCTTATTGGTCATTTTTTATATGCAGCAGTTCACCGGATACAAGATAAAATGGGAGGACATGGTACTTCTGGGTTATCTAAAAGGGAAATTGATACTATTGCATTACTTGCAGAAGGCTATAGCGTTGATGCTATAGCTGAGAAACTTTTTATATCTAAAGCAGCTATTTTCGCTAGAATTGATAGGGCAAAAGCAAAGTTAGAGGCTAAGTCCAGAGAGCAATTAGTGCTTATTGCTGCAGCCAAAAACCTTCTGCCTCATAATATGGCAGGAATGAAAACTAAAAAGAAGAAAAAATAATTTTATAAATTTAACTCTGCTTTGTCTTTATATTCTTGCATCTTTTTAAAGCAGTTAGTTAAATCTTGCTCTAGGTCTTTGAAGTGGTCATTGTTGCGGAATTTAACTTCTTGTTGTGGAATATTTCCTTCAGCAGCTTCTTGTAAAAGTTTTCTCATGTGAAAAATAGGGCCAGCTATTCTATTGGTATATTTAATTGCCCAAGCGCAAAAAACACCCCCACAAACTAAAACCAGTAAACCCCATGTTATTAATAAAATTGTATCTTGAGAAGAGGCATTTGCTGGGCCAGAATAAACAATAAGAAATATGTAAGAAACAACAAAACCTACGCATGCAGCTACGGTAACCTGAAGCAATATAAGAACAGCAATATAGTGAAATTGAAAATTCTTATTAATAAGGTAATTTCTGCGCTTATTTTGATTTTCTTCCACGAAAGATTCCTCCATTTCTATATTAAAAATAAATATAGCAGAAAATTCTTAAAAAGGATTGAACGCGTAGTTAAAAAAATAGCCCAACGGGGGGCGTTGAGCTAATAATAAGTAGTTAATGTCGTCAAGAGGCTATGGGGGAACCTCAAGACAACTCCACTATATTAAATATTTGGTTATAATGCAAATAAAATTTACAAATAAGCTAATAAAAACCTTAAATTATTTCTAGAAAAAATAACTAAGTCATAATTTCAGTTCAAAATTCATAATTTTTATTGTTTAATAGGCGCGTCTTAATTTTGATATTTTGGTAATAAATGACTGAAAACAGACTAAACCGAATGCGGGGCGTTTTGGATAAACGCCAGTTAGATCTTAGGGTATTTTTAGAAAAAGTGCATAAGCCCCATAATCTTTCAGCAATATTACGTAGTTGTGATGCTGTTGGTGTAGATAAGGCTCATGCTATTTTGCCTGACCCAATGTATCGAGTTAATAGACGTCATTCAGCAGGTAATGGGCAATGGGTGGACGTTGAGATTCATGATGATAGTGTAACTGCTATTAATGATTTGCAAGCCCAAGGGTTTGCGGTATATGCAGCACACCTTAGTGATGAAGCAGTTTGTTATACTTCTATTGATTATACAAAACCATCGGTAATTTTATTAGGAACAGAAAAATATGGTGTTAGTCCTGAAGCATCAGCTGCTGTTGACAAACATATTATTATTCCAATGATGGGAATGGGACAGTCTCTAAACGTATCTGTAGCTGCCGCTGTAATTCTTTATGAGGCTCAACGCCAAAGAGACGAAAAAGGCATGTATGATTCTGTTCAGTTTGATGATGAAACGTATCAAACTAAATTATTTGAATGGATGCAGCCTAAAATGGCTAAATATTGTCAGAAAAAAGGGATACCTTATCCAGAACTTGATGAGGATGGGGCTATTGTGGAGTTAGACCCTAAGTATCGATAATGCAGTGGTGTTATTGGAACCAATTTGTATCTAGAGCCTTGTATACTTTTTTGGGGTATCTATAGCTACCCAGGCTTCCATTGTACCTGCCTAGTGCTCTGGTCAGATTTCCTTTCTCTTTGTTTAGATAGTGTTTAAGAATCGTACATCCAAAGCGTAAATTGGTTTTTATGTCAAATAAATTATCGTCTGGGTGGCCGATCTCATCTAACCAAAATGGCATAATCTGCATTAAACCACGCGCACCAACACTGGATATAGCATATTTACGGAAATTACTTTCAACTTGAATAACTGCTAGCACCAATTCAGGTTCAAGTTCAGCTCTGCTAGCTTCTAGGTGTACAAGCTTTAACAATTCAAGTCGTTTTTGAGGGTCTTTGACCCTTTTTTTCAGTCTATTAGACATATCAACCAACCAAACTTCTGCGTCAAATTTCCCTTCAAAGCTAGTTGTGTCACTAACAGCTTTTTCAAGAAGAGCTCTTAGCTCATGGTCATTGCGTTGATCATCTATAGAAGCATGGCAAAAATTGTTATTTACCAACAACAAAAAAGGAATAATTAGAATTGTAACTAAGTTTAGTGCACGCATAATTAATTATATTTTTCTTAAACATACTTTCTATTAACATACCATAAAAAAGCCGCTATGAAAGCGGCTTATTCACATGCTTATTTTAAAATTGCTTATCGTTGAACCGCATCTTTCAGAAATTCAATGATCTCTGCAGCAGGAATATCCTGGTTTTCAGCTTGGTCACGCTTTCTGTATTCAATAACTCCGCGATCAAGGCTTTTATCACCGATTACAATACGGTGTGGTATTCCAATCAATTCCATATCTGCGAACATAAACCCTGGACGAGCTTTTCTATCATCAAAGAGCACATCAATTCCGATTTTTCTAAGTTCGTTATATAGCTCTTCAGCTTTTTCTTTAACTCGTTCAGATTTGTGCATATTCATGGGAACAATGGCGACTTGAAATGGTGCAATAGAATTGGGCCAGATAATGCCGCGATCATCATTGTTTTGTTCGATTGCAGCTGCAACAATACGAGATACACCAATACCATAGGTTCCCATAATCATGGTTTGTGATTGACCATCTTCATTTTGTACGGTTGCTTTAAGAGCTTCGCTGTATTTGGTGCCCAGCTGGAAGATGTGTCCAACTTCAACACCGCGAACAATAGAAAGTTTGCCTTTTCCATCAGGACTAGGATCACCATCTTTAACTTTTCTGATATCAGCAGTCTTTGGAAGTGGCAAATCTCTTTCCCAGTTTACGCCACGAAGGTGTTTGCCATCGATATTTGCACCGCAGGTGAAATCGGCAATATTGGTGGTATTTCTGTCAGCAATTACTGGAATTGTCATGCCTACAGGTCCAAGAGAACCGGTATTACAACCAATAGCCTCAAGAATTTCTTCGTCAGTTGCAAATCTTAGAGGGGTTTGTACTTCTGGTAATTTATCTGCCTTAATTTCATTAAGTTCATCATCGCCGCGAAGGAGCAGGGCGACAACAGGAGTTTTTTCACCAGCAACAATTAAGGTTTTCAGACAGCGTTCTTTAGGGACATTTAAGAAGTTACTAACTTCCTCAATTGTTTGTTGATCTGGAGTGTCAATGGTTGCAATTTCTTCAGATGGAGCCGGGCGTGGTTCAGAAGGCATTACTGCTTCTGCTAGTTCAACATTGGCGGCGTAGTCACTACCATCAGAAAATGCGATAGCATCCTCACCAGAAGAGGCTAGTACGTGAAATTCATGAGATTTACTACCACCAATATTACCTGTATCTGCAAGTACGGGTCTGAATTCAAGCCCCATTCTTGTGAACATGTTGCTATAGGCTTTGAATATGTTTTGATACTCTTCTTCTAGGCAATCATAATTCGTATGGAATGAATACGCATCTTTCATGAGAAATTCACGAGCACGCATAACACCAAATCGAGGTCTGATTTCATCTCTGAACTTTGTGTGAATTTGATAAAGATTTATAGGAAGCTGTTTGTGACTTTTAAGTTCCTTGCGTGCAAAATCAGTTATGATCTCTTCGTGGGTAGGTCCATAGCAAAATTCTCGATCATGCCTGTCACGAAAACGTAATAATTCAGGCCCATATTGTGCAAGTCTGCCAGACTCATCCCATAACTCGGTTGGTTGTACTGTAGGCATTTGCAGTTCTAGTGCTCCAGCATTATTCATTTCATCGCGAACAATGTTTTCTACCTTTCTTAATACGCGTAAACCTAAATGAGTCCAAGTATAAAGACCAGCAGCAAGCTTGCGAATCATACCGGACCTAATCATAAGCTTATGACTGGTTATTTCTGCATCAGCTGGAGTTTCTTTTACAGTAAGAAGTGGAAACTTTGAAACGCGCATTACTAATTTATCCCTATAAGGTTAATGTTAAAACGTATCTGATAATAAAAAACAGGCAATATTATGCCTGTTTTTTTGTTTAGCTAAAGTATTTTTAGCTGTTTTATTTTATATCTTTGCAGTTTTTATCCACATAGTCCTGAGCTTGCTTTATTTTTGCCGCCCTGGTTTCATCATCATAAAAGGTTACATTACCCTTGCTATCTTTAAATTTGCGATTGGATTTGTCTTGTAAAACCTTGATGTTTTGACGAGCCAGAGAACAGTTTTTTTTCATTATTTCATACTCTTGCTTTTCTTGCTCAGACATTTTCCCAAGACGCTTTTGCTCCTCATCGATTTCCATTTCTTTGGTTACGCGTTTTTTCATGTCTTGATATTTTTGCTCAGTATTTTCTGGAGTTTTATCAACTTCTACCTGCTCGACATTATTATCCTCACTAGATGGTGAAAATTCTGAATAATGAGTTATACCATTATCATCTACCCATTTATGAATTTCAGCGAATACTGTGCCGTAGTAGATCGTTGAATACATGGTTATAGAAAAAATTATAAAACGGCTTATGAATTTCATCGAGTAATCCTTAGTAGAAATTATTCCAATTGTATCGCAATAATTTATCAATATTTACAATGTTGTAAATAGTTTTAACAGTAAGTAAAATATAGTCCAATATATACACTTTAGCCTTAAAGTTTATAAATGTTCAATTATTGCAACAAAAACTTTGCAACTACCTTTATAGTTTGGTAGTTTTGTCGGCTTCTTTTTGTGTTTTTTACCAAATTTAGGGTGTCGGTGACAATAGATGCGTCATATTATTTCAGTCTTAGTAGAAAATGAGGCGGGAGCTCTTTCTAAAGTTGCAGGTCTTTTTTCTGTACGTGCATACAATATTGATTCGCTAACAGTTGCTCCAACTAATGATCCGTCATTATCACGTATGACTGTTGTTACAAGTGGTAATGATACAACTATTGAACAAATCATGATGCAACTCAACAAGTTAGTTGATGTGATTATGGTTAAAGATATGACTAGCGGCACTCATATTGAACGTGAAATGTTGCTGGTTAAGGTTGCTGTAGGAGATTCCAGTAAAAAAGATGCAGCGAAAAGGGTGTGCGATATCTTTCGTGGAAAGATATTGGATGTAACAGATTCAACTTATACCATTGAGATGACTGGAGGAAGCGCTAAGTTAGATGCTTTTCTCGAGGCTTTGAATGAAGCTGAAATTATTGAGGTTGTTCGTTCAGGTGTCATTGGTATTGCTCGTGGAGAAACTACTTTAAAGGTCTAGTCATAGCGGTTTCAGTATGGAAAAGCTGATATGAATTTTGAAGTATTAATTTAAATTAATTGAGAGGAAAAAATGAAGGTTTTTTACGATAAAGATGCAGATCTTTCTATAATTCAAGGTATGAAGGTAGCTATTGTTGGTTATGGTTCGCAAGGGCACGCACATGCAAATAACCTTCGTGACTCAGGTGTTACTGTAACTGTATGTGAAATGCCAGGTTCTGCTGCAGCTAAAAAAGCTGCTGATGCAGGTTTTGACGTTGCTGTTGTTGATGAAGCGGTTAAAACAGCTGATCTAGTAATGATTCTTGCTCCAGACGAGTATCAAGCAGATATTTATAGCAATCAAATTGCTGCAAATATTAAGCAAGGTGCTGTTCTTGCTTTTGCTCACGGTTTCAATATCCATTATGGCTGTATCGAGCCTCGTGAAGATCTTGATGTAATTATGGTTGCTCCTAAAGGCCCAGGTCACCTTGTACGTTCTACTTACACAGAAGGTGGTGGTGTACCAAGTCTTATCGCAGTTCATCAAAATGCTTCTGGCAAAGCTAGAGATATCGCTCTATCTTATGCTTCTGCAAATGGTGGTGGTCGTTCAGGTATCATCGAAACTACTTTCCCAGATGAAACTGAAACAGATCTATTTGGTGAGCAAGCTGTACTTTGTGGTGGTTGTACTGCTCTTGTTGAAGCTGGTTTCGAAACTCTTGTTGAAGCTGGTTATGCTCCAGAAATGGCATATTTTGAGTGTTTGCATGAACTTAAGCTTATTGTTGACCTAATGTACGAAGGCGGCATCGCCAACATGCGTTATTCAATCTCTAATACTGCCGAATACGGTGATCTTACTCGTGGTCCACGTATCATTACAGACGAAACTAAAGTTGAAATGAAGCGTATTCTAAAAGAGATTCAAAATGGTGAATTTGCTAAAGAATTCATTCTTGAAAACAAAGCGGGTCACGCTTCTCTTAAGGCTAAGCGTCGTTTAGGTAGAATGCACCAAATCGAAGAAGTTGGTGAAAAGCTTCGTGGTATGATGCCTTGGATTGGTGCTAACAAAATCGTAGATAAAGAAAAGAACTAAAATTTTCTTATCATGGTTTACAGAATGCAGCCTTCGGGCTGCATTTTTTTTGCTTACTTAAAATATTCAAATGGTTAAAAAGAGAAGGGCGTAACTTTTTTTTGGGGCGAATAATGAGAATATTAACTAATATTATTTTAAATCTTATATATTGAGTGGTTGGAGTGTGGTTATGGATGGCGATATTAACACTAAGCCTATTGTACTAATTGTTGATGATGATCCTTCTCTACGGTTAATAATGTGCAGTTTTGCTTCTGAAAATGGATATGTGCCAATAGATGCACCCGGAGCAGAAGAGGCTAAATCTCTACTTGAAAAATATTCTCCAGATATAGCGCTAATTGATGGATATATGCCTGGAATGAATGGTTTTGAGTTTTGTAATTATTTGAAAAAAAAGCCATCTACTTCAAATATGCCAATTATTCTTATAACAGGGTTAGATGATGATAAGTCTGTACAGCGTGGTTTTAATTCCGGAGCCGATGACTTTATAACAAAACCTATACACTGGGCTATCCTTCGTCATAGGATGGGGCTGCTAACTAAATTTGGAAAATCTGTCGATTGTAATAAAAAAGCGGGGGCACAATCTGAGGGATTTGGAGTTAATCTTCATAGGTCATGCCAGGAAAAAATCGATACTATTGTAAGTATTGCGCATGTTGGTATCGATAGTATTGGCGAAGTTGAGCCAGACAATTTTAAGGATCTATTTTCAACAATAATTAATTGCGGCGACGAGCTAACCAAGCTACTAAAAAAATAATTAATTAATTAATGTAAGGTTTAGTTGGAAATGTGTATTACCAACTAAACTTCCTTATTAATTTAAACTTCGGTTTAATACCTATTTGATTAGATTGCATAAGATTTAAAGTTATTTCTTAGTTTTAGTGCCTTTTTTCTTCTTGGGTAGTTCTTCAATCCAAGCACCATTATTATAAAACGCTTTCCATCCGGTAGCCTTTCCTTCAACCTCTGTCATCACATAAGATTCTTTGTTTTTGCGGCTATAGCGAATAACTGAAGGATTTCCATTGGGATCTTTTGTTGGAGCTTCAGTTAAGTATTTGTACTTTGGATCAATAACCTCTCTTAGTGAAATAATCTCATTAACCAGAGGCGCTCTGGTTTCTCTGATTTTAGGGAATTTGCTAGCAGCCAGAAACAAACCTGCCGCACCATCTCTAAGAATAAAGTGGTCATCATTCTTATCACACCGCAGGTCGGGCATTGGTATTGGGTCCATTTTGGGTGGAGCAGCTTCTCCATTCTTTAATAATTTTCTAGTATTTTTACATTCAGAATTTGTGCAACCAAAATATTTGCCGAATCTTCCTGATTTTAGCTGCATTTCAGCGCCGCATTTATCGCAATCGATGATTGGCCCATCATAACCTTTGATTTTGAAATTACCTGTTTCAATCTCATATCCCGGACAATCAGGGTTATTACCGCACACATGAAGCTTCCTTGTTGAATCAATAAGGTATGCTTCCATTGCAGTATCGCATATGGGACAGCGGTGTTTTGCTCTAAGCGCATTAGTTTCTGCTTCATCATCATCTGCGTTAATGACTTCTTCTGCGGAAATAAGGTTCATGGTTGCTTTGCAGCGTTCTTTGGGTGGTAATGCGTAGCGCGAGCATCCTAAAAAGACACCGGTACTAGCAGTTCTTATCTGCATATGCCCTTCATTACATTGAGGGCAGGAAATATTCGTCTCTGTGGGCTCGTTGCCGCGCATACCGCTATCGCTTGAGGCAGTATCAAGGCGAGAAGAAAAATCATCATAGAACTCATTTAAAACGGTTTTATAGTTAAGATCACCTTCAGCAATCTTATCCAGGGATTCTTCAAGCTTTGCAGTAAATCCATAATCCATTAGATGATCGAAATTTTCAGAAAGTCTGTCGGTTACGATATCGCCCATTTTAACGGCATAAAAACGCTTGTTTTCGATCTTAACGTAACCACGATCCTGAATGGTTGAAATAATATTGGCGTATGTCGACGGGCGGCCAATACCTTTCTTTTCAAGCTCTTTAACCAGTGAAGCTTCGGTAAAACGGGCAGGTGGCTTGGTAAAGTGCTGCTTTGGATCAAGATCTTTAAGAGATAATATCGTGCCTTCCTTAATGTCTGGAAGCTCAATATTTTCATCTTTTTTAGGTGCTTGTGGCATTACCTTAAGAAAACCATCAAAGGTAAGAATTCTGCCTCTGGTTCTTAGTTCGAAATTATCTGCGGTTAGAACCAAGCTTGTACTTTTGAATTCAGCCGGAGGCATCTGACATGAAACAAACTGACGCCAGATAAGTTCATATAGTCTTTGCGAGTCTCTATCAAAGGTTGATGGCAACTGTGTTGCCAGGGTATCTACATTTGATGGGCGGATAGCTTCGTGAGCCTCTTGAGCGCCTTTTTTATTAGTATAGGCGTTTGGCTTTTCAGGAAGATATTTAGAACCATAATTGGTTTCGATGTAATTTCTGCATGTGTTAACGGCATCTGCACTTAAACTAGTTGAATCGGTACGCATGTAGGTAATAAAACCAGCCTCATAAAGTCTTTGCGCCAACATCATTGTCTTTTTAACACCGAAGCCAAGCCTTGTGCTTGCAGCCTGTTGTAGTGTCGAAGTGATAAATGGTGGGTTAGGATAACTCTTAGTTGGTTTATCAGTACGTTCTGTTAATTTGTATGTAGCCTGTTTTAAGGCATTTAAAGCAGTATCAGTCTGCTCTTTATTAACAGGTTTAAATGATTTGCCATTTTCCTTAGCTACCTGGAATTTGATTTGATTATTATCAGTTACAAGGTCTGCAAATACTTCCCAATACTCTTCAGGGTTAAATGCTCTGATTTCTCTTTCACGTTCTACAACAAGTTTAACCGCAACGGACTGTACTCTACCGGCTGAAAGACCGCGTGCAACCTTTGCCCATAAAAGAGGGGAGAGCATAAAGCCAACAACTCTATCGAGAAATCTTCTGGCTTGTTGAGCGTTTACTCGGTCGATATTAAGGTTCTCTGGATGCGAAAAGGCTTCGGCAATAGCAGATTTTGTAATCTCATTAAAAACTACACGTTGAAATCTGGAATCATCACCACCAATAACCTCACGTAAGTGCCATGCAATAGCTTCTCCTTCGCGGTCCAAATCAGTTGCGAGGATAACATTGTCAGCATTTTTTGCTAATTTCTTTAGTTCATTTACAACTTTTTCCTTGCCGTTAATGACCTGGTAATTTGCTTTCCAATCATTTTCTGGGTCGATACCCATACGAGCAACCAGTTGTGTTTTGGCTTTTTTTGCTTTGTACTTGGCTTTTTCATCAGCAGACATCTTTCTGGTTTTTGCTGCTTCTTTGGCTCGCTCCGAAGGAGTTGCAGAAGATGTTTTAGATCCAGCTCCAGGCAGGTCTCGTATATGACCAACACTTGATTTAACAATATAATCTTTACCAAGATATTTGTTTATGGTCTTGGCCTTTGCTGGTGATTCCACAATTACTAATGACTTAGCCATGATTTCCTTAATTCGCGGTTAAAGTTATGTATTACAAAAGTCCTTACTTTCGCATGTTTTGAACTATCTAGGTTTGACTATATAAGACCTAGCTTGCTATGCGTCAAGAAAATTTGCAAAATATTTTTTTAGGTAAAGATGGTAAACTTTGTTTATGTTGCTGATATTACAGATAATTATGCTTTTTTCAAAAAAATTAAAATTTGATTACGCAACTGTGCGAATATTCCTACAAAATGATAAGAAGACTCTTATTTATCCGTTTTTATAATTATAGTAAATTTAAACTGCGCTTAAGGTAAAGGAATTACCAATTAGGGAGGAGAATAGCAAGAAGCTATATAATAAAGGAAAGCGTAATTAAGTTGATTGATATAGGCTGATAATTTACACATTGATTTAATCAACGACAGAGATACTGTCAAAATAGGAGAACAGGGTTACGGTACGCCGAACCCTGTTTTTATTTGTGGGAATACTTAATTACCATTTGCAGTTATAAATAAATGTTGTACTCTGTTGAAGCATATCTAAAACGACCTTATTTGAATGGATATTAAAGAGGACATGTTTATGTTATTTGACTTATCTAAGCGCGCTATTGCTATTTTCGTGTTAATTTTTGCTTTTAGTTCGGTTTCATTTTCTGCAGATAAAATTCAAATTGCTGTAGTTGGAGCTATAACTGGGCCGGTTGCTCAATATGGAAAAATGCAGATGGATGGCGCTGTGATGGCTGTTGATCAGATAAATAAAAAAGGTGGAGTTAATGGCAAAATACTTGAAGCTGTATTGCTTGATGATGTGTGCCAACCCAAACAGGCAGTAGCCGTTGCAAATAAGGTTGTAAGTAATGATATTCGTTTTGTTGTTGGGCATCTTTGTTCTGGTTCAACACAGCCGGCATCAGATATTTATGATGAAGAGGGTATTTTGATGATTACCCCAGCCTCAACAAGCCCTGATATTACTAAACGTGGTTTTGACCTTGTATTTCGTACAATTGGTTTAGATACACAACAAGGAGATGTGGCTGGAAAGTATATTATAAATAAAGTTAAGCCTAAAAAAGTAGCTATCATCCATGACAAACAGCAGTATGGGCAAGGAATAGCTCAGGCAGTAAAAGATCAGCTTGATAATAGTAGCGTTAACGTAGTTCTATTTGAAGGTGTTACTAAAGGCAGTAACGATTTCTCTGCTTTAATATCTAAAATCAAAGGTCTTGATGTGGATTTTATATATTATGGTGGTTATCACCCTGAATTAGGCTTAATTTTAAGACAAGCTCGTGAACGTGGTCTTAAAGCTACCTTTATGGGGCCGGAAGGGGTTGGTAATAAAGATATTAGCGCAATTGCAGGAGAAGCCTCTGAAGGCCTTTTGGTTACACTTCCTGCTGACTTTACAGTTGATCCAGCTAATGCCGATTTAGTACAAGCATTCAAAGATAAGAAACAAGATTCATCAGGGCCATTTGTTATGCCTTCTTATGCTGCTGTGCAAATTATTGCAGAAACTATTGCTCAGACTAAATCAGAAGATCCATACGTTATTGCCAAGGCAATGAAAAAGAATACATATAAAACCCCTATTGGAGCTGTTGCATTTCAGAAAAATGGCGATCTTAAAGAGTTTAAGTTTGTTGTATTTGAATGGCATTCAGACGGAACTAAAACGCCTATAAATTAATTTGTTAATAATACACGAAGAGCATGCAGTTTTTTGAGCAAATACTAAATGGAATTACCTTAGGAAGCATCTATGCGCTTATAGCTATTGGCTATACAATGGTTTACGGCGTTATTGGTATGATTAATTTTGCTCATGGCGAAGTTTATATGGTGGGCGCATTTGTTGGCCTTATAGTTATGACGATTATGTCTTCTATAGGAACAACCTTGGTGCCAGTATATTTGGTCGTAATGCTTCTAGTCGCAATATTGGTTACAAGTGCCTTAGGGTGGAGTATTGAAAGGGTCGCTTATAGGCCTTTAAGAGGAAAACACAGACTTATTCCACTAATTTCTGCAATAGGAATGTCATTCTTTTTGCAAAATTTTATGCAGCTATCCCAAGGCCCAAGGCCGTTTGCGGTCAAACAGCTCATTTCAGGTTCATTTAATATAACAGATGATTTTTCAATAAGTTATATGCAGATATTAATACCTGTTGTAACTTTAGTGTCTATGGGATTATTCACCTATTTTATTAGTAAAACCAAACTTGGTGTTGCTTGTCGCGCTACTGAGCAAGATAGAAGAATGGCTAACCTTTTAGGTATTAATACTGATAGCATTATCTCGGTAATTTTTGTTGTTGGTGCAGCATTAGCGGCAGTTGCAGGTGTTCTCGTAAGCCTATATTACGGTACCGTACGTGATACCATGGGATTTATAATTGGTATCAAAGCATTTACTGCCGCAGTTCTTGGTGGAATTGGCAGTATACCTGGTGCAATGCTAGGTGGTTTTGTTCTTGGATTTACTGAAAGTTTTGCCAGTGCTTATATTGGTGGAGATTATAAAGATATTGTTTCTTTTGTGTTGCTTTTATTAATTCTTTTGGTTCTTCCTTCTGGTCTTTTGGGTAAAGCTGAAATAGAAAAGGTATAGGTTATGAAGCAAAGTTTTATAGATGCTATATTTGCTACAGCCATAACTTTTATCATGCTTAGTTTAACCATTGGTGGATTAATTGAAGTAAATGGTATAGAAACCGGTATTGTTGCCAGACCATGGCATGTATTTTTTGGTTGTTTAATAGTTTTTATAACACAATTATTAAGATCTCAATTATTGGCTTTATTGAAGGCTATAGGTTGTCTTTTTAAAAAAATAGCAAAAATTGAACAACTTACTGAGCATGCAATACAACTTAAAGGTTCGGATAAATTCCATCCTGTATTTTTGTTAATTATTCTGTTTTGCCTTACAGCCTATCCATTTATTGTAAATGACAAATTATGGATAGGTATGTTTATTGATATTTATATCTATATTCTCTTAGCTCTTGGTCTTAATATAGTTGTAGGATACGCAGGCCTTCTAAATCTTGGTTATATTGCTTTTTATGCCGTTGGTGCATATACCTATGGTATTTTGAATCACTTTTATGGATTGAATTTTTGGTTAGCACTTCCACTATCAGGGGTTACGGCTGCTTTAGCAGGAATTGTACTGGGGTTTCCTGTATTAAGACTGCGTGGCGATTATCTGGCAATTGTTACATTGGGGTTTGGGCAGGTATTGGTAATACTGTTGCGTAACCTTGGAGATATCACCGGCGGCCCTGATGGTATTGGTTCTATAGATAGACCTACATTATTCGGAATAGAGTTTTCTCGTCGTGCCAAAGAGGGCGGTATTCCGTTTCATGATTTTTTTGGAATTGAATATAGTTCTATTGCAAAAGATTTTTTCTTTTATTTTCTCGCACTGGTTTTAGTTATATTCACTCTGTATGTAATTAAAAGATTGATTAAGATGCCTATCGGAAGATCTTGGGAGGCATTGCGAGAGGATGAGACGGCATGTAAGTCGCTGGGGATAAATCCAACATCAGTTTTTGCAGGTTTAGCAGGGTGTTTCTTTGCTGCTAAACAAAGACATATTAGTCCTGAGTCATTTGAATTTATTGAATCGGTCATAATCCTGTCAATAGTTGTGATGGGTGGTATGGGTTCTACCATTGGTATTATTTTGGCAGCTATATTTGTAGCAATACTGAAGGATTATTCTCAGGATCTGCAGGAATATCGCATGTTGATATTTAGTCTTATTTTAATAATCATGATGATTTGGAGACCACGAGGGTTGTTTCCAGTAACCAGACCATTTATTAAAATCAGGTGTAAAGATAAAAAAGTGGATGGTGGGCAATGAATATGACCCCCTCCCTTTTAAGTGTTGATGCGATCACTCTTAGTTTTGGTGGTCTTCTGGCCGTAGATAGAGTTTCCTTTGCTGTAGATTCAGGGCAAATATTTAGCATTATCGGCCCTAATGGAGCGGGCAAAACTACGGTGTTTAATTGTATTAGCGGTTTTTATTCTCCAAATACCGGAAACATATCTTTTAATGGCCATGCGATAGAAAAACATCCAAGTCATAAGATAGCCAAATACGGTTTGGTCAGAACGTTTCAAAATATTCGCCTTTTTAAAGAGATGACTGTTTTGGAAAATCTTTTAGTTGCCCAGAATAATATTGCAAATAAAAATCTGGTTTCAGGAATCATCAAACTGCCAAAGTATCGAAAAGCTGAAGCTGAGGCATTGGATAAAGCAGTTTATTGGCTAGATCAATTAGGTCTTACGGAATTTGCTAATCGCAAAGCTACCTCATTGGCATATGGACAGCAAAGGTCTTTGGAAATAGCTCGTTGTATGGTTACAGAACCAACAATGTTATTGCTGGATGAACCTGCCGCAGGCTTGAATCCCAAAGAAACCGAAGAACTTGATGAATTGATCGTTCAGTTGCGCGATAAATATGGAATTACAGTTTTATTGATTGAGCATGATATGAAGTTGGTAATGAATATCTCAGATCGGATTTTGGTTTTAGATCAGGGTAGGGTGATAGCCAATGATCTGCCATCAGAAGTTCAGAATGATCCCGCTGTTATAAGTGCTTATCTTGGCGAAGAAGATCTGGGTGAAGAAGAGCATAAAGGTAGGGTATAATGTTGCAACTTAAGAATGTTTCCTCTGGTTATGGCTCTATTCAGGCGCTTCATGGCATATCGTTGGAAATCAACCAGGGAGAAATTGTAACCTTAATTGGTGCCAATGGTGCAGGTAAGACCACTACCTTAATGACTCTTTGTGGTGATGTAACACTTAATAGTGGCCAGATTATTTATGAAGGAGAGGATATTTCTGGTATTAAACCGCACCAGATTATGCGTAAGGGGATGGCTGTTTCACCAGAAGGGCGTAGGATTTTTCCAAAACTAACCGTATTAGAAAATTTAATGCTTGGGGCTTATTTTGTTCCGGAAGATGAAGCCAAAATTGAATTAGAAAAAGTTTTAGGACTCTTTCCCCGATTAAAAGAGCGCATGTCACAGCAAGGAGGGACTTTATCTGGTGGTGAGCAGCAAATGCTTGCCATTGGTCGCGCACTAATGGCAAAGCCAAAACTTCTTTTATTAGACGAGCCTTCTTTGGGGTTAGCTCCTTTGATTATTAATCTTATTTTTGAGGTGTTAGCCGATATTCGAGATCAGGGTACAACCGTTTTTCTGGTAGAGCAGAATGCTCATAAAGCACTGGCACTGGCGGATAGAGGTTATGTGCTTGAGAATGGGCGTATTGTTAAGGAAGGAACGGGTAAAGATTTGAGTTTGGATCCGGTGGTAAAGGAAGCATACCTGGGCGGTCACTAATTAAAGCTATTGCGCTTGCATCTTCTTTGTTGAAGCCATTTTTTAAAATACTCATTTAGCTTGAAGTAAACTCCGTTTTTTAAAAACGGCTTCGCCGCGAATACGCTGCACTCATGACGCTTTAATTCATTGATTCATTAGATTGCATATTTTATATATGTTCAATCGACGGGCTTCGTGCGTAGCGTCTTTGAAAAATAATCTACAAATTAAAGTTATTGTGGCAGAATCTCCACGTTATCACCTCTTTTATTCCCAAAGGTTATTAATTTCATAAAAATCCATCACTGTTAATTATCTATTGCAATGATAGAATAAAACTATTATTAACACTAACCATGCTTATGCATTCAGGAGGGCAAATGGGCAAGACACTTGCTGAAAAGATATTTGACTCTCATCTAGTAGATGAGCCGTTTCCAGGTGCGCACGTATTAAAACTTGATGTTGTTATGTGCCACGAGATTACCACACCTATAGCTATTCTTGATCTTGTTGATCGTGGAATGGATCGTGTATTTGATCCAACCAAGGTTAAGGTTGTAATAGATCACGTAACCCCTTCTAAAGATACTAAAACAGCTACTCAGGCTAAGATTTTGCGTGAATGGGCTCGCCGTAACGAGATTCAGGATTTCTTTGATGTGGGTAGAAACGGTGTTTGCCATGCTCTTTTCCCGGAAAAAGGCTTTATTCGTCCTGGTTATACCGTAATTATGGGTGATTCGCATACATGTACACATGGTGCGTTTGGTGCGTTTGCTGCCGGCGTTGGTACAACTGACCTTGAGGTTGGGATCTTAAAAGGTGTATGTGCATTCAGAAAACCTAAAACCATTCGCGTAAACATTTCTGGTGATATTCCTGCAGGTGTATATGCAAAAGATATCATTCTAAGCGTTATCAAAGAGGTTACTGTTAACGGTGCTACTGATTGTGTTGTTGAATTTCGCGGTGATGTTGTAGATAACATGACTATGGAAAGCCGTATGACCCTTTGTAATATGGCTATTGAAATGGGTGGCACCAGTGGTGTATGTATGCCGGACATGGTTACTGTTGATTACCTATGGCCATTTATTAAAGATGGTTACAGTGATAAGCAGGCAGCTTTCGAAGATTTTCAGAAGTGGGTTTCAGATGAAGATGCTGAATACGTTAAGGTTATGGATTTTGATGTTAGCAATATGGAGCCGCAGGTAACTGATGGTTTTAAGCCGGATTGTGTTAAAGGTGTAACCGAAATGGTTGGTACAAAGGTTGATCAGGTTTACTTAGGTAGTTGTACAAACGGTCGTTTAGAAGACCTTGAAATCGCAGCTAAGATTCTTGATGGTAAGACAATCCACCCTCATGTTCGTTTGATTGTGTCTCCAGCTACGCCGGATATCTACAATAAGGCTCTTGATCTTGGTTATATCAAGATTTTATCAGAGGCTGGTGCATGTATGACTAACCCAACATGTGGTGCATGTCTAGGTATGTCTAATGGGGTTTTGGCAGAAGGTGAGGTTGCTGCTGCAACTACCAATAGAAACTTCAATGGCCGTATGGGTAAAGGTGGTATGGTTCATCTTGTAAGCCCTGCTGTTGCTGCAGCTACTGCTATTACCGGTGTAATTACTGACCCAAGGGAGTATCTATAATGAGTAAGGTTTTTGAAGGTAAAGTATTATTTCTTGATAGATCCGATATCAATACAGACGAGATTATTCCTGCTAAATATTTAACAGAAGTATCCAAACAGGCTCTTGGTGAGCACTTGCTTGAAGATCTTAATCTTGATGGTTTTGATCCGCAAGGACAAGAACTTCAGGAAGCTACAGTTGTTATATCTCGTGAGAACTTTGGTTGCGGATCATCACGCGAACATGCTCCATGGGCATTTGAGGTTAATGGTTATAACGTTGTAATTGCGCAAAACTTTGCGCGTATCTTCCGTCAAAATATGTTTAATTGCGGCATGCTTGCTATTGAAGCTTCAGAGGCTGATATCAATAAGATGTTTAGTTTTGCAGGTAAGGATGCAACCGTTAAGGTTGACGTTGAAAACGATAACTTCGAGTTTGCATGTGATGGTGAAACGGTGAACATCAATTACGAGATTTCTGGTTTTGATAAGGCGCTTGTTAAGGCTGGTGGCTGGGTCGGTTACGCGGATGCAAACTACTAAAAGTGAATAATGTAGGGTGGGCATGCCACCTTACATACTGGATACCGGCCTTCGCCGGTATGACGGCTACAATTAGTACTGAATTTTAGAAAGAATTTCAAAGGATAAAAAATGTCAAAAATAGCAGTTTTACCTGGTGATGGTATCGGTCCAGAAGTTATGGCGGAAGCCATTAAAGTTTTAGATGCTGTTAAAGCAAAATATGGTTTTGAACTTGAATATGAGTGGGCTGATGTTGGTGGTGCAGGTATTGATAATCACGGTAAAGCACTTCCTGATAGCACACTTGCTACATGTGAATCAGCAGATGCTATTCTATTTGGTTCTGTAGGTGGCCCAAAATGGGAGAATCTACCTCCAGCTGAGCAACCAGAGCGAGGCGCATTGCTACCACTTAGAAAACACTTTGGTCTGTTCTGTAACTATCGCCCAACTAAGCTTTTCAAGGCGCTATCTGCATCGTCTCCACTAAGAGCTGATATCTCAGAAAAAGGTTTTGATATCCTTTGTGTACGTGAACTTACTGGTGGTATCTACTTTGGTCAGCCAAAAGGTCGCGAAGGTGAAGGTCTGGAAGAAAAAGCATGGGATACCATGGTTTATAGCCGTGGTGAAATCGAGCGTATTGCTCGCTGGGCTTTTGAAGCTGCTCGTTTACGCGGCAAAAAGGTTACATCAGTTGATAAGGCAAATGTACTTACAACAATGGTTCTATGGCGTGAAGTTGTAATGGAAGTTGCTAAAGACTACCCAGATGTAGAGCTCAATCATATCTATGTTGATAATGCTACCATGCAGCTTGTTAAAGATCCTGCTCAATTCGATGTGCTTCTGTGCGGTAATATGTTTGGTGATATCATCTCTGACGAATGTGCAATGATTACCGGTTCAATGGGGCTTCTGGCTTCTGCCAGCCTTAATGAAAGTAGCTTTGGCCTTTATGAGCCTGCTGGCGGTTCAGCTCCTGATATTGCAGGGCAAGGCATTGCAAACCCAATTGCACAGATTATCTCTGCAGCGATGATGCTTCGTTACAGCCTAAAGCAAGATGAGGCAGCAAAAGATATTGAAGCTGCGATTGAATCTGTGCTTGAAGAAGGTGCCAGAACAATTGACCTTGCTATAGACAAGTCTGAAGCCATTAAGACTGCAGCAATGGGTGATTTGATTGTTGAGAAAATCAAAGGTTAGGTACATTGCGTTCCCGTGTTTTACACGGGAACGTAGTTGAGACAACATAGTATGCAAAGAAGTATAGCAATGACTGGATACCGGCCTTCGCCGGTATGACGACTTACTATTACCCTTCTTACGAGGAATAACGTCATCCCGGACTTGATCCACTAGTGTCCGGGGAAAATATTGTAGGCCTTTGGAAAACGATGTAGGGCAAGGTTTCAAAATGAAATGGGCGATTTTAAACTTAAATTTTTCAAGCTCCCTGAGCCCTGAGCGTAGCCGAAGGGTCAAGAAAAATNNCTTCGGCTACGCTCAGCCATCTTGATTCTATTAATTTATTTCCCCAAACAGTAGTACGTGTATGCGGAAATGACGCCGTATAAAAAATTTAATATTTCAACTTACATACATTTGCAGTATCATTAATGCAATACTTTACGTAAACCACGCAACCCTATGATTTCTAAAATAGGCAAACGATTTTCAAGAGAGAAATATGAGTCAAATTCAAGTTTATGACACTACACTTCGAGACGGAAACCAAGATAGAAACATTTCATTTTCACTTGAAGATAAGTTGATTATTGCACAAAAGCTTGATGATTTAGGGGTTCATTATATAGAAGGTGGTTGGCCTAACGCTTCTAATCCCACAGACCTTCAGTTTTTTAAAGAAGCTAAAAAGCTTAATTTAAAAAATGCCAAAATAGCTGCGTTTGGTTCAACTCGAGGATTAAATACAGAAGCTGATAATGACCCGATACTTAGGTCGTTAATTGAAAGTGAAGCAAAGGTTATAACTATTTTTGGTAAGACCTGGGATTTACACGTAACAGATATTATTAAGACCACTCTTGATGAAAATCTGGCTATGATCAAAGAATCTATTATCTACCTTAAGAAATACTGCGATGAAGTATTTTTTGATGCGGAACACTTCTTTGATGGTTATAAAAGTAATCCAGAATACGCCTTGGCTGCATTAGGCGCTGCAGTTGAAGCTGGCACAGATTGTCTGGTGCTTTGTGATACTAACGGAGGTCTTATGCCAACCGAGTATGCAGATATCGTAAAAGTTGTTGTTGCCAAATATCCAGACGCCAGAATTGGCTTGCATAATCACAATGATTCTGGCTGTGCTGTTGCAAATGCAATAGCTGGATTTGAGGTAGGGGCTACTCATGTCCAAGGCACAATAAATGGGATAGGGGAGCGATGTGGTAATGCCGATCTTTGTACCATAATTGCTAATGTTGAATTAAAACTTGGTAAAGATTCGATTGGTAAGGAAAACCTCAAGAAGCTAACAGAAATTTCTATGTTCGTAAATGAAGTTGCCAATATCCAGCATAATTCTCATTTGCCTTATGTTGGTCAGGCTGCCTTTGCGCATAAGGGCGGGGCGCATATCGATGGTGTACTTAAAAAAAGCATCTCATTTGAACATGTTGACCCAAATGTAGTTGGTAATGAACGTACTTTGATACTTTCTGATCAATCCGGTAGTGCTACTATTGTTGAAAAATTAAAGAAGATATATCCGGAAATAGATAAATCTGATCCTATTGTTAAAGAGATACTGTATAAAGTTAAAGATATGGAATCTCGAGGTTACCAATTTGAGGTTGCAGAGGGGTCCTTTAAACTTTTAGCTAAGAAGATCAAAGGTGATTATAAAGAGCCATTTACCATTCAAGCTTATAGAGTAATTGAAGAAAAACGTAACGGTAATGAGCCTTATTCCGAAGCAACCATCAAAGTATTCAATAATGATAAAGAGGTGCATACAGCAGCTGAAGGTGATGGCCCGGTTAATGCTCTTGATAATGCTTTAAGAAAAGCGTTAACTAAATTTTACCCACAACTCGCTGAGGTTCACCTTAAGAACTTTAAAGTAATAGTTATTGAGGGTGATAGCGGTACTTCTTCAAAGGTTCGAGTAACTATTGAATCTGGTGATGGCAATGAAGTTTGGGGAACCGTTGGTGTATCTGAAAACATTATTGAGGCATCATGGATCGCGCTAATCGATAGCATTAATTACAAATTAATGAAAGTATTATAATACAAAATTAGTTGTATTTAACTGCTTAATAAGCGAGAAACACTATCGAGTGTTTCTCGTGCGGTAGCAAAATCAAAGCTTTCTATCTCTTTCTCTAATTTATTTATGTACTCGTCAGCTTCATTATTCTTACCAGGAATATTTTCCTGAAGCTTTTCTAAACATTCTACAGCTTCAAAATCGCTACTATCTAGTAAATTCTCTAGTTCTTTAATGATTTCCTTAATCTTTTCTGTAACTTTTGGTTTAGGATTGTTTTCTTTATCGGCAAGACCTGCACCATAGAAAGACCCCATCACCTCAATTAGTGACTCATCAAATTTTTGAATTTTTTGATCTAGATCAGAATCATCAAGCTCACCTTTTAGCGAAAGCTCAACATCTTTGGCTGCCAAGGAAAGTTCCTGAGCGCCAAATGTACCGCCAAGACCTTTTACAGTATGCGCTATTATTGTAGCTTCTTCGATATTTTCATTATTAAGTGCATTTTTTATTACGTCAGTAGAATTATGGTATTTTATATAAAAATCTTTCAATAATCGTATCAGTAACTGTTCATTTCCTGCTGTATTTTCCAATGCAGATTCTAAATGAATTCCTTGTAATTTACTTAGATTAACTGGCATCTCATCAGAAGGCTGTTGTATTTGATCTTCTGTGCTAATTTTTCTAGCTGTTGGTTCAATATCTGATTCTTCATCAGTTAATATCCACTCACTTAATGTTCTATAAAGATTTTGATCATTAATTGGTTTGGAAATATAGTCGTTCATGCCAGCTTCAAGACACTTTTCTCT
Organism: Gammaproteobacteria bacterium; assembly: GCA_033852075.1. Taxonomy (GTDB): domain Bacteria; phylum Pseudomonadota; class Gammaproteobacteria; order QZLD01; family QZLD01; genus QZLE01. Next base: position 16,139 of record JAWSVC010000015.1, on the reverse strand, counting down.
ATCACCAGCTAATGCATTTGCGGTCATGGCAATAATTGGGGTTTCTTTAGAAATTTTATCTCTTATTATTCTAGTAGCTTCATATCCATCCATTTCAGGCATTTGTACATCCATTAGTATTACATCGTATTTGTAGTTATCTGCGGCGGTGATAGCCTCTTTACCATTATTGGCAATATCAACTACCACTCCAGCATTAGATAAAAATTCACGAGCAACTTGCTGATTAATATAATTATCTTCAACTAAAAGAACATATGAACCATTGATCTTTCTCTTATATGTTTCAATTTCTTCATTTGAACATTTATTTTGTGAGCCAGTTATAGCATCTTTGCCAGTAATTGAGTAATAGATAGCATTATATAAAGCCATTTCTTTAATCGGTTTTATTATAAAATTTTTGATACCGATTTTTTCTGCCTGAGATCTTATCCTGTCTTGATCTAATGTGCACATTAATATAATTTCTGCTTCATCGTTTGTTGCAGTTTTGATTTTATTTATAGTGTCTATGGTATTACCAGAAGGTAAATTCCAGTCTAATATAACCATATCCACGCGCTTTGAGTTGTTGATAATTCTTTTGGCATTCTTTATTGATTGTGCTGATCTAATGTCTGAACAGTACCTGCGCAATTTTTCAATTATAAAATTTCTAATCTCTTTGTTTTTATCGATGATAAGAATGTTTTTATCTTTGGCAATTGTTTGGATAGCTGTTTCAAGATAGTGGGGAGACTGATCATCTTGCATTTTAAATTTAGCAGTAAAATAAAAACAACTTCCTTTACCAAAACTACTTTCAGCCCATATTTCCCCGCCCATCATCTCAGTAAGTGATTTGCAAATACTTAATCCCAGACCAGTTCCGCCGTATTTTCTGGTTGTTGAGCCATCTGCCTGTGTGAACGAAGTAAATAGATCTTTAATTTTATTTTGTTCAATCCCAATTCCGCTATCACATACAGTAAATATTAATTTGGCTTGACCATCTATTTCTTCTAATTTTTTTATCTTAATTGATATATTTCCTACCTCAGTAAATTTATAAGCATTGGAAGTAAGATTTGTTAATACTTGACCAAGTCTTAACGGATCTCCAATTAATTTACTTGGAACATCTGGATATTTATTGATGGTGATGCTTATGTCTTTTTCAGATAACTTTGCAGAGAAAATATCACTTACCTGATCAACAACCTCATTTATATCAAACTCTACAGATTCAAATTGCAATTTTCCTGCATCTATCTTTGAAAAATCCAATATGTCATTGATTATTCCAAGTAATGAATTTGAAGAATAAGATATCTTTTTCAGATAATCATGTTGTTTGTCATCGAGATTTGTTTCAAGAGCTAATTTTGAAAACCCGATAATTGCATTCATAGGAGTACGGATTTCATGACTCATATTTGCAAGAAAGTCGCTTTTAGCTTTAGCTGTGGCTTCAGCAGCTTCTTTTGCTTTTTCAAGAGCCGCTCTTTCTTTTTTCTCGGTTTCTACTAATTGTTTTTGCGTTTCAACTAACTTAGAGTATACGCCTGAATTTGCTATTGCAGTTCCGATAAATGAACATATTAGTTCTAATAATCTTAATTGATCAGGTTTTATATTAAATATTTCTTCTAATGTTATAAGAGATATTACCCCGATTGGGGTATCGCCTTTAGTAATTGGAATATGCAGACATGTGCGTGGATGATTAAATATGGCTATTGCTTTTCGGTCATTTCTGGCCATGGGTAGATTTAAGATTTTTTGTACATCCTCGATATGAAATCTTTTATTGGTGTTCATTACTAAGGATAGAGCTTCTCCTTTTTTGGTTAGATCAATAGGGTTGTTAATGTAATTCTGTTTCCATAATTCGGTTTGTTGATCGTATTTATGTTCTTTATTGTATGCTTCTTTAATTATTAGTTTATTGTCTTCTTTAACAAAGCAACCTATCAAATCAAATGGAAATAGCTTAAATAGTTCTCCTATTACAAGCTGAAAAATCAGATCGCTTGAAGTTAAGTTGTTGATCTTAGTAATAAACTCAAGAAAATTGGTTTTTTCTGTTTCTGCTTTAGAAATGTTTTTTTCGCGCTCTTTCAGGGTGGTATAGTAGCTGCTATTGCTAATTTGAGCGCTAAACATTTCTAATAATCGCTCAAAATCTTTAAGCAACTTTCTTGATATTTTACCATGTTGATTAAATATCATTACGGTTCCGGAAGAAATACCTGAGTATACTAGTGGAAAGATAATAAGCTCTTCCATCTTCCAACCAATAAAGTGAACTTTGGTATCTCCTTCAAATTTCTTAATATCTGATTTATTTATAAAAACAGGTTCTTGATTAAAAAAGCATTTGAAATTTGGATCTTTCATATCCTGGCGATAGATATATTTCCGATATGTATTTTCTAATTCTTTAAATTCTTCAGGAAGATGTATTCCTTCGCAAATTAAATCTCCGGTATTAAAATCAACGGTATTGATTAGATACCCATCGATTTTTAGGATTTTTAATATATTATCTCCCAGTAATTTTAATAGTGAATCAAGCTCAATATTTACACCAATTTCTTGTACAATTTTAAGAAAATTTTCTTGTTTTTTCTTAAGTTTTTCTAGCTCATCTTTTTTTCTTATGTTTTTTATATGTCCTGATGTGCTTTCTACTAAATGAAGAATATCTTTTATATCTTGTTTTGTAAGCCCTAGTTTTTTTTCTATTGCTCCCAGATGTAATACACCAATGGTTTTACCTTTTTCCACAATAGGAAGTATGAGGTTTTCTGTAACATTGAAAGCCTCTACAACTTGCCTGTCAATTGGACCAAGTGCATCAAGTTGGCTTGATATTGTGAAATCTGCGTAAATACATTTTTGTTTTATTGCTACATATGCAGCAACTGACGAATTTGGATCGTCTAATGGGACATCAGATGCGATATATTCCTTTAGTTTTGGGTCGGTTAATTTATCTTTAAAGCCAAAGCTGGTATAAAATCTGAGTTTATTTTGATCGTTGTCTACTAATTGAATTCCATAACGGTTAAAGCCCCATCTGTAACAAATAAATTTCAAAATTTCTTCGAATACTGATTCTAATGATTCTCCATCGCCAATCTTTGAAACCATTGTACGCTCTTCGTTTAAAAGGCGGATACGCTCTTCCTGAAGCATAATTTGTTCATTGGCTTTTGATAATTGGTCTCGTAATTTATCGATTTCAGTTTGCATCTATTTTGCCAAAAATAATTCAATTATTAACTATAATTGTAGCAATAGATTATGAATATATTAGTTATTAAACCGGTAATAATGATTGTCGGGTTAATAATGCGGTATAGGGATGTACCTCCATTGCTCGAAGAGCAATGTAAGCAAAGAAAAATTAAGCAGATTCACATACCTGCGCAAAATTTTACTGAGCGTAAAATCAAATAGATAAGGAGATCTATTTGATTGCTAGGTTAATAGCACCAAGATATCTTATAGGAGAAGTTAATTGTTTGATTATTCGGTCTCTAGTTTAATGACTACAAATGTCTTATGTATGGAGCCAACAGCATTATTATCTGATGTGATAACTGCTATGCATGAACATAAATACTCTTGTGTAATAATTTCTGAAAATAATGTGCCTATAGGAATAGTAACAGAAAGAGATGTCGTACATTTTGTTGCTCGTTCGTATAAAGAAGAATTTTTTTATAAACGTCGTGCTTTGGATTTTATGCGCACTTCTTTAATCTCAATAAAAGAAGAGGAAACCCTTTTTGAGGCTTTAACTATTTCAAAAATGGAAAAGATCAGGCATTTACCAGTTATTGCAAAAAATGGAGCAGTGGCAGGTGTTATAACCCAATCAAATTTGGTTGATGCCTATTTTAGAGTTATTGAGAGTGCTACTGAAGTTATTGAAAAAAATGTGCAAGAGAAAACAAAAGAGCTAGCGGATGCTAACGAAAAGCTAAAAGCTCTATCTCTTGAAGACGGACTAATGAAGATTGGTAACAGAAGGGCGATGGAAGTTGATTTGCAACATACTCATTCTGCATCAATACGTTATAAATCAGAGTATGCTGTTGTTCTGTTCGACCTGGATTATTTTAAAAAATATAATGACTTTTATGGGCATCCTGCTGGAGATGTTTTGCTTCAAAAAATCGCAAATTATCTAAAAGAATCAGTTAGAGATTCTGATAGGTTATATAGATATGGTGGCGAAGAAATCTTGTTATTAATGCCAAGAACCGATTTAGAAAATGCAAAAATCATTGCAGATCGACTTGTTTTAGAATTAAGTCAACAAAAGATTCCTCACAAAGAATCTCAGCTTGGATATCTAACTATAAGCGGAGGAGTTAGCTGTTTTACTCCGGATACTATCTATCCAGCATGGAGAGATGTTGTAGATAAAGCAGATAAAGGCTTGTATTTGGCCAAAGAACGAGGGCGTAACCAAATAGCTATAGATATATAACTTATTCGTTTGAAACACCATTTGGTACATGACCTGTTGTTACATGCCCGGATGCGGATGCACAATTTGAGCTGTTATCATCAAAGAAAATATCAGCCTCAAATGAATCCAGGAATGTAGATTTATCAAGCCCTCCTAAAAATAAAGCTTCATCAATTCTTATATCCCATGCCCTTAGGGTTTTTATAACGCGCTCATGAGCTGGAGCTCCTCGCGCTGTAACCAGGGCAGTTCTGATAGGTGATGCATCTGTTGGATATTCTGATTGAATTCTTTGTAAAGCAGCTAAGAAATTTTTGAACGGACCTCCTGGTAATGGCTTATTAGCACGACTTTTTTCTACTTTATTAAAGGTATCAAGGCCATTTTGTTGATATATTCGTTCAGCTTCGTCAGAGAATAAAACAGCATCGCCATCAAAAGCAATTTTCAGTTCAGGGTGTTTTGAAGAATTTGCAATATAGTCAGGTGATGTATTTGGTAAAATAGTTGCTGCGGCAACCCCGGCTGATAATGCGCTTTTTACATCTTCAGGGTCAGCGGATAAAAATAAATGGGCACCAAAAGCTGACACATATTTATAAGGACTTTTCCCATTAGTGAAGGCGGCTCTAACTATATTTAAATTATGTTCTTCAATTGATTTAAATACACGAAGACCTGTATCTGCACTATTGCGTGAAAGCAAAATAACTTCAACCTTTGTTCCGTCAGCTGATGAAATATCATTTAGAGAAAGAAATTTCTTAACCAGTCCAAATGCCATACCAGGCTGCAGTATCTCGTTTTCATGCTCTATTTGATACTGATAATAAGCATCAATACCTTCTTTGACATATAGCTCATGGCTTTCTTTCATATCAAAAAGAGCCCTTGATGATATAGCTACAACTAATTTGTCTTCAAAGCTGACTGGCATAACGTTCTTCCCGATAGAGATGTTTATAAAATAAATTATAGTGTCTTTATCCAAGATTATTTTAATTTGAGTTTATTGACAAGCAAAAAATACTGTATAGAATTACAGTATCTAAAAGATAAATAATAAATAAGCCCGTATATGAAAAAATTAACGAACAGACAAAAACAGGTATTGGATTTTATTACATCATTTATAAACGATGAGGGTTATCCTCCTACACGATCAGATATATGCAAAGCGCTCGGCTTCAGATCGCCTAATGCAGCAGAAGATCATCTAAAAGCATTGCAAAAAAAAGGCGTAATTGAACTTCAGGCTGGATCATCCCGTGGAATTAGGGTGATTCAAAGTGATTCAATGGAAACAACAGCCGAAGAGCAGGGTATTCCTCTAGTAGGTATGGTTGCTGCCGGAAGCCCAATTCTTGCCCAGGAGCATATCACCCAAAGATATGCTATAGATGAGTCAATATTTCCTTTAAAGCCGGATTATCTGCTTAAGGTATCTGGAAACAGTATGATCAATATTGGGATTTATGACGGTGATTTTTTGGTTGTTCACAAAACTACAAATGTAAGAAACGGACAAATTGTAGTCGCAAGAATAGAGGATGAAGTTACGGTCAAACGGTTCGAAAAAACAGGCAATCAAATACAACTGATTCCTGAAAATGACGAGCTTTCGCCAATCATGATTGATTCTAATAACGAATATTTTGCCATAGAAGGGCTTGGTATTGGCGTTATTAGAAATCTTTGATACCAATATTAAAAATAAGAGAACGTAGAGAGGTTAGTGATGAGGACATTTAAGGCATTCAATAATCCAGAAATTTTTATCACTGGAGCAACGGAACCTAAAATTGATGCTAATCAGCAGAATCTTATCGATTTTAAAAATGATCTAAATGATTTTTGTCGTATTATAAACTTTATTAGACAAGATAAACGCTGGATAGCAGTGATCAATCCTTCTTCATTATTAAAGAGAATGCTTAACTCGGTTGAGTTGGATACCAGACAAATTATTATGGTTTATTCAAATGACAAAACAAAGAATATTGACACTATTTGTCGTGCACTTGCTTGCGGAAACTGTGCTGCGGTAATTGGCAAGCTTGATAACATTTCTTCAGAAGATTACAAAAGATTATTTGATTCTTCAATTGTAGGTAATTCAATTGCATATGTTATTGGTGTCTTAGATAAACAATATAATGGTTCAATATGTGAATTAAAAAGCAGTGAACACTTGTTAATTAATCAAACCAATGAATTATCTTTTGATCCTATTGAATTAGAACGCATCAATGATATTGATTTATCTACCAAAATACATAATCGTAAAAACATTATTGATTTTAAATTAAAAAAAGAAGAACTACAGAGTAGTTTTGAGTTTTAATTATGGATACCAGCCTTTGTCCTTTGGTGTACGGGGAAAATATTTCTGCCTTTTAGAAAGGTTGGCCTTCGCCAGCATGACGACTATGATGGCAGTTACAGGGTGGGGCAACTTACATCCTTAATTAGCTTCTAACCTTCCAAATCATCCTTAATTGTTTCTTCTATTCCTTCGATACCAGCATGTCTAACATTTTTACCTTTAACATAGTAGATAATATATTCACTGATGTTGGTTGCTCTGTCACCAATACGTTCAAGCGCTCTTGCAATCCAAATAATATTTAAAGCCCAAGGAATAGAACGAGGATCTTCCATCATAAAGGTTATACTTTGTCTTAAAGTGCCTTCATATTCAATATCTACCTGCTTGTCCTGACGATATATTTTATAAGCTTCAGTAGTATCCATGCGTGCGAATGCATCCAGTATATTATGCAAAACGGTCTTAACATGTTCACCCAAATGTTTGATGGTTTGAAGGCGTGCCTTACCGACATCCTTATCCATAATTTCAAGAGCCATACGCGCAACTCTTTTGGTTTCATCTCCAATGCGCTCAAGGTCATTAATTGCTTTAATAACTGTAATTACAAGCCTTAAATCACTAGCCGTTGGTTGTCTACGAGCAAGAATCTGAGTGCATTCTTCGTCTATTTCAAGCTCCATTTTATTCACAACAACATCTGTTTTGATAACATCTTCTGCAAGTGCTGAATCGCTGTTTAAGAGGCAAGTAATAGCTTGTTCAAGCTGTTTTTCAATTAACCCTCCCATCGCCATTACTTTGTTGCGAATATCTTCTAGCTCGTTTTCAAATTGTCTTGAAATATGATTTCCCATGTCTTTTTCCTATCCATATCTTCCGGTAATATAGTCTTCTGTTTGTTTGTTTTTAGGGGCGGTGAATATTGTTTTCGTATCGGTAAATTCAACAATATCGCCCATATACATAAATGCAGTGTAATCAGAAACACGCGCTGCTTGTTGCATGTTATGAGTTACTATAACTATAGTAAATTCATCTTTAAGATTATTTATTAACTCTTCAACCTTTAGGGTTGATATTGGATCTAACGCAGAAGCTGGTTCATCAAGCAATAATACCGATGGTTCAATTGCAATAGCCCTTGCAATAACCAACCTTTGCTGTTGTCCACCAGATAAACCTAAGGCACTTTGATTGAGTCTATCTTTAACTTCATCCCATAGTGCAGCTCCTTTAAGTGATTTCTCTACGATTTCATTAATTTTGCGCTTGCTTTTAATGCCTTGAATACGAAGCCCATAAGCAACGTTTTCATAAATTGACTTTGGGAATGGATTGGGTTTTTGAAATACCATACCAACCTTTCTGCGTAAAGCGGCTACATCAATATTCCTATCGTAAATATTTTGATCATAAAGTTTGATATCACCCTTGATTGTAACGTTATCAATCAAATCATTCATTCTATTAAAGCAACGTAACAGAGTAGATTTGCCACATCCACTAGGGCCAATAAACGCCGTCACCTTTTTTTCTGGTATTTTGATATCAATATCTTTTAGTGCCTTATTGTCACCATAAAAAAGATTCAAGTTTTCCGCTGTAAATGCAATCTTTTCATCTTCAAGTTGTCTGGTTATCCCCAGCTTGTCTGATCCAACTGATGTCTTGATTACTATTTCTTCATTTGATGATTTTTCAGCGCTAACTGTATTTACATCACTCATTGTTTAACCTGCTATCGACTTATATTTTTCTCTTAATTTATTTCGCAATGTAAATGCAAATAAATTAAGGAAAATAATGATCATAATTAATAAAAAAGCTGTTGCAAAAACTAATGGTCTTGCTGCTTCTACATTCGGGCTTTGGAATCCAACATCATAGATATGAAATCCAAGGTGCATAAACTTTCTTTCCATATGCAAGAACGGAAAGTTTCCATCAAGAGGAAGTGATGGGGCTAGTTTTACCACACCAACCAGCATTAACGGTGCAACTTCACCTGCCGCACGAGCAATTGCCAGTATCATTCCGGTTATCATTGCCGGTGTTGATATAGGCAGAATAACCTTCCATAGGGTTTCAGATTTTGTAGCCCCAAGCGCTAAACTGCCTTCTTTAAATGTTCTTGGTATTCTGGCCAAGCCTTCCTCTGTAGTAACAATAACCACAGGTAGTGTAAGAAGAGCTAAAGTGATCGATGCCCAGAGTATTCCTGGGGTTCCGTAAGTCGGTGATGGTAATGCTTCCGGGTAGAAAAGGGCATCTATCTTTCCTCCAAGAATATATACAAAAAAACCAAGACCGAATACGCCATAGACAATGGATGGCACACCGGCGAGATTTACCACCGATATGCGAATAATTCGGGTAAAAATGTTTTGCTTGGAATATTCACGTAGATAAATTGCTGCCATAATACCGAATGGAGTTACAAAAATGGTCATTAAAAATACCATTAATACCGTTCCAAAAATTGCAGGAAAAACCCCTCCTTCAGTATTTGCTTCGCGCGGGCTATCAAAGATAAATTCACCAATTCTATCGAAATATATCGATATTTTTTGGGAGATACCTATATTATTAGGTTTGTATGAGCGAACAATATTAGAAACCTTCATGTTAATAGTTTTGGGGCCATTCTCAGATAGCACTTCGATAAATACAGTATATTTATTGAGTTCCTGATTAAGTTTTATCAGATCTAAATTTAGCTCATCATATTGTTTGTTTAGGCTATTAATTTGACTTTCTGCATCTGTAATCGCTTGCTCAGTCAGTTTGTCTTTTAGCTCAAGTGAGCGCTTGTGCAACCTGATTTGCTCCATTTCATAATTGATTGCACCGATATCTATATTTTGGATCCTTTCAATTTCGTTATGAATTCTAGTTGTTTCTTCAATTTTGTTTTGTAGATCTTTCCATAAATCGCCTTGCAATTCCGTTTCACTTGACGTTTCAATTAATTTTGTAGGTATGCCATATAAATTTCCCCATTCTCTACGCTCAAATGTTGCGTAATTATTTGCTAATTCAGATCCAATAATGTCAGACTCCTTGACCCATCTGAAATCAATGCCAAATATGTCTCTATTACCGGTTTTAAGGAGCAAATCTTTATATTCTCCATCAGCAGAAACTTTGTTTTTTGTTTCATAATATTCGGCAACTATTTTGGCCTGACTGTCTTTACCATCTTTGATAGTAACAATATGAGTATTGCTGGGCCAAAAATGGGGGAGGGCTTGATAGCCAATAAACCCAACTATGCCAAGCACCAGGATAACAGAAAGAGCAATGGCTCCTGCACTTATCCAAAGAAAAGGTGTTCCTTCTTTATACCAATCAATTAATTTCTTCATAATTTACAAGTTACTGTATTTCTTTCTTAGCCTGGTGCTAATAATTTCCGAAAGGGTGTTGAATATGAATGTAAGAATAAACAAGGCAAAAGCAGATAGAAAAAGTAGTCTAAAGTGGGTGCTGCCAACTTCTGCTTCTGGCATTTCTACCGCAATATTAGCTGCAAGTGTTCTCATGCCTTCGAATATATTAAAATCCATGATTGGTGTATTGCCTGTTGCCATAAGCACAATCATTGTTTCACCTATAGCGCGTCCCATGCCGATCATTAGTGCTGAGAATATAGCCGGACTTGCAGTTAGAATAATAACCTTAGTCATGGTTTGCCATTGTGTTGCACCAAGGGCAAGTGAGCCATTTGTAAGCGATCTTGGCACCCCGTATACCGCATCTTCTGTAATCGAGAATATGTTTGGGATTACCGCAATCCCCATGGTTATTCCAATAATAATTGAATTGCGCTGATCAAAACCGACACCAAGAGTTTCTTTTAGCCACAGTCTTGTATTTCCATTAAATAGAAGTATTTCTAGGGTAGGGCTAAGATAAAATGCAAGCCAAATCAGAAATATGATCGCAGGTATCAGGATTAGGATTTCGCCACCATCTGGAAGGAGATTGCGAATTTGTTTTGGCATAACCGACCAGATAAATGAAAGAACAACAATTCCAGCCAACATTATAATGGGAACACAGAAAATCCCCGGGAGATTGTTTTCAACAAATGGTGCTAGCCACAAGCCAGCCAGAAAACCAAGAATAACAGTTGGTAATGCTGCCATAATTTCTACAGTTGGTTTAACTATTTTACGTAAGCGCGGGCGCATAAAATAAGCGGTATATGCACCAGCTAATACTCCTAATGGAGTGGCAAATAACATTGCATAAAAAGCTGCTTTAAGAGTGCCGAATGCTAATGGCATAAAACTAAATTTAGACTCAAAGTCATTGGATGAGGATGAAGACTGCCAAATATATTCTGGTTTTTCATATCCTTCGTACCAAACCTTATTCCATATTGCTGACATAGAAAATTCAGGGTGTTCATTATGAACACTATATAGGGCAATATTATTTTCGGCCTTGATAAGAATGGTATTTGAGCGAGGACTAATTGCTAATTCATCAAGATTACTATTTGTTAATGATTTGCTGGCTAGTATTTGTCCTGATGTTGTATGTAATATTGATACAATACCTTCTGCATCATATACAAATGCAACCTTTCGTGAATATTCCGGAATAATACGTTGAGCTGGAGCGTTTAATTTAAAATCGCGGATTTTGGTGTATTTAAATACGTTGTTTTGATTTCTAACTGGAAACCATTGAGAAATTCCGCCTTCATTATCGGCAACTAATAACGAGCTACCTGCAGACAAAGTGGCTGCTGCCGAAATATTTAGGCTGTTATTTTGTAAAAAATCACCGGTTTGTTTATTTGTTAGTGCTGAATTGTAGTTAATAAAGTTTCCACTTTTATTGATAACAAGTATGTTTTGGACAGCCTGATCAATAAACATGTAGTCTGGAACAAATTCATTTTTAATTGAAACTTGCTCTTTTACCCAACTTACTTCGTCATCTAAAAATGATTCTTCTTGCATAAAGCTTGTTAGATATAAATCTTCAGATGAGGCGGAAATTATAGTCAGCATTTCATCATTTAACTGGAATGCGATATTTTTAATTTCAGCCTTATCATCATGTAGCTGAATTGGCTCGTTCCCAAGAGGATAAATTAAAGATGGGACAATTGTTTTTTCAGTCTTTTCAGAATATATGCTCTTATATTCTGGCTTTATTAAGGTTACAGTACCATCTTCAAATGCGATTAGTATATGGATCGTTGATGATTCTTTAAGTGTTTGGATTGCAGTTATTTTGTTATCTGAAATTTTATTTTGTGAAATTATTTTACCTGAAGCCATATCAACAAAATTAATAATTCCTTGCTTATTAATTGATAATGCAACTTTATTTTGTTCTTCTAAAGAAAGATGCAGAAGCGATGTAGAGCTTTCAAAGTTTCGAGATGTTTTTTCAACATTAGCTCCTTGAAATAGAGGAATTACTTCGATACCTAGATAAACAAAAATCAACCCTAGAGCTATTAAAACTGAACCTCCACCTGCATATACAACAAGCTTGGTTATAAGGTCTTTAACATTCCTGGTTGTAAAAGTTTTGGCCAGATTTAGGTCTGTTTCAGTATTATCTTGTTTCATACTTACCTTTAATCAGGAAGGCTTTAGCCTTCCTGATCGTTATTAACTTACTTAATTCCAAGCGCCTTAAGTTCTTTTTCTGCAACTTTATATGGAACTGGAATATATCCATCTTTAGCTACAATTTGCTGACCTTGCTTTGAAAGAATTAGTTTTATAAATTCTTTTTCAAGTGGAGGCAGTTCTTTATTTGGATGTTTATTTACATAAACATAAAGAAATCTAGAAAGAGGATATTTACCGGTTAGGGCGTTTTCAGGTGTAGCTTCAACGTAGTCAGTTCCTTTTTTAGTCAGAGGAACTGCTTTAACGCCTGCTGATTTATAGCCAATACCAGAGTAACCAATCCCATTTAAGGAAGTGCTAACAGACTGTACTACAGAAGCTGATCCTGGTTGCTCGTTTACGTTATTTTTGTAATCGCCTTTACATAGGGCTTTTTTCTTGAAATATCCATAAGTACCAGATACTGAATTACGGCCATATAATTGGATGTCTTTGCCAGCCCAAACGCCCGTCAAACCCAGGTCTCCCCATTTGCTTACCTGGTTAGGATATCCGCATTTTCTTGTGCTGGAAAATACCGCATCAACTTGATCGATTGACATTCCCTTGATTGGATTATCCTTGTTGATGAATACAGCTAGAGCATCAATAGCAACACGAATAGGAGTGGGTTTGTAACCGTGTTTTTCTTCAAAAGCCTGAATCTCTTTGTCCTTCATTTTGCGGCTCATAGGTCCGAAGTTTGACGTTTGCTCTGTAAGTGCAGGTGGTGCAGTTGATGAACCAGCTGCCTGAATTTGTATATTTACATTAGGATATTGTTTTTTAAAGTCTTCTGCCCAAAAAGTCATAAGATTAGCCAAGGTATCAGAACCAACACTGGAAATATTTCCTGAGATACCACTTGCCTTTTTATAAGCAGGAAGTTTTGCATCTACCATAGGTTCTGCATTTGCGCTAAATGCAATTGTAGCTGATAAAACTGTAGCGCAAGCTACTTTAAAAATTCGCATATAACTTTCTCCTGTTGCGATGTTAATATGCAAAGCATTATCTGATTTAATTGTTAATATTTTGTTACGTTAATGTTACATATTTATTACAATTTAAAGCTGTTTGTTACGATGCAAAAAACTATGAATTAAAACAATAGGTTAATTATTCTTAAAGCGGCATCTAAAAGTACTTCCACTACCTTCTGTGCTTTCTATTTCTAATGAAGCGTTATGACGCATTAATATTCGTTTAACAATAGAAAGCCCAAGTCCAGTCCCACCTGTTTCACGTGAACGTCCAGCATCAACACGATAAAATCTTTCTGTTAATCTTGTAATATGTTCAGAAGGAATACCAACTCCATTATCCTGAACCTCAAAGCATGGATCTCCGGTATTTTCATACCAGCGAATAATTATTATTCCGTTTTTTTGAGTATATCTAATTGCATTACTAACCAGATTTGTAAAACAGCTGGTTATTTCGCTCAGATTACCTTTCAAAGTAAGATTTGAATCAACTTCTGTATTTATCTTATGTCCAGCATCACCACTTAGAGCTTTTGCTTCTGCTTGAAGTAGAGTTATCAATTTATCAATATCAATTTCATCAAAACTTAATATGTCTGAACCTGATTCGAGTTTAGAAAGCGTTAATAAATCATTAACAATAGACTTCATCCTTTTAGTCTGCTGTGTCATCAATTCAATTGGCTTAACTATATGTTCTGGTAGCGCATCTTTCGTATCATCTAAAATCTCAGCGGTGCCATTTAATACAGTTAATGGAGTGCGAAGTTCATGAGAGACGTTTGCTACAAAATCTTTTCTCATTTGTTGAATTCTAATAGCCTCACTAATATCCCGAACAATTATTATTTGCTCAGTTAATCCATAATCAACAACCCTGATTTCCATAATTACCTCACTTATAACAGGAGAGGGGATGTGAATTGGTTTTTCGTGATTCGTATTTCTGTAAAACTCAACAAATTCAGGAGATCTGATCAGGTTATCAATGCGTTGGCCTTTGTCCTGTTTTCGTTTTAAGCCTAAAAGTAGAGCAGCTGTTTCATTCCACCATTCTATTTCACCGTTTGCATCAATACCTATCACCCCGTCAGGTAATGCCAGCGCTGATGACTCAAACCGTTTGACTATTTTAGAAAGGTTTTTCGATCTTTTCTTATCTCTTTTTCGTAAAAAATATATCTGGTCTAATATTTCTCCCCAGATTCCGGTTGCTTCAGGTGGATTAGTCATCCTGCTGTTGCGAAGCCATTTATCCAGCAAATACATCTTAGATAAAAGAATGATAAGATAAATTGAAAGTATAATTATTATTGCCAATTGGCCTAAACCAAATGGCATTCCAATCAAATAAGCTACAGCTAAATATATTAGGTGCTTAATAATTAGTTTTGGCCATGGGTTTTTATTAATAATCATAGTGAAAAGATATAGCCAGAGCCTCTGATAGTTTTGATGTATCTATCTGCATTATCGATACTTATTGCCTTGCGTAGTCTTCTGATATGAACATCCACGGTTCTCTCTTCAACAAAAATATTCGTTCCCCAAACATTATCTAATAGCTGTTCTCTACTGTATACCTTATTTTGATGGGTTAAGAAGAAGTGCAATAATTTAAATTCTAATGGGCCAAGCTTAATATTTTTTTCTGATATAGTTACCGAGTGACTTTTAGGATCAAGCTTAATATTTCCAAAGCATATTTCCTTATCATCTTTACTCGGATTGGTTCGCCTTAAAACAGCTTTAATTCTGGCGGTTAGTTCTTTAGGAGAAAAAGGTTTAGTTACATAATCATCCGCCCCGCATTCAAGGCCTTTGATTTTATCGTCTTCTTCATCTTTTGCTGTAAGCATAATTATTGGGATTTTGTTCAGGTTGCTATTGGATTTTATTCTCTTGGCAACCTCGATGCCGCTGATATCTGGCAACATCCAATCAAGCAAGACAAGATCAATAGGTTCGTTTTTTATGATTTCTAAAGCTGCATTACCATTTTCAGCTTCAATTATTGCCATATTCTGATATGACAAAACCATCTTCAGCATTTCACGAATAGGTTGTTCATCTTCAACCACCAAAAGACGTATTTGCATTTTAATATCCCGCAAACAATTATAATTGGATATATTGAACTATAGCTATGTTACACAAATGTTACATTTGCTGATTAAATGTTACAAAATTTACCGCTACGCTAATAGTTAGATTTAGCATGTTATCTATAAAAATTGAATTATTTAACAATAAATTTTAATGTTGCCCATAACATTTTGTATGAAATAATTTTTTAACTATCATTATTTATGTCAAAGATTAACTTCTGGTATTATATTTTTTTATTAAGGGAATATCATGAAACTTACCAAGGAATATACTCCGCATTTACTTGCTCTGTTTTTTGTCGTGATTTTTATTTTATTTGGTATCGCACCAGTATCAAGAGAAGTATGGATTGCAGAAATCATTCCCGTCGTTATAGTTTTCTTATTATTAGTAACAACATTCAAAAAATTCCAATTTAGCAATTTTGCGTATTTTCTAATGGCTTTCTGGCTGGTGTGGCACACTATCGGTGGTCATTATACATTTGCTAATGTTCCTTTTGATTTTGTTACAGATTTTATTGGTGCTGAGCGAAATCATTTTGATCGTGTTGGTCATTTTTCTGTCGGTTTTTATGCTTATCCTGTTCTGGTCAAGTCCAACCG
>JAWSVC010000014.1:0-73395 GCA_033852075.1 Gammaproteobacteria bacterium | reverse complement strand
CCATTAGTGTCCGGGGAAAGTAATTTAATAGAATCAAGATGGCTGAGCCCTTCGGCTACGCTCAGGATAAACCAAGGCCGAAGTCTCATTGATTCTATTAAATTTTCCTTGACCCTTCGGCTACGCTCAGGGAGCTTGAAAAATTTAAGTTTAAAATCGCCCATTTCATTTTGAAACCTTGCCCTACATCGTTTTCCAAAGGCCTACAATATTTTCCCCGGACACTAGTGGGCGAATGCCGGTATCCAGAAAAGTTATGATTAGTTTAATAGCACTGGATGCCGGCCTTCGCCGGCATGACGTTATGTTGTGATATTTTAATTTTCTCCGAATAGAAGTAAGCCTTCACCTTTATGACGCAGCTTTTATACCTTTTTAAATATCAATGAAGTATTTATTCCACCAAATGCAAAGTTATTACTCATAACATATTGAAAATCTAAATTTTCACGGATACCACCACGAATATAGTCAATATTACCGCAACGCTCATCTATGTTATCCAGATTAATTGTCGGAGCGTACCAATTTTCATTTTGCATATTGATGCTCATCCACGCCTCTAACACTCCGCATGCGCCTAACGTATGACCGGTATAACTTTTGATAGAACTTAACAAGATATCATTTCCAAAAAGTTCTTCTGTAGCATTTGATTCTGCAATATCACCATGTTCCGTAGATGTCCCATGAGCATTTATATAACCAATATCCGCTGGTGATAACCCGGCATCCTCTAGAGCCATCTCCATAACTTTTCGCATAGTTTCTTTTTGCGGCTGGGTTACGTGTTTACCGTCTGAATTACATGCAAATCCAACAACCTCTGCATAAATATTGGCACCACGAGCCTTTGCATGTTCATATTCTTCCAAGATAAGGGTTCCGGCACCTTCACCTATCACTAATCCATCTCGATCTTTATCAAATGGTCGCGGCGTAGCCTTGGGGGCATCATTTTTGATACTGGTTGCAAACAACGTATCAAATACAGCAGCCTCTGATGGACATAATTCCTCTGCTCCACCTGCAACCATAAGCTTTTGCCTACCAAACTTAATAGCTTCGTAGGCATAACCAATTCCCTGACTACCTGAAGTACATGCACTAGCAGTTGGTATTATTCTTCCTGTCAATCCAAAAAACACACCAATATTAACTGCTGCAGTATGACTCATCATCTTGATATAACTAGTGGAATTCAGACCATCAAGATTGTGATTTATCAACATATTACCGAAGTCTTTCATCGCATCAGGTGTTCCACCACAAGATCCGTATGAAACTCCCATTTTGCCATCTTTTATTGATTCATCTTCAAGCAACCCTGCATCAATAAGAGCCAATTCGGTAGCTCTGGTTGCCATAAGGGCAACTCTTCCCATACTACGAGTTTCTTTTCTTGAATAATGTTTAGGTCTAGAGAAGTCTTTTACAGGAGCTGCCAACTTTGTATTCAGTCCGTCGTATTGCTCCCACTCTTCCATATATTCAACAGCAGAATTCATATCCTTTAGATTTTTTGATACGGTTTCCCAATCTGAACCAATTGGCGAGATACCTGCCATACCGGTAACAACAACTCTTTTCATTCCTCTATCTTCTAAATAAGCGCCTGAACTCATTATAACATCCCCCCATTAACAGATATTACCTGGCGTGTGATATATGCTGCTTCCTCAGAAAGTAAAAAGTTAACTAGAGCAGCAACTTCTTCAGGTTTTCCTAAACGCTTAGCAGGAATCATTTTCATCGCCTCTTCAAGCGGTGCCCCTTCCATCATGTCTGTTTCAATAAGTCCTGGAGCTACACAGTTAACTGTTATCTTGCGTTTGGCAAGCTCAATAGCAAGTGCTTTTGTTGCACCAATAATCCCAGCCTTAGCTGCACTGTAATTTACCTGACCACGATTCCCCATCAAGCCTGAAACAGAAGACAGGGTGATTATACGTCCTGGTTTGCGTGATGAAATCATCGGCATAATGATTGGATTAATAACGTTGTAGAAACTATCAAGGTTAGTATGAATTACTGAATCCCACTCTTCACCTGTCAAAGCAGGAAAAGCGTTGTCTCGTGCAATACCGGCATTACAAACAACACCATAATATATCCCGTTATCTTCAACATCTTTCTCTAAAAGAGAACGACATACATCCCTATCACCAATATCAAATTGTAGTATTCTAGCATTTTGTCCAACTGACTCGATCTGAGCTTTTGTATCTTCAGCTTCTGCTATATTAGAGCGACAATGAACAACAATATCGTACCCGCTTTGAGCAAGTTTTATTGCTATAGATTTTCCAATTCCACGACTTGAACCTGTCACTAATACTGTTTTACTCATCCTTACTTCTCTTTATTAAGCTGTTATGTTAACTATTATTCTGTAAAAATTCATTTGCATCATCAGGCTGAAAAACATTCAGTGATGCACTTGCTATTTGCTCTCCATTAACTGCATCTTCGATGGTGCACTGAAAAACACTCAATCCGTTTTCACCCTGCATTACCCTTTCTGCAGTAATTACCAATTTCATTCCGATCAAAAACTCTGTAACAGTAGACGAATATTTCCTACTACCAACTAAGAAACCTATTTTAACAGGCTCACCTTTCTCACGTGAAATTCTACCGGCAAATGCAGCGATAGTTTGTGCCATATACTCTATTCCAACCCATGAAGGCACCGCATTATTTTCATTTAAAAATTCACTTTGCGAAGTAATCTCAAGTTCTGATTTAAACCAATCTTCATCATAATCAACCATACCATCAATTAATTGCATTGGCTTTTCATGTGGAACGAGTTGTGAAATTTTGTATTTGGGCTCACTCATAACTAATCAGAAACCTTTTTAATAACCAAGGCAATATTACTACCACCAAAGGCAAATGAATTACTCAAGGCATATTCCCTATCACCTTCAAGCTGAAAATCGTCATCAACAAGTTTCAACTTTGGAATATTATCATCATATTCACCATCGTTGATATGCTCTGGCAATCTACCTTCATTGTCAGTTAACGCCAAACAACATATTCCAAGCTCAATAGCTCCGGCAGCCCCTAATGCATGACCGGTAAATGGTTTTGTAGAACTGCATGGAACTTTATCAGAGAACACATCAAATACAGCTTTTCCTTCCATATCATCATTATGCTTTGTTGCTGTACCATGAAGATTTACATAAGACACCTGCTCCGGAGTTATACCTGCATGCGCAATTGCATCTTGCATCGCTTTTTTAGCTCCGGCTCCAGATGGATCTGGCGCAGAAAAATGATATGCATCGGATGATTCACCAACACCAGCAATTTCAATGCTATCTTTCTCTGAACTTAATACAAATAAACCACCACCTTCACCAATATTTATACCTTTACGGTTTTGGCTAAATGGATTACAAAGTTCATGACTTACAGCTTCAAGGGAGTTAAAGCCATTCAAGGTAAGCTTACATAAGCTATCAACTCCTCCGGCTATAACCATATCACAGACACCAGATTCAATAAGACGCTTTGCTGAAGCTATGGCCTTTGCACCAGATGAGCATGCGGTTGAGATTGTATAACAAGGACCGGTTGTTTTTACCAAGCTTTGCAGATACTCAGAAGGAGATGACATCTCTTGCTGTAAATAATGATACTCTGAAGGAAAGTCTCCATTTTCCTGAAAACATTCTAAAGCACGTTCACCACTTGCAATTCCGCTGGTACTCGAACCGAGGATAATTCCAATTCGGTCCGAACCATAACGATTAACTGCATTTTCAACGGTCTGTTTTATTTGCAAATATGCTGCTAGTAATACCTGATTATTTCTGCTTTTATGTATCTTTGGAGTTTTTGGATCCTGTTCCGGAAGATCATCCAAAATTTTACCAACACATACCTCTTCACCAATTATATAATCTCTGGATTTAATCAATGGCGACTCAGACACATCAAACAAACTATGTTTTATTGCTTCAACACCTGTACCAAGGGCACATAAGATACCAATATCATTGATATAAACTTTGGTCATTTTTCTTGTTCCAATTCACCTATTAAATAATAATTCCTTTAGATTAAAGGTCAAAACACCTTGTCTTGGATTAGTTATAAGCTTTCAAACTTTAAACAATATCCCAGTTCGGTATTACAAACCTTTGCCTGGATTATTTCATCTTTAACCATTTCAAGATTTACCCTATAAGCAATATTTCCCTGATAGGAAAATTCTCTTATTACTTTTTTATCTGACTGGTGGTTAGGGTCACCAAAATCAACAGATGTAAGATTACTAACAAAATCCCAATCACTAGCAGAAATCACCTTATGCAGTTGTTCTTCTGACCAAAAGGCCATTTGATAATGCAATAGGATATCACGTCCGGAAAAATATTCAGCCAACATCGGCTCAAGTTCTTCCTTGATGGATTTACCATCATAATCAACAAATAATATCCTTTTGCCAAAATCAGTTAAACCAACAATCTTTATACCACCAGAACGTTGTTCGATAACCCCGATTAGAACAACCTGCTTGTCATCAAATGACAATGTAATCTTTTGCTGAAGCACATTATGTGAAGATATAGATTCAATATCAGCTAATGGAAACTCTTCAAGTCCGGCCCCTGGCATTAGTAATGAACATCCAGACAAAAATAAATAAAAAAACGCTGCAACACTTAAGAGAATTTTCCCCATAGCCCCTCCCTACTTATTTCCCTGATAGCGATACAGAACAATAGTGAAGATCCATACCAGCAAAATCCCAATCAAAAGGGTAAGACCAAAAAATTTCAGCACAGGGGTATTACTCATTGATAAGAAGCCAAAAGAACAAATCGTCGTATAGCATGAAAGCACTACCGCAAATACCGACTCTTTTGAACAGTTTGATTCCTTTAAAAAGATTCCATAATCCAAACCAATTCCAAGCACAAGAAGTAAAGCAAGAATACAAAAAATATTAAGTTCTATTCCAATAATAGTGAGTAAAAAAACAGAGAAAATCGAGGCCAAAAGTGGCGCCAATAAGATGAAGATCGCTTTTGCCTTATATCTTAAAGCCAGCAATAAAAATACTGCAATATACGCAGCTACCAGCATTACGATGATTATCTGTCTGTAATCACGAAGAATACTTGATATATCCTTAACCTTATCGATATACCTTACCCCTTCGATCTTATTTTCCAACATTGTCTGCACTGCATTACCATTAATACCAGTAAGAGTAATAACAGAAAGATAACCAAATTCTGTTTCGCCAATCCATTGATAACCCATGGCATCGGCTGCCGGACTAACTAACCATTCCTTGGCAGATAACAGATTATCTTTATTTTCTGCATAACTTCTCAAAACACTCTCAGCTTCCTGTTTTGGCAAACCGAGGAGTGAGAAAAGCTGTGTAACCGCACCTGATTCAGAATAAAGTTGATCTCCATAAATTTTATAGTTTTCTCTTTGAGCAGCGTAAGATGGAACTACATCTGAAACAGCATTATATCCTTCAAGCTCATCCGACTTCACCATATCACCAAGCATTGTAGTTACCTGCTCTTCCTTCTCTAATAACTCCTGCTCACTTTTAGCAGAAACTATAATAAATTGAGTAGAACTTGGAGGAGATAACAATTTTCTAATCAATTTCTCTGACTGTTTTAGCTCTAAAGAAGGGTTATTAAGCACGGCAATACTATCGTTGGTTTTTAGACCATACCAACAAGTTATAGAAACCAATACTGCTACAATTAATATAATAGGCAATGGATTACGTTTACAATTATTTACACGCAATATCTGAACATATATCCACTCTGAAATAGTTTGTCTATCTGTGTTTTTTGCCCTTTTATAATATGGCTTTAACAAAGCAAACCAACAAATAACTGTTAACCAGGAACCAACAAGTCCAGCCACCGCAAATAATGACATCTGCCTTATCCCTGGGAATGGAGCTAATGCCAATGCTCCGTATGCTATACAGCTGGATACTAATCCAAGTACAAGACCGGAGAATATCTTCTTAATAGCAGTTTCTCCATTCCCCCCACGTTTGCTGTTTTTATCAGAATCTACTTCATCAGCATTTAATTCACATAAAAAATGCAGTGCATAATCGATTGATACCCCAACTAGACTAGCACCAAACACCATGGTAATGAGATTTATTCTTTCAAATACCAATAGTGAAATACTGAATGCAAACAGGCAACCAATGAATGTTGGAATAAATGCATATAGTATTTTTATTGGACGTCTGAAAACCGCAAGTAATGCTAGTCCAATTAACAACATAGATCCAATCCCTATAGTTGAGATCTCAGATCTTGCGGTATTTGATCCATGAAGGGCATGAAACAGAAGACCTGACTTTACAATATCAAGCCCTTTTTCAACATCATCAGATTCCTTTTGCACTTGAGCAATAGCATGACTGACTAATTCAGAAACTGACTGTTGCGTAGATATTGAAAAGGGATCACCTCTGGTTTCAACAAATACCAATAACCATTCCTGATCATTGTCTTTTGCGGTAACAAACCCATCCTTAATATATGTCTTTGAATTTAATCCAAGCTGCTTAAACCACTCCATGGAGTGATTAAATGGATCCTCCATAATGCTGCCAATACGCGGCGTAAATGGAGCATAGATATCTTTTAATGTTGAACTTATTAAAACTTCCCTATCTACTGTAGAAGCAATCTTATCTGCAAAACTATCTGCCATTAAATGATAACGATGGTTAAAGAATAGTTTCTTGATCTTCTCAACCTCTTTGGGATCTATCGCACACGAGACCTTTACAAGAGATTGCTTAACATCTTGACTTCTTAGTATATTACAAAAACTATTAGCAGCGATTTTTGCCTTCTGAAAATCTTTATGTTGAAACAAAAACACCTGCTTTTTGGATATTTTTCCAGATATTTCATTGATAACTTTTTCTGCAACAGGATCTTTTTGATCAGCAGGCAATAAAGACAAAATACTGGTATCAAAACCAATACCGTTATTAATTTTATAGAAGCAATATCCACATAGAAGCAAGACGCATATTCCCCATAATATTGCTAATTTTTTGCTGCCTATCAACTTAGTCTCCTGTTCTTTTTGTAATAGGAGTTTCTGTTGAAGATACCTTAGCAGGAACTACTTGCACCTGGCTAAATTCTATCTGGGTTTTATCGCCATTCTTTTCTTGTATGAACATGCTATCTATATGCTCATTACCTTGCAATTCCATACTGACAAACATGGTTTTAAACAACTGATCTTTAGGTATTAGAGTGGCATTCCACCCTGACTGCGAACTATCACCATTGATCTCAAAATACTGGTCAAGCACCCCCCAATTCCCTGAGAATAGATCTAAAAACATAGTTATGATCTTTTGATATTGATCTCCCGATGCATCCAAACCTTCAACAATATCCTCAATTGCACTTTTTTTGGTAATCTGGCTGTATTCAATACTATAGGTATTTTCTATTGGTGTTTGTATATGCCATACCAATTTTTCTTCTTTGCTATAACTAAATTCGCCCTTAGATATTAATGGAATAGAAAGACCTTTTATTATCTTATGCTGGGTAAAATTACCACTAATAGATTGAGCGTCTGTGGTTTTCGATTTAAGAGCATCGAGTAGTGGAGAGGCGTTTGCTAATGATGCAATGGAAAACAAGGGCATGATAAATAAAAACAAGCCGACTGAGCGGAGTCGAAATCCATTTGTTTTTATTAAATTTTTTATTTCACTTCGACTCCGCTCAGCGGGCTTAAAAAATTTACCCATTCCCATCCAAATACCTTTCAACCTTTTCAAGCAAAACATCGGGGGAAACAAAACAAAGTTCCTGAGATGCTCCATCAACCGCAACCTGAACTGAATGTCCTTTAGTTAATCGATCACCTGTTTCAGCATCGCGAATCTCATATTTAACCTTTATTCGGTTTTCCCACTCCACCAGAGTGGCACTAACCTTTAACTTTTGTCGATAGACTGCAGGACGGATATATTTAATATGCAAATCAACAATAGGCCACATATAACCAGAATCTCTCATATCCGGAATATCATATCCAAGCTGGCAAAACAGTTCAGTTCTAGCTATTTCAAAATATTTCGGATAACGTCCATGCCAAACGATATTCATTGGATCAAGGTCATGAAAATTGACCTCAACGATTACTTCGGCCTTTATTTTCACACTGCATTTATCCTTTGACATATCATTTATCCGTATAGATTCCAATTCTGCTGTTTTATGGCATCCATTACTCTACGTAAATCCGAATCAAGTTCACGATCTTCTTCAACATATGCAGTTAGTTCTCTAACCTGAGATAACATTTGTTTAAGGTTGCCAGATAGCTCTATCTCTTCATTGTGAAGCTCTCTACGAATTTGGACCCCTTGTGTTACAGCCATTAACGCTGCTGCTGTCACTTGTTCAGTAAGCTCTAACACCCTGATACAATCACGCGCAGCAATTGTGCCCATACTAACTTTATCTTGATTATGACACTCTGTCGAACGTGAAAATACGCTCGCTGGCATGGTATGTTTTAATGCTTCTGCAGTCCAAGATGAAACACCAATCTGCACAGCCTTGAAACCATGATTAATAGCAGCTCTAACACCTTTTGCACCAGATAGATTAGCTGGTAGGCCATTATTGAATTTTGTATCCATCAATAATGCCATTTGTCTATCAAGCAAATCAGCGATGTTTGCGACTGCTACCTTTAGGGTATCCATTGCCATCGCAATATGCCCACCATAGAAATGACCACCATGCATTACATGCTCACCATCACCATCGATAATTGGATTATCATTTGAGCTATTTAGTTCATTTTCGATCATTGTCCTACACCACGGCAGTGTATCTTCTAGAACACCGATAATGTGTGGTGCGCAACGGATAGAGTATCTGTTTTGCAATCTATCTGGGTTTCTTAATGGTTCACCAGTATGAATATCTTCTCTTACCCAAGCTGCTGCTCTTTGCTGACCCGCATGAGGTTTAACATCAAAAAGGATTTTATCAAAATGATGAGCATTCCCATTGATAGCAAATGTTGCCATCGAAGTTATTTTGGCAGCTAATTTACTTAAGTATTCAGCACGTTTAAAGGCAAGACAAGCAACTGCAGTCATAACCGCAGTACCGTTCATAATGGCTAGAGCTTCTTTGGGTCTAAGTTTTATTGGTGCAATTCCTTCTTTGGCAAAAACCGCTTCTGTATCACACTGCTCCCCCTTGTAATAAACTTTACGTTTTCCACACAATGATGCAGCAACATATGATAAAGGCGTTAGGTCA
Source organism: Gammaproteobacteria bacterium (assembly GCA_033852075.1). GTDB lineage: Bacteria > Pseudomonadota > Gammaproteobacteria > QZLD01 > QZLD01 > QZLE01. Next base: position 64,057 of record JAWSVC010000014.1, on the reverse strand, counting down.
CCACTTGCCCCTACAGAGCCTTCTTGAGGAATAATTGGAGTAATGCCTTTTTCAATCAATAACGCCAGTTGTGCCAGAAGATTATAACTAACTCCAGAAAATCCCTTGGTCAGAGAAGCAAGACGGGTCATTAACACCGCTCTTCCGGTTTCATCATCAAAAAATTCCCCCAGACCACACCCATGAAACGTATACAGATGGATTGGAAGATCATTAACTAATTCCAGAGGAACCTTAACTGTACAAGAATCCCCATAGCCGGTTGTAACCCCGTAAATAGCACCATCTTTCTCTAAGAGTTTATCTAAAAACTCAGTTCCTTTTTCAATAAAAGAACGAAACGAATCATCTTTACTCAGGGTTAGTTGCTGCTTTCTTTTGGCTACAGCACAAACCTGTTCAATAGTTAAAGATGAGTTATCAACCTTAATAATATTTTCACTCATGATTTCTGATTACCTTTTTGAGACCAGAATGGGAAGAAGTTACCCCATTGCAGTGGAGCTAATTTACAATAATGTTCCAAACGTTTTGCATATTGCTGTACTAAATCTGCAAACACCGAATCACGATCTTTCCTGACCCGTTTAACCCTATCTACAAATTTTTCAAAATACATCTTGTATTTTCCAGAGTGCTTCAAGCAGAAAATAAGCACAATTGGACAACCTAATAACATGGCTAATACATATGGACCAATCGGAAAATCTGCCTGCTTTCCTAAAAATTCAGCCTGCTGAGTACTATCGCTTGATATTGGGATTCTATCACCAACAATAACCACAAACTCACCATTATCAATTTTTTCCTTTAGAAAAATAATAGTTGCCGGATCAATTTCGCTTACCTGAATCAGATTCATTCTATTTGATGCATCAACATCTGACAGTAATGAATTAAATTTCATTGCATGCTTGGTATGGACTAAAACATTAACCTTTACGCCTGGCACCTGGCGTGATAATCCGCGACACACCTCTAAATTTCCATGGTGAGAGCCAACAAGTAGTGCACCGGTTCCATTATTCATGTAATCAGTAATTATTTGTCTGTCTACAAATTCCAAATCTTCAATATTTAACCTACCCATCCATACCTGCACCTTATCTACGATCAGATTGGCGAACTGTAGGAAATGCTTAAAACCAATTAATGGCGATGATTTTAACTTAAGTTCAGGATAGCAGGTAGCAAGATTACCCAGGTATTCACGCGATGCCTTTCTGGCTTCTGACTTAAATAAGTAGAAATATAAAATTACAGGGTAAAGAGCTATATAAACAGGGATTGCACCAAAGATAACCAAAATATAGTAAAGAACCTTCATGCCAATACTGGCACCGGCTTCTTTTACATCTGCCCAGTGTTTTTCATTACTAATATCTGAGTTAGCCATTAAGGAAGAACCTTTCTAAGTAATAGTTTAGGAAGGCGAATCAGCATCCCGAAAAACAACCTTGCATGCATCTTGGAAATCAGAATATTATCTTGTACAGCATCAAAATGAGATATCCCATCATCATGATAAATAACCTTAATCGGGAAGTTTTTGATATCAACACCATCCCAAAAAAGCCTTACCAATATCTCAATATCAAAGTCCATACGCAGCCCAAGGCTTACTCGCTGCAATAAATTACAGGTGGCTTGCAATGGATAAACTCTATAACCACACATGGAATCTTTAATATTAAAGGAAAGCGTATTTATCCAAACCCAAATATGGGTGATATAACGAGCTATCAGGCGTCCTTTGGGTACCGATTCATCATATACAGGTACAGCTGTCACCAATGCTTCGGGGCTTGCCTTTGATACAGCCAGCAACTCATTTAGTTTTTCAATATCATGCTGGCCATCGGCGTCTATCTGTACGGCATATTTATAACCATCTGCATATGCCTTATTCAGACCAGCTATTACAGCAGCACCTTTACCTCCATTTTGAGGAAGGTGAAGCACATCGACAGAATCATAACGTTCCTGAAGCTGATTCAATATCTGGGTACATTCATCTCTACTACCATCATTAACAATAATAATCGGTAGTTTAAATGGGAAAATTCTATTTAAGGTAGATTCAATAAATTTTTCATGATTATAGATTGGTATAACTACACAATATTGGCTTTGTTGAAGTTCACTCATTTATAATTCCAACTTTATTCTTCCACTGGAATACTGAATTTCTTCAGACTGTTTTTCTTTGGAATAGTACTTAAAAGCTACATTAGATTTATCGCGGTTATATTTTAAATCCAGTGTTATATTGGCCCCAGGAGTTATTACATTTTGAAACTTAATTGCATCTAACTGTTTTGAGTTTATCTCGATATCAAAATATTGTTTTGCATAATGTGCTGCCCAAGTTAACTGCACAACCCCTGCAAGTATTGATGTTCCCGGGAAATGTCCGGCAAAATAATAGATATTATCAGGAACATAAATCTGCAAAGAGGCGTTATCAGCATCAACATTTGCACCAATAACCTCTGGAAACTTTGGCTTCTCTACATCAATAAACAGCTCTCTTATTTTTTCATGCTCTAACTTTCCTTGAGCATTAACTGGAATCTCATCGATATAACGCCACTTTCTTGGCATCAATACATTCTCAAAGCTACCGCGCAAAAATGAAACCAGCTCTCTGTTGAGTTTAAATTTCCCTTTATCTACAAAGTAGTCTTTCCCTTTTGAGGTTAAAGTGGCTGCTACAGCAATAACCTGCCTTGCCTCAGTAAAAGTAATAATTCGACACGAATTAATAAATGGATGTTCTAAAAGTACAGCTTCCATTTCATCAAGCGACAATCTCTTACCTTCAATCTTTACAATTCTGTCGGTTCTACCTAATAGAACAAAACCTTTTTCATCTTCAGTAAATTTTATTTTATCTGTAGTTGTATACAGTTCATTATCCGGTAATCGTGGTGATATTAGTTGCATTGCCCCGGTAGTTTCATCACGACTTACAACTACTTCCGGAAATGCTGTCCAGGATGCAGGATTAACACCATCCTCACACTTATAAGCAATTCCACCTGTTTCAGTGCTGCCAAGCACTTCTATTACTCCAACACCAAAACTATCACGAGCGTGCAAACTGCTTTGCTTTTCCAAAGGAGCTCCAGATGAAAACACCGCCTTAATCTTTCCTCGCAAAAGATTCCATTCAATTGAATCAGGTAATCTGGATAGTTGTGTAGGGCTAGAAACCAAGATACTGGATTCAAAGCTTTTTAGAACCCCATGCATCTCTTCAGGATAAGTCAAAATTTCAGCATAAAGAGTACGTCCAGATAACAATGGCCAAAGAATACGGAATAACAAGCCATATATATGCTGATGAGAAACACTGCCAACAATAATACTATCGCTGATTTTATCCCCCCAAAGCTGATCTAAAGAATTGACCTCAACCTCTAACTGACGCAGAGACTTTTCTATAAGTTTAGGAGCACCAGACGAACCCGAAGTAAACAATGATACCAATGGTTTATCTGATGATATAACAGGGACGACGAATTCATCTGATAGCAACTCAACATTAGCTATGGAAATCGGTTTTATATGCTTTACTTTCAATTCTGAAACTATTTCATTATCAAAATCACCAATAAAGCCATCCACATAATCGGTTAAATTTGCACATGTGCCTTTAAGATTATTTCCCGGCATTACAACACTGTTACCGGAGATAAGGATTGCACAGAAAGTTGTTAAAAATTGATAACTGTCTTCAAAATAAATGGCTAGTTTATTCTCTGCTCCACAACCAAATTCATTTTCGATATCTGATTGATAAGCTGAGATATGGGATATAAATTGTTGCCACAATACCGTCTTACCATCACTTAAGATGGCTACGGGTAGCTCTTTTTTATTCTTTAGAGAGTTACTAATACTCAAACTATTCAATTTAATTTCCCAATAATTAGTTCATTCTGTCTTGGATTATCTATGCCTTACGTTCCTGCTCAATCTTACGCATTACTATTTTGCGAACAATAAACTCACCAGCAAACATCAAACCAATCAAAAGATATGAGATAAAGCCATTATACGCTGCCCAAACTTTTTGACTGGCAAAGAATGTTGTCCAAACAGCAGCCAAACCATTTAATAAAAAAAATAGACTCCAGGCTATGGTTACTTTTCTGGCATATGGCATAGCCTCATCAGGAAAGTTTTTATCCATAATCCGGGCAAATCTTTCAATAATAGGTGGCGGCCAATAAAGACTGGAGGCAAAAATCACCAACATCCCCAAATTAACAATAGCAGGATATAACTTTATCCCATATTCGTTATTTGTGGCTAATGCACCAATAATCAGCAGAATTCCAAAAATTAACACAATCCTGAATTGCGGTAGCCCACGCCCTGAATTATCACTTTTTCTGCTTAGCCAATATCTAATAGCAAGAATTATAAGAATCAGAACTGCCACTACTCTGACATCAAAGTGCTGTAATCCTAAATAAACAAGCACCGGATAAAGGATGATTGATATTGTCAGAAGTATATTTAAAAGCTTTTTCATAATTAACGCTATTTAACGACAACACTGCCAGCAAACCGATAAAAATCAACCAGCCATTTAACTTCAGAAATTATGAATTTACCAACCCACTTACAACATCGACCACATTTTCCATAGTTCTTACGGCCTTAAACTCATCTGGTTGTATTTTCTTTCCAGTAACAGTTTTTAGCTTAACTACTAGATCAACTGCATCGATACTGTCTATATCAAGATCTTCATATAAGTTGGTTTCCATCGTGATAGAAGATTTATCTACCTCAAATAGTTCTTCCAATAAATCCGCAACCATCGCAAAAATTTCTTCTTTAGTTTGCATAAAACCCAGCCTCCAACTATGCCTTTGCTGACTCAGAAATGAACTTTTCAAGTGTTTTAATACTATAAAAGTGCTCCCTATTCTCTTCTGCATCAGATTTTACTTTAACCGCATATCTTTTCTGTAAAGCTACACCTAGCTCTAACGCATCAATTGAATCAAGACCAAGACCATCACCAAACAATGGAGCCTCATCTTCAATATCATCAACAGAAACATCTTCTAAATTAAGTGTTTCAATAATAAGTTCTTTAAGCTCTAGGGCTAATTCAGACATAAGTTACTAATCTCCTGTTTAAAATAATCTTCTAGCGATTTAGTCAGGGAACGAGCAGCAATATTTGTGCTTTTTTCTTCCATGAATCTCGCAATACTAATTTTCTCTCTAGCCACCATCGTAAAATGAAGCTTTTTCGACGGTATATGATACCACTTATCAGACTTGGTTAAAGTAGTTGGAACGCAGCCTATTACCACTGGCGTAATATCTACACATCCCCGAAGAGCAACATTTGCAGCACCTCTTTTAAACTTTATTGTCTCTCCTGGAGTTGTACGAGTACCTTCTGGAAAGATAATAAGTGAATTTCCAGATTTAATTGATTCAATTGATTTTTGTAATACCTTATCTGGATCGGCATTCATTATATATCCGGCAGCCTTGACTGGGCCATAGGTAAATGGGTTTTTAATTAGTTTATCTTTAACTACACAGTCAGTTTTAGGAATAAATGCAATCATAAACACTACATCAATAAGAGATGGATGATTAGCCAAAAACAGCTGCCCAGGTTCTTTAAACTTTTCCACACCTTCAACTGTGTATGAAAGGACACCAACAAACCGCATTAATTCGATAAATAATCGAAAGCTATAATGAATAAAAAGCTTCCCTTTAATATGCCTCGTTTCTTTATTCCTAAACACTAATATAATCAGTGGTGCAACAACCAGAGCAATTAAGACTCCACCCACTCCAAAAACAAAAAAACAAAATGCAGTAGCAAACAAACGCCAATAAAAATTAATAGTTTTCAAGGCCAATCATCCAAACTCGTTTACCTTGATAATTATCAAAAGTTAACTTTGCAACATCCTTTTTTAAAAAGATGGATTTAATAAACTCTAGCGCTAATACTCCAGTATCAGCTTTGTTATCAGTTTCATCACATGCTTGCGGTTGTGAAAAAGAGCACTTAATTCCATCCTCAAGACTAAAAACAAAACCTACAGCATATGAATATGGCGGTAACGGACAATATCGCTGATATTCTTCTGGAATTGGCTCATCATATATAACACATAAAACCTGGCTACATTCACCTGTTTTAAGCTGTCCGTATGCTTCGTAAAAACAGTTAATTAAATCTTGTTGAGCTGCTGTTATTGCAGTTGTTGACAAGTCATCCTTGTTAGCAATAGTAAAAATACCACTTATGGCGTTATGTACAGAAAGACTGAATTTGGTTGGTGATATATCATTATTCCAAATCAAATCTTTTAACATTTGTATAGTCGTTTGGATCTCACCATGTCTTGAACAAAAAATTGATGGCATATAACCATTTCTTTCGATAAGTTCACCAGCAACATTTAGGGAAATTTTACCAAGACGCCCCAATCTACGACGCATAGCTGGAGGCACTAAAGCAACCTTAGGAGCAGAACCGTCATCATCGATAGTTTTTTCCCCATTAGCCCATAATGTCAAATCAGATTCTGATTCAAGCCCTGGAATCCATACCGACCAATCTTTAATATATAAATCAAGCATTAACTAGCCTGCAAACAATAATTTAAACTTTGATAATCTGTAAATATGACAGATCAATGTAAAAACATTACTACTTATTCATAGAAATGAATTATGGTCAGGAATTATATAATAATCTACCAAGCTTATTCCAGTGAATTAACTCTTATTATTTAACTCCAAAAATTGAAGCTACATCTATATCCATACACTCAGCTATTCTGCTTTCAAGAGTAAATCTTGCATCATCACACCCTTTTTTCGCAGCTGAATAGATGCAGTTGAGTCCTTTTTGTACATCTATTTCTGTTCCAATCCCATCTATATATAAATAGCTGATATTTAATAAAGCAGGCGCATAATCCTGATCTGCCGCAGATCTTAACCATTTAAATGCCAAAGAATCGTCTTTATTTATCCCTTCACCGGAAAGATACATAAAACCTAAAGCGTTTTGTGCAGGAGCATAACCACGCATAGCGCATTTGCGATAATAGAAAAATGCTTTATCGTAATCTACATTGCCATCAATCCCATATTGATAACAGCAGGCCTGATGGTAATCAGCCTCTAGTTTTTTTTGATCTCTATTTTGTACGCTGTTATCACTGTTATTCATATTCTTAACCCCACTTTAGTAGTTATCATCTGAAAAACACACCTTAGTGGTTAATAAATAATCAATATACATGCCAATAACGTTACTAGAAATTTTGCCGTTTGTCCGGTCATGGTTACCAATTATCACGGCTGCTAAAGCACTAGTTACGATTTTTGTCACTTTTAAGTAATAGTACATGACAAGATTGTGTAAATTGTCACATTAATTAATACCAAAAAATAAAAAGGCACCTTCGAAAGATGCCTTTTAAATTTAACTATATTTTTAGTTTATAGGTTATATCCCTTTTCACCATGGCTCGCAATATCAAGACCTTCGGTTTCTTCTTCAAGGCTAACACGAAGTCCAATAACCTTGTCGATAATCTTTAACAGGATATAACTTAATATGCCGGAATAAGCATAAGTCACAACAACACCTATAATCTGCGCATAAAGTTGCTGACCTATCCCTGTGTTTTCTCCACCAAAACCAAGGCCACCCAATTCTGGAGCACAAAAAACACCAGCTAGAATTGCACCAATGGTTCCACCAATACCATGAACACCAAACGCATCCAAAGAATCATCATAACCAAAATAGTGTTTGATTTTGGTAGCACCAAGAAAACAACCGATAGCTGAAATAAAGCCCATAATCATCGCACCAGCTGGACCTACGTTTCCGCAAGCTGGAGTAATAGCAACCAGACCAGCAATTGCACCAGAAGCCGCGCCCAAAGCACTAGGTTTTTTGTGTAGAACCCATTCAATCACCAACCAGGTAATAGCTGCTGTTGCTGTTGCAATTTGAGTAGTAAACATTGCCATACCCGCAGCACCATCAGCAGCAAGAGCACTACCAGCATTAAAACCAAACCAACCTACCCAAAGCATACCAGTACCAACACAGGTAAGTACCAGGCTGTGTGGAGGCATTGCTGTGTTTGGATAACCTTTACGTTTACCGATTACAATAGCTGCAACCAGACCAGCGATACCTGCATTAATATGAACAACAGTACCACCAGCAAAATCGATAACACCATGATCACCAAGGAAGCCACCGCCCCATACCCAGTGACATACAGGCCCATAAACCAATAGGATCCATACTGTTACAAAAAGAAGCATCGCTGAGAATTTAATACGTTCAGCAAAGGCACCAATAATCAGTGAAGGAGTAATAATTGCAAAGGTAAGCTGAAACATTGAAAATACACTTTCAGGAATAGAACCGGAAAGTGCATCAACACTCAAATTCTTTAAAAACAAATTATCAAGACCACCCCAGAAAGCATTAGCACTACCGCCATCACCAAAGGCAATACTGTATACACAAATAACCCATAAAATAGTTGCGATGCCTGTAATCGTTAAACACTGCATCATAATTGACAAGGCATTTTTAGCGCGCGCCATACCTGCATAAAATAGAGAAAGACCAGGAATGGTCATAAATAGAACCAACGCACATGCGGTAATAATCCAGGCGGTATCACCTGAACTTAGCTCATCAGCAGCCAAAGCGATACTCGGCACTGCAGTTAATAGTAACGGTACTAGACGTAACAATCGTTTCATTTGTATATCCTTCAATTTTCTTGCTTTATATATAATTCAGTTAAAGTGCTTCTGGACCGATTTCACCGGTACGAATACGGACAACCTGTTCAATATTTGTGACAAAAATCTTTCCGTCACCAATCTTGCCAGTATTGGCAGTATTACTGATTGCCTCAATAACCTGATCAACCATATCGGCTTTTACCGCCGCTTCAATTTTTATTTTTGGCAAGAAATCAACAACATACTCTGCACCACGATATAATTCCGTATGTCCTTTCTGGCGACCAAACCCCTTTACTTCTGTTACCGTAATCCCCTGAATATTAATATCAGAAAGAGCCTCACGGACATCATCCAGCTTAAATGGTTTGATAATCGCAGTTATCATCTTCATCAAAAGCACCTCTCTTATTGCATTATTTTCTTTGTTAGGCCAATAATTTTGGCAACACAACTATTTGTATTGGTGCTTATAGAGCAGAAAGTGTGCCAAAACAGGGATTACATATAAAACAACAACTTACAAACAACAAAATCAAAGCCAACGCCCAAACTTGGCGCAGCTAGTGCACCATAATATTATGGCACGTTCTTTCTTGGGGCATATAGATTTTAGCTTTGGGGAAGCGCGCTATTTTTGGGCAAAAAAAAGCCCCAACCAAAGGTCGAGGCTTTTTAATTTATAACAAAAACTAATTAAGGACAGCTACTAACCTTTTCCCAATACCCAGGAGAGGTTTCTAGTAATGTTGAAGTTTGACTATAGTAACTAGCAGCGAAGCCTAAATCCGTACCAGAACCTTCTGCACAAGCATGAGGTGAATAATAAATGGTGCAGGCTACAGCTCTACCTTCACTAATATGAGCAAGGTTATCTGCAGTTACACATACCGGTGTTACAGTTTCAACTACGGCGTTTGGACCATATACTTCATTCTCATCATTAGCATAATCAGTAACCTTTACACTGGTTCCATATGTACCAACACCAAAGCCACATTCTTCGTATTCGAATAAATTAGCATTTTTTACTGCATTCTGATAATTACCATCAATCGCTACCTGAACCTTGGCAATACCATTAACGTCATACATACTGCCACTCACGTTAATACAGTCACCATCAACAACTACATTGAATTCTAAGACATCCGGACCTTGATTTGATAGCCTAACAACCTGCGTTTCTGTTTCTGAGCTTTGTTCCGCATTATCAGTTGCACGTGCACTAACCGGATAGTTTCTATCCGACAAACCACATTGACTAGCAGTCCATTGATCTCCTATCAAACTATCTACCGGATAGGTAACTCCATCCAGCACATACTCTACACTAACCAATGTATCGTCATCGCTGGCAGTTCCTTCAAGATAGATACAATCAACATTTGTAGATGTATTATCAATAGTTACAACAGGCCTGTAATCTATCGGGCCAGTATAGACCTGAACCTCTGTTTGCAAGCCATGATCATCTGTAGCACGTAGATAAACCGTGCTATCACCCTGATCAACACATTGCTCTGTTGTAAATTGGCTAAGTTCTAAATGCACCGGTTCCCATTGTCCAGATACAAAAATCTCTAGCTGTTTTACCCAACGATCATCTGTTACCTGGCCAACTATGTTGTCACAATTACCATTTGTAATAGTGGAAAACTCAATTCCCGGTGCTTGCGCATTGATATCTTTATCAAAAAGATCATATGTTGGATAGTTAGTTACATCGATTTGACGACGAGCCTTTTGCATCATAGGGTCTTGATGGCATATCCAAGAATGATCTGCATCATTATCAAAATCAGTACCCAGGAATGTATCTCCATTAAAACTACCGCCATTTTCAAGTCTACAATCATCAGTATCAAAGCGTGTTTCAATATTAAACGCCATGAACCACATCAAATCGTCTTCAATCCAACGTACAAACTGCGCTTGCGTGCCAGGAACACCACCAATGTTCCAAACAACTTTCTCATCATTATCATCGTTTCTAGCAACACCAACACCCAAACCACTCCATTGATACGGGTTAACAACAGGGCATGCGCTATCGTTAAACGAGCTTCCAGAATCTGTGGTATTTAATGTTGTTAATGTTGACCCACTGGAACCAAGGTCATCGTTTGAGCCTTTTGCGACATAAGTATTCACATCTGTGCATGTTTGCCAGAACCAGTAACCGGTGCATTCTTGCACAGTTTCAAAAGTAGCACGGCCTGCAGCAACATGTTCGTCGTTAGTCGCTTCAATATCAAAACACCCATCCTCTTTTTTACTTTGCTCTGGGACACTTAACAGTTCCGCTACAGAAGCATCTGTCAATAACGATTGATCATTTACCGGACCAAGAATAGTTGCAATAAGGTGTAAAAAATCTTTTGCGGATGTCGCCATACCGCCACCACCTTCAGAATAAAAGCCTCCATCGGCTACTGGCACATAAACACTAGGATCGAAAACTGACTTGGTACTATAAGTACTGATATAATCCACTTCATGGTCAACGCGATCCTCTGGTAGTGAACGACTTAGCGCAGCTACAGAGTTCTCCTGAAAAATATTTTCCTGTAAATAGGTATCGTAAGCTTGACCACTAACTTCTTCGACAATTAAATGTGCAACACAATAACCAATATTGGAATAGGCACTCGTACGTCCAGACACTGCATTTAGCGGATAACGCCCTGTATAGTAGTTCGCCATCTCATTACAACTTGGCGGATGATCCAATCCTAACTCTGCACGGATACGATTGTGATCAAACATAGGATCATAGCTATGTGACATACCTGATCTGTGTTGAAGAATGTCACGAACTGTAATGTCTTCGTAAAGAGCTTGTTCTTTGATAACACTATCATAACCACTGTTATCAAAGCTCCCTCCGTCTGGAATAACAACGTTCTCTAAAATCCCACCGGCTCCAAATACCTGGCCATCTAAGTCCAATAAACCGTCTTGCGCTAATTTGGTTATGGCAATTGCTGATAGTGTTTTACCTAAGCTAGCAACGCGAAAAATATTATCCGGATGGGTTTGCAGATTTTCTGCTTGTTTTGCTATACCGTAGCTACGCGCTAATACCAAACGCCCGTCTTTTACAACACCGACGGTACCACTAGTGGCTTCTTGGTATTCCATATATTGCATAACAATATCATCAAAACTTTCATATTGAGATGCATCAATCCCTGCAACTGATGAAACATCATTTCCTGTTGAAACAAACGGTGCAGCAACCGCAGTAGATAAGCTTGCACTTAATAATGAGGCAAGTACTAATTTTTTCATTTTGATTCCCCGTGAGTAAATAGCGTATTTTCTTTAAATTACGCCGTCCATTCATAATGGTCCGCGCATAGTTTATTAAATTATCAACGACTTATCCAATCTTTTATTAGAATAACACCGATTTATGATGCTTGTATTACACTAAAATACCAAAAGATTTCTGGATTGCCCGGTCAAGCCCACTACTGTCCGGGGAAAATGTTGCTATTTGCTGCAAAGCGTTATTGGGTAATGTTATTAAGGGGTGAAAAGTATTTAAAACTCAAAATCCCGTTCATTCTGGGGGTTTAGTGCAAGCATTTCGAGATTCCCAATCGAGTTGGGAATGACGTAATTTTTTTGATTTGCTTCAATTTCAAGATTTCTTCCTCGCTCCCAAACTCCAGTTTGGGAGCGCTTATTTTCTAGAGTGTATGCATTCCCAACGGGGACGTTGGGAACGAGTGGGAATGTTCCAATCGATATTTTTAAAAGAATTCTAAGTATATTTTTCCAAGATCGAGGCGCGATTTGCAAAATATTTACTTAAAGACAAGGCATATCGAAGCCTTGCGAGGAAGCATATATAAAATATGTGACGAAAAAAGCCTGGAGCAATGACGCCATATTTAGATAATAAATACGAATGAAAAAAACGTTATGAGCGAAACTTAGGCAAGGCAAAAAGTGCTTTAAATACGCGGAGCATACATACAGGTATGTGAGCAGTTTTAATGCACTTTTTAACACAGCATAAGTGAGCGTAATAGTTTTTTTAGAATTGCGCGTGGCCTGGGGTTCTAGGAAATGGAATAACATCTCTAACATTCTTCATTCCGGTCACATATGAAATGAGCCTCTCAAACCCCAATCCAAACCCTGCATGCGGTACTGTTCCATACCTACGTAAATCACGATACCACCAATAATCTTCTTTACTCAGCCCCATTTCATCAAGTCTGGCATCAAATTTATCTAATCTTTCTTCGCGCTGACTACCACCTATGATTTCTCCAATTCCTGGTGCAATTACATCCATTGCAGCTACGGTTTTGCCATCATCATTCTGGCGCATATAGAAAGCCTTTATATCACGGGGATAGTTTTTAATGATGACCGGTGCATCAAAGTGTTTTTCACATAAGTATCGTTCATGCTCCGATTGCAGATCGATTCCCCATTTAACCGGAAATTCAAATTTTTCTCCTGACTGTTCAAGAATATCAATCGCCTGACAATAGTTGATCTCAATAAATTCGGAATTCAGTAATTTTTCCAATCTGGTTATTGCTTCTTTATCTATACGTTGAGCAAAGAACTCCATGTCGTCTCTACGCTCATCAAGCACTCTTTTGACTATGTATTTAAGCATCTGCTCTGCTAATTTTGCTACATGGTTCAGATCGGCAAACGCCACTTCAGGCTCTATCATCCAGAATTCTGACAGGTGACGACTGGTATTAGAATTTTCAGCTCTAAAGGTTGGGCCAAAGGTATAGACCTTGGACATTGCACAACAGTAGGTTTCAACATTTAGCTGACCTGATACTGTTAGAAATGATTCTTTGCCAAAAAAATCCTGACTATAATCAACATGATCAGCTTCAGTTCGTGGTAAATTATTCATATCCAACGTACTTACGCGAAACATCTCCCCAGCCCCTTCACAGTCACTGGCGGTAACGATTGGGGTATGAATCCAGTAGAAACCGTTTTCGTGGAAAAAATTGTGGATTGCCTGTGATAGACAATGCCTTATTCTGGTAACTGCGCCGATAACATTGGTTCTTGGACGCAAGTGGGCATATTCACGCAAGTATTCAAGGGTATGACGTTTAGCGGATACTGGGTATGTATCCGGATTTTCCACCCATCCGATTACTTCGATGTTATCTGCATGAATTTCGTACTTCTGCCCCCCTCCTTCTGATTCTTTAATAACTCCATGAATCTGAATTGAGCAACCTGCTGTCAGACGTTTAATCTCTTCATAATTTTCCAGAGTATCCAGCGCAATTATCTGCACGGTATCAAAACATGAGCCATCATGCAGAGCTATAAAAGAAAGTCCTGCCTTGGAATCTCTTCTGGTTCTTACCCAACCCTGCACAGAAATCTGATCGCCTACTTTTACGCTTTCTTTTACGATCTGCTGTAACTGTATGTAGCCCATCTTTACTCCTTAGATTACATAATCATTTTTACTGACGCTGAATATTTCATAGTTAACACAAAAATTCAAATGCCTTGATTACCGTTTACTAACTAATTTGGTTTTTATCAAGTTCAGAGCGTTGTTAGCTTTTTACCACTCCCTTTTTAGGTGTTCTTACAAAAATTTATTTTGTGACCTTATAGTTTGATTTTTTTAATAAAACAGGCATTATTGTATCTTATAAATATAATAATAATTAATGGACAATATTTTTATAAAAATGAATATAAATGATTTAGAAAAGAAAATTTATCAGCTACTTGCAGGAAAAATTGATCTAAAACAATGTTTGGATTCTGCTGCATCTTTTTTATTCGAAAATACTGATATCGACAGCTGTATATTCTACTGTTTAGACTTCAATAAAGAATATCTAAATGTTGAATCAATTCACTTAATAGATCAACTCAAAGCCTTAGAGGGATCACTTCTTGGCTATCACATTGATGTTAATAAAAATATTCCTGATATTGAGGCGATTAAAAGCAAACACCACATACTTCTAAATAAGGACAATATAAGCCGTTATGATGACCATATAAGCACCGTTTTCGATGCTTGGTCTATAACTGAATTTATTGTGTTCCCACTTATTTTTAATGATGACACTATTGGTACATTCCAGGCAATCTCTCATAGTAATTCTTTCTCTGATGAGCAAATTGAAAATATTAACAATATGCTAGAGGTAATAACTCCGTACATATACTCTTGTTATAAATATGAGGTATTTGTGCGTCAGAATGACAACATTGAGGAATCCGGAGATAAGCATCAACAAATAATAGGATTAATTAACAGCATTGGAGGGATTAGTTGCTTTACAGAATTATTTGAAACCGTTCTTTCTGGACTGATCACCCACTATGGTTTCCATTTTGGAAGCATTTTCACCAACGAAAACGGTTTTCTGATACCTCAACACTGGAAAACACTTAGTCCCGAATACGAAGAAAAGATTTCCCAACTTAAGGTATGGTCTAACCATAATTTGTGCAGTTTATCTTCCAATGACGGAGCCATGTCCTCCTGCTTTGAAAATGATTCATTAATCTATATACCAGATATAGATAAAGTCATTTCCCTACCGATGGCAGAACACGATCGCAATGCCCTCAATCAAATAAAAGAGATTAAAAGCACTGTATTTATCCCTATCAGACAAAATGAAAAGGCAATCGGAGTTTTCTGGATGGGAACACTCTCTAAGACGACAATTCTAAACTTCAGCGATAGAGAAATGCTTGAAGCCGTTGCTTCATATTTGGGAATTGCCATGGAAAATGCTCGAATGTATGAAGAGATTGAAAATCAAAAACAACAAATTGAGGACCTCAATCGACGCTTAAACATTAAGGTAAAAAAACTTCAACAAATTGCCACTCATGATTATTTAACTGGATTATATAATTTTGGATATTTCCAAAATGCTCTAGCCAATATGCTGGAAAAAAATAATCGTCGAACCAAGAAATATGAATCCATATGTTTAGTTATGGCCGATATCGATCATTTTAAAGATTTCAATGACACCCATGGTCACGAAGCTGGGAACATTGCTCTTAAACAGGTTGCAGATACAATCAGTGACTTGGCTCGATCTGCCGATGTTGTTTGTCGCTATGGTGGCGAAGAATTTGTGGTAATTCTTCCTGATTGCCCAATTGATGGGGCTGCACTTTTTGCAGAAAGGGTTAGGTCTAAAATCGAAGCTACACCAGTAATAATTGATGACAATGAAATAACCATAACGATTAGTATTGGCTGCGCCGCATGTAACTGCTCACAAAATTCCAGAGCCTGTATTTCTAATGCCGATAGTATGCTTTATAAGGCTAAAGAGAATGGTCGTAATAGAGTTGAATATTAGATTTGTGGAATTTCATTTTTATTCATGCGCATAGTTAATTCTGGGAATATTTTTTCTAAGACAAGGCATAGCGAAGCCTTTTTGAGGATGCATATAAATAATATGTGATGAAAAAAGCCTGCAGTTATAACGCAGTATTAGGAAAAATAAGCCAGAATTTAATTCAATTTGACCAGCTTATTTATAGCCTCCACCATCTGCTCTACAATTATCGGTTTAGACAAAAACCAATCAATTCCTGAATCAAATGCCTTTTTACGATCTTCATCAAACACCTTAGCGGTAACTGCGACAATAGGAACCCTTGTTTCGCTATCTTTTTCCAGTTCTCTTATTTGTCTGGTTGTTTCATTACCATCCATCTCCGGCATATCGGTATCCATAAATACGATGTCATAGAAATCTTTTTTCATAAATTCCAATACTTCGTTACCATTACTGGCAATATCAATACAATAACCAAGATTTTCAAATGCCAGGCGCATAACTTTTTTTGTTATCGGATCATCATCTGCAATCAATACACGAACCCTGGCAGGATCATACCATTTGAATTTACCATCAGATGATACAGGAGATCCTGAATTTTTATCGCGCTGTTTATGGATTCGATCCAATTGGTCATACAGTTCTTTTCTAACTATAGGCTGATTCAAATATATTTTTAAACCCAGCTTATTCAATTTTTCAGACTCTAATACATCCGGATTTTGCGGAATAATTATTACCTTATCCGCAACTTTTTCCAGATCCTCTTTTTTATACCTCTCAACCATGGCATCCAGCATTTTTTCATCTGGCATTAAAATTATAAAATCAGATTTTTCAGCAATGCATTTTTCTGTTGGCTCTGTTGTATGCTTAACCCTAATCTTCCACTCTTCTAATGTCTTTATCATTTGCTCAGATAAATCCAGACTATTACAACATACATTAGCAACCGTACCTCTTAATGAGAGTTTTCCAGAATTTTGATGTTTTACCATCTTCATCATATCCAGCGGTTTAAACGACGCAGTAAAGCTAAATTTACTACCTTTACCTTCTTCGCTTTCCACCCATATTTCACCACCAAGTGCCGACACTAATTCTTTGCATATAGACAAACCTAATCCCGCACCGCCTTGAGAATCAGAATCATCAAGCCTGATGAATCTTTCAAAAATGGTTTCTATCTTAGCGGCAGGTATTCCAGATCCCGTATCAACTATCTCGAAAAGGAGCATATATTTACCTGGCGTTGCATGCTGCCATTCAGATACATTTAGATCTATACCGCCACTATTGGTAAATTTTGCTGCATTATTCAATAAATTTAATAATATCTGTCTTAATTTACCTAGATCACCGTATAATCGTAACTGTACCTCTGCATCAACATTCATATTCAGATAAATATTCTTTTCATGTGTCTTCAACATAATTAGATTTACTGAATCATTTAATGCATCCCCTAAAGAAAATTCTTCGTCATGTAACTCAATATCACCCGTTTCTATCTTGGTATAATCCAGAATATTATTAACAAGATGGGATAAGTTTTCACCGGCAGCCTTTAATATTTTGATATATTCGCTTTGACTAGAGTTAATGCCACTTTGTTCCAGAACATCTGCCATTCCAATTATGGCATTTATTGGGGTACGAATCTCATGGCTCATAGAGGCCAAAAAGTCACTTTTAGATTTATTAGCAAGATCAGCTTCACGTTGTGCTTCTTTGAGCCTTTCAATAAAATTAAAACGTTCGGTAACATCTACAAAACACCCAAGGACACTATATACTGTGCCATCATTGCGTAACAATGGAACCTTAGAAGTATTAATAACTATTTTATTTCCATTCTCATCAATAAAGTTTTCCTCATAATTAAGCTTTGGCTGTTTACTCTCCATAACCTCTAGATCATCTTTTCTATAATCTTCTGCAAACTCCTTACTATTTATATCAAAATCAGTTTTACCTATTAATTCTTCAGGTGAATTAAATCCTAGCATTTTAGCTAAGTTCATATTTGCACCAAGGAATCTACTATCAACATCTTTCCAAAAAACACTTACCGGGATACTATTAATAACATTATGTAACATTTGTCTTGATTCTCTAGCGGAATCCTCAGCAAGTTTACGTTTGGTTATATCTCGAAGGATCATGCCTACGGCAATAATTTCATCACCTTCACTTACAATTGGAGATATCGTAAATTCAGCATAAAAGTGTTTACCGTAAAGATTAAATTCTTGACTTGATTCCAAAGGCTCACCATCAGTGAACACTTGTTTAACTTTACTCATCCAGAACTCTGCAATATCAGGACGATCTGCAAACACTTCTTTAACGTTTTTCCCAATAATTCTGCGTTTAGTTCTACTAATTTTCTTAGCTGCTGCACGATTTACATATATGTGGTAATAATCTTTATCCCATACCACAATACTATCGTTATTTGATTCAAATATTGCCTCTAGTTTTGCTCTTTCTTCATACAGTTGCCGTTCAACTTCTCGCTGTTTTTCGATCTGATTATTTAATTCTTCTTTAGATGCTGTAACTTTTTCTAGCTTCTCAGCCATGCCGTTAAAAATCCTGGTTAAGCGACTAAGCTCGTTACTACCAATAATTGGAATACGGTAACCAAGATCCCCTTGCGCAAATATTCTTGCTCCATGTTCAAGCTCTGCTACTGGCTCTAATGCCCGCTCAAGTTTTTTAGATACGAAAAAATAGGTTATTATTACTGCTGCTAATAGAATCAGAAATAATCCGGCACACAGCCATTCAACATCTTCAAAAACCTCGTCACTATCAATCTTTGCAATTACAGCAATTTTTTCATTTTCCAAATACAGATAAGAGGAAACCACCTCTTTTCCTCTATAATCCAAACCTCTAATATGCCCACCAACTCCAGAAAATGCGCTTGCAAGTATATTTTGCAAGTCTGAACCCAAAGAATATTTTTCGGTTAAAGGTAAGCTTTGTTTATGCCTTAATTTGCTAATTATAACTATTTCATTATTTTGTTTTTGGGCAACAATAAATTCACCGGTTTTGCCAAACATTGTAAATTTATTAAAATTATTAAAATTATTAAACTGGTATGGGCAATGATGACTAATTACCATATAACCGATTACGTCATATGTTCTAAGCGGATGAAAAATTGGCATGATAATGTTGTGATAAATATCTTCACCAATAGCATAAAAGTCACCAATTCTTGACTCTCTAATACTGTTTATATCGTCATCATGTTTATACACTGACTCACTATCAATTACATTTTCATTCCCGATTTTGGCAACCAATTTATAATTTACATCATATAGGTCTGCCCAAATTATATCTGTTGATACCCCAAGCTTCTCTTCTAATATGGTTCTTAGTTGTTGCTTTGACTTAGTGATTTGCTCAGAATTTCCATCTCTTACAACCGCATCCATAAAATTATTACGCACATCAATATCTAATGATATTTGATCTGCCAAGGATATTCCGTGCTTAAACCTTGTCTCTATAGCATCCATCTTTAATTGAGCGACTGCTAAAAGATTTTCACTAATATGGCTTTCAACCATTCTTTTAACTGATGTTATAGTAAATAAGGATGCAGTTACTGAAATCGAAATTGCAATAATAATAAATAGTCTAGAGATATCTTTTTTTATGGTTCTTTTTTCATTCATGTCTATTAAAAATCAAAAATTCCTAAAAGCGTATATCTATGTACACCATTAACAGCTTTCACCCACTGTTTAATGCGCTTTTTATAAAACCAAACATCAATCTTTAAACAAACAGACCCATATACCTTACTTATAGGCAAAGTAATATAACTTAATTATAGTCCAGACTTTAAAAGTTATCACAATACCAATATAAATGCTTTGAACCATTAGCTTTTTTCTAAAATTTATATTTCTCGAAGAAATCTAGGCAATTCAAATATATTTAATTATATAAATATCTCTTCAAGCAGCTTCTGCGGTGGTTTGTCATAATAAACACCGCCTTCCCCATATTCGCTAATTCCACGCAAATACAAATAATAAACACCGCCAAAATTATCTTTATACGTATATTCAGGAAGAATTTCAGTAAGATAACGATGCAAAGCTGCGCTATAGATTATGTATTGCAAATCATAATCATGATCAATTATAGATTCCTGCAAACCTTCGACGTTATAAAAAGAATAGTCATTCCCCAGATAATTAGTTTTATAGTCAACTATGTAGTATTTACCTTGATATTCAAAAGTCAGATCGATAAACCCTTTCAATAAACCCTCAATTTGACCAAATTCAAGAGGTCTATCTATACGATTATATTTTTCATATTTATTCAGAATAAAATTAATCTGGCTATTTGAGACCCTTCCATGACTTAGCATGAATTCCATCTCATTTACTCTATTGGTACCTGCAATTTTGGACAAGCTAACATTTGAATCACCAAGGCTACAATCAATTACTGCAAGGATATTATTCTTTACAATTTCATACCATTGTTGATCAAAGCCAAACTTACGCAGCGATTTTTCTATTAGTTGATCAGAGTGCTCGGAATCAGCATCTTGAAAATCGATATTTTCCAAAATATGATGAAAAAATACCCCCGCCCTGGCACCTTTGGGAAAATCAAAAATCGTTAGTTGTTCCCCCGAAATTTCCTTGTGTTCTTCTACCAGTTCTCGTGCCAGTTCCTGATATTGAATTTGTGATGATTCACTCCCATAAACACCAACATCGTGATTATGCTCTACTGTTGATGATAACGAGGTAAAACTTGATATCCGATAATAATCTTCGATTCCCCCCGTAAATTCCATGGCACTTAGCTTAACTTCAACATCTGCACGTTGTTTAACTCTTTCGCTATATTCTGGCAACTTAATTAACTCGATTGTATTATCACTTTTAGCAACAAGCCGTGATAAATTTTCACAGATTTGATCATCATCCAAGTTTTTAATTTCAGAATCACGATCTAACAAGAATCCTATAGGCGACTTTTCTATATAAGCAATTTTACCCCAACTTATATAGCACTTGTGTTTAGCTCTGGTTAGAGCCACATACATCAACCTGATCTCTTCAGATAATTCTTCTTTTGTTGCCAACTCCTTATGCTCTTTCAACTCATCAGATCCAAAATCGATAACGGTAGTTGCTATACCATCAGTATCGATATCATGAAACTTTGCTGTACTACTTCTATTAGGCGATACATCCCATAAAAATGGTGCAAACACAATTGAATATTCCAATCCCTTACTTTTATGGATAGTTACTACATTAATCAGATCACTATCACTTTCCAGGCGTAACTGTTTTTCTTCAACGACAGTTTCATCACCAAGTTGCTGCTTATACCAAGCTAATAACCCATTAATTCCATGCGTAGTTTTTGTCGCCTGTTGTAATAGTTCAATAAGATGCAGAAGATTAGTTAATGCCCGTTCACCATTTTCTTGCTGCAAACAATTTGCAGGAATATCCATCAAGTGTAAGAACTGATAAATGGTCTGGATAAAATGTCCTTTGTGCCATTGCTGGTGCAACCTAATAACTTGCCTTGATAGTTCATCCCACCCCTTCTCATCCTGCTGCATTAACAGAATCTGCGATGATGTCTTACCAATCAATCCAGTTGCTAGTGATGATAATAGATAGGATTCGTTCTCTGGAAAGGCTAATGCATGCAAAATTGTATTAAGTTCCAGCGCCTGATTGGCTGCAAATACGCTATCATTCCCCTGATAAGCACAGGAGATTCCTCTGGATCGCAAGGCTTCAATAATAAGATATGCCTGTTTAGCGTTACGTACCAATACAGTAATATCTGTCGGGTTTACCAACCTTCCATCAACCATTGCCTTAGTTTTCGGTTCAAGTAGTCTAACGACCTCTCCGGCTGTTGAGTACGCCACCAGTTCCTTAGCAATATCCTTTTTGATATAGCCTTTGGGACTGTACCCCTGGTTTTCTTCAGTAACCGGGATATGCCAGATTGTTAATGGCTCTACTACCTTGCTATTAATAGCAAATTGAAAATCATCATGTTTGCCGCTGGCCTTAACATCTACAAACTCTATCCCCGAATAGATAAAAGGTTCTTCTTTATTGGAAAAAATACTATTAACCGCCTTAATTAGGCCAGATGTAGAACGCCAATTAGTATCAAGCGTAAATCTATTAGTTGCATTGGTTTCCTGTTGCGCCTGAAGATAGGTAAAGATATCTCCTCCCCTAAAGCTATATATAGCCTGTTTGGGATCACCAATCATTATCAGGTTGGAATTATCGGGATAGATCATAGAGAAAATCTGATACTGAATATTATCTGTATCCTGAAATTCATCTATCATAGCCAAAGGATACTTTTGGCGAATTGACGCAGATAATTTACTGCCAAACTGACTCTGCAAGGCCTGGTCTAATAAGTCCAAAACATCATCATGCGCCATCACCTTATTACGCAGTTTCAGCTGCATCAATCTATTACCGCAGTAGGCAACAGCATCTTTCAATACCTTTAATTTGAACTGGATCGAAAGCGGCTTGGATGTCTCAAAAATCTGTTCCCATAATTCAAAAAAACGGTGATAAGGAATTTTATCATCAAGCCCCTTCTTCTTTTTTGAAACAATATGATTCTGACAAAAATATTTGGTTTTATCAGACACATTGATATTAACGCCGGATGCAACAAAAAACCCGTTTATTAGTTCAATTGCATTATTAATCAGATACTCTTTATAGCTTCCTCCGTGCAGGTATTTTTTCTCGGTTGCTTCTAATATCAGGGAAATTATCTCTTCATAACTATCAAGCCATAAATCCTTGGCTTGCTTATAGATATGGATATAGTCATCAGTTGTGATTTGTGATGATTCCTGATTAGGAATTAACTTTATATCTTTACTACGCAAAAGCTGCCTTAGATCTTTTTTTATCCAATACGGACTGGAAAACACTGCATCAAGTATCTCTAATTCGGTACTTCCCATTCGGGTAATACAAAGACGCCAAAAATCATTACAGGCTATTTCCAAAAGATCATCATCACTATCAACTAATTGCATCTCGAAAACATTACCGGTTTCAAAAGCACTTTCTGATAAAACCCTATGCACAAAACCATGAATGGTAAAAATCGCTGATTCGTCCATCGTTACCAAACAATCATTAAGGTGTTGCTTAATTTCATCCCAATTATCTTTAGGATATTTTTCAAGTATCTGCTGAACAACTGGATCATATTGTTTATCAGTTTGATAGCGTAAAAAATTTAGCGCATCTTTAATCAAACTTCTAATCCGCTCCCTTAACTCCTGAGTAGCGGCCTTAGTAAAGGTAACCACCAGTATCTGTTGCGGCTGGTATTGATGTTCAATTATTGCTCGCAGGTATAATGCAGCTATGGTATAGGTCTTGCCTGTCCCTGCACTTGCTTCGATCAGGCTTCGACCAGTAAGAGGAAATGTTAATAGATCAAGTCGATTCATTAGCATTCCCCCAGTAATCGCTGATCAAATACATCAACAGCAGTATCTACGAACTTATCATGTTCCGGAAAATAACCTTTATAGATTACCCAATTATATGGTTCCTGAGCCTCACCGGAAAACATATAACCATTCCAGACTTTGCGAGCCTCTTCCATTGCCTTTTCTGCATCATTCTTCTCAATAACTGTTTGCGCGTATGCAAATGAGGTATTAGCGAAAAATGGAAATGGTGAATACAACCCTTGCCAATAAAAATTCAGAATTTTAGATAATTCAGCTACTGGGTCTGTAACAGGATTAAGAATAAGTTCATCGTCAACCGCAAAGAAATATGCGGGCTTATTAAAGTTTGCAACCAACTGCAAAAACAAGTGCTTTATATTTAATTCAATTCTATCGATCGGACGTAGTTTCCCTGCTCTATACAGAATCAATCCTTCATCAAATAGATCGTCAATCACTCCTGATAAATGAATATTCTGCAATTCAATCTCACCACTAACTCGCAGCAAAGGTAATTCGATAAATGGTTTGATCTTTTCTGCCAATTCTTCAATACCATCGGCAACAACATTAAAATTCTTTTTACCAAGGTAACCATAAGGCAAATCACCGGACAAACTGCTTTGCAGATATAAATTATCCCGTTCCTGTCCGTGTAAAAATCCATGCAGAAGTTGATCACTGATATTATAGTTTTCAAGATAACCAAGCGCGAATGGCTCATCGTCGTGCAATTGAATATCTGGGATATCTAGATTAATACTCAATCTATTCTTTAATAAAAATGCTGCAGGATTTTTAAAGAATCGTAGAAGATCATCAATAGTAATAGTTCGAAACTCTTCTTCTGGATCCGGCAAATCCTGATCAATAAAAATACCTAATTGTTGATTTATATCCTTAGAATCAGATGCTTTTAACCAATGTTTGGCATAGCTAAACAGCCTTGAGTTTTGAAGAAAACTGTTCCCTGAATCAGAGCCAAAGTATTCTTTATCGAAAGGCTGTAACGGATGTATGGTTACCAGATCTTTTTGCTCTATCGAGTAATATCTTTCAAAATAATCAAATAATTCACAAACCAAAGTTGACGGCATCTTATATGAATTATCAATTACACTACGACCGCTATAGCTAATATAAAGTTTATCTCTAGCCGAAAGCAAAGATTGCAAAAACAGATATCTATCATCATCCCTTCTGTTTCTATCGCCCAACCTTGGCCTGTTATGAGCAATCAAATCTAAGGATGAACGTTTAGACTGCCGAGGAAACTCGCCATCATTCATCCCAAGCAGGCAAACCACCTTGAATGGAATTGCACGCATTGGTTGTAAAGTACAAAATGTTACCTTACCTGCTATAAATGCCCCCCCGCTGACCTGATTAGTTAATCCTTGGGTAAGATATTCCTGAATAACATCAATATCTAAAACATCTTGCTCAAACAGCGGGGTCTTCTCACAGATATTCACCATATCATCAATATAGCTTCTTACCTGCTGTAACACGGCCTCACTCTCTTCGTCTTCATTAAAGAAAGTATCCACCAAACTATTTAAGATAAGTTGCCAATCCAAAGCACTATGCTTCGATGAAAACTGATCTATAAATAATCCTATTTTATAAATAAACTGCGTTAACCTTCCAAGAGTCTCAGCATTACTCCCCTCTATCTGCTCATAACCACATCTATCAAAACAAATCTGAGAATCACCACCCAGAGCGTATCCCAATAACATCCGTTCCAACCCAAACTGCCAGCTATTCAGTTCAGTTTCAGGCAAGCCAAATCTTTTACGAAAATGAGAATCAAGCCCCCAACGAATGCCGCTAGCATCAATCCACTGCAAAATATTATTCAGATCTTTTTCTGTTAAACCAAAACGTGAAGTAACAGCGGGAACCTTTAAAACCTCAATTACCTCACTAGCAGTCATTCTGGATTTGGAGATACCTACAAGCTGTAACAGTGCTTGAATAACGGGACTTTCGACAACAGTTGTTCTATCTGCAATTGACCAAGGGATATACAGGTCAGACCCATATTGGTTATCAACTGATAACTTGCTTCCAAAAACTGCCTCAATAGACGGTGCGTACTTATTGATATCTGGAGTCATAACCACAATATCGCTAGGTTTCAGCTGATCATCATTATCAAACATATTCAATAATTGATCATGCAACACCTCTAATTCTCTAAGTGAAGTATGGCAGTCATGTACCTGAATTGATCCATCGGGAACATCGCAATTCCCAGAACCATTCTGCAATGTCAGGATATCATTCTGAACATTTTGCAAAAGGCCGAACGTGCCTTCAAATTCCTCAACACCAAACTTATCAAAGCAATCAAATTCCTGAATATCATGGTTTAGCAATAGCTCATGATAAGCTCGACCTACCTTGCCCATAGACGAAAGTAGATTATTACCTGTTTCGATATATTCAACCATATCTGAGGCTTCACCCCGCAGGCGCCTGCTCGCAAGTTGCTTTTCTGAGGCAATATCGCCCCAATACTCCATACATGCATTAAAGCTATAAATAGTTACATCTATGTATTCAGATAACACTGCAAAAAACTGCAGATAGATCGGAGCTAGGGTATCAATGCCAAATATCGATATTCTTTGCGGAAGATTTTTAATTATTTGTTCAGAACTAAAGTTTCCACTTTGAAACAATTCAAAAAATTCATTCATCAAAGCAGCACGGTGATTTTCTGATCCGGTTTGAGATATTTTTTGCCAAAGACGCACCTGCCAGTGGTTACTATCTACCTCACATTTTCCACAACTGCCTTCTTTATCCCAACCATTTCTTTTATCCCAACATAAAACCCAGTCCTGACGATAAACCTGATATTGATCGTAAATATCAGCTAACTGATAAGAAAGATTAAATAATTTGTTATCAAAATCAGCGCTAGTTTTATTCCCCAAATAGACCTGCACTTCTTCCAAATCCTGCGATTGTGAATAAATTTGAGCAAATATCTGCCAAACCAATTCATCCTTTTCTAAATCAGCGCGTAAAGGGGCATCAATAAATTTGCGAATAATATCCCAGGCAAAACTGGTTGGTAGTTCAAAACTAAAGTTAGCAAAAATACCGATTTTGGAGGCCAATTGCTGCGCAACCCATTGTCCTACTCCACTATTTTGAACAATTATACGTTCAGGTATCAAAGGATTAGTTCTACCTGTTGCCAGCGAGTCATTCAGGTATTCCAGTAGAATTTCCAATTTATTGCTCTGATAAAGTTTCAGCACAAAAGATCCATCCATGGCATAATCAATTTGGTCATTATACACTAAATCTACAATTAACAATTTTTTGTGTTTTCAACCTATGATCATTAAACCAGCGACTAAAAATGATATTCCAAAGATCTTCGATCTATATAAAGAAGTAGCCTCGATACCTGGTTATTTGGCTAGGCTTGAAGAGGAAATTGATCTTACTTACATAGAAACTAATATATGCTCTGCATTAGATAACGGAGTCTGCCTGATAGCCATTGATATGCAAACCGATAAGATAACCGGAGTTATTCACGGTCAATCACCAGGAATAAAATGTTTTCAGCATGTAATTGGCAACATAACTATTGCGATATCACCTAATTTCCAAGGTAACGGTATCGGAAAGAGATTATTCTCTGATTTTATATCCCACATAAAAAACAACAAATCTAATATAACCAGAATTGAGCTTTTTGCTCGTGAGAGTAATACCAAAGGAATTAATCTTTACAAATCGCTTGGCTTTGAAATTGAAGGAAGATTACGTAAAAGGGTTCAGAATTTAGATGAAACCAGAGAAGATGACCTTGTTATGGGGCTGGTTTTATAATTTATTCTAATATTTATGACCAAATACACATAATTTCGGTTTATTTAATTAGCAATTTAGTGTTAAATATAACGGCGTTACGCGAATTATCTGATAGCCTCTATCAAGTATTATTAAAACAAAACCATATTATAATCGCATGTCATTGAATTAATGACACAAATTGCGAACGGCAGGATGCCATACAAATAAACGGTTGGTTGTGGTGTTTTTCCTGTTAGGCATTCAGTACAAATTTTAATATCTTTCTAACACAATTTAGGCAGATTTATGGCATTAATTGTTCAAAAGTATGGCGGCACATCCGTCGGTGACCCTGACAGAATCAAAAATGTTGCCAAGAAAGTAAAGGCCGCTATCGAAGGTGGTGACCAGCTTATAGTTGTTGTATCTGCAATGAGCGGAGAAACCAACAGACTTACTGACCTAGCCAGCCAAATGCAGGCACGTCCTAATCCAAGAGAAATGGATGTTCTTCTTTCAACCGGTGAACAGGTTACCATCTCTCTTTTAACCATGGCACTACATGAAATTGGCTGTCCTGCCAAATCATATACAGGCACACAGGTTAGGATTCTTACCGACGAAGAACACACCAAAGCCAGAATCAAAGAGATAGACGGACAAAAAATTCGAAAAGATCTTGATGAAGGCAAGGTAATAATTGTCGCTGGATTTCAGGGCGTCACCGAAAATGGTTGCATAACCACCCTTGGTCGCGGCGGATCAGATACGACAGCAGTAGCATTAGCAGCAGCCCTAAAGGCTGACGAATGCCAAATTTATACAGATGTTGACGGAGTATATACTACTGACCCAAGGGTTGTATCTAAAGCCAAAAGACTTGAAAAGATCACCTTTGAAGAGATGCTGGAAATGGCCAGTCTGGGCTCAAAGGTATTACAGATTAGATCTGTAGAATTTGCAGGCAAATACAAAGTTCCGCTTAGAGTGCTTTCTTCGTTTAAAGAAGGTCCAGGAACACTGATCACATTTGAGGAATCTGACGTGGAAGAACCAATAGTATCCGGAATTGCATTTAACCGTGACGAAGCCAAAATAACTGTTACTCGAGTACCAGACACACCAGGAATAGCATTTAAGATCCTTGGCCCAGTATCTGATGCAAATATCGAAGTCGATATGATCATTCAGAACACTGGCATTGATGGACATACTGACTTTACATTTACGGTTCACAAACGTGACTTTGAAAAAACCATGGAGATTCTGAAAGAAACAACAAAAGCCATGGGAGCTGAATCAGTATCAGGTGATGATAAGATCGTTAAGATCTCAATTGTTGGTGTAGGCATGCGTTCACATGCAGGAGTAGCAACCAAGATGTTTGAAACGCTTTCAAATGAAGGCATCAATATTAATATGATTGCTACCTCTGAAATTAAGATCTCTGCCGTTGTGAATGAGAAGTATCTTGAACTTGGAGTTAGAGCGTTACACAGTGCTTTTGGCCTGGATGCTGAAGAAGCAATTCAGGAATAGCCAATATAGTGATAAAGGGTTGGCAGTTTAAATAAAAAACTGCCTAAAATTCTGCAAAATTTCATTTATTTTACTATGCTTAGTGTAAAAGAAGAATTGCAGGGAAGAAACCCAATGGAAACGGGATATTAATTAATATCTTGCAGATTTTGAAAGAACAAGGAGAAAGTCGTGCTTATACTTACACGAAGAGTAGGCGAAACATTAATGATTGGTGACGATGTAACTGTTACCGTATTAGGTGTTAAAGGAAACCAGGTACGTATTGGTGTTAACGCACCTAAAGAAGTATCTGTACACCGTGAAGAAATTTACGAAAGAATCAGAAGAGAAAAAGAAACCGACGGTATGGACGACAACTTCGGTAATCAATAATAAATTAGAAAAAAATCTATTTTTTGACTTTACCTTTTCGTTAAATTTACGTATTCTACGCATCATTAAATACAGCTCTGCATCCCATGCAGAGCTGCATCCCGGAGAGCTGGCCGAGTGGCTGAAGGCGCACCCCTGCTAAGGGTGTATAGGGGTAACTCTATCGAGGGTTCGAATCCCTCGCTCTCCGCCATCGAATTCAAAACCCTTGTCAAGACTTTAAGCGAAGCGCGTCTGGACAAGGTTTTTTTATTTGATAGCTTGAAAATTAGGATGAGAACCCGAAGCACAAGGCTTCGACTCAAAAAACATATGATCATTTCGACTAGGAATCTACTCTAAAATCGTTTTTTCTGGTCGACGAGCGGGCCATGGACAGCCCGTCATTTGCCGTTGAGGCAAATGCGAGCAAGAAAATTCAAGCACAACCACGTTTTGCGTTAGCATTTTTGCAGCGACTACTGGAAAAGTGCAGGAAAGCACTTTTTCAGGGAAGACTAATTAGAAGAACTAAGGACAACTCTGTTTCTGCCGCTCTCTTTTCCTTCATAAAGAGCTTCGTCTGCAGCTTTTAGCTTCTCTTCAAAATCATCACCAAAGTTAAAAGTGGAAGTTCCGAATGTCATTGTGATATTAAGAGGAACATCCTTATAGATTAAATTGCTCTCTTCAACACTTTTTCTAACCTGTTCAGCAGCAACTACAGAGCCTGAGCCATCGGTTTCAGGAAGAATTAAAAGAAACTCTTCTCCACCCCATCTAGCTACATAATCCTGTTTTCTAAGAGATTTCTTAATAGTATCTGCAACTTTTTTAAGAACAAAATCTCCGCAGTCATGACCATAGGTATCATTGAATTTTTTGAAGAAGTCAATATCTCCAATAATAACTGAGAATGGCTTTTGGGATCTTTGACCGCGAACTTTTTCATGTTCTATTTTCTCGAGAATATTTCTTCTGTTGGGAAGTCCTGTAAGAGAATCAACCATTGCAAGATGCTTGATTTTTTCATATGCATCAGAAAGCTCCATTGTCCTCTCTTTTACTTTCTGTTCCAGATTTTTATTTGTATCTTCCAGAGAATGATAAAGATAGGCATTTTCAATTGAAATTGCAGCCTGAGAACTAAGTATATTTAAAACTTCCAGCCTATCCTGAGTAAAACTATTAGCTACAGCATTATTTTCCAGATAATAAACACCTGTAATTTCGCCCTTTTTAATTAAAGGTGCACATACAACTGATTTTGGCGAATACTTTTTAATGTATTCATCATTAGAATATTTGTTATGTTCAGCAGCGTTATCAAGGACAACAGATTCTTTTGATCTTATTACATAGTTAACTATACTTTTGGGAATATTTTGATATTCATCCAGATGAATAGATCTAAGAACTTTTACAGAATTATCCTCGAAGCCCCATTCAGATTCCACTAGAAATTTTTTACCATTTTTTAAAATGAGAACCCCATTCTGTGCTCCTGCATTTTCAACAATAATTCTCATAAGATTCTCGAGAAGTTTATCCAGAACAATCTCCATGGAAACAGTCATGGAAGCTTTTAAAAGAGACTTGAAATCAAGAGTTGCTGAAGCATCTGGTATTGTTGTATCTGCGCAAAAGTGAGTTATAGTTGTTCTGTATGAATTTGAGAAGGAAGACGGCATATCCAAAAGTATAAAATCCTTATGATCTCTTATTATTTTTTCCGACTTGGCAACAGCTCCCCAGGTTCTGTATAGATAAAATGCATCTGTAAAATATATTTTAGCAGTTTTTTCTTTTCCTCTTTTTACATAGAATTTGGCAGCAAACTCGTTGGCAACAGCCTCATCCATGATAAATCCATTTTCCCCAGCCAGTTTTATCGCTTCATCAAAAAGATTTATAGCTTTTAAAATATCTCCTGAAATATCAGCAAGAAGCGCTTCAACAAGCCTGTATTTATGAAGATAGTTTTCAGGTGCACTTTTTATAATTGGTTTTGCCTTCTTCTGATATTTTTTAACTTTTCTTAAAATTTCTTTCTTCCTTTTATCGTCAACAGATTCATACATCCCCAGTAGTACATAGGAATAGTTAAATGGAAACAGAAGATAATCAAAAGAACCGATTACATAATGAAGATTTTTTTCTGCTTCTTCTCCGTTTTGCTGGGCAATTTCCAATTTATCATAAATAAAATTTACTATCATTTTACTTGAAAGAAGATTAAAAACTGCAGTTTTATCCTTATCTTCATTAGTATCAGGAAGCATTTCACTCTCTTTAAAAACGCTCCCTTCAAAATTTCCGCTTTTATGAGGACCATCAATAAGATAAATAGACATCTGGTGATAAATTCTTATCCATCTGAGCTGAACAGTCTGCTTTATCTGGTAAACTTCCTTTTCATATTTATTAATTTCTGCCCTGAGTTCATCTAGGTTTTTTCCAGTTACAAAACTATTAAACAGATAGATAAGAATATCGTATGCAGCAAACTCAAAATCACCTGCATCCAATCCTTTATAATATCCTTCAAAGAGAATAGGAATTGCATCTTTCGCATGGTGTCTGTAGTGCTGGATGTAACAACCGAAAAGCATTCTTGATTTTGCAAACATTCCTTTTACATCATACTTATCCGCAACCTCAAGACCTCTTACGCCTTCCTTGTACCCATTTTCCAAGTCACCAATATATGCTGTTAAAAGATAACCATAAGTCACATGAGCAAAAGCTGAAAATCTGGACTGCCCATATCTTACAGAAAATTCAGCCAGCTTAAGAATGATTAATGGCGTTAAGTTTGGTTCAACAACATATGCTGAAGGCCCTACAAGAGAGAAGAATTTCATAGTTGCCAGTTTATCGGAATCTGTCATTTCAATTGGATTCTCAAGACTTTTACCTGATAACATAAAACTTATTCTTGTTTTAATCAGTGCAAAAAGAACATCAAGCTTTGTAGGATGAAGTTTCAGTTTAACACCAAGTTTTTTTAAAATATCTATGCCATCTTTTATAGCATCCATCCTGTCTCCGGATGCAATCTTGCCTCTTACTCTGACTTCATAGATCTTAACTATATCCATCTTTGTTTTTGCATTTTCAAGAAAGGTACTTACCAGATTTTCCATACTCTCAAGGTCTGTGCAGAGATACTCTGCTTCTGCCGCCGCCAGATAGACATCTCTGGTAAGTTCATATTTCTGTTCCCAGTCTTTTTTATTTAATAAAGAAACAGCAGATGTAAAACAGTTTCTGGCTGTATTATAGGCAGCTGAACTTTTTGCTTTGATTCCGGCTTTAAGGTAGATTGATGCAGATAAGTATCTTTCATCATCTTCATCAATTAGTTCTCTGCAGTAATTCAACTGATTTACTATATCAAAAAGTTTTTCATCAAATACATCTGTTGAAATACGTTCATTCATTAATCTGAAAATTTTAAGATGCAGCTCTTTTCTCTTTTCTTCAGCAATCATTGAATATGCTGCCTGCATCACCCTGTCATGTACAAACTTGTAGACAGGTGCATTTTCAAAATTAATATCAATATTCTGAAGAGCTGATATTGTAAAAACACCCCTAACAGGAAGGATCAGCCCTTCTGACATACATTGCCATAAGCTTTCTGCCACATCAATTTCAGACTTTTCAGCCACAATAGAGAGCATTTTCAGATCAAATTCACTACTTATACAAGCTGCCTTTTTAAGCATTTCCTGAGCCTCAGAATCAACCTTCCCGATTTTCTGAATCATGAAATCTATAACATTGTCCGTAAAGTTGGCGGACATAATGTTTTTCAGATTCCATTTCCATTCTCTCAGAGATATATTAAGGTGGATCAGATCTTCTTCATAAAGCATATTTATGAATTGATTCAGAAAAAACGGATTACCTGCGGTTTTTTTATAACAAAGTTCAGCAAGGTCAGTAACATTTTTTTTATCACATTGAACAGTATCAGACAGCAGATTTACAACATCCCTTATTTCAAGAGGAGTCAGTTTTATCTCTGTAATTACCCCACCATCTTTAGCTATTTCCTTCAGGGTATTAGTACTTTCTGATCTATTCAGATCTTCTTCTCTTGATGCTCCTATAATTAAAGCATACCCCAGATCGCTATCCGTTGTAAGAAGATGAATAAGTTCCAGAGAAGCAGAATCAGCCCACTGCAGATCATCAAAAAATATGACAAGAGGGTGCTCCTTTGTTGAAATAGCCTTTACAAAATTTTTGAAAGTGTACTTAAATCTGTTCTTTGATTCTTCAGGTGGAAGGTCAGGAATTTCCGGCTGAAGCCCTATTATACTTTCCAGTTCAGGAATAACCTCAAGAATAACCTTTCCATTCACTCCAACTGCAGATAGAATTTTCTCTTTCCAGAAATCAATATTCTCCTCACTCTCCACCATAATGAGTCTGATCATTTCCTTGAAAGCAGAAATAAATGAAGAGTATGGAACATCTCTTTTATACTGATCAAATTTACCCTGTATAAAATAGCCTCTGTGCTTAACTACCGGTTTGTGAATCTCCATTACCAGTGAACTTTTACCAACACCGGCATATCCATTTACAAGAACTATTTCACTTCGTCCTTCTGATACTCTTTCAAACACATTCATTAACAAAGAAATCTGTTTTTCTCTGCCATATAACTTTGAAGGAATATTTAAAACTGTAGAAATATCTCTCTCAGCCAGAGTAAAGAAATCTGCTGCCCCATTCTCTTCCAGTGCTTTAATTACATTCTGAAAATCTAAAGAAAGTCCTGCAGCACTCTGATATCTGTCTTCAGGATCCTTTGACAAAAGCTTCATTACAATAGCAGATACAACGTCTGGAATATCCTCGTTGAATTTCACAGGGGGAATAGGCGTTTTGGCAATATGTGAATGGATAAACTCCATTGGATCATCTGAAACAAATGGTGGATTTCCGGTAAGTATTTCATAAAAAGTCGCACCTAAAGAATAGAGGTCTGATCTGTAATCAGTTTTTCTGTTTATTCTTCCGGTCTGTTCAGGAGCCATATAGGCAAGAGTTCCTTCAAAGCTGCTGCTTGAAATTGATGCATCCTGAGATGAAGTTAACTTATCAGCGATACCAAAATCGATAATTTTAAGAATAGAGTCCTTGCGGTTGTATATTATGTTTGATGGATTTATATCCTTGTGAATTATTTTGTTTTCATGAATTCTTCCGACAATATCAGTAACTTTCCTCATTATTGATAGTTTTTCCATAAGAGGAAAGGTGTCTGTCTTTATCAATGTGGATAGTGATGTTCCACCAAAATCCTTAAAAAAAAGAGCAAGTCCCTTATTGCTGCTTTTCAGATCAACAATATCAACAACTCCGTCAATACTTACTGATTTGAGCACCTCATATTCATGTCTGTATCTTGAAAGTTCAGATTCTGAAGGATACTCCTTTGCAGTCACTTTGATGATAATTTTTTCATCCCCGTCACCGCTTCTGGCTCTATAGACAATAGTACTGTCACTGCTGTCTACAATGCCATCAACACTATATCCCTGAAATTGCAACAGAAGATTCTCCTTTTTTCATTGTTTTTTAGAGTAAAATGACACAACTATCTAAGGATTATAGGAAAAACATACACTCTTTTCTTTAGTCCACTCGTCATTTCTCGTCATTTTTAGATTGAATTTCTTTATTGTATTCCATTATCTGTCCCCAAATCCTGTGCCATTATAGGATACGAAAAAAGCGTAAAGAAATGTTTGAGGGGGGGCAACATTTATATCTTGATGATTTATATGGAAATTCAGAGTATCCGCCTAAACCAAAATGGATGCGCTGAAATACCTTCAATACAGAAAGAAATAAGCTGCTTGAATTAGAAAACCAGTATAAGAATTTATGGACAACATGGGCTTTGGAGTTTATTTAAATATTCACGCTAAATATAAAGCGTGACATTTAATTTTAGTAACACCGGATAGATTTTTCGGCATCCATATCATTATATTTCAATATGTTATCTATAATTATCGAATCCCTAGCTCCATTTTTTTACTTACCTATCCTTTCTAAAAATTCATCCAGTATTTCATTTAGTTCATCCGGCTTTTCACTAAGCGCAAAGTGACCGCACCCTTTTAGCATTCTATATTCAGCATTTGGTAACAACTCACTCATATCTTGAGCATATTTACTTGGAAATTGAAGATCTTCATCACCAGCAACAATCAATACTGGTATTTTTATTTCAGAAAGCCTTTCTCGCAAATCAATTTCTTCTTCTAAAATTCCTGCATATAAATTTTTCGCAGACTCCAACGTTACACCAGCAAATGCTGAATCAACAAAATCATTAAATCTTGGTTCTAAATCTAACAGACTTTTTTCTCCGAACGTAATTGCCAAGCCAATTTCATTCATGGCATCAAGCAATTCTTTATTATTATTTTCTATAGCTTTTAGTGTTGTACGCATCATCAACTTTAGACTCATATTGATATGAGCCGCGCCATTAATAAGAACCAAACCTTTTAAGTTAGCTTGATTTGATAATGCATATTGCAAAGCGCGTATAACTCCCATTGAGTGACCGATTAAAATAGGAAATTGCATTGAATAATGGTTAATTATAGCTTCAATATCATCCATGTGATTTTGGAAGGAATAAACCACACTTGGCTTATCGCTTTTACCAACACCTCGATGATCATAGCAAACGCATTGATAACGATTACTTAGTAGATTAACCTGTCTTTTCCAACACCCCAATGTTGACCTTAATCCATTTAAAAATAGTAAAGGTTTCCCTAAACCTTTAGTAAGTACATGTATATTTGTCCCATCTTTAGATTTCAACATATCTATATATATTCCTTACCGTATTAATAATAAAATATAAGCTCGTACCCTATGATTAAAAAATGGTTATTTAATACGATAACTGGTACTTCTGCCACCACCAGGGTTTTGGATAAATATTGACTTGGCCTTAAGATCCTGAATATCCCTTAACGCTGTATCATTCGAGCATTTTGCTAGTTTGGCGTATTTTGAGGTATTCATAAATCCTTTGAAGTCATCCTCAAACATACGGTTAATTATATAACGCTGCCGTTCATTTATTAAATAAGCCACTCCGTTTGGAGTGGCTTAAAACATTAACTACTAATTATTGATATCAACTACTAATCATTTGCAGCAATCTTACAAAGCCAAGGCCATGGCCATTGGCAATCATCATTATCATCATCTTCACCATTGATTATATCAACAGCCTCTTTAGGGATATAAACCTTATCGCTCATTGGAGAATATACAACTATACCTTCCATCTCTGTGGTTTTATCGCCCTGAATAACTAAGTCTTTTGATACAGGAAGAACTGCGTCCTTGATGTGAAGAACAGGGTTTTCCGGATCTGTGATTGCATCCAGCTCCCACTCATCCGCACTGAAAGCTTCACTTACTTCAATAAACAGTTCTGCATCTATGTCTTTTAGGTCAAAACGCATCATGTCTGCAGCCATTTTTGCAAGATCTGTATTATCGATAGTACCTAGAGGATAGTTGATACCATAAGTCCAAACCTGAACGTCTTCAGCGTTGTGTCCATGTGTAGTCCAACCGAATACTGTGTGGTTTTTGCTGATTACATAACCAATAGCATAACCTACAGACCAGCCTTTATTCATATGAGCTAAAATCTCGGCAGCATCCTCCATTGTGGCTGAAATTCCCCACCACTCTTGAATGTTTGCAATGATATTCTCAGGAGAAAGATCGTTACCAATCTTCATCTGCAAACCAGTACCGGTAATGCGCATGCCTTGCAATGGTCCCATCATGTCTTCAACACTTAATGTAGTATATGTCTTATCAGTATTAACATTACCGATACTCAAAGCACCTGTATTGTGATCCGGGAAAGCAACAACAACGGTGTTTCCATCCATCTTAGCAAAATCAACAGCCACTTTTACCGCCTCATCAAAAGCGATGAAATCAGTAAACATATATTTTGGATCATTTGCGTGACCAGCCCAATCAACCTGACTACCTTCAACCATTAGGAAGAAACCGTCTTTATCCTGAGAAAGAAGATCGATCGCCTTTGCTGTCATTTCTGCAATAGAAGGCTCTTCTGGAGCAAATTCAGCACGATCAATATCTGCCTGCATATGACTGGATGCGAACATACCCCAAGCCTTACCTTCTTCCAGATCTTCAAGCTGATCTTTGGTTTCAACAAATTGATAACCACGATCAACAAGTACATTTACTAGGTTTTCACCATCTGTACGCTTTCCGCCTTCGCTTTTTGGCAATAGATGACGCTTACCACCACCGAATACCACATCGATATCCTGATAAACCATATGTTCCATGATCTCATTATCCATACCTCGATCATGAATATGCACAGCAAAACCAGCTGGAGTAGCATGAGTAATACGACTGGTTGCAACCAAACCGGTAGCCTTACCTTTTTGTTTGGCTCCTTCAAGAATACTCGCCATAGGCTCATATGGCTCTTTATCTACTGGAGGGATATAAGTTGAAAGCATATCTTCTGTGCGAGGAGCAACGCCAAGGAAACGCACAGTTGTTTTCTCGCCTGTTGCGAAAGCAGTTGAAGCAGCAGCAGAACCGGTGATAACAGAATTAGCCATTTCGGTACGAACCATACCATTGTTCATGCTATCAAGCTGTAGTGACTCACCTTTCATCCAACGCGCCAAAGTCTGAACACTGGCATCGCATCCATCAGGTATCATAAAGATTACATTCTTAACCTTCTTGCTCTGTCTTAAACTATCACTATTAGCAGCGCTCACTACAGGCGATGCAATCATAGCAGCGGCTGTAATAGCGCATACAGAAATTAAACGTCTCATATTACTCTCCTAAAAATTAAGCCTCAAAAAGGGGATTAACCTGCAACAATAATTAATAAAGACGAACCAAATAAATATTAAAGCTACAAGTTTCAAGCAAAGGATTTTGATAACAGATCGTTACAATCTGGTTAAATCTTTATTAAATAATCATGAAACGCTTTATCATAATTTTATTACTTTGCGTTATTGTCACCTGTTTGTAATGTTTTTCTGTTGAAATTATTTCTTTAGATAAGATAGTTGCATAACTTTCAATTTTTCTTGAACAAAGAAAAAAGGTTATACCTATTTTTGTTTTTTACTTCGATGCAAACATATGCCAAATAAACTTAGGGCTGGAATAATAAGCCTTGCAATAATTACCCTGCTAACAGTCATTAAGTTTTTTGCTTACTGGCTTTCTGGAAGCCTTGCAGTTTTCTCCGAGGCTTGGCATAGCTTCTCCGATATCACCACTACCGCATTGGTTGTATTTACAATCTGGCTAAGCAACCGACGTAGTACAGAATACTCTAACAACACATCTCATAACCCCCGTCATAACTGGAAAGACCCTGAGCTGATAATCGCCATGCTCATAAGTATTTGGCTTTTCATCATCGCGCTATCAATATTTTTACGTATCCTCTCCAGCGAACCGGTAACTGTTGATAACCCTCTTATAACCGGGATGATCTTTATCCTGCTTTCCTTTGGTTCATTTTTCATCTACCGATTCGAGGCAATAACCGCAGAAACAGAAAACTCAGCTGCACTAAAGGCTGATAGCCAGCACAACCGCACCGATATGGTGATATCACTACTTACCGGTTTTTCGCTGATTATCTACAACTTCGGAATCAATGTTGATAAATACATCGGTGGTGTAATTGGACTAATGATATTACTCTTCGCCGTAGAGACAGGCATAAACACGCTGCTTTCTATGACAAAACATAAACATGGCTATTTGACAGAATATCGAATCACCACCATGCTTTTCTCCCTATTCGATCGCCATCTTGGCAATAAAGTCGGCACATGGTTTTGCGATATCTTTGATCTACATCCTGATAAAAGAAACGACTTGGCATCCATCGTAAACACTTCCAGAAAAATACTTAAAGCAGGCTTGGCTCTTGCAACAACTGCTGCAGTGGTATTTTGGCTTTCTACCTCGCTGGTACAGATTGAGATTAATCAACAAGCTGTTATTACCAGGTTTGGCCGCATTATTAATCCTGGGACCACATTATCTCCGGGGTTATATTTCAAGTGGCCATGGCCTATAGATAAAGCAAATAAGATCAACAGTGGTCAGGTAAAAACCATAGAGGTTGGAAATATCAGCGATAAAAACATCGCCCTGATCTGGGGAAAATCACACGGAGACAAACTTGAATTTATGTCTGCCGATAATAACTTCTTCCAACCTTATATCTCATTACATTACCGGATTAATGACGTAGAAAACTTTTTCTTAAACACCACCAATCCCGAACAGCTTGCATCTCAGATATGCATGCAAGAACTAATAGCTACTTTTACGCGCAATGAGTTTTATGATCTTGCACTGTATAAACGCAAAAAGTGGGTAGACCAGGTAACCACAAATATTCAATCACAGTTAGATCAATTAAAAAGCGGACTGGAGATTGTAAGGCTGGATCTAAAAGATTTTCACCCTCCTGCAAATGTAGCAATATCATTTGAACAACTTGTCGCAGCTACTCAAACCAGAGAAACCATGATTAATCAGGCCAAGGTAAAACACAATGTGATGATACCCGATGCAAAATTAAACTCATCGCAACTGATATCACAGGCGCAATCAGAAAGTAACAGCAAGATTCAGCTTGCCCAGGGAGAATCCCAGAATTATTTGCTCCAACTTGACTCATACCGGCAATATCCCCAAATAATCACTAAGCATATGCAGCTCACTGCTCAGGTTAAATCCATCAGCGAAGGCGAAAAGATCATTTACGAGCCAAGTTCCGGTATATCCACATACCTGCTATATAAGGAACGTTTCCTGTACCGGCAAATAAACAAACAACAACAAGAGCAAAAACTTCCAGAAGTAAGCCCAGAACCAAAAGAGGTAAAACGCCGTGCGCCTATTCGTGATTAGCATCTTAATTCTGCTAACAGCAAGTTTATCAGTAACTTCAACATTCTCAATAGATGAGCGGGAATGGGGAATTGTAACCCAGTTCGGAAAGTCGGTTCGCACCATTGACCAGCCTGGATTGCACTTTAAGATGCCTGGTTTTATAAATAAGGTAAACCGTTTTGACAAACGTCTGCAACAGATCGATACCCAACCAATCCAGCTTCTTTTGGGGGATAAAAATCCAATAATAACCAGCTGTTTTATCGCCTGGAAGATCAAAGATCCTGTCGTATTTTTTCAATCACTACAAAACATCGATAATGGCAGACAAAAAATCAGCGACATGATTAATTCCCAACTTGGAATTGTTTTCAGCGATTACTCCATCCATCAAATCATCAACAGCGATCCGTCACAAGTTAAGATAGATATGATTGAACAAGAACTAATAGCAACATCAAACCAAAGCGCCGTAACAAAATACGGCGTTAGCATCGAACACATTGGCATTATCCGTCTCTCCTATCCTGCCGTAGTTATGAAATCGGTTTATGAGCGCATGAAGGCAGAACGAGAGATGGAAGCAGAAAAAATACGCGCAGAAGGGAGAGAAGACGCCGGTAAAATTGTAGCTGAAGCCAAAAGACAGGCACAGGAAATCAAAGCGACTGCGGAAAAGCAATCTCTGATTATCAAGGGAGAGGCTGATAAGGAAGCACTAAAGATATACGCTCAGGCATATAGCCAGGACCAGGACTACTTTGAATTTATCCGCTCATTAGAGGCATATGAATCGATCTTTGATGAAAAATCAACATTATTGCTATCTACTGAATCCGACTTGATGAAATACCTGACCAACGACCTGGAAAAATCGAATAAAAATGGTAATCAATAATGAGTCGTAATACCCCAAATGATAACCCTGCAAATCTTAAATCGTTACAAAAACAGCTGGTGCATTATGCAGGTCTAGTAATTTGTGTATTGATAGTTATCTATTTTGCCACCGGATTTTACTACATAGACCCAAGTCAAATCGGCGTACAGCAACGATTCGGTAAAATAATTGATCCTAATGTACAACCCGGCTTACATTATGCCCTACCAACACCTACTGACCAGGTTACCAGAATCGACTCCAAAAACGTCCGCTCTATCATAGTCGACGACTTTGCCAGTTCAGGATGGGAATTTGGCTCCCGCGCACATAATTACATCAAGTCATCCAACCTAACAACATACTGCATTACTGGCGACAACAATATCGTAAATGCCAACCTGCTGATTAAATACAATGTCATCAGCCCGGATAAATACCTGATTTCAACCCGCGATACTGAGTTGCTAATAAAAGGTTTTACCGCTTCAAGTGTACTGAAATTAATATCAAAAACCAATGTTGACGATGTTTTAACCACAGGTAAAAAAAGAATAGAGGATGGGGTAAAGCAACTACTGCAACAAAAGCTAAACCAGTTTGATTCAGGCATAAGAATAGCCTTTGTAGAGATACGCGAAATTGCACCACCTAAACAAACGCAACGCTATTTTGACGATGTCATCCAGGCAAGGCAGGAGCGCAAAAAGGCTCTAAATATAGCTCATGCCTTTAAAAACCGGGCGATTCCGGAAGCCAGGGAGTACGCTAATAATATCCAACAGGAAGCCAGCTCCTACAAACACCAACAAATCTCACGCGCCCAAGGTGAAGCATCCCGTTTTCTTGCACAATTACAATCTATCAAATCGGATAATACCTTACTACAAAAGCAACAGTATTATCAGTTTATCAAACGCCTAAGCAAAAAACTCAATGAAATAAGAATAATCGATCCGGCTAAGTAGAAATAACATGATTAATCATTTTGCTCAGATCTTCAATTCGATAAGGTTTTGAGATGTACCCACATACTCCGGCTTTAATCAACTCATCAAGATATTGTTGCTGTAAGAATCCGGTTAACACAATTACCTTAATATTTGGATTGATGTATTTTAGGTGTGTAAAGCATTTATGTCCGGTTAGACTTGACCGGTACATTTTTACTGGGGTTAGGGTATTGCGAGCAATGGCTGTTGATTGTATCAATAGATG
Source organism: Gammaproteobacteria bacterium (assembly GCA_033852075.1). Classification (GTDB taxonomy): domain Bacteria; phylum Pseudomonadota; class Gammaproteobacteria; order QZLD01; family QZLD01; genus QZLE01. The sequence continues at coordinate 21,582 of JAWSVC010000014.1, read as the reverse complement.
CTTGCGGTTTTTTAGCTAATTGTATTATTTAATTTTTGTGTAACATTAGATTCATAATTAATTATTACTATTTGCCATGTTATTTATTTCATAATTTTGTTTTTTCTGAGAACAAGTTAAGTAGATATCTGGTTATGGTTAATTAATCATGGAGTTGAAGGTAATGCCAAATCTCAATCGTTTTCTAAAATATTCTTTACTACCCTTTTTTTTTATTATTTCATCTTCAGCATTTGCAGGGGGGGATGACCCGGAAACTGGATTTCGTGTTTATCCGCTATTGCAGCAATTAACATCGGATTCTGTTGGAATAGCATTTGAAACGTACAATTCTGATTCTGCAACCCTTAAGGTTTCTTTAAATTCAAATATGAGTAATTATGTTACTCATCAGATCTCTTCCGGTAAGATCAGAAAGATGACACTTTCCGGTTTAAGTACCAATACCCGGTATTACTATACGGTTACGTCCGATGGAACAACCAGTCCGGTTGGCTCATTTGTAACTGCGCTTCCAAAGGGAAGTCGTCTTCCTTTCCGTTTTGCTGTTTACGGGGATACCCGTGAAGCCGCATGGTATGAGGATATTGTAGCTGCTTATGGTGATAATGACGATCATCTTCCTGTATGCCAGAGCATGGCCTCTAAATCTCCTGATTTTGTTTTGCATGTTGGTGATTTTGCACTTGATGGAACAGATATGGATGACGTAATTAACTTTTTCGATGTTGAAAAGGATCTTTTACGTAATCATCCTCTTGTGCCTACTTATGGGAATCATGAATTTTCAGATGGCAATGGTACTGGAAATACCTATTTTGACAGTTACCTTATGAGTTCTGGTAATAGCGGTGACTTTGCTTATTATTCATACAATTATGGCAACGTGCATATCTTGGTGATAAACACCGGAAAATACACCAGTAACAATGACAGCTATGATTTACTGTTACCGGGAACGTCGCAATATAACTTTATTCAGTCTGACCTGCAAAATGCCGCAGCAGACATTGATATAGATCATATCTTTGTTTCACTGCATGTACCTGTTCATTCAGCTTCTTCCTGGGGTGATAATCCGGTTCTGGTAAATAATCTTCGTCCTTTGTTTGAACAATATGGTGTAAAAGCTGTTTTTGAAGGGCACGATCATGATTATCAGCATCTGGAAATGAATGGTATCCATTACATATTAAGCGGTGGTGGTGGTAGCCCGATTATTCAGATAGAAGATATTTCTTCGAACGCCACAATTCACAAATATGAAGATGTATTGAACTATGTAATAGTTGATGTTAATGATTCATCTTTGGTTATGGAAACCTATAAGGTACAAGGGCAAGGAAACAGTTCATCCTCATTGCTTGAGCGTATCGTTCTTTAGTAATTTTTCCTGTTGCAGTAGGTAGATAATTGATTTATCTACCTGCATTGCATCTTAGACCAGTTCGTAAAAAACATGAAACCAATGCATCGACCCCTTATTTATACCTTATTAGTTATAATAAGTTTTTGTTACTCATTTTCTTTATACGCACAGCAACAATCAACAACAGATGACCGGCAAAATGAAGCCCGTATGCTTTTTAAAAAAGCTCAGTCATATGAAAATTATAATAACTATCAGGTTGCAATAAGTGCATATGAAGAGATTTATGCGAAATATGGCGATCAGTTGTATGCAGAAGAATCGCTTTTTAAAAAGGCGGTAATACTCGACGAAAAACTTTTTTTACCATCTGAGGCGTTAGAGATCTATCAGGAATATATAGAAATATATAATGGAAGGCATTCCCGTAGGGCAGAAATAAGAATTAATGCCTTGAAAAGGTATAAGGATATAAATCTTGTAACTTATAAAGAGTTTCAAACTATTCTCAACAGCTATCGTCCCGGAGAAAATGCGGTATTTATCCAAAGGCTGGAAAGATTTGTGAAGGATTATCCAGACTATAAGGCTTTAGATGATGCCTTATTCTGGTTGGCAAATGAATATCGGGGGCGTCAAAGAATTCCACAAAATGAAGAGGAATTTTCCAGCATAAGAAAAGCCATACCAATCTATAACCGGATATTAGATGAATATCCAAATTCGCCGCACAAAGTAGTAGTTTTGAAAAATATAGGTGATTGCCACTATTTATTAAAAAATTTCGGAAAGGCGCAAAGTTACTACAATTTGGTTAAACAACAGGGAGGTGGGTTTGCCAGCAGGCTTATTGGAAATGATATGATGCGCGCTAATATTAATTCTAATCGTTATAAAGGATTTATAATTGCACTCATAGCTTTGGTTGGTGCTTTAGTCGCGATATACAAGGTTATTCCAATAAAAAAAATTAATCTTGCCTCCGGGCTGAAAACCGGATTATTTCATTCGATGTTATTTATTCCCGCAGCAATAATATTGCCGGTTGTAATATTCTATCTAACCGATGCAAAACATAACAATATGACAGGAATGGAACCTTGGTTAATGATATTGATTATGGTAGTTACTTTGTTCTTTATTGTTGCTAACGGTCTGATTATGGAGCTTGATTCAAGATTGGAAATAAAGATGAAGTTTTATCTTCCATCTTTGATGGTATTACATTTAAGTATCACATATATATTGTTTTATTCATTGGGTTTGATGACTTATATCGAAAGGCTCTTTATATGAAGAACAGGATAGTTGCAGTTGTTTCTGCGCTGGTATGTTTTATTGCACTGTTTTTATATATTGCAAAAGATTGGGGTAGAGCTGAAGCAAATCAAGTAGAAAATAAATCTGGTTCTATTGCGCATTCTGTAATGCGAGCTGATAAACAAATTAGTGAGTCGCAACCCAAACCGCAGATTACTGAAACCACTCATTCAGTAGACAAGGATGCAGGCAATAAATCTATTGCGCAAAGTCAGTATTCCCAGGATAGTAAAATCGATCCAAAGTTAAAGAATATTACGATTGCCAGCGTGGTAGTCGATGATCCGGAGGAGTCCCTTTTCAAAGATCCGCAACGGCTTGAAACAGTTTCAAAATTGCGGCAATTTGCCATGCCGGTGAAAAATCTTATGATATTTTTCCCTTCCTTTGCCTATACGGGGGAGATGGAACTTGAGGTGCCAAGCTTTACCAATCGACGCGATAATTTCGACGGGGAAAGCTATATCGTAAAAAGCAAATTCAAATTATTAAAGGATGATGAAGGCGATTTTGCGCTATATCAGACAAGTAAAAGTAACAGTAAACAAGAGGTTTTTTCTGCGCCAATCTATAACGGAGATTATTATTTTGTAGATGGTGAAACTGAATATTACGATTCCAGTGGAAACCAATTCCAAAATGACAAGTTAGCTTTAGTTAATGAGATGCTGGATAAAGCACACGGAGAGCCGCTGGTTAGAAAAAAATGGGTTGAGATAATCAGAGATATTGAGCCGGTAATAGATCTTGAGTTGGTAAGTGAAACAGGAGATACAGCTACCTGGAATATCGCAAAACGCGAAGATATTGATGAAAAAAACCAGAAGATAAAGCTCCATAGTCTAAACGGCACTGTAACTGCCAGAATTGAAGATAATGTACTTACCTCTGCTAAATTAAGCGGCAGCGGTACTTACCAGGCAGGCTTTATGAAAGGGGCTAAAGTCCGTTGGGATATTAATCTTCGGTTATCTCAAATTGGGACTCAGGGGCAGGTATATCTGCCGTAAAACTTATTTTGGACGGCAATGCGCCTATGAATAGTTGGTGAACAATATAATGCAAGACGACTTTCTTCTTCGTTACGAAACATTTGGCGGAATAATTGCCACCAATAATCCTCCGGCACTGACCTTCGTGGATAAAAATTATATTAAAGAATTAAGCCGCAAAGATGATGATATATGGAATCAACCAGATAACGGAATACTATCCGGGCCGATAGAGGCGCATTATGCCATTACCGATTATTGCTCTCTAGGTTGCAGCGGTTGCTACATGGCTTCCAGCAATGATATTGAAAAACTAAACGATAAAGAAGAAGATCTGCAAAAAGCCATTTCGGTTGCCAATAAACTTGCCGAAATGAAGATATTTCATGTTGCACTGGGGGGCGGCGAGTCCTTTTCCATTCCGTGGTTTTTTGAACTTGCTGAATGTTTTCGGCAATACAATATTGTTCCAAACGTAACAACAAACGGCCATCTTATAACTCCTGAGTTGGCAGAAAAATGTAGGGTATTTGGACAGGTAAATGTAAGTCTGGATAGCGTCGATAATAAACTGGAAACCAGCAGGCCGGAAGAGCATTTTCAGCTTGCCGACCAAGCTATTGGACTGCTGCAACAAAACGATATCAGGGTTGGTATCAACTGTGTTATTTCTCGGAAAAACTATGAATCGTTAGAGGCAATAATTGCCTATGCCAAAAAGAGAAAGATAGTTGATATAGAATTCTTACGCTTTAAACCATCAGGGCGTGGTAAAGATATCTACGATCAAATGAAGTTAGAACCCGAGCAGGTTATTGACCTTTATCCCAGGTTAAAAAAGCTGGCTAGAAAATATCGGGTAAGTCTTAAACTTGATTGCTCATTTACTCCATTTATTTGTTTTCATAATCCTCCTCGTGAAATTCTGGAATACTTCGCAATTATGGGATGTGATGCAGGAAATTGGCTGATAGGAGTTAATGCCAATGGTTTGGCTTCTCCTTGTAGCTTTATTGAGAATGAAAATGTGCCGCTCGAACAACTAGCTGAGAACTGGAATAAAACAGATACCTTTTCTGCATTCAGAAACTGGGATGATTGTAATGATACGATCTGTAGCAAATGCAATTATCTAAATATCTGCAAAGGTGGATGTCATGCCGTAAGCCGTTTTGTTAGTGGTTCGTTATCAGATCCTGATCCGGAATGCCCGTTTGTAGTTCGTGGGTATTTGTAGTTTTTGTTGCAAATAAGATTATTGATTATTCTTTCTCGGTTAAATCTTCAGTTTCAATATTATCAGAATCATTATTACTAGAATCAATATCAACAGATGCCTTATTCTTTCTTTTGATTCTGCGTGCTACAAAAATTGAAATAATTGGAATGCATAATGATATAACGGCTCCGCCAATTAATAATGGCGTAAGGTTGGTACCAATCGAGCTGGAGTTAGGATTATAACCGCTCTTGTATTTTAGGATCTTTCCTTTAGGCATATTTATTTTCTGAATGTGTCTGCTGAATGTAAATTTACCGACATGTTACATCTACATTATTAATCATATGTTACAAAAATTAATTGATATAAAAACAAGACACCGGGAAATGAACTATCTGATGCTGTGTGTGATTTCTGGTATAGCTATGCGGTTAGTTTTTGCTCCATACCATTGTTTTATTATTGTTATTCCGGCATTTTTAATCTTTTTCTATGCGGTAGAGAGATCTAAATATCCATTTATTTGCGGTTTTATTTATGGTTGTACAAAAGCAATAACCATTAGTTTTTGGTTGTTGGAAACCCTGACTAATCATTATCAGCTTTATTTGCTACTTGCGTGGTTATTATTTTTATCGGTGGTAGTAGTTCCTCATGGTATCTGGATGGGGTTGGTGGTAAAGATTGCCAAATACCCAATTACATTATTGGTGAATACGAAAAACATCATAATAGCTGTGTTTTTTTCGGCATTAACTGCATCAATATTTACAACCATAGAATGGTTAAGAATTAATATTTCCCCTGAAAATAGCTGGGGTTTTTTCCCTGCTGCTCTTGTAAATATTCCCGGTTTGCACGGTCTTGCTGGATACATCGGTGGTGTTGGATTGCATTTTGTAGTTATTTTATGTTGCCTGATCTTTTTTTGGGGCATTAAGAATATTCCTATCTTTTTTAAAGCGGCAACTGTGGCATTTTTTATAATCATTCTTACATTCGTGATTGGGGTAATGAGCTTGCCTAATAATAAGGGATCAAGCGGAAATGAAATTGAAATTGCATTGATTCATCCTGTTATCAATCAAAAGCAGCGTTGGAATAGTGAATTTAACCAACAGACATTGGCTATTTATCGGCAGATGTCATTGCTGGCATTTGATGATGGTGATTCGGAGAATACCCGTCTTATCATTTGGCCGGAAACCGCTATAACTTCTGGCGTAGAGAATTCTGTATTAGCAAAAAAAGTAATTAGGGAGATAACCCAAAAGACAGGGGCATGGCTTCTTACCGGTTCCCCTGCTTTTATCGGAAAGGGGGAGAGCAGAAGGATATATAATTCCGCATTTTTATATTCACCGGATGGTGAAGCAGCAGGACGTTATGATAAAAATTTTCTATTGCCATTTGCTGAGCGTAAATATGCATTATTTTCATTGGGTGGATATCAACAGAGCCAGTTTTACCATAAAGGTGAGAATGCTCTGCCGATTACCTTTCGGGATATAGGTAGGGATATTTCACTGGCTACAATGATCTGTTATGAAATTGGTATGCCAAAACTATCACACGATATTATCTCGCAACAAAGCAGTCTGATTGTAAATATATCTAACGATGCATGGTTTGGTAATAGCTCCGAATCCGAGCAACAGCTCGATATGCTTATTCTTAGAAGTGCCGAATATGGCTTGCCGGCAATTCGATCAACCGGTTACGGAGTTGCAGCCATTATCGATAATGCGCGGGTAGTAAAAAAATCAGATATCGAAAGCAAATCAATCATTAAAGGGGTAATCAATTTGCGGTCATATCGCCCTACTTTATGGGCTAGATTTCCAAATTGGCCGATAATTATAACGGTTGGGATAATACTGATTTATTTTATTGTAAGGGCCTTTGGAATAAGTCATATATGGGTTGATTATCCGATCAAATCTAACGATATGTAAGCGCTTAATAATAGTGTCATGTTTTTTCATTAATATGCCGCTCTTGTTTTGTATTACACGTTGTTTTGTTTTTATTAAGGAAAAAATATGTGTTTCCTCTCTTTTAATCATAAGTGTGCCTTGTTCCTGGCATCTATTACTCTTCTTCCAATCCCCTCTGCTAGTTTTGCAACAGATTCATATGACGAGATTGGTGGTGTTGTGGTTACTGCCAACAGAAGGGAGTCTGCCTGGGTAGAAGCTCCGGCTATGGTGACTGTGGTGTCTGGTGAAGATTTGGAACAGGCAGCAGAAGTTACTATTGACGATTATTTAAAGCGTATTTCCAGTGTTTCCCATTCCAGAACTCATATTGCCGAGTGCGGGCCGGGGCGAGATATTACCTTGCGTGGCATTCAAGATCAAAGCAGAACCTTGGTATTGGTTGATGGTATACCATTTAATGATGGTCAGGGAGGATCGGTTAACTGGTCAATGATTCCAAAAGAGATGGTGGATCGCATCGAGATTGTGCGTGGGCCAATGTCAGCCCTTTATGGTTCTGGCGCTATGGGAGGGGTGATTAATATTATAACCAAAAGTCCTGATAAGATTAATGGCGGTATTTTCAAACTGGGTTATGGTAGTTTAAATACCTTTACAACTTCTGCTTATAGCGGTGCGCAATCTGGAAAGCATGGTTATGTTCTTGGAGGAAAGGCATACAAAACCGGGGGCTATGTTCAGGCTATTGAAGAGCAACCCTATTACGTTGCAAATGAACGTTCCGATGCCAGTATGCTTGGTAAATATACTGTAGATATCGATGATGATTCCTCATTCTCACTTGGTTTTAACTACGTAAATGAAGATTATAGCCGTGGTATTTTACTTACCGACCAGATTAATCGCACAACGCTGTTAACCGCTTCCTATGAAAGATGGCTTAATGACAGCATGGATATATCTCTATTGGGGTATATAAATTCGCTGCAGCGAGAGGTTATTCTTTCCGCCAGACCAACATATGATACTCATGATCATACGGAAAATGATGATGCAACAAAATATGGACAACTTTTCCAGCTTAATACTGAGTTAGGAAGGAATCATCTGTTGTCAGTAGGCTTTGATTCCAGTATCACCTACATGAATAAGGATAACGATTATGTTGCAGATCGTGATGCTACTGCGGAAGGTAAACAGCTGTTAGTTTCATTGTTTGCACAGGATGAGATGAGCTATGCCTATGCCAACCATAAGCTGATTTTTACACCTGGTTTTAGAATCGATTACTCTCAGAGCAGTGATGGTAAAAGTATCGATACCAATCCGGGGATGGGAAGACCGGCTGTGGATATTGAGTATGAAGATCGCTCCTGGTCTGCAGTAAACCCAAAACTTTCACTGGTTGATCGCTGGGGGGAAAAAACTACCTTGCGTGCATCGATTGGTAGATCATTTGCTGCGCCGACATTATTTCAACTTTATACCGTATTCTCGCGCGGCCCATCTTTGCTTTACGGTAATCCAAATCTTGAACCTGAAAAGGCATGGTCTACAGAAATTGGTGTAGATCACTTTTTCACAAAAGATCTAATGGTGCGGGCAGCCACATATTATACGCGTAGTGAAGATTTTATTGGATATCGTACTTTGTCAGCCTTTGAAAGTCAGGCTGACAATATTACCGGGGTTAAGGTGTATGGTACTGATGCGGAATTAATCTGGGAATTTGTTCCTGGTTGGGAGCTGCGTACAAGTTATACTTACAATCGTTCAACTGTGACTGAAGATGATACCGACAGCGGCATAGTTGGTAATTATTTACCGTTTGTTCCAAAACATAAGGCAAATATTGGAATCAATGTTCAGGCGTTTGATTGGATAGTTATTGATTTGAATGCCCGTTATGAAGGTGACCGTTATGATGATTATGATAACGATGAGGCAGGAGTCAGGGATGAGTATATTTCTCTGGATTTAGCATTTTCCGGTGATATTAATTCATCATCATCCTGGACACTAAGTTTTGAAAACCTGCTTGATGATAACTATGACATCTACAGTGTACCTCCGGTTCCGGCAGAGGCGCCAGGGTTATTGGTTAATAGTTCAATTAGTTTCAAACTTTAATCTAATCGTGACATAAAGGGATCTGATGAAAATAATCTTTCGGTTAATTCCAGTAGCCATATTTTTGCTGAGCTATGTGGTTCAGATTGCGCACGCAGCAGATGCTGATAATACTTTGATAGAAAGAAAAAACTCCCCGGCAGAGAAAAAAATTGTCATTGGGGTTATCGGTATGGCAGGTGGCGCGGTTGATGCTATGGCTGATTATCAGGATGAACTGAACGTCACAGTTACAAAACTTAAGATTGACCTGTTTCGACGTGATAAGTTGCCCGATTTGGCTAAATTTGATCTGATAATAACCTCATTTGCTTCAGGTCAATTAAAAGACCAATATCGTCAGGCTGTAGTTACCGCCAAGAAAAAACGTTCACAGCTGAAAGTGGTTTGTGTTGGTCCTGGCCCGATATGTAATAACTGGGCGGAATGGATTGGCGCAGAGAACATGCTGCGCGATCCACAGATGGCGTCCTATTACGGTTTGTCACGAGAAGCAATGAAAGAGATGGTACGCTATGCGCTGATTACCTGGTTTAATCGTCCGGGTGAGATCAATCCTCCGCCTACTGAACAGGTTGTTAGGATCTGGCACCCTCAATATGGTGATTTTGAAACCGTCGATCAATTTTTACAGCAAGCTGAAAAGGCTGGGTGGAATCTGCAAGATGCACCTCGAGTGGCATTGGGAACATGGCGGCATCATGTCCTGTTTCATCAGCCTCGTGTGGTAGAAGCAATCATTAATGAGTTGCACGAACAGAAAATTCTGGCCGTTAGTTTTATTGCAGATGATCCAAAGTTTCGAGAGCGACTGGAAACATTCAAACCGGATCTGGTGATTATGAACTCACATACCCGTGAGCGCCCGGATTTTTGGAAAAAACTGGATGTGCCACGTCTGCATGCAATGTGGTTTACCGAAGAGTCAATAGATGAGTGGCGCAAAAGCAACCAGACCGGCATGTCGAAATCGCAGCAGTTCCATCAAATTGTATCGGCAGAGATGAAGGGTGGCACTGAAACGCTGGCGGCTGGTGGAACCGAAACCGGTCACGATAGCGGGGAAGAGATTATTCCAATCCCAGATCGTATTCGCCGGATTGCCGGGCGCGCAAAACGCTGGATACAACTGCGGCGTAAATCTAATAAAAATAAAAAAATAGCACTGGTTATTTATGACCGGGAAGCTGATAAATCCGGTCTGATGAGCGGGCCTGCACATAATCTGAATGCTCCACGCAGTATGATTAAGTTTCTTGATGAAATGAAAAAAGCTGGATATACGATTAATAATGCTCCATCCAGTTCCGAGGAATTGGTTACTCAAATGATGGATCATGGTCGACAGATGGGAGAGTGGGAGCCAGCCCAGATCGACCGGATAGCGCGTAGCGGTCATGCCGTACTTATTCCGGAGGAGCAATACCAGCAATGGTTTGAAGAATATATTCCGCAGTGGCGTCGGGATCAGGTTCTTGAACAGTGGGGGGCGATACCGGGAAAAATCATGGTATGGGAAGATAAAGGCAAGCGCTATCTGGTTTTGCCGAAACTGGATTTAGGCAATGTCATCCTATTTACTCAGCCGCTTAAAGGTGAAACTCTAACCGCTTCGATGAAGGTTCAGGACACTCGCGAAAGTCTGTTGCCTCCCACGCATCACTATCTTGCTTCCTATTTCTGGCTACAACACGGTTTTAATGCCGATGCTCTGGTTCATTTTGGTACTCATGGTTCGGAGTGGCTTTATGAAGGGAAAATGGCGGTTATGTCGCGTTCTGATTGGAGTGATATTTTTCTTGGCGATCTGCCCAATATTAATCCCTGGCTGACCAGCAATACCAGTGAATTATTGCCGAGCAAGCGGCGTGCTCATGCTGTGCACATCGGCTTTATTCCTCCTCCGCTAATGGATGCAGGTTTGCCGGATGAACTGGTTAATCTTGAGATAGATATTCATCGTTATCAGCAACTGGGTATTGGTTTTTTAAAGAAACGCTTTGCCAGGGCAGTTACCGAACAGACTATTGCAACCGGTATGGATCGAGATTTAAATCTGTCTTTAGGGGCGGATGATTTAATGACGGAAGAGCAGATTGAGCAGCTTTCACTACACCTGCATGACTTGATGAATGCACAGGTTCCGGCCGGAATGCATATTCTGGGAGAACCTCCAAGTGATGAATTACTGGTTCCTTATCTGGTTTCCGGTCTTGGAAAACGTTTTCTTAACAGTCTTAAGCAGCTCTATGATGAGGATGAAGAGGAGATGGATATCTTTTTCCTGAAAGAAAAAGGGCGTGAGATTCTGAAATCGGTTTTACAGGAAAACCTTACTTTTGCTCAGGCGGTGGAACAAAGTGACGGTGAAGTTCCTGCTGCTGGATTGCCGGAAGCCTTTGTTGAAGGACTAGAAGTGGCAGTTGAGATGAACAGCGGATTGCAGCAAACTCATTATGAAATTGATAATGTTTTTGCGGCACTTGAGGGTAGGTTTATTCTGCCGGGGCCATCAGGTAGTCCGGAACGTAACCCGGCGGTTGTGCCAAGTGGACGCAATCTTTATATTCTCAATCCCGAAGAGTTGCCATCCAAGGCATCATGGGATCTGGCGAAAAAGTTAATAGATCAACATCTGGCAGACGAGTTTGAAATCAAAGGCCAATATCCGCAGAAGATCGCGTTCAGCCTGATTCCGTTTGCCACCTATAGTGATTTTGGCATTATTGAATCGCAAATACTGTACTTGATGGGAGTGCGTCCGGTGTGGGATGCTAAGAACCGGGTGCGTGATGTTGAACTGATTCCAGCCGAAGAACTGGGGCGTCCCCGTATAGATGTATTCTTGTCGGCACGTAGTGTTTATCGTGATGAACTTCCAACCATGATGCATCTGCTTGATCGCGCAATTCGTCTGGCAGCATCGCAAAAAGAACCGGATAACTATGTCTACCAACATAGTGAAGCAACAAGAAAACAACTTGAATCCGAAGGTATAGCAAAACAGCGAGCACTGGCGCTTTCGCAGGCACGGATGTTTGGCGCCAAACCTGAAGAAATTATCGATAGTCACAACTGGTTTTTTTATCTGACCGAGCGTTCCGGAGAATGGGAAAGTCGCGAGGAACTTGTTGAACTGTTCTTAAAATACAATAAACACGTATATACCGAAGGGATCTGGGGCGAAAATGCACCTGAAGTTTTTGACCAGGCTCTTAGTGGTACCGAAACAATTATGCGTAGCTGGTACGATAACCGCGATTTTGTTCTTTCCAATAAATTTGCATGGTGGGTTGATGGCACACTGTCGCTTGCAATCAAGCAGATGAGTGGTAACGAACCGCAACTGCTGTTTGTAGATGTACGCAATACCGACGAAGCAAAACTGGTTGATTCCACTACCGCTGCAAGGCAGGATTTACTTATTCGCGTGGTCAATCCAAACTGGATTAAGGCGATGATGAAAGAGGGTTATGCCGGCGGCAATATCCTGGCTAAAAATCTCGACAACATGATGGGGTGGGAAATCATGCGTGAACAGACATTCAGTGATGCCAACTGGGATAACGTGGCCGATGTTTATGTGCGTGACAGTCAGAATCTGGATATCAGAGAATGGTTTGATAAAACCAATCCGCACGCATTTCAAAAACTGGCTGTAACTATGCTGGAAACCATACGCAAAGGTTATTGGCAGGCCGATGAAGCTACCCGTCTTGAGATTGCCGCTGCCTATGCCGAGTCGGTTGCCAAACATGGTCGCGCTAGTGGAGTACGCGAAGGGGGAAACGAAAAACTGGAACAGTTTATTGATAAAACACTTTCTGCACCAAATTCACCAAAATTAAACCAAATTCTTGAACAATATCAACAGCGCTCTGCTGAACTTACCGATATCGCTCCTGGAAAGGCTTCTAATGAACCGATACAGGGTAAAAAGCTGGAAAAGAAAAATGCGCAGCAGCCTCAGGAAAAACCAGTTCAGTATTCCTCTTTTTTTCAGAGCCACCTGACTCTGATTGTGGTTATCATCATTGCCATATTGTTGATTGCAGTAGGATTCTACCATCAGGGCAAAAAACAGCGAATCAAGGATGTAGCAGATGATTGAGCAAGTTACATCTATTCTCTATACCATCACCGCAGCATTAAAGGTTCCGGTTATAACTGGGCTTTTATTGGCATTGCTATGGTCACTGTATGAAATTGGTATGTTTTTGCGTGAGTGGTTAGAGCGACGAACTAATCGATATATATGGAATCAGCAATTGAGCGATTTTTGTAAATCTGCCCCTGCTTCCCGTATTTCCCTTAACCAATTACTTTCATCTATTGCCGCTCCGTATTTATTGCAGCAAACTTCATTGATTATGGCAAAGCAAAAAACTCACTGTGAAGCAATATTGCTTGAACAAGTGTTGCAGGAGATCGAGTTTAATGCAGCAAAGCGTCTGGCGCGTATCCGTATCGGATTGCGCATTGGACCAATGTTGGGGCTAATGGGTACATTGATCCCGATGGGACCAGCCCTGATGAGCATCTCTCAGGGTAATTTGGGGATGATGTCTCAGGAACTTATTATTGTCTTTAGTACCACCGTTGCCGGTTTGGTAGTTGGAGCATTGTGTTATGTAATGCTGATTATCCGGCAATATTGGTATGCCAGAGATATGATGCAAACAGAGCAGTTAACCCGTTATATTGTGCAAGGGCCTATTGGTGTGGTTAAGAATGCAGTGGTGTCTGCCGGTAATGCCTCTGTTAGTTATAATAAAGATAAGCGCCAGGTATGATCGGTAGAATAACGCCCAATTCAAAAAGTCAAAGGTATAAGCAATTGCTTGGAGCTGTTGACGAAGATCCTTTAGCAACCGTTGCTAACCTTTTTGATGTCGCTATGGTTTTTGCAGTGGCATTAATACTGGCGATGTTTACTGCTCTTAGCGTACCCGAATTACTAACATCTAAGGATGATATTACAATTATAAAAAATCCAGGCAAGGATAATATGGAGATCATCACCAAACAGGGGGTGAAAATTGACCATTACCAGATTAGTGAAGAGGAGATTGGTGGCAACGGTCAACGGTTGGGTGTTGCCTATCAGCTACCCAGTGGTGAAGTGGTTTATGTTCCTGAAAAAACAGGTAAATAATATTTTGCTTCATTGCTGTTTAAAAAAGTTTTTCCATTTTTAGCATTGGTATTAAAAAAAGGATGAATAAAGTTTCATCTCAGGTTATTGACAAACCTATATTTTGGACGCAACTCGCCCTACTCCATTCATCAAAAGCTCGGCCTCTTAACAAACGATAATTCTCCGCTTTCATCAAATGTCGTCCAACCTGAAATCGATGTGTCTAAGTAGAAAGCACATGATTAATCAGCTGACTTAAGTCTTCGATTCGATAAGGTTTTGAGATGTACCCACATACGCCGGCTTTAATCAACTCATCAAGATATTGTTGCTGTAAGAATCCGGTTAACACAATTACCTTAACATTTGGATTGATATATTTAAGATGTGTAAAGCATTCATGTCCGCTGGCCTTGGGCATTACAAGATCTAGCAGAACAAGATCAATTGAAGAGGCGTTTTTTTCATACTGGATAACTCCATCAATACCATCGACGGCAGTTATGGTGTTGTAACCAAGCTCTGAAAGTATAGATGTTGTCATCTTACGAATCATAGGTTCATCTTCAATTACAAGTATAGTTCCACTACCAGTAATCCACTGTGTTTTGATATCCTTACTGGCTATTTTTTCGGGTTCTACTAATGGGAAGTAAAGATGGAATACGCTGCCTTTTCCTAGTTCGCTGTATACATTGATAGCTCCATGGTGTTGTTCTAGTATTGACTTTACAGAAGAAAGGCCAAGCCCAGTTCCTTTGCCAGGATCTTTGGTGGTGAAAAAAGGATCAAATATTTCTTTTATGATTTTATTGGGGATGCCTGATCCGGTATCAGATACTTCTACAAGAAAGAATTTTCCAGGTTCTATTGCGTAGGAACTTTGTTCACAAAACTCCTGTGTGAGTTCAACAATTCGCGTTTTAAATGCAAGGTGCCCACCAGATGGCATTGCATGACCAGCATTAATACCAAGATTTAAAAATACATTTTGGAGTTGCGAAAAATCACCAAAAACGGTGTCCTCTTCTGCCTGAAAATCTGTTTCGATTAATATGTTTTTTTGCAGGCTGTGCTTTAATAGTTTGATGCTATTTTCAATGGCGCTGTGCAACTCAATTTTTGCACTTATACTGCTTCTGCGAGAAAAATCTAAAAGTCTGCTAATAAGATCGGAAGCTTGTTCTGATGCGCTTTCTATAATTTCTACATATTTAAAATTAGGGTCTTCCTTGCTCATTCTGTACTGAAATAGTTGGCTAGCGCTTAGAATGGCACCAAGCATGTTTTTAAAGTCATGTGCAATGCCTCCGGCAAGTTGTCCAACTGCTTCCATCTTTCTACTTTGTTTTAGGGTTTTATCTATCTCAACCTTTTTACTTACATCGTCGATACGAATAACAGCTCCTTGACTATCTCCTTCTTTTAAAGGGAATAATGTAATATCAAAATAACGAGTTTCATCACCTATTACTGACTCAACCTCAACGTCGGAAAAAACATCGTTATAAATAATATTTTCAGAAAGCTTATCTATGATGGGGCTTTTGATAGTAATTAATTCACTTGCATTAGATCCTATGGCATCAGCAAAAGAACAATTAAATATTTTTTCAGCCTGAACGTTCCATTGTTTGATAATTCCATTACTATCAACACTTATTATCACTGATGGCATGGAATTGATTATGTTATATAAGTAGTTTTGTAAATTATTAAGCTTGTTTCTATGCTTATTTATATTACGAGCATATAAATATGATCTGGCTGCATATACAACCATAATAAGGAATCCGCTCAGTGCAAGCCATGGCCAATAAATCTTGAATACATCTTCAAGTGTTACTTCACCATATCCTTGTAAGGATACATAACCTGCTTCTTCAACTGCAAGACGTCCAGCCGGCTTAGCATAAAAATTAATAAACTGTTGGATATGAGAACCAAGTTTGGGATAACCATTGGTAACCATAAAAAGAGGTCTTGCAAGTGGGTATTTGCTGGCAGCAATATGTTCTCTATCCGGGGTAACGCCATCAACCGCTAAAGGCTTAACACCATTTGCAAAGGCCAAACCTCCATATCCAATAGCATTAGGATCATCTTGCACCATTGTTTGAATCAGGCGATTGTGTTCTAGCTCAAATTCCGGTTTTGTTGATTGTCCCTGCATTACCAGTTCATTGAATACCTTTTGAGTGCCACTTTTTGAGTCCCGAGCAATTACGGTTATTCGAGCATCACGACCGCCAACCTCTTTCCAATTGGTTATTTCGCCGGAATAAATTTGCCGAACTTGCTTTATGGAAAGCCCATCAATCGGATTGTCTTTGTGAGTAATAACCAGCAAAGCATCCATGGCAACCGTATGAAAAACCGGCAGAACACCATTTTCGATAGCCTTTTGGAATTCAGCCTGTTTCATAAAGCGAGACATATTTGCAATGTCGCACTTACCTTCTATAAGGGCATTTGCACCGGCTCCGCTACCAGTTGCAGATATATCAAATCTTACCTCAGGGTGTAGTTTGGAATAGTGAGCAGAAAAAGCATTCGCTAATGGGTGTACTGTTGTTGATCCATTTATAGTAATAACAATGTCGGAAGTTTCTTGAGCAAATGAAAAGCAGCATAAGGCCATTGTTACAACAAGTATTAATGGTCGTAATATTTTTTTTAGATGGCTGCGAAAAGCTAAATTATAGGTACGCATGCTGCACTCCTAGCGATAGGTAAAAGCACAAAAGGAAAATTATTTATCCATGGATTTAATTATAGGAAAGAAATGGAGAATTATTATTAATAGATGGTTTTTATTAGGCAATGAAATTGATTTCTAATTCTATCCGAAAGAAGTGCAAGAGTCTTAATCTTGCACTTCTGGTGTATAGGTAGCTACTTGTTATTACGGATATTCGCCCCAAGTAGTAACATCAAAACAAGCAGTAAAGACGTATTACCGCCTCCTCCACTACCACTACTATCACTTCCACCATCTCCGGTTTGATTATCTACCGGTGGAACGTTTGTAGCAGGTTTATAGGTCATTTTGATCCCATAAGTTGATAATGCGGATTCATCTGCAAGGTCGGCAATGACCGTAGCAAAATATTTACCAGATTGAAGAGAATCATAGGTGTAACTTGAACCTGCCTCACTTGTTGTAAAAATAGTTACCTTGTCAGTACCTTGGGTAATAACCAATTTGATATCGGCAAAATTTTGAGGGAACGCATAGTCAATCAAGCTAATGGTTCCTGTTCCATCTTCTGAAGTAATATCAAACTCATATCCCATACATGAGTAATCACCTTGCATAGACCCAGTATTTTCATATATCAATGTATCCGAGTCTGCATTTATGATTTGCATATTGAATAACGCAGGTCTAATAGTACCTTGATCAGTTTCTTCTGGAGCAAGTGCATATATATGAGCCTGGTAACTAAGGCTGCTAGAAGTAATCACTTCAACATCCTCGACAACAGGGCTAGAACAATAACTGGGATCATTGGCTGAATATTCAATTTTTACGGTATCAATAATATCAACGCCATTGGAAAGTATTAACGCAAGTTGTGAGAAACGCGCACGCTCACACAGATCAGCAATGATTAGTTTAGTTTGCTGAGCAAGCGCAGGAAGTTGTGTTGAGTGTAAAAACCCCTTACCAATAACTTGTGTATAATCATAGATCCTTTCGTTAGAAGCCTTGTCACTAATTCTAATGCCAAATATCTCTTCTTGGGTAATGGAACTATTAACAAATAAACGAATCACGTAATCACCAGAAGGTAACCCAAGCTCAGTTGTTTCTTCGGTTGCTGTTGTATTTAATATTACATTGTTTGTTATAGCATCTTGAATTATGTAACCGATGGATTCAATGAAAGAGTCTTCATTATCAACTAATACAGTTGTGGCACTTCTTAAATCGGAAAATTGTAAATTTTGAGTACCGCCAGTATTTTCTGGAACAGTGAAAAACCCTTGGTGCAGTGTGGTAACATCATTATCAGTTGTTCCATCTTCTTCTCCAACAGGTATTACGGTTTCAAAAACAGATAACTCGTATTCTCCAACAACCTTAACCATCTTAATTCCAAATAATCCCTTACCAACGCTCTCATCTGCCACAGCAATTGTAGCAATGGTTAGTGTATTTCCGGCAGTAGCGGAGAATATACTGCTTATAGCTTGAGTAGAGTTTGATGCATCTAATTGAAACGATGAGCTGTGGTCTGCATTATTAGCAACTAAAAGCTGAAGATGTTGCAGACTTTTTGGAAATGCAAAGTTGGTTAAATATATTTTGTAATCCCCATCCTCTTCGATACCGATAGGATTGATAAAGCCATCTTCAATTTTAGTTTCATTAGATAATTCAGGAATAAAACCAACCTTTGTATAGACCGGAGTCTCTTGATTTTCCAATATAACATTAGCAGAGTATTGACTGATTTTACCTGAAGTTTGTAATGATGTTCCGTGAATAATTATTTGATAAATACCCGGTTCAAGTTGAATATTTGATGTCGATAAATCGCTACTAAATTTTGTAATATATTCTTGATCATCTTTAATGATAAGAGCATTTAAATCCTCAAATGGTTCTAAGAACTCGTTGTTAACATCTTGAGTTGAAAGATCTGTTATAGAAAATGTATAACGACCCGACTCTGTCAGTTCAAATTCACCAGTTGCAACATTGGCACTGGAACCAACAAACCCTACTTCTTGAATCAAAATTTCAGAATCAGCTAACGCAATACTAGCGTAAACAAACAGTACCACTGCCATAACCGCATTGATTACAGTCTTTGTGTTCATATGATAGTCCTCTAGTTATCAAAATACACGGGGTTAAAAACCCATTATGGTTAATTAATTCCTTTTAAGGCATCCTTAGCTTCATCTATTCCGGCAAAATCAATTCCTGCTTCGATAGATTTTTGCAAATTGGTTTTAGCCATCTCTTTAAGATTTCCTTTCAGATAAGCCATACCCAAGTGATACCTGATCACAGCAGCCTGTGGTGCTTTATCTACAGCTTTTTCCAGCAGTGCTATTGCTTTTTCATTGTTATTTTTTTTGTAGTTAACCCAACCGATAGTGTCGATTAATGCTGGATTTTCGCTACCTTCAAAGATTTTAACTAACTCAAAAGCTTGATCTATGCTCTTTTGATCTTTGCGATATCTAACCAGCATCATTGCCAGATTATTTGCAGCTATAGAAGATTCCTGTTGAGTCATAATAGTTTCGTATTCGCTTATAGCCTTTTCATATTCACCGCGCTTCTCCAACAAAAGGGCCATATCAGATCTGATACGCAGTGCCTTTGAATCTTTTTCCAAGGCTTTTTGGTAAGTTTCTAATGCCTTGGTTTCTTGCTTCATAGCTAGATAGGTACCTGCAAGACCACGATATGGAATCCACCAGTTTTCTTTTATTGATATAGCCTTCTCAAAAACTACCTTTGCCTTTTTTGTTTGTTTTTGTCCAAGCAAGATCTCGCCTAATAAGTTATAAGCTAACGCATGTTCAGGATGTTTTTCTATAACTCTATCTAACCAGGCAATAGCTAAATCGTGCTGCTGGCGATATAGGAAACTGCGGACCAAGCCATTTAATGGCTCAACTGCAGTTGGCGAAATTGATAAGGATTGTTTGAAATCTTTTTCTGCTTGTGCAAAATCCTTCTCACCCATTGCAATCATGCCACTGTAGTAGTAGCCAAGCGGTGAATCCGGGAAGTTGAACTCTAGTCTACGTGCTGCATTTTTGGCTTCATTCCACTGCTTAGTTTGGATATATAGTTTGGTTAGTGCATCAAGCATATTTAGTTGTTTTTGATCTAACATTAAGCCTTGTTCAAGAACCTTGATCGCTAGATTTGCTTCTTTATTTGCGATCAGTAGTTGAGCCAGTTCAGGATAAACGCTTTTCAGCATTGGATCAGCTTCAAGGGCACGCTGATAGTTTTGCTTGGCTAGTTCATATTCCTTATTGGCGACCTGTGCACGCGCAAGAAGGCTTAGTACTTTAGCCGAATCTGGTTGATCACGTAGAACTGAACGGTAATCGGCGATTGCATCAATGGCGTTCTTTTGAGTCATGGCAATGTTGCCACGAAGGATCAGGGCATCGTTATCCCTTGGGTTTTCCTCGAGTACGATTCTTAGTTGCTGTAAAGCGCTATCTATATCTTTTTCTGAAGCCAATATCATCGCAAGGCGATTACGAGCTTTTAAGGCGTTAGGGCTAGTTTCATCATCAGAGATAATCTTGTTATAAACCTCTTTAGCCTCTTCAACTTTCTTATTGCTTTCAAGCAGGTGTGCCATCTTAAATTTTAGTTTTGTTTCTTCAGAGTTTTGATTAATCATCTCTTGCAGCTTTGCTTCGGCGGCAGGCACTCCTTCTGTTTGTTGCAGAAAATCCACCATAGCTATTTTTGCTTCAAGATCTTCTGGCATTTCAGATATTGCCTTTGCCAGTACTTGCTTGGCCTTTTCTGTTTGCTGTAGAGAGATAAGTAGTTTGGCCAAGCTAACTCTATGAGCAAGATTTTCAGGTTCTATAGTTATGATTTCATTTAGGATAGCGATGGCAGCATCTGGTTTGTTTTGTTTAATGAAGATGTTGACCTTAAGTGCGCGCAGGCTGATATTTTCTTTATGAGCAGCTATTCCTTGGTTAAGTATTTCTAAAGTTTTATCTTGGTTGCCCTGCTGGTTATAGATGGATGCTAGTAATACAATGGCATCAAGGTGCGTGCTATTTTGTTTAAGAGCCGCTTCGGCGTCTTTTTGAGAGTTTGTAATATCACCACGGATAGAGTGAACTCCGGCACGGATTACTAAGCCGTCTGGATCTTGCGGGTTAGTGGCTAATAGTTTTTCTGCCTTTTCCAGTGCCGACTTGTCATCTCGTGCCATTAACATTATGCGCCCTAAACGCACAGTGGCTTCATGATGGTTTGGATCAACATCAAGGGTGGAGTTGTAATATCCTGCAGCTTTGCGCCACTCCTTAAGTTTTTCCATGGTTTTGCCAATCCAAAACCTGCCTTTAACATCCTTTGGGTCAATTTGCAGAACATTCTTAAAGCTAACGCGAGCCTTTTCGTAGTCTCCGGATTCAAACTTTGAGATACCTTGATCCAGGTATTTTTCTTTTCTTCCTTCACTGCCGCCGCAGGATATAAGAAGAACTATAGATGTAGATAAAATAATGTTTCTTAGGATGTTTCTCATTTCTTAACGCTCATTAATAATAAAAAATTAAATGTATAAATTAAGCATGATGGTTAATTTGCGAGGTAGTTTGTCACAGAAATGCTACAAGAAAATTACACGTGTATAACAGTTGTCTTATATTGTGTAATGCATAGTGATGACGAAGTGCAAATGGCGTCATGTCGGTGAAGGCCCACTACTGTCCGGGTAAAATATTGCGAACCTTCGGAA